>JBEKXB010000059.1:0-10721 GCA_049512455.1 Solirubrobacteraceae bacterium | reverse complement strand
CGGACACCGACGGAAGCCGAAGATGTCACAACCCAGTGATGCCAACTGGGCGAGGATGCCAAACAGCCCTCAGTCCCCGATGACCGTCAGGTTATCGGGGACAACCCGCACTGATTCAACTCCCGGCTGTAGCCGAGAGCCCCCGCTCCATGCCTCTTATTTCTGGAGTTCGATGGAGAGAACCCAGGTTCCGTTATAGAACGCTGACCCGGGACGCATGGTCGTTTTCAGCCCATGGGTCTTGTGCGGGATCGCCTTGTACTTGAATGAGCCGCCAGTAGCTCCTGAGCCCCAGTAGGCTTTCAGGATTTTGGCACCCTTGTGGGTCACGCAGCTAACCGTCCTGTGCTCGTTGACGATGTTGCCACCCTGGGGTGGCTCAGTGCCAAGCTCCTTCGACATTGTGCAAGTGATGTAGGGGTTGTTGTAGCACTTCAGGCCATAGATGCACTCCGCCACTGAATTGCCGACCTTGCACGGGGCGGTCGCCGGGTTGCCCGGCAGATGGGTGCAGGACGTCTGGCCGCTAGCCGGCACTGGCACGATCGCCTGGGCTCCCAATGCCGGGATCAGGCAGGCCACGATCGCGACGGCCACGGCGGCGAGATGTCGCTTGATTCCACGCATGGCAATGTCTAACTCTGAGCCTCGATGAAGAGACCGACTGTTCCGTTATAGAAATTCGATCCTGGACGCATCGTGGTGTTGAGCTTGTGTGTCTTGTGGGGTATAGCCTTATAGCTCACCGGGGGGCTAGCACCCGACTCCCAGTATGCCTTCAGGATCTTGGCGCCCTTGCGGGTCACACAGCTAACCGTCTTGTGCTCGTTGATGACGGAGCCGCCCTGAGGAGGCTGAGTCCCTAGCTCTTTTGACATCTTGCAGACAATGAAAGAATCATTGAAGCAGCCTTTGGTGTAGATACACCATATCTGCAAATTACCGACCTCACATGGACCGGATTTATCACCCGGGAAGTGGATGCAGGTCGTCTGGCCGCTAGCCGGCACTGGCACGATCGCCTGGGCTCCCACTATCGGGATTAGGCAGGCCACGATCGCGACGGCCACGGCGGCGAGATGTTGCTTGAATCCACGCATGACCATCGCCTAACTCTGCACCTCGATGTAGAGATCCCAGGTTCCGTTATAGAACGCTGACCCGGGACGCATGGTCGTCTTCAGCTTGTGGGTCTTGTGTGGGATCGCCTTGTACTTGAATAAGCCGCCCGTAGCTCCTGAAAGCCAGTAGGCTTTCAGGATTTTGGCGCCTTTGTGGGTCACGCAACTGACCGTCCGATGCATGTTGGTGACGCCACCACCCTGGGGAAGTGGCGTGCCAAGCTCCTTCGACATCGTGCAGGTGATGTAGGGAGTGTTGTAGCACTTCAGGCCATAGACGCACTGCCCGACCGAGTTGCCGACCCTGCACGGAGTGGACTGGTTACCCGGCAGATGGGTGCAGGTTGTCTGGCCGCTAGCCGGCACTGGCACGATCGCCTGGGCTCCCAATGCCGGGATCAGGCAGGCCACGATCGCGACGGCCACGGCGGCAAAATGTTGCTTGATTCCACGCATGGCAGGCGTCAGCTCTGAACCTCCACGTAGACGGCCCAACTGCCGTTATAGAAATTCGAGCCGGGACGCATCGTGGTATGGAGCTTGTGGGCTTTGTGGGGTATCGCCTTGTAGCTCAGTGGGGGGCTAGCCCCGGAGACCAAGTAAGCCTTCAAGATCGTGGCGCCCCTGTGGGTCACGCAGCTGACGGTCTTGTGTGCATCCACGACATTCCCGCCCTGCGGGGGCGCAGTTCCGAGCTCCGCTGAACGAATGCAATTGACGTAGGCACCGTTCGCGCAGGGCCTGCTGTAGGAGCAGCCCCCGACGACATTGCCGACTGCACACGGTCCCGATGGGTCGCCTGGAACGCGGGTGCAGGTGGCAGCGTGAGCGAGTGGGGCACCGTTAGCAACCGCAGCACCCGCGGGTGCGAGCATGAGCGTCGCCGAGGCCACGAGGGCGCCAGACCATGCCAGAGTCTTGTATGCCGGATGAAGGCGAGGATGGGTCTGCCGCATGCTTCCAGACCCTACCGCGATGTCATGGCTGCGAGCTGTCCCGAGAGCTGAGCCATCCGTGAGCCCCTCCGCGCTCGCGGGCAAAGCGGTCAAGGCCGAGAGGCGAGTGCAGCTTCGGCGGCAAGTACCCGGTCAATGTCGACAATCTCGGCTACCGCCTGGAAGCCGCGCCGGGTCAGGCCGTGGCGGTTCAGCGCTGAGAAAATCAGGCCGTCGCGCTGAAGTTCGTTCAATGCGGCTCGGAAGTCGGTCGCCCGCAGACCGCAACGGGCTCCGAGCAGCGTATGCCGGAACGTGCGCCCAGGTGAAACCGCGAAGCCGCCGCGGAGCGCCGCGAGGTGAAGGTGCCACAGGGCCGCCAGCACTACATCGCGGTCGACAATGTCGCCGGGCACGCGCCGGAAGCACATTTCGGCAAGTAGCTCTCCGGAGGCCGCGACCGCCATGCCTTGATGGTTGCGCCGGCGTCGGACGCAACCCGCATATCGGTGGCCAGAGCCGTAGCGGTTGCCAGTCGCCGGCATGCCGTGTTACCGTCGGAGGTGGAGTCATGACATCAGCGGCGAGACTGCAAACCCTCCCGTGGTTACATCGGTCGTGGCTCCGCTGGATTTTTCCGCGGTTCGTCCTCGAGCTGCTCGGCTCGACTGAGTAGCTCGGAGGCGGGCAGCCCCAGGCCCGTCGCCAAGCGTCGCAAGCTGCCATAGCTCGGGTTGCGCTTACCGGTCTCGACGTTGGAGATCCAGCGCTGATGGAGGCCAGACCGCAGCGATAGCGCCTCCTGGGTTAGGCCGAGTTCCTGGCGGCGCTGGCGTACCGCCTCACCCAAGGCTTGCTGGAACGTCTCGCTCGCTGGCATGCGGCCAGCCTCACGAGCGCCCTTGCCCAACGCAATGACATCGCAGTAGAGTCGCCTATGACATCGGCGTAGAGCCGGAGCCGTCCCGAGGCCCAATCCGCCCAGCAATAATGGGCTTTACAGCTTGTAACAATTGTTATATAATGGCAGTTACGTTCTGGCCGTAGCATCGCCAGACCGCGTTCCTTCACGCCCGGCCTCGCTCGAGGTCGCCGCGCTTGCCCCTACCTGAAAGGAGGTGGGGCATGCGCCCCATCACGCTCACGCTCGCCCTGGTGGCGAGCATTGTGGCGATCGCCGTGGTCCCGCTTGGGGCCACCGCCAGCGCCACCAACCCGGCGGGCTACAGAATGTGCACCGGCAGCAATGGGGACTCGTTCCCCTGCCACGTCGGCAACCTGTACGTGGAGTGCATCTACGGGAGAGGCTGCGAGACCGCCAAGTACGTTCCGACCAGCGGCTACGTCGCTGCCAACATCAGCCGCTACATCAAGTGCCGCATGTCCAAGGAGCTCGGGAGCGCCAGCGGCGCCACCGGCTCCACCGGCTCCACCGGCCAAAGCGGCTCAACCGGCGCCACTGGTACGACCAGCACCCCGTACCACCGGATAGTGACCTGTCGCGGCTCGGCCGTGATCGTCCAGGCCTACGTGGTAATCGGCCACAACGCCTCCGGGCTGGCCGGGCCGTTTACCTACCGAGCGGTCAAGCACAGCCCACACCGGCTCCGAGTTAGCCTGCCCGGTCACCCCGAGGCCTCAGGCCCGAATGTCATCCGCAGCCCGATCTTCGGGCCCGGTCTCGACATCAGTGCCCAGAGCTAGGCTCGCAGGCACCACTAGGGCCAGCACCAACCGTCAGTCCAACTCCTCGCGGGGTTGGATCACGTGGCGCTGACGCTTCCGTGACCAGCGGACTCCTCGGCCATCAATCGGCCGAGGAGTCCGCACTCCGCTCTTATTCATTTCCTCCGTCCCAGGCGCCTGCCCCTTGGCAACGGCCCGTATTACAGTTAAGCTTGTAGTGATGGTAACGTGAGGTAGCTGGTACGGGCAGGCGATGGGTTAGCGCTCTCATAGTCTTCGTAGCCTTGGTCGCAGCGGCCGGGTGGTACGGCGTCGCTTCAGCCCCACCTGCCCACGCCGACTCGCAGCCAGGTCATACGAACATGCCCGATCCGCTGGGCGCGGGTGATGATTCGGGTGGTAAGCGCTCGATTCTCCAGCCGCAGCTGAGCATCAACGGCGACAAGGTCACCGTCGACGTGCCCTACACCGTCTCTGGCAGCTACACCGAGGGTGGCCGCTGGGACGCCGACATCTACGCGGTTGGCGGCGGCGGTGCCTGCGCTCCCGGTTGCTTGAGCAAAGCTAGCCCGACCGCCCAGCTCAACGACAACTTTGACTATTTCGACCCCTTTAACCCGTTCGACTCTGCCGCCGGCCCGGGCATAATCGATGGGGACACCTACAGCTGTCCGTCCTACTACTACAACTACGACTCGCCGTTCGCCAATGACGGCTCGACCAGCGACGTCACGACCTACTCCGGCAAGTACCTCGCCTGGAACGTCAGTGCGGCAAACGTGGGCAAGTCCAGCTGCCAAGGCGACGGCGTCGCCGCCGTCTTTAGCAACATCAACATGAGCCCGGGCTCCCATGGCGCCTCGGCCACACACGACTTCAAGGTGACCTTTCAGTTCAAGAGCCACCCGTCAACCACTAGCCTGAGCTTCGAGGTGGCGATCTTCTGCGGCGACATCGACGATGCCACCAACGGCTGCCCGGACCACGCGGCCGGCGGCAACGACAAGGCTCCGGCCAGCTGGTACGACAACGGGGTGGCCGACAGCACCTGGAAGGCCGCCCGCGGCGGCGGCGACATCTACTACTGGGACACCTCTCCCGTCTACGTCACCATCCCAATCATCGCCTTGAAGGGCAAGGTCGTCTCCGATCCCAACCAGGCGACTGGCAAGGGCTTTGCGAACGTACCCCTCTACGACTGCTCGGGAGGTGGCTCCGGTCCCTACCCGACGGCCAGCTGGACCGATGGCAGCGGCAACGTCTTTCCGAACGCCACCACCGACTCGAGCGGCAACTTCAGTGTGGCCGGCTACCAGCACAGCCCGTTCTGCATCACCACGACGGCCTATCCGACGACCGCCTACACCTACCAGGGCACCAACTACAGTGGGGTCGCTTGCGCCACCAATCAGAACTCCGGCGCCGACGGCTACACCGACTGTAGCTCCGACCAGATTTCCGGCGTCTGCGACCAGTCGACCAGCTGCGGCAGCACCAACCCGTACAGCCTGATCTATGCGCCGACTGGCAGCCCGAAGGTCTCTGTGACCGAGAACCCGCCGGCAGGGGGCAATGGCACGAGCCTGAAACCCGGCGATACGGTCAGCTACACCGTCACCCTGGATAACAACCTCGACTACAACATCGGCTACAGCCCGGGCAGCAACGCTCTGGTCGACACCCTGTCCGACGCCGTTCCCGGGAATATCGACCCGACCACCATCAGCGGCGGGTCGAGTGGCTACAGCATCGGCTCGGACGGCTCGCCCAACATGCCGGCCGGCTGGACCGTCAACAGCGCCATACCGTGCTTTAGCGGCTCCTACGGGTTCGGCGCCTACAACGGCTCGGGCCTGCTCTTCACGCCGACCTACATCTCCTGCGGCAGCTCTGGCGGCGGTGTCGAGACGCTGTCCTTTTCGGTGCTCCCGGCCTACGCCAGTGTTAGCTTCACGTTCTCCGGCACCGTCAAGACCGCCGCCAACATCGGCGTCTACCCCGATCTGGTCCAGCAGACCGATCCGAACTGCGCCACCGGTACGGGGAATACCGTCGCGGCGCTGATATCGGGCTGCCAGGACTTCAGCGCTGGGCTCGAAGGCGTCTATGACCTAGCCGGCTTTGACGGCCCGAGCACACCCGCTGCTACAGCGAACACCTGGGTGGCGTCCAACCAGCTCTACAACCCGATCCCGGCGGCGGTCGGGTGCCTCTCTAAGTTCGCCACCGGCTTTGCCGCCGATGACGGCCACCCCTCAAAGGTGCCCGACTGCTACGGCGGGAATCAGTACCAGTACTACGCCTACTCGCCCGGCACCGCCTCGAGCGTCAACGGCAATGGCGCTAGCACCGGCACGATCGAGATCCAGGTCAAACCCGACCCGGGCCAGGGGCCGCTCTACTACCAGCTCTACGACCAAGGACCGGGAGGCGGCGTCAACTCTCAAATAGCGGTCCAGACCGGCACCCAGTCGCCGGGCGAAGGCACGATCACCGGCAGCCAACTGGTTAGCTGGGATGGCTCAGCCGGCGACGGCGAGGAGCTCTCCGGCAGTCAGCAGGGCTCCTACAACTTCCAGGTGAGCCTGGCGAACGCCACCGGCGTGCCGGTTGGCGGCACGATCTCCAACACCGCCACTTTATGTGTGATCGAGTACTGGGCTAGCGGCCACCCAACCGACTGCAACGCCCCGGCAGACGGCACCGCCAGCCCGGATAGCGCGCCGGGGACGTCTAACCCGTCGGTGCCGATCTACTTCACTCGCTACCAGAACCTCGCCCCGTACCTGACTACCACCGGCGGCAATGTCCATGCCGGGGGCTGCAGCCAGAGCACGACCAGCGCCACCCAGACCTGCGACCAAAGCTCGCTCGACTACTGCTCCAGCACCACCGACACGGGACTGGGCAACGCCTACGACAACATCGTCTACAACAACGGCGCTAGCGGCAGCGCCTCCGGCGCCATCGGTCAGTACCTGGTGAGTGCTGGCGACAACCTGTCGGCCAACCCCTACGCCGGTGTGCAGTCCGGCTCCTCCAGCGGCATACCATCGGCCAACGGCACCGGCGTGGTCATCCGACCCAACCTCTGCGCCGCCGCCCAGACCATCTGGCTGAAGCAGGGGAGCGCGCCGACCGCCCCGACCGTCCTCGGAGGCAGCTCCTACCAATCCGGCTTCAGCTCCGGCAGCTACAACGACGACCACAGCGACGCCAACCTGGAAGGCAAGGTCGTCCTGGCCAACCCGCCGGCGGCCGAACCCGGTCTCGCCCCGACCGTCCATAACACCTACGTCCTGGGCAGCACCGTCGACGGCAGCGGCACCAGTCCGGCTCTGCCGAACTTGGTCATCAACCACCGCTGGACGCTCTACGTCACCGGCAACCTCTTCATCAACGCCAACATCACCTACGGCTCGAACAACCCCAGCGGGGCGCTCAACGCTGAGACCAACCACCCGTCGCTTGGTGTGATCGTGACCGGCAACATCTACATCGGCAAGGGCGTGACCACCTTGGACGGCTTCTATGTCGCCGGCGGCATCACCAACACCTGCGCCGCCGCCGACGGCTCCAGCCTCAGCTACCAAGTCGCCGATGTCGCCGGCCCCGCGCCCGGCTCCGGCCCCTACAGCGTGGGCGACTGCAACACCCCGCTAACCGTCAACGGCCTGCTCTACGCCGACACCTTCCGCTTCAACCGCACCTACGGCTACGCCAACGCCAACTCCGGAGCCTCCGAGACCGTCAACTACGACCAGCGCCTCTACACCGCCACCCCGCCGGCCTTCAACGACCTCGCCGACTCCAGCCTGCTCTCCAAGTACCTGGTCGAACCGCTGCCGCGGTACTGAGAGCCGTGATGCCGTCAGCGCTGTCTCAACGTCAACGTGACCATCCGCTTGCGTATCCAGGCACGGGGCGCAGCTCCGGTCCGCGGGAGTCGCCCGATGGCTCGTGGCACTGCGGCCGAGGCACCGAGCGCTCGCGTCTCCCATCCGGCAACATCAGCCTGCGACCAAGCGGCCGCGTTCATTCGAAATCCGGAGGAGCAATGCTTACGACGTTGGCCGAGCTGGGATCTGCCCTGGCCGGCTTCTCAGTCTTCTTTGCGGTCATCCAGCTCACCAAGGAGATGCGCGGCCAGAACCTGCAGTCACTGTTCTACATGCACCAATACCTGGCCCAGGAGGTCTTCAGCGCGGCACGTAGCCGCGTTCGCAAGCAGCTGGTCGACCGCCCCTATGAGAGCTGGGACCCCGACGACCGTGCGGCGGCGAACAACGTCTGCGCCAGCTACGACCAGGCGGGTCTGCTTCTGAGCGCTGGCATCTTGCGCCGCGACACGCGCCACCTCTTCCTGGGGTCCTCGTGGGGAGAGAGCATCTGCGATCAGTACGAGACTCTTCACGAGTTCCTGGCCGACAAGCAGACACCAACTCGCACCGGGATCGAGTTCTTCAAGCATTTTGCGGCCCTTTACTCGGAGGCGGCGGTGTACCACCGCCACGATGTCGGAGTCAAGACAAATGGCAACTAGACCGCAGCTGGGTCGCATTGTCTCGGGCGGACAGACTGGTCCCGACCGGGCGGCCTTGGACTTTGCGATCGCGCGCGACATCCCCTACGGGGGTTGGTGCCCACGTGGCGGCTGGGCTGAAGATCAGACCACGCCACCGGGTCTCCTAGCGCAGTACCCCGACCTCAAGGAGACCCCTGAGGCGGACGTCGCCCAGCGCACGACCTGGAATGTGCGCGATAGCGACGCCACCCTGATACTGACCCAGCGCTCGGAGGAGACCGATTCTCACGGCACCGATCTCACCGAACGCTCCGCGGCCGAGCTGGCTCGGCCGTTCGTGGTGGTCGATGTCCTCGATCCGGAGCGGGCCAAGATTGCGATCCGACAGCTCGTCGATGCCCTTCCCGCTGGTGCGACGTTGAACATCGCCGGACCGCGAGAGAGCGAGGCGCCAGGGATATACGCGAGGAGTCTGGAACTGCTCGATTTGTGCTATCCCGAGCGCACCGGACACGACGGCTGAGGCGTCTCCCGCGCCTCGACAAACCGTGTCCTGTGGGAGCGGAGATCGATAAGCCGCCCACGTTGGAACCTTGAGGCTTGGAGCGGGAAGTTGTGACTAGCTCAGCCTCTGGGCTACCGCGATGACGACGGGTAGGGCTATGGCGGTCGCGATAGTCGAGAATTGCCAGCTACGCATACGCAGGGGACGGATGCGCAGTTGACGCACTCGGTCAATTTCCCAAAGGAAGGGAACTACGGCGGGACCTACCGAGTCAAGATGAACGTTGTCGGTCTGCAATCGCGCGGATATCGCGCGCAGGCGGTCGCGGCGAACACGCTTCTCAACCCGAGTGAATATCAACCAGGGCACCGCGATGTAGGTGGGAGTGCCGATAAGCCAAATCGCAAGTAGACCGGCGATCCATCCCGCCCGTGAGGGCCCCAATGCGACGAGAAGCACTGCAAGCGTGACGCCGTGGACTAGTAGAGACCAGTACACGGTTCGGAACGCCGTGGCCGCTGGTCGCCAGCCGAAATGCCCGTCGGCGTTACCCCAGTCGGCGCTAAAGCGGGCGATGTGCGGCAGGACGCATACGAAGTAGACGCATGCCACTCCCACGAGGTTCTGCATCACGATTATGTAGATGCCGAGAGTCGCAACGAGGAAGTAGAGCACGCAGCCGATTGGGTGGCCGGTGCCTGCCCACCACGAGCTATACGCAGCGTCAAGCCATGCAGCGCGACCACCTCCGTGAAGGTTCGACGGAGCAAAGACCGAGAATATGTTCGGCTCCTCGCCCAGGATGAGCAAGAACGCCGCAACCGCCGCGCCAAACGCAACAAAAGGCGCGGCCCTCTCGACAAGTCTGAGATAGGCGTCAATGCGTCTAACTACCATGTTCACGGCGTCATCTTTGGGGTCAGATTCGCCAATCCTCCAAATCTGCGCCACTCGTGGAAGACCTGGGATGGGGCGCCGCAGGCTTCTGATCGCGCCACTGGACTCCAGGTCGGGGATGAACCTTGCCATCAGCTGCCATTGCTTGTGAACCAGCAAGCAGGTGTAAAGAACCACCGCTCCGAACCACATGCTCACCACGTCGCGCACAAGCGGGAAGTTCGGCGGCGAAGAAACGCCATGCGTGCCGAACGCGATACGAAGGTCAGCCAGCGGTTGGAATGTGCCGGCGAGCCGCCCCTCGATGAGCGCAACGCCCACAATGACCGCGGAGAGGGCCGGCACGATCACGGCTACGCGCCGAGTGGGCACGCTCCGGAGCCGCGACGAAAAGGACACGACTCGAAATGGGTCAAACGAAAGGCGTGTCACCGTACGTCGGCGGTCACTATGAATTCGGCGGTTTCGGCTGGTCGCTCAAGCAATGGCCAGTGCCCGCAGTTTGGCAGGCACCGTACACGGTCAGTGTTGAGGAGGCGGCGAGCGGAGGTCACGTCGTCGGCGGTTATCAGGCGATCATCGGCGCCCCAGAGTAGATCTGTGGGAGTTGTGCTCGCCTTCATGAGACCAGGCACATCTGCGCCACGTGCTGCGCTCCAGACAGCCAGCAGACTGCGACCCGAGTTCGCACGGAGCGCGTTGCGCAGCAGCACAGGGTCGATGGCGCGCGAGTCGGCGACGAAAGCAGACAAGGCAATGCCCCGCACAAGGCTGGGAAGGCGTGCGACCTCACCGGCCAGAGGGCTTGGTACCAGTCCGCCGGCGAACGCTGCGCCCAACGCGGCAGCCACGCCCGGCGAGGCGAAAGCACGGACTGGCTCGCGAATGATTCGAGCGGCGGTGAGAAGCGTGCCGCTAACGAGAATGAGAGGTGCTCCGGTCCATTGGGTGGTGAATGTCATCGCGGCAGGTCGATTGTGATGCCGGCGCAGCACAGGTAGATGAGGGCGATCAGGGGGTCGGGGGAGTGGAAGCCGAAGCTGCGGTGTGAG
>JBEKXB010000058.1:0-2602 GCA_049512455.1 Solirubrobacteraceae bacterium | reverse complement strand
TGGGCGCGGACATCTGAACTGGCCCCAGTGTGGACGTTTGAACTGGCCCCACCTCCGTCCGATCGGCTGCTGACTGTGTCGGGCTCATTGAGCTCGAGCGGAAGGCGGCGGAAGGGATGGGTTCTCGCATGGAGCTGTTCGAGCAGATCAGGAGGGATCGTGATCGTGAGGGGCTGTCGATTCACGAGTTGGCGCGGCGGCATGGTGTTCACCGACGAGCTGTTCGCCAGGCGTTGGCGTCGCCGGTGCCGCCGGTCAAGCGGGCTCCGGTGTCGCGGCCGGCGCCGGCGTTGGGTGCGTATCGCGTGCTGATCGACGCGTGGCTTGAGGCTGATCGGGACGCGCCGCGCAAGCAGCGGCATACCGCGCGGCGGGTGTGGCAGCGTCTGGTTGAGGAGCATGGCGCGGTTGTGTCAGAGCGCCAGGTCAGTCGGTATGTGCGCGATCGCCGCCGGGAGCTTGGTGATGTCGGCGAGGCGTTCGTGCCGCAGCATCATGAGCCCGGCATCGAGGGCGAGGTCGATTGGGGCGAGTCGTGGGCGGTGATCGACGGGCAACTCGTGAAGGTCCATTTGTTCCAGCTGCGGCTGTGTCATTCCGGTGCGGCGTTCGCTGCCGCGTTCAGGAACGAGACGCAGCAGGCGTTCCTGGAGGGGCACGCGGACGCGTTCGAGTTCCTTGGTGGTGTCCCGGCGCTGGTGCGCTATGACAATTTGACCTCGGCGGTCAAGCAGGTCCTCAGGGGCCGTCGTCGCGTTGAGAGCGACCGGTTCGTTGGCCTGCGCTCGCATTACATGTTCGAGTCGCAGTTCACGCTGGTCGGCTTGCAGGGAGCGCATGAGAAGGGCGGCATCGAGGGCGAGGTCGGTCGGTTTCGTCGACGTCACCTCGTTCCGGTCCCTGCCGTCAAGAGTCTGGGCGAGCTGAACGCGAGGCTGTTGGCTGGTTGCGAGCGGGATCTCGCGCGGCGGATCACCGGGCATCAGGGCACGGTCGGTGAGGCGCTCGCACGCGAGCGGCCGTTGCTGCGCGTGCTGCCTGGGGAGCGCGCACAGACCAGTGAGCAGGCGAGCCCAAGGGTTGATGCGAAGGCGATGGTGACTGTTCGCCAAAACCGCTACTCGGTCCCGGTCGGCCTGGTCGGGTTGCGCGTGCAGGCCGAGATCGGTGCGCGCGAGATCACGATCACTCATGGCGGCAAACCGATCGCGCGTCACGACCGGCTCGCTGGCCGGTTCGGTGTCTCGGCGCAGCTGGATCACTATCTCGACCTGCTGGTTCACAAGCCCGGCGCGCTCGCCGGATCCGTCGCGCTTCACCAGCAGCGCCTGCAGGGCGCCTGGCCGGCCTGTTTCGATGAGCTGTGGGCGAAGCTGACCGAGCGCTACGGGCCCTCGGAGGCCGCCGGCCAGATGGTCGACGTGTTGCTGCTCGCGCGCGAGCATGGGCCTGCGCATGTCGAGCTGGCCGTCAGGGGCGCGCTCGCGGCTGGCGCGCACGACGGCCGCGCCGTCGCCGTCCTCGCCAGTCGCGCTGAGCGGCCACCGCCAGCGGTGATCGACGACCTGCCTGAGCGACTCGTCGGGCTCGGCTCGCCCGAGCCGACGCTCGAGCGCTACGACCAGCTGCTCGCGGCCGGAGCAGCACGATGAGCGCGCCAGCGAAGGTCCAAGCGATGGAGACCCTAATCGAGGCGCACGCCATCGAGCTGAAACTCCCGACCGTCCGCCACCGCTTCCGCGCGCTCGCCGAGGAAGCGACCCGCGACCAGCAGACCCCGACCGCCTACCTCGCCGCGCTGCTCGAAGCCGAAGTCAGCGAGCGCGCTGAGCGCAGGGAGCGACGTCGACTGATCGACGCGCGCTTCCCGATGATCAAACTCCTCGAGGACTTCCAGTTCACCGAGAACCCCAGAGTCCCGCAAGCCACGATCGCCGCGCTCGCGCAAGGCACCTGGATCGACGACCGCGAATCAGTGATCCTGCTCGGCGACAGCGGCACGGGCAAAACACACCTCGCGATCTCGCTCGCCGTTCTCGCCTGCCAACAAGGACGACGAGTCCGCTTCACCACCCTCGCCGCCCTCGCGAACGAGCTCCAAGCCGCCGAGACCAGACGCGAGCTCGGCCGCGTCGTCGCCCGCTACGCCCGAACCGAACTCGTCGTCCTCGATGAGCTCGGCTACCTCGCACTCCCCGCCGGCGCCGCCGAGCTCGTCTTCCAAGTCATCTCAGAGCGCAACGAACGCGCGTCGATGATCGTCACCACGAACCTGCCGTTCGGCGAATGGACCAAGGTCTTCCCCGACGCCAGGCTCGCGAAAGCAGTCGTCGACAGGCTCACCCACCGCGCCCACATCATCGACACCGGCAACGAGTCCTGGCGCTTCCGCCACGGCCTCCAACAACGCGCCAAGAAAGGAGGCTGACCCCCGCCAGCACGCCGCGCCGCGGGCATCGCCGCTCCGCCGTCGCCCTACGGGCTCCGGCTCCACGACGACGCCCGCCCGCCACATCAGGCAACATCAACCAACACAAACACCGACGCGAGGTGGGGCCACTTCAAGCGTCCACGGTGGGGCCACTGCAAGTGTCCACGCCGA
>JBEKXB010000057.1:0-2557 GCA_049512455.1 Solirubrobacteraceae bacterium | reverse complement strand
ATGGCGGTACGGTGCGTTTCACGGCGTAGGCCTCCTTCGTTGTCTTGCAGGACATGAGGGAACCTACGCCGTCAACTCGACAGCACCCGGCAGCTATTTACAGCAGTCCTGGGACACGACCTGCCGGCTAGCACTGTGGCGGCTTCCGGATTTTGCGACAGCGTACGCGACGCAGTCGTCAGGTGCCGGCGTTGGCGCGTGCTTCCTGCGCCAAGGGCTTGGTGGCGAGAGCCGGAGCGATTGTGTTGCTGACGATCCCGACGATGAAGGCCTTGTAGATCCCGCCGACCTTCCAGCGACCCGTGAAGTAGGTCACCGTCTCCGCCTCGAGGTTCGCCAGTACTGGGAAGCCGAGCGCCGCGAAGCGGAGCTTTGGAGCCTGAGCAAACCAGCTTTCGGTGGCGTCGTTTGCGTGGGGACTGAGGAAGACCGGGATCGTCGCTGTGCCGGTCTGAAGGCCGTGCGGCACACCGCCTTTGTGTTCGATCGCGTAGTCCTGCGCGGCGCGTGTCAGCTTGGCCGCCCCGTCGGGGTTCAGCTCGTCCACTGAGAACACAATGATGAAGGTGTGGATGCGGGTCGCAAGCCAGCGCAACCGGAAGTCCGACCGCCGTGCGACCATCACATCGTGCTCGGCAATCGTGGCCCGTCCAGTCGTGAAGCCAGCGTCGGTGAACGCGTTCGCTAGGGCTTCCTGCGCATCCCGCGACGGACTCATGCTCGTGCAGCATGCGCCCGCGCCAGTCCAGCGTCAAGACTGACGAGTCCTGACACCCGCGTGTCTCCTGTTCGCGCGGAGCGACAACGCACTACCCCCGCGGTCGCGGCCGCTTTCTGTGGGAGCGACAATGCGCCGGGGTTACGCTCCGATGGATACCGCCTCAACGACGCCATATGGCGCGTAGAGACCTACACCCCAATCGACAATCACCGCACCTGTCGAGTCAGGCTGGACGTCGATGCCATTCACCGCAAGGTCGGCTGCCACTTCGCCGATGGCCCGACCCACGAGGGGCACGCCGCGAAGGGTCGGGTTGGCGGCCGGTCGCGGCACCTCGACGCATGTCACACACTGGTCGTCTCCGTACGTGACCATGAGGCCGCTCGGCATGAACTGGTCGCTCTCGGGCGCATCGGCCGTCCGGCGAAACGATCGAAACTCGCCGAACCTCTTGCGGATGACGTCGCGCTCGTCGCCGAGCCGCAGGTCAGCGAATCCGCCTCTGTCGACGATCGCCCACTCAGCCAATGCCGTACCAGGTCGCGTCCGCATGCCTGTTGCTAACAGTGTCGCAGCCCTGAGGTTCGAGGTAGCTGCCGTCGCGCAACCCAGTCACGGTCGGCGAGGCGTTGAACGTGACTGCATTCTGTGGGAGCGAGCGCGTGCAGATGGTGCATATCCCGCCCCGGCTGCTGGATAGCCTGGCCAGCGAACTCGCGGGGCGGATCAGTACCAGTCCGGGCCGGTGTCGGTGTGCTGGAGGCGAAGAGTGCTGCGGTAGACGCGCCCTCCCTGGAATACGACGACGGTTAGCCGGGTGAAGGTTCCCCTTCGGACGCGTGCCGCGACGACGTCTACTTTCCAGCGCTCCACGAAGCCCATGACCTCGGTAACCGACACGCCGTGGCCGCGCGCGGAGGCTGACGTCCAAGAGCCCCAGGTCAGGTGGTAGACGTCGTTGCCGAGGTCGACTTGCCCCGGGCGAACCTTGTAGATGCCCACAAAAGTCGCGCAGTTCGGAGAGCATGTGGTGGCCGCCAATAGCGTTGGCGGCGGGGCGCCTGCGGTGGAGCACCCAGCAGCAGCGAGGGCTATCGCGACCCATGTGAACGCGCTCGCAGCAGCTAGTGATCGTGGGGTCATGTGAAATCGAATGCTCGATAACTTAGCCCAATGCCTGCGGCGATCAGCGGGCCGTCGACTTGGGAGGGCCGTCCGGCATGCGGGGAAGCGCGCAAGGCGAGAACGTGACCATCGTTCGCGCCCGTGGCTGCTTCCAGATTCTGCGACAGCCCGGCCCAGGAGGGTAACGTGACTACGTCGTGTTGCTGCTAGAGAGTGGTTTGGGTCGAGGGAGCGCCGGCCGGCAACGGTCGGCGTGAGTGGCGTGAGCTCGAACAGCGAGTTGGCGGTCCTCGCTGGGCGGCTGGCGGGGCTTCTCGACGGAGCGCGGCCGATGCCGCTGATGCCAACGATGGTGCGTGTTGACTTGCTCGGCGTTGATGCTCTCGTCAAGCAGATGGGTGACGTTGCGCGTAGCGACCCGATGGGCGGTGATGCCTACATGGGCGGTGACGGCGAAGCGCGGTACGCGACGTGGTGTACAGCGGCAAGCATGTTCCTCTGACCGACCAGGTGCGCATCGCGCGCGAGCGTGCCGCCGAGCTCGCGGCCTCGCTTCGCGCAGCAGCTGGCGCGTAGCCGCCCGCGTCTAAGAGGCCCTAACAGAATGAGTGTTGGTGTCGGGTGAGTTGCTTGTGGCAGATGAGGGCGCAGCCGATCGTGAGGAATGCTTCGTGGATGTCGGCGCGCCGGTCGTAGCGGCGGGCGAGGCGG
>JBEKXB010000056.1:0-2743 GCA_049512455.1 Solirubrobacteraceae bacterium | reverse complement strand
GCCGCCGAAGGAAAGACCAAACGCGAAGCGCTCCGCTGCCTCAAACGCCACCTCGCACGGCACTTCTGGAAACTCCTCTACAAGCCCGCAAATAGCGAACCCACCTTGACATAGGAGCAACAACAGGAGGCGCGCTCTACGAAGGCACGGAACCGGCCTCGGGGCTTGCTATCATCTTGTAAGCATGCCTAATGTTCTTGTTCGTGATGTTCCCGAGGATGTCCACGCCGCACTGCAGCGTCGTGCTGAGCGTCAGGGCCAGTCCTTGCAGCAGTACTTGGCTGGTGAGTTGACGCGGCTCGCCGAGCGCCCGACGCTTGGTGAGGTGCTCGATCGAATCGAGCGCCGGCGCGGCGGAACGGTCGGTTTCGAGCAGGCCGTCGAGGATTTGGGCGCCGAGCGCTCGTCGCGTTGATCGTCGTCGACGCGTCGGTTCTCGTCAACGCGCTCGCCGACGACGCAGCGGATGGTCGGCGAGCTCGCGCGGAGTTGCGTGCCGCCGGTGAGGTCGCCGCACCAGACCTGGTCGATGTCGAAACAGTCGCTGGCCTGCGCCGGTGCTGGCTTGCAGGCACGCTATCGGCACGACGGTTCGCGGCGGCGCTCGAGGACCTCGAGGCGCTCGCGATCGATCGCTATCCAACGCTGGGCCTGATGCGCCGCGCCTACGAGCTGCGCGCCAACGTCAGTGCCTACGACGCCGCATACGTCGCGCTCGCCGAAACGCTCGGCTGCGAGCTGCTTACCGCTGACGGTCGATTGGCAAAAGCGCCCGGCGTGCACTGCGCGGTGCGCGTGCTCTGATGAGCGGTGCCCGCGACCGGGGGCGTGCCTTGCGTTCGTTCCAGGGGAGTGGTGTCATCCCACAACCCGCCCAATCGGGCTGGTGGGCGATACCAGTAACGAGCGGCCTGGCTGGCGCGCTATCGCTCTTTGTTCGTTGGGGGAGCGACCGCCAGCCAACCACGCTGCTGCTCGGCGCGAGAACTGCGATGACGGAGGCCGGTTGCTGTACGCCTCTGGCGGGACTGGGTTGCCGTGGCTAGGCTGTGCGCGTGACGGGTGTCTCGAGCCACGTTGTCAGGTTGGCAAGACCGGCGCGAGCGTCGATGGCTGCGAGGTCGACAAGGTCGCGAGCGTTGAGCATTGTCGCGGTTGTCGGCATTTGCGTGCTGGCGCTGTGGCTGGCGACGACAGCTGCGGGCGCTGGATCGTCGCTGTCTACGTTCGAGCTGACGCCGCCTCGTGTGGCGGGCCCGTCCCGGCTGGTTTCGATCGTGCCTGGTGGTGTGGCGTGTACGAGCCCAGGGGATTGCCTAATAGTCGGTACTTACGCTGGCTCGAAGACATTCGGGCTGATGGGCGTCACGGAGACCAATGGTGTGTGGGCGCGGGCAACGACGATCGGGGCGCCGACGGCCACCTTCGCGCGTGGGAACTTCGCGCAGCCTCCCGAAACATCTCTCAATGGCCTTGTCTGCACGAGCCCTGGCGACTGCGTCGCTGTCGGGTCGTACTCAACATTCAGCAAGCTCAACTACGGCGCGGCGTCATCGCAGCCGGCGGGCCTGATCGAGACCGATGGCGTATGGGGGCAGCCGGCGCGGCTTGGCCTGCCGCCGGGAGCGAGTACCGGCGAGGCTTTCCTGGCTGGCAAGCACCGCCACGTCCCATGGCCTCAAACGGCCTCACTCAACTCGGTGGCCTGCCTGACCGCGAGCAACTGCGTCGCCGTCGGTGCGTACGTCGATAAGCGCGGCGTTTCGCAGGCGATGACGGTGAGCGAGACCAACGGTGTCTGGAGTCATCCGACCCAGCTCGCTCTGCCGCCAGGCGCTGTGCTGCCGAGCTCCGGTTTTGGCGCGTCGCTGCGCTCCGTGACCTGCCCGGACGCGACTACCTGTTACGCGGTCGGCTTGTACACGTACGACCGCTCCAACGACAGTAAGGGGCTGATCGCGACCGACACCGATGGGGTCTGGACAGCGTCGAGCTTCACGGTTGCCCCGGCGCAGATCAGGCACCCGACGAGTGGGCTCTCGGCGATCACGTGTCTGACAACGAGCGATTGTTATGCGTTTGGCTTTTACGTCCCACGCGGCCGCGGATTCACCGACGATGATGGTCGCTGGCAACCAGTAGCCGCAGCCGGAGATCCAACCTTCCGCGCGACCTCGGTTGCGTGCGCCGCACCGGGAAAGTGCCTCGCGGTCGGCGTGACAAGGCAGGCGGTCCACGAAGGGCCCGTGGCGCCGCAGGCAACGCTCCGGGCGAGCGTGCTTGAGCAGTCATCCAGCGGATGGGGACCAAGCGTGAACGTCCAGCTGCCCGCAAACGCGAGCAGAAAGCTGCCATCTTCATACCTTGATCGTGTGGCGTGCCCAGTCGGCGGACCCTGCGTCGCCAGCGGCGAATACTTCGTGGGGCACACGCCCACGCAAACGCTCTCGCAAACCATCGTTATCACCTGGCAACCACACCCCCGACCTGAGGCGCGATAAGCAAAGACGGCCCCAATGTGCGCCGCCCGGCCACGTCAAGCTTCTGCGCGAGCCGAGCGCACGCGATCGATGGTGCCGCGACAGCACGGGAGCGTCCGATCAACCTCGGTCCGCGCTCCTGTGACCGGACCCCGTTCATGGGTCCACCTGTTGTGAGAGCTGGTGGGTGGTTGGTAGTTGCAGGGTAGGGTTTCCGCCGGCGTCGAACGGAGCCGACGCGTAGCGGCGGTGGAGTTCGGCGC
>JBEKXB010000055.1:0-2922 GCA_049512455.1 Solirubrobacteraceae bacterium | reverse complement strand
CTGCCGGCATGCTCGTCGCCGAGCAGCAGTTCCGACGGATCATCGGCTACCGCGACCTCGCCAAGCTCGTCATCGCCATCGAACGACACACCCTCCCTGCCGACAACAACCGCGACCGTCAACAGACCCGCGAGCCCGTTACCGTGTGACCATCAACCCGTGAGGACCCTCACCAAAGTTCCACGACGATCCGGACAACCTCCTCACCAAAGTTCCACGACGATCCGGACAACCTCCATTCCCCTCCCCGGCTGACCAGTCATGATATCCGTTGTGGTGCCTGCTCACTCCGTCAAAGCCGGTCCGGCTCAGGTCTTGAGGGAACAGGATGGGCGCGTCAGCGGTCGGCGGGATGGGCGGCCTGTTTGGTTGCTGTTGGGGTTGCTGCTTTTGCTGGTCGGCGGCGTGCCGGTTGTTTGGGCGGGTCCGGCACACGCCTCGCCGCATCATCTTGAGCGTGCTCGCAATGTGCTGCGCTACGACTCGCTGGTCCGGCATGGGTCGAAAGTGGCTGCGGGCGCGCTAGGTCCGGCTCCTGTGGTTCACGGGCGTGAACTGGCGGCGCGCGAGTTGTTGCTGCCGGCTGGCTGGGGCGCGGGTGAGAAGTATCCTGGTGCCGGTTTGAGTTCGGTCGCGTGTGGCGGCCCCCAGGAGTGTGTTGTCGTTGGCAGTTACAGCCTCGGTTTTGGCGCTCCTGCCCGGGCGATGGTCGCTACGGAGACGAACGGTGTGTGGGGTCGGCCGGTGGCGGTCGCTCCGCGGGGAAGCGACGGTGTCGGCACCGCGTTGGTGGTGTCGTGTGGCGCCGGGAAGCGTTGTGTGGTGGTTCGCGTCGCTGGGGGCATGCGCATTGCTGCCGACACGAGCGGAGTGTGGGGGCCTTCGAGCACGATCGAGCTGCCTGTCGGCGGAGCCCTCGTCAACAACGGCGGCAACCGGGCAGTGCCGTTGGGCATCGATGCCGTGACGTGCACCGGTCGGGGGGATTGTGTCGCTGTTGGCAGCTACACGTCGAACACGGCGGGTGGCTATCAGGCGTTGGCTGCGACTGAGACGAACGGTGTTTGGGGTCGGGCGAGCGAGGTCGTGCCGCCCGCTGACGCGACGCCTGTCAGGGGTCTGCAGAACGCGAGCCTTGATGCCGTGACGTGTACCGGCCGTGGAGCGTGTGTTGCTGTCGGCACCTACTACGACAAGCGTGCCATGGACGATCAGGGTTTGCGGTTCATGGCCGCGACGGAGACCGGCGGGGTGTGGGGTCAGGCACGCACGATCATGCTGCCCGCGTGGGGGGCGAGTGCTGCCTTGGCAGCGGTCAGGGGAACTGCCTTTACGTCGGTGAGTTGCGCGAGCCCGCGGGACTGCACAGCGGTCGGCTTCTACCCCGACACGCAGGGAATCGAGGACCACGTGATGGCCGCCACTGAAACCAACGGCATGTGGGGCCGACCGCGCGAGGTCATGCTGCCCGCCAATGCCGACGCCACTGCCGCGGGGGCCACACTCAATGCGGTGACGTGTACCAGCGCCGGGAACTGCGTCGCCGTCGGCGGGTATGCGGCAAACGGTTCAACCATCGCCGCAAATGGTCTAACCACCGCAAATGCACTCAGCCCGGCGATGATCGCTATCGAGACGCACGGAATGTGGCGCCGAGCGGTCGAGGTGGCGCTACCGGCTGACGCATCTACGCAATACCAAACCGCCATTCTCGAGTCGGTGGCATGCGCCAGCCAAGCGCATTGCGTTGCCGTCGGCGGCTACAACGAGGAACCGAGCCCGCCTCGCCCGATGGTAGTCAGCTTCGCCCTTAAGGCCCGTTAGCCCGCTTGGAACCGAGTCGGCGCGCCGACTGGCGGTCGCCACGGAAACTCCCGGGCGTCTGACTACGGGAATCCCTATTGGTGCGGGGCCGCGCTGGCTGAGAAACTCGCCCGAACATGTGGGGCGTGACCCGACCATGGCGTCTTGACGGTTTTGACGCCACCGCGTTAGTCTGGGCTATGTGGCTAGACGCAAGACGACTTGCTACATCGATGAGGGTGTGCTGACTGCGGCGAAGATGACGGCTGTGGCGACGCGTCGCAGCGAGAGCCAGCTGGTGGAGGATGCGCTGCGACGGTACGTGGTCGAGGAGGGGCGAGGCGAGGCGGCGCGTGAGGATTTGCGCCAGCTACTCGACGAGCTGCGCGCGCGCCCCGAGCTCAACGATCTCGATGACAATGAGTCGCTGGAGTTGGCAGTGAGTGAGACGCGTGCGGCCAGACGAGTTCGGGGCGAGAGTCGCACTTCTGCGTGAGCGCTGTGCGTGTCGCGGGCTTGGGTGCCTCGGTCGCCAGCTGGCAACGATGGTCCGGTGACGCCGCGGCGCGCTACCGTGTCGTTGATGAGTGAGCGGCTGCGACTGACGATTGTCTACGAGGACGCCGGTGATGGCTGGGTGCTCGCGCGGATCCCCCAGGTTCGTGGCGCGATCAGCCAGGGCGAGACTCGCGATCAGGCGCGCGAGAACGTGATCGACGCGCTGAGGGAGCTGCTCGCTGTTCGTTTTGGCGTGCCGCCAGAGCTGAGCTCGCCCGCTGACAGCGACTCGATCGAGCTGACGATCGCCGCGTGAAACGCCGCGATCTGGAGCGTCATCTGCGCCCATGGCGCCGAGCTTCTCAGGGAAGGTGCGCGACACGGCATCTGGGCGATCGGCGGGCCGGATCGGCGCGACGGCTTGTGTTGGCCCCGGCGCGACGGTTTGATGTGGCTCCACCGCGCGTCGGTTGTTTGTGTGGTTGATGTTGCCTGATGCGTTTGTGTTGTGCCGCGTGCCCGTCGTCGTGGAGGCGGAGGCCGTGGGCCGACGGCTCCGCGGCGAGGGGCACGCGGGCGCGGTCAGCTGGTGGGGGGTCGGCCTCCTTTTGTTTTGCGTTC
>JBEKXB010000054.1:0-3498 GCA_049512455.1 Solirubrobacteraceae bacterium | reverse complement strand
TGGCGGTACGGTGCGTTTCACGGCGTAGGCCTCCTTCGTTGTCTTGCAGGACATGAGGGAACCTACGCCGTCAACTCGACAGCACCCGGCAGCTATTTACAGCAGTCCTGGGACACGACCTCCTCGGTCGCGTCGCCCCTTAGCGCGAATCGCGAGCATCTGCGGCGCGCGAGCGCGGGCGGCTGCGCCCCGGGTGCGTTGCGGTCTGAGATCGGTCGGCGGCGTCTCGTGAGTTATGTTGCTGCCATGTCTGTCCGGGCGTCGCGATTCCTTGTGAGTGTCGTGCTCGCGGTGGCCTTGGCGGGACTGGCGGGCTGTGGAGTTACGGCGGGGTCGTCGGTTGGGGGGGTGGGGTGGCTGGACAGGCCTCTGCCGCTCTATTCCGGTGAGGTGGCGGTGCGTTATCCCACGTCCGCGCCTCCATGTAGCCGGGCGCAGCTGCGCGTCAGCCAGGGTCAGGGGCAGGGCGCTACCGGGTGGGTTCTCGAAGGCGTGGTCTTCACCAACGTCTCAGCCACGCCGTGCCTGCTGCGTGGCTACCCGGAGATCAGCGGCGTCACACAGGCGGGCGTCCGCGAGGCTGTCCTAGCACTGCACCACGGCACGATCATCGCGCAGAACACGCCAGCGGACATGGCTCGCGGCAAGAACGTCGACATCTGGCTGGACACCCCGAGCCAGGATCCGTGTCCCTACGGCCGACCTGAGCGGCCGGTGACCTTCACGCGCCTCGTGTTCACGTTGCCACACGGTGGCCGCGTCAGCGCCCCCGCCGACGTGTCGATCTCCGAGACATGCTCGATCTTGTCGATGACCGGCTTCGGGCTGCTCCAGTGCTACTGCGGGACACCGCCGCCGAGTCCACTCGACGGCCTGCACCTTCGCGTCACGACACCAGCGCGTGTCCGCGCCGGGGAGATACTCAGCTACAGCGTTACGCTGACGAACGCGTCCGCGAAAACCGTCTCTTTGCGGCGCTGCCCGGGCTATACCGAGCGCATCGCCGAGACCGACGAGAACGTCGGGTACTCGTTCGAGCTGAATTGCGCCACGGTGCACGAGATTCGCGCCCACACGAGTGTCCGCTACCAGATGCAGATCAGAGTGCCGTCAAACTCGCCGCCAGGCACCGGCGACATCGGATGGGGTATCGACGTCCCGATCGTGACCCGCCCCCAATCCCGCCCCCCATGGGTCTGGGGGCCGTCGTTCACGATCACCGCCCACTGAGACCGTCGCGTCCGATAGCGACCTCTTCCACATCGCATTCCGATCCAGCACAGCGAGGCCACCACCGGCAACGCTGCCGCATTTCCGAAGAGCAGTCGCGTCACAGGCACGTCGACGCGTAGCCGCCTCGCGCGAAACGCGAGCGTCAGTGCGGGCTGGTGGGTTCGTTGATCGCGGGTGTTACGTCGGTCTTGCTGAAGTCCTCGCCCTTGAACAGCAGTGGCTGGTTCGTTGATCGGGCGAGTGCGTAGGAGAAGCAGTCGCCGTAGTTCAGGCCAGCGGCTGATCGTCCTTTGCCGAAGCGAGCGAATGCGTCACGCGCCAACCGTGCCTGCTCGTCGTCGACCGCGACGCAGCGCACGCCGCCCGTCCGTAGGAGCTCGTCGAGATCGCGGATTCCGGCTTCGGCGGTCTTCGCCAGCATGACGATCGAGGCGTCGACCAGTGTCGCGGCGGAGATCATCGGATCTTCGGCTTCAGCGAGGAGCGCGACGTACGCATCGCGCTCAGGCTCAGCGAGCAGCATCGCGATCAGCGCAGAGGTGTCGAGAACCACGCGGTGTCCTAGGACGGCAGACCGTCTGGACCGTAGCCCACGATCTGCTCAGGGCTTCGATCGTCGCGAACCGGACGTGCGCTGCTGAGATCCGTGAGCCTGGCGAGCGACTTGCGTCGGCGTTCACGTGGCACCGCTCCGCGCAGGCGCTCGAGTCGTTCGCGCAACGCGACCGCGACTGCGGTTGTGATCGTCTCGCCGGTTTCGGCGGCGAGTTCGCGAGCCAAGCGGTCGGCCGCGTCATCTTTGATGTTCAACGCCATGCCAGGAAGAATAGCAGTCGGATTCTTCCTAGAAGTGGAGTAGCTGTGACTGCCGCTCCGCGACCAAAGCAGCCGCCTCGCCGGGCGCGATCGAGACTGTCGCAGCGCGCGAGATGCGAGCACGCTGGTCGTCGGCGTTACCCGTCCTTGGCGGGAATACTCATGATCGTTGAAGGCGTAGGGTCGTTTGAAGCCTGTTCGGTGGTTGCAATCACGTAGGAGGCGGGAACGCTTGTGAAGCGCCGTAGTAGACGTCGTGTTGCGTGGGCGGCCGCTGTTGTCGTGATTGCGGCGATCGTTGTCGTCGTGCTCAGTAGTGCTGGACAGTTGCCGGCGAATGAACGGGCCGCACGATCGGACGCCGAGATGCTGCTTTCTCGCGTGCGGCTGCCAAGTGGTGTGCAGCGATCCGACGGCGAGCCCGCTGGGGACGGCGGTCACCTCGCCCAGCCTGCGGACACGGTGCACAGCCCACTGCCAGGTGGCGTCTCGGTGAGCGACACCGAGGTCGATGACTACGCGTTCTGGACGACGGATGCCTCCCCGCAGAGCGTGATCGCCTACGTGACCAAGTACGCGCCTGCCCATACGACGCCTGTCTTCGGGGGCGAGATGTGGGCTACCGTCGAGTTGCTTCAGTGGCCGCCGGTCACGAACGTGCTCGGTGTCAGGCAGCTCGCGGTAAGTGCCATGCAGCTCGCTGATGGCAAGACCGGGATTCGCGTCGACGCGCAGGTGACGTGGATCAAGCCGCGACCCGCGACCGAGCGGATCCCCGGCGGGGCCACCTTCGCCGGCGAGGATCCGTCGCGCCACAGCGCTCCTGAACGCGCTGCCGCTCGCTGGCGACGTCGCTGGTCAGTGGCCTATCGCCCCGCCCCTCGGCTGGTGCACTCCGATGCTGCAGCTCATGTTCACCAAGGGCCACCACGCACCGCCGGTGGCAGTCGCCACGATCTACCAGTACGGGTGCAGCGGCATTCAGCTCACGATCAACGGTCACACGCAGCCGGCACTCGGCATCCCGCCGTTCCCCGGCTCGATCACCCCGTCCGTCCCGCTGGCTACGCAGCTCAACTCGCTGCTAAGCCTCAATTTCAACGGCGCAGCGCCCCCGACTTACGAGCGGCCATGAAAGTGCTACGGACCATCCGCTAGGTCATCGAGCATCGAAACTCCACCGACCAGCTGCCGCGATTTGTGGAAGCAGCCACCTCTGAAACCTGCGGTCGTGTCCCCTTCGCGCGAGATGGAGCCGCGGATGCCGATTGGATTTCGACCGGAGCAGATCGATCATTGCCTGGGTGTCAACGCGGTCTTCCTCGCTCCGGCGGGCGCGAGTTGTCCCGGAGCAGCGTTGTCGTCGCGCGCGGCTCCCACACGGCTAATGCACGGCGACGACCCTTGGCATCGCGCGGGCTAGCTGCGCGATGCCCGCGCGTTGCGGCG
>JBEKXB010000053.1:0-4053 GCA_049512455.1 Solirubrobacteraceae bacterium | reverse complement strand
GCGATCGAGAGCGCGCGCAGCAGAGCAATGACCGCTGCCTCGCTCGGCGCGACGATGGGCCAAGCATTCTTCGATCAACGACGCCCAGACGTGGCAACCGAGACCAAGAAGCTCGTTGCAGCTGAACTGCGCAAACAGGACCAGGGCACGCAGGTCATCAGCTGATCCAGCCGAAAGCGCAACCGCCGTCGCCGTTCGGCGACGCTCGCGCCGTCGAACCTCTCAACGCCGTCCTAGAGAAAGAGGGACGCGGACTTGCGCAAGGCTGCCACCTGGCCAGGCCGCGCTGGACCCGTCACGAACTAGCCTTCGCTGCTTACGGCGAGCTGGTTGGTCTCTACTCTCGTTCTCATCGTCCAGCATCGTTTCGAGCATGGGCACAGCGTCATCTTCCGGCTTGGACAACGAGCACCTTTCGAGTCGCCTCCCGCTCGCGGTAGCCAATGATGTCGGGATAGTTGCAGTGGAATTGTCCCGGCTCGGAATGGTCCAGCTGCAAGCTAGTGCGGCTGCAAATGCCAAGTAGTCCCATTTGCAGCCACTCCCTGAGGGTGAGCGACGAGATTCGAACTCGCGACCGCCGGGACCACAAATGGAATCAGGCAGGTTAGCTCAGGTCAGATTAGGCGTATTAGCAGGGATTACGTGATCTGAGGTTCTCTCAAGTTCGCTCCGTTTGGTACCTTGTTGGTACCTCGGCGACCGCTTGTGAGGGTAGAATGCTGGCAGGATGAGCCCCTCCCAAGCCCGCCCCCGACCCGCTCCGAGACGCCCTCGCGGGACCGGTGCGCTGATCGTGATGCGCGACCGCGGCGGGCGCGAGACCTGGTACGGCAAGTGGCGCGCCGGCTCGACGCAGGTCAAGCGACGGATCGGTCCGAAGCGGATCTCCGGCACGCACGACGGCCTGACGAAGACGCAGGCGGAGGCAGAGCTAAGAAAGCTGATCGGGACCATCGACGAGCGAGCAGTCGCCGCTCATCGCGCGAGCGTCACCGAAGCAGGAGAGCTCGTACTCGAGCGCGCCCGAGCCCGTGGTCGGAAGAAGTCGACCCTGATGGGCTACGAGTCGACGATCCGCATCCACCTCGTGCCGTTCTTTGCGGAGAAGCCGCTGCACCAGATCGACCGCCACGAGATCGAGGCGTTTACGAAGTGGATGGCGCGCGGCGGCCGCTCGGTCAAGACGACCTTCAACGCGCTCGGCGTGCTGCACGCGATCTTCGAGGCCGCACGGCGCGAGGGCTGGGTGATCGCCAACCCCTGCACGCTCGTCGACAAGCCGCGCGTCCAGGACGCCGACCCCGACATCCACTACCTCGAACCCGAGGATGTCGAAGCGCTGCTGCGCGGAGTCCCCGACGACGACCTCAGTCGGGTCGAGCGGCGCATGTACCTCACCGCAGCGATGACTGGCATGCGCCAGGGCGAGTTGCTTGCGCTGCGGTGGCGCGACATCGACTGGTCCGCTCGTCGCGTGCGCGTGCGGCGCAACTTCGTGCGTGGTGAGTTCGGCACGCCGAAGTCAAAGCGCTCTTCACGCAGCGTCCCGCTCGCCGACCGCCTCGCCGGCGAGCTCGACCAACTGCACCAGGAGAGCGCCTACAAGGCGGACGACAGCCTCGTCTTCGCCCACCCCTACACCGGCAAGCCGATCGACCGCTCGCGCTTACTCAAGCGCTTCAAGGCCGCACTTCAGCGCGCCGGCGTGCGCGAGGTCCGCTTCCACGATCTACGCCACACATTTGGCACGCGGATGGCCGCGCAGGGCGTGCCGATGCGCGCACTTCAGGAGATGATGGGCCACCGCGACTTCAAGACGACGCTGATCTACGCCGACTACGCGCCGAGCGAACGCGAGGCCGAGTGGGTTGAGGCGGCGTTCGCGGTCGCGCCTGAGAGCCTCAGCGAAACGGCGACCACTGCGCACGACGAGTGACGAGCGGCCCGCCAACGCCCGGCTACCAGATCGAGTTCTTCCGCCGTGCCGACGGCAGCGAGCCGGTGCGCCGCTTCATGGACTCGCTCACAAACGACAAGCGCGATGCGCTAGTCGCCGCGCTGAAGCACGTCCTCGGCCACCAGGGACTCGACGTCTGCGCAAGCGAGTGGGGCAAGCAGCTCGGCGGCGGACTCGCCGAGTTCCGTCTACGCCACGACGAGCGCGAGGTCCTGTCTATCCACAGTCCCACGGACGCGGCGGCTCTGCCAGAGGGCTCACCAGAACGGATCCTGCTGCGGGTGTTCTTCCACGCGCACGGCAACCGCTTGATCCTGCTGCTGGGCGGCTACGACAAGGCCGCGCGGCCGAGCAGCCGCCAGCAGCAACGCGAGATCGAGCGCGCACGCTCCTACCTCGAGGAGTGGCGCGCGGAGCAGACACGTCAACGGCGTGCCACGCCGCGTCGCCCCTCAGGCCGTCGTCGCGGTTGAAACGATATGTGATTTACGCCATACTGTTGCGTATGGGGACACGCCTCGAGGACTACATCGATGAGCTACGCGAGCGCTACGGCGACGACGAGCGAGCGCAGCTGGACGCCGCCATGTGTCGCTTCGACCTCGCTGGACAGCTGCTCTTGCTTCGGCTGGCTGCCGGCATCACACAGAAGCAAGTCGCCGAGCGATCGGGAATCTCGCAAGCCGAAGTGAGCCGCTACGAGCGCGGCGTCGGAAACCCGACGCAGTCGACGATCGAGGCGCTCGCGCGAGCGCTCGACGCTCACATCGAGCTCGTGCCCGACCAGCCCGAAGTCGAGACGGCTGCCCCTGCCTGAGCCGGTCGTCGGCAGAGCCCTCTGCCGACCTAATTGCCCGAATAGCCGGACGCGCAGCGCGGTCAAGGACTGCCGCGTCAGCGGCGCCGAGGGCGGGCGAAGCCCAGTCCTTGACGGCCCAGCGGAGCCGGAGGCTACGAGCCGCCAGACACGGTCCGAGTTGGGCTGAGTGCACCCCGGTGCGTATAGTCTGCATCGCTGTTGGTGCCTTCGATTGACAGTGATTGCTGTGGATCGACGCGGTGTGAGTGACGTCGAGGGGAGGCGGTGCGACTGAAGATGCTCGACTTGGGCCGAGTCGATCTCGACGAGTTGTGCATGGCGCTCGAGGACAACTCGTACGAGCACGTATGGTGGATCGACCCGGTGAGCGGTGAGCTCGAGTTCCGCCCGGACTACTACTCCGACACCGATGTCGATGACGCCGATGATCGCGCCCTCGTCATGGTGGAGCCGATCGGCTCCGGCGAGGGCTACGCCGACATGGAGGACTTCGCTGCGCGGGTGAGCGATCCGCGGGCTCGTGACCTGTTGCTGCGTGCAATTTCTGGGCGCGGCGCGTTCCGGCGCTTCAAGGACACGCTCCTCGAGTTCCCTGAGCTGCGCGAGGAGTGGTTTCGCTTTCACGGTCGACTGATGGAGCGGCGCGCGATCGAGTGGCTCGAGCTGGCAGGTCTGATCACGGCCGACGCCGCCGCGTGTGCGCTCGCAGAGCGACCCGAGCCCGAATTGCCAGCGTTGGACCAAGCGTCCGCACCGGACGCGATCGCGCGCAACTAGGACTACATCCGCATGGTGTGCGGGAGCGCACTTTCGCAATCGCCGGCGAAGCAGGCACCCGACCGGGCTGCTCGCGAAAGTGTTGCTCTTCATCCAGACCAGGCGCGCGGCGGCCCGGCTGGGTCGCATGCGTGGATCTGGGCGAGACCAGTAACGAGCTGCCTAGCTCGGCGCGCTCCTGCTGTTTCGTCAACGCGAGAGCGGCCGCGCAACCGAGACGCTTGCCTTCACGCGCGAAACTAGGGGCCGCCCGGGCTATGGGATTGTGAACGTGAAGTTGGCGACCGGGATCTTGGCGGTAGGCATGGCGCCGTCGACGCTGGGGCCGGTGGAGTAGCGCAGGACGACGGTGCCGTGGATCACCTCTCCGGGGCTCAGCTTGGCGAAGGCCGGCGCGTGAGGCCCGAATGCGCCGCTAATTGATCCCGTGACGGTTCCTCCGGCAGCAACATCGCTTGTGCTGGCCAGAAAGCCCAGGTTCGCTTCGCCGACCGTG
>JBEKXB010000052.1:0-4331 GCA_049512455.1 Solirubrobacteraceae bacterium | reverse complement strand
TCTACCGAATCAAATACCAGGAGCCCGAACCATCCCCCATCGACGAGGAGGTCACTGCCGCCTAAACTCACCCCGGGAACCACAACCCCGAAGCGAAGTTACAGCGCAAAAGGGACACGACCCGGCGGCGGGTCGCGTTGTCGCTCTCAGATTCTGCGAGCGTGTTAGAGGTGGAGGGCGGCACTGGCGGGCATCATGGGTGCTCGGCGGTTGTGGATCGTGTCGATGATCTCGGCGTTGTCAATGCCTTGCAGATAGACCGACGTGACACCGAGGTCGGTGTGTCCGAGCTGGCGTTGGATCACGTTCGGCGGGACGCCTTCTCTTGCCATCTCAACGGCGTGCGCGTGGCGCAGCTGGTGCGGCGCGAAGCGCCTCCTCACGCCAGCTTCGAGGGCAAGGTGACGCATCTGTGAGCGGACGCCGCTCGGCGTCCAGGGCCGTCCGCGGGTCGGTCCGTCGATGATGCAGAACAGTCTTCCGACGGGAAGCTCCCGCCGGTGTTCAGCCCACGGTCGTAGCTGGTCCCAGGCCCAGTCGTCCATCCCTGTCTCCCGGCGTTTATCGCCCTTGCCGTGACGCACGAGTACCGCACCGCGCCGCTCGTCGAGATCGGACTCGGCGAGCTCGAGCGCCTCGGCGATCCGCAGACCGGCGCGCCAGAGCACCGCGATCATGCCGCGCATCCGGTCGCCTTGCGGCCCTGGCCCGGCTTGGCGCATGACCGAAACGATCTCCTCAACCCTCGGCGGATCCGCCGGATAATGTAGGCCCTTGTTGCGTGGCGGACGACCTGCGTGGTAGCCAGGCATCGCCGCCGACGAACGGCGCCGGCCGGTCACGTCGAGCGAGGTAGTGATGGTCATTGCTCCTCCAATCATCGGACGCGCCGACCGCCATAGGCTCTACTCGAGCGACGTCTTGCGTGCGCAGCCGGCGGTATCATCGGGACGTGAGTAGCCACTCTGTCGATCTGCCGCCCGAGACGCCCGTCGTTCTCACCAACCCCGAGGAGGACACCTCCTCGGAAGCGTTCCACGCGTTCCTAGACGAGCTGCTCGCCGGTCCCGAGCCGGAGCTTGAGAGCGTCGGCGGCGCCGAGACGCTGCGCGAGTTGCGCGTCGACGCCAGCGCGTGAGCATCATCGTCATCGACGCCTCCGCCGGCGTCGAGATCGTCGCCAACAGCCGTCGCGGTCGCGCGCTCGCCCGCCTCATCCCGCCCGACTCGCAGGGCTGGGTTCCCGAGCACTTCTACGCGGAGGTTCTCGCCGTGCTCAGACGACAGTTCCTTGTCGAGGCGAAGATCACCGAGGCGCAGGCCAGCGCCGCCGTCAGTCGGCTCAGCGCGTGGCGCTTGCACCGCGCATCCGTCGCACCGCTCATCCCGGCGGCCTGGCAATACCGCCACAACATGACCGCCGCGGACGCCCTCTACGTAGCGCTAGCCGAAAGCCTCCGCGGCGACCTTCTCACCGACGACCACCAGCTCGCCCAAGCACCTACCTTCCCGGCCACCGTCAAAGTGCTCGCGCTCGCCGTCAGGCCATAGCCTCCCACGCCGCGCGCAGCCGCTCGTCGCGCAAGGCAGCCACGTCCGGCCAGGCGTGCGGCGTTGTCGCTCCCATTTTTGCGACCGCGGTTGCGAGAGCGGTCGGCGCGCGCGTTTAGGCGAGTTGCGCGGCGGCCGAGTGGCAGATGCGTCTCAGGTTGAGGCGCGGAGGCGTCGCCGGTAGGTCCTGCCCGTTTGCACGAAGTACGCCGCGAGGCATGTCCCGAGGCTGATCTCGATCAGCCACACGAGCTCTGGCGACCACAGGCGCCCGACGCAGAAGCGGGCGAGCGGTTCGAGGCAGATCGTGGCGGCAGCGGCTGCTGCGCTGATCCACGATCGCTTGGTCCGCCAGCGCTGACCCAACAATCCGAACAGTGGCGCCAATGCGAGACCGCCGATGATGACCGCAAGGTCGGCGCGGGCGAGGGCGATCATGTCGGCCGGGAAATGGTTGAGTGGCACGCTCTCGATCGGACTGATCGTCATCAGGAAGTAGCCCGCCAGAGCGGACATCACTGCAGTGAGACCCACGAGTGCCGCGCGGTGCTGCTGCGTCTGAGTCGTGCCGCATGCGAACGCCAACACGAGCCACGGCGCGGACACCCCGCTGACGGTGCTCGTCCACGAACCCAGCAGGACAAGGCTGCCGAGGTACTGGTCGGCACCGCCGAACACAAGCCCGACAATTGCGGCGACCAGGAAGACCACGCACGCAACCTAAGAGAAGCCGTGCCGCCGGTCAAGGCACTCCCGCGGCGAGACGCCTGCTTGTCGCGCGCTGCGAGCGCGGCGCTTGGCGGACGGTCGCTTTTTGCGGTTGCGGTCGTCCGAGGAGCCTCTGCCCGGTCCCGCCGTTGGCCTATAACCGGCCGGTGACAGCTCGACGAGCCGTTGGGCCAGCTCCCGCGGGCGCGAGAGCATCGGCAGGTGAGATTGACGAGCCAAGGACGCCTACACCGCTTGAATGCGCGATAAGGCCCCCTATGGAAATCAGGGCAGCGTCTCGTGGTTACCGATGCCGGTCGGGCCAGCGCAGCGATGCCAGGCGGCTATAGCAGGCCGGCGGCGAGCGCCTCTTCGGCGGTCGCTCGCCGCAGCGAACGCACGTCTACTTGCTGGACGCTCGGTGCTGAGCCCGGGCTGGGAGCCCACTCGACAGTCGCAAGTTCCGTCAGGCGCCGGCTCGTCGCGAAGCGATGCATCGTCGTGCCGACCACGCGCCCTACGCGGGGGTGCTGGTCACGGTCGTAGCGCGCGACTACATAGCCGTCCACGGCGCGAGTGTAGTTACGGCCCGACGCGCTCGCTCATCGCGCGAAGCAGCAACCCTGTGCTGGTTGACGCTCGCAGCTGCTTCCGTATTTGCGACAGCCGGCCGGGAAGCGATCACCGCAGACCGTGGCTAGCATGCGATCGTGACCAGTGTGCGGTTCACGTTGACTCGCAAGGAGCAGGCTGCGGCTGTCCGGCAGTTCGTGCTGCGACCGAACGCCTGGGGTCTGGGAGTCGTGGGGATCGCGGTCATCGCAGTGGGGGCCTTCGTGACTGGCTCGGGATTTGTTAGCGGGCTTGACGTCGGCGTTGGCGGCATGTGCGTTTTGATGTTCGTCATGACGCTGTCCAAGCCGTGGATCTTTGCCCGACACGCTGCCAAGGGGCGAACCGAGGCGATCTACTGTTTTTCGGAGGACTCGCTCGTCTTCGAGACGTCAGCGAGAAAGCACATTGTGGGCTGGTCTGACATTACGAGAAGCGTGCGTGCTCCCGGATTGACCATTCTCGTGGTGGGCAAGCCGGGACTCATGTACACGATTCCCGACCGTGCGTTCGACTCATCTGCTGATCGCGAACAGTTCGCCGCAATCGCAGCACGTCAGATCAAGCAGCCCGCATCGCCAGCACCCGCTCCGAGTGACCCGCTCCCGCGAATTGGCCCAGCACCAGGAGCGTCGGCATTGGAGCGCGTATTCCGCTCGCGCCGCCGGTGATCGCAGCCGTAGCCTCGTCCACGGCGCTGTTGGTCTTCGCGCGCAGGAGGCGCCAGGGCTGGTGGTTCGCTGGTGACCGCCTTGTATGGGAGCGTCTACCGCGAGCGGTAGTAACCTCGACCGATGGGCAGTGCGCCACCACGTCCTGGACGTCGGGCGTTCTTCTCGACGATAATGGCGCTCGCGTGGTCCGTGGCGCTCGTGGTCGGGGCCTTGGTCGTGCCGGTTTACGGCGGTGGGCAGAGCGTGGCGTCGGGAAGCGGCCCGATCCGATCCGTGGCCGTGAGTTCAACGCTGGTCGCCGTCAATGGGCCTTGGGTCCTGATTCCGATCGCCATACCCGTTGTGGTCACGCTTCTCGTGTGGATTGCCCTGCACCGGAAATGCTCGCGCGGCAGCAGCACCGCCAGCTTCTTGGCCTGGGTCATGGTCGGGCTGCTCTCGGTGTTCTGTCTCGTTGAGGCGTTTACGATCGGCTTCTTCATCGTTCCCGTCGCCGCGCTCCTCGCCTACGCCACATCCCGTACCCCGCTCGGCACCGCCTGACGCCTAGCGCACACGCCCGCGGCGAGACTCCCCCTCATCGGGCGAGGCGGTCACGTGGATTGCCTGTCGCGTGACTGCTTCCGCGTGTCAGGGACAGTCTGGGTCGGAGCCGTTCGCTCGCCTGGGCGCGGACATCTGAACTGGCCCCAGTGTGGACGTTTGAACTGGCCCCACCTCCGTCCGATCGGCTGCTGACTGTGTCGGGCTCATTGAGCTCGAGCGGAAGGCGGCGGAAGGGATGGG
>JBEKXB010000051.1:0-5848 GCA_049512455.1 Solirubrobacteraceae bacterium | reverse complement strand
GGTCGCGTCCCAGGATTGCTGTAAATAGCCGTCGGGTGCTGTCGAGGTGACGGCGTAGGTTCCCTCAAGTCCTGCAAGACGATGAAGGAGGCCTACGCCGTGAAACGCACCGTACCGCCATCGGCGGAGATACAGGCGAGCATCGACAGGCTGCTCTCGGGCAGGCTGGTTGAGGATCCATCGAAGACGCTGGGTGAGCTCGCTCGGCTTGGGGCGAGGTTGATCATTCAGCGAGCGGTCGAGGAGGAGTTCGACTCGTGGCTTGGTCGTGCTCGCTATGAGCGCCGGCCCGAGTCGGGGAAGCGCAACGGGTTCCGCCCGCGCCGGTTGCAGACCGCTGAAGGGGAGCTGGTGGTTGAGATCCCGCAGGTCCGGGAGGCGGCCGAGCCGTTCGTCTCCAAGCTGTTTCCGTACTGGCATCGCAAGCGGCTTTTGCGAACCGATCCGTTGAAGGCGATGATCATCAGCGCGTTCGTGCGGGGCTTGTCGATGCGCGACATCGAAGCGCTCTGCGAGGAGGCAGGGCTCGGAAGGACGTCCAAGTCGACGGTCGCGAGGATCTGCTTGGAGCTGCGGGAGCGCTTCGAGGCGTTCAAGCGCCGCGACCTCTACGAGCTCAAGCTCGTGGTGCTGTTCCTGGACGCGATCTTCCTGCCGGTCCGCCCGAGCGGTCCGAAGGAGGGCGTGATCTGCGCCTGGGGAATCACCGAGAACGGCGAAAGAGCGCTCGTTTCAGTGCGGTTGGGGATGCGCGAGTCAAAGGAGGACTGGCTCGAGCTCGGTCGCGATCTGATCGCTCGCGGACTTACCGCTCCGCGCCTTCTCGTCGCTGACGGCGCCCCAGGATTGATCGCGGCGGCCGAAGAGATGTGGCCCCGGGCTGATCGCCAGCACTGCGTCGTGCACCGCCTGCGCAACGTGCTGGCCAAGCTGCCCAAGCCAGAACACGAGCGCGTCCGCCACGCCTACTGGCAGGCGCTGAACGAAGCGACCAGCGCCGGCGACGGCAAGCTCCGCCTCCAGGTCCTGATCTCAGACCTCAAGGGTGGCGGCTACGAAGCGGCCGCTCGCTGCCTCACCGACGACCTCGACGCGCTCGTCGTTCACCTGCGCTACCCGCTACGGCACCGCAACCGATGGCGCTCAACGAACCTGCTCGAGAGATCGCTCGGCGAGGTCCGCCGACGCACCAAAGTCATGGGCCGATTCCCCAGCGAGACCAGCTGCCTGTCACTCGTCTGGGCAGTCCTCGACCTGTTCTTCACACACGCCAGCAACGGCGCGACATTCACCGACCTCGTCTACCGAATCAAATACCAGCCGGCCGCACCCGAAGCCGTCGACGAGGAGGTCACAGCCGCCTAAACTCATCCCCGGGAACCACAACCCCAAGCGAATTTACAGCGCTAAAGGGACGCGACCAGCCCGGCCGCTCGCTCCTGGTCTCGCCCAATACGAGGAGTCTTGACCGCGCTACGGACGTGCCTCTTGCTTGATTTTATGGATCAGTCTGAGCACAAGTGAGACCAAATAAAGGTTCTCGAACCACATTAGACACGTGACAAACGGGTGGGACCAACCATGTGGTCCCAGCGGTCGTGGATTCAAATCCCGTCGCTCGCCCTCGGAAAGTGGCTGGGAACCGGCCCTTATAGCGCGCGGTCGGCGGAGGCAAGACCCGGCAGACGCGCGCCTGGTCGCGAGTGTGCGCTACTGGAGGGCGCGCTCGAGATCGCGGCGGTTCTGGATCGCGAGTTTGGTGTAGCAGTTGCGCAGGTGGTACTCGACGGTTTTCGGGGTGATGAAGAGCGCCGCGGCGATCTCGCGGTTGCTCTGACCGCTGGCGGCCAGCTCGGCGATTCGCCGTTCGCTCGCGGTCAGGGAGTCGGGGCCGCTGAGCGCCTCGCGGCGGGGGCGGGCCCCGGCCGCGGCAAGCTCGGTACGGGCGAGTTCGTGCAGGGCGCTCGCGCCGCCGCGCCGCGTCAGGTCGAACGCCCGTCGCAGCGGTGGACGTGCGGCGGCGCGCTGATTGTCGCGGCGCAGAGCTGCGCCGAGGGAGATGAGGGCGCGGATCGTCTCGAGCCTTGGCGGCTGGGTCTCGCCGAGCTCGACTGCTTTGCGGAGCTTGTCCAGTCCTGGCTCGCCGGCTTCGCAGAGGCCGGCCAGACGCAGGGCGCGGATGCGTTCGTGGGGGACCTGCGTCCTTTCGAGGCGCTCAAACTCTTGGTCGATCAGCTCGCGGGCTCGGTCGCGCCGTCCGAGCGCGAGCGCGGACTGAGCGGCTGAGCAGCGCCATGGGCAGTAGCCGAGATAGGGCAGCGACGGCTCGAGTGCCTGTCCGACGCTGATCGCCAGCTCGTAGGCCTCCTCGCTGGCTCCCTGGGCGCGTCGTAGCTCGGCGAGCGTGTAGAGCAGGCTCGCGTACTCGCCGTCGTACGGCGCGCCGGGCGGGCCGTCTTCGAGTAGAACGGCGTCGGCGCGATCGAGCTCGCCCTTCTCGATCATGCACATGCAGTACTCGGCCGTGGCCGAGCGCGCGTACTGGCGCCAGCCGTAGCGGCACGCATCGCGGGCGAACTCGAGGTCGGCCAGCGCGCCGTCGATGTTGCCCTGCCACAGCTGGGGCATCGCGCGAATGTATGTCGCCGTGGCAAACGCCAGCGGCGCGCCTCCGTGCCCGGCGTCGGCCGCTGTCGCATCGGCCGTCTCGATTGAGCGCTCGAGCTCGCCGGCAAGGCACAGTGCCGCAATCACGAGCAGCGATGCAGCGCTGGAAGCCGTCGTGTGGTCGAGCAGCCGTCCTTCATCCCAGGCGCGCGTCGCGAGAGCGGTCACGACGCTTGCTGGCTGTCCGGCGAAGTAGGCGGCGAACGTCGACTGCGCGAGCAGCAGCCGCTGGCCTTGACTTGGGAGTCCGTCCCGCTCGGTCAGCTCCTGCGAGATCCGCACCGCCTCGGCCTGCAGGCTCGGCACGTTCGCGGCGCTGAGTAGCCACGCGGTCTGCAGGGCTTCTCTCAGCTCGCGTGCCTCCTCTGGCGGCGTTTGCGCGAGTTGATCGAGTCCGTCCTGGTACCTGCCGGCGGCACGCTCGGTCAGACCCTGCGCATGCAGCGCTTCGCCGTGTGTGAGCGCGATCTGCGCGCGGATCCGCGGATCATCGCTGGCGCGCGCGGCGAGCGTCAGATGCTCATCGGCGGCTGGCAGCCCGAGCGCCGCCTCCGCGCTGCCGAGTTCGGCCAGCAGGTGGGCCCGCATCTCCTCCGGCGCCGGCTCGGTCAGCGCCCGCTCGAGATAGGCCACGGCCGAGGCCGCGGCGCCTCGCGAGCGCGCCTCGCCGGCTGCGGCGCGCAGCTGCTCAACGGCCCACCCATCCCCCTCGGCGCGTCCGAGCAGCAGATGTGCCGCGACGCGCTCGATTCCCTCGCCATCACTCGCCAAGATCCGCGCAGCCTTCAGGTGGCGGCTGGCGCGCTCCGACGCCGGAACATCCCGCTCGATCGCGGCCCGGATCAGGGGATGAGCGAAGCCCAGCGGCTCGCTCGCGACCAGGACGTGCGCCGCGCCGAGGGCATCGGATGCCGTGCTCGCCCTGGTCAGTGTGAGCTCGGCCAGTGCCGCCGCGCGGCGGAGCGGCACCTCGTCGCCCAGGATCGCGACCGCGCGCACGAGCGCGACCGCGTCAGCGCCGAGCCGGCCGACACGCACACGTAACGACCGGATCACAATGTCAGGCGCAAGCGAGGCCGCCTGCTCCCGCCGCTGCTCGACGGACCCCCCCTGGTTCTCGGCCAACACCAAAAGCAGCTCATGGAGGTAGAACGGGTTTCCGCCGGTCGCCTTCAGGCAGGCGTCGGCTAGCGCTTCCCCGTGCTCGTCGCCCAGGACGTCGCTGACGAGCGTCGTGACCGCCGCGCGCCCGAGCGGGGCGAGCGTGAGTATCCGGACAGCGCGATGCGCGATGATCGCGTCAAGCTCAGCACCGTCGGGCTCGAGCGGCTGGCTAGTCAGCAACAAGGCCGCCGGCAGCTCCCCTAGCCGCGCCAGCAGGTAGAGCACAAACCGCAGCGACGATCGGTCGCACCAGTGCAGGTCATCGATCGCGACCAGGACCGGACGGGTCTCGCAGGCGGCCGCCAGCACGACCAGGAGCGCATGGGAGATCGCGAGCCCGTCGTCGGCGCCGGCCGAATCGAGAGCAGGACCCGTAGCGTGGAGCGCGCCCACCCCCGCCGGCGCGTCGCGCAGCAGACCAGCCCGCTCATCCTCGGGCACGCCTGCGAGCAGGCTGCGCAACAGCTGACCGGCGACACCGAACGCAACTGTCTGCTCGAGCTCCGACCCAGCTGCCCGTAGCACAACCACGCCATTCAGGCGCGCACGATCCAACGCGACGCCATGAAGCCGCGTCTTGCCGAGGCCCGGTTGGCCGGAGATCAGCAGCGCAGCGCCGCCGCCAGTCATGCTCGAGTCGAGCAGCCCCTCTATCGCCTCGACCTCGACTCGACGCTCCAACAGTCCAGACGCTCCGCGCGTCGGATCCCGGCGACGGTCTGGGGCCTTCCGAGTAGGCACTGCTCTCCTTCCAGCCCCCGGTCCGCGCGACACGCGGAAGCAGTCGGCCGTCATCCTAGCGGTCGGAGACCTAGGGTAGCCGCTGGGGAACCCTAGGGCGCTTACCTGGTGTAAACCCTCCCCCACAAGGTCATGCTGGGGTCGTGCCGACCGCGCATGTGAGCCTGTCCATCGATCTCGGATCAGACCCGATCCACGGTTCGCTGCACGTTGGCCAGGAGCCGCCAAAGCCGTTCTGCGGCTGGCTCGAGCTGGCCGCGGCGATCGAGGCCCTCCGGGCCGCATCACCAGACGAGCCCAGCGATAACGCCTAGGGAGGAGCCCGCCAAAGACTAGGGTCGCCGCCTGGTGCGCGGCGCGGCAGTTGCGGTTATCAATTATGCCCAGCAAGGTCCGCGGCCAGAACGCCCACCGTTCAACTGCGGCGTAAATCCATCACCACAGGAGAGCGCACGCGAACGTTCGCGCACGCCGCTTGTCCGATCAAATGGAGGAGAAATGATCGCTCGCTTGTTGAAGCGGAAGCGTGTACTGGCCGGGCTCGGCGTCGTAGCCATGCTCGTGGTGGCCGGTAGCGCGTTCGCGTACTTCACCAGCACGGGTTCGGGCACGGGCTCGGCCACTGTCGGTAGCGCATCGAACTGGACGGTTACTCCGGCCACTGCTACCGGTGGCCCGCTGTATCCGGGCTCGGGCAGCATGGTGATCGACTACACGGTCACCAACGCCAGCAGTGGCCATCAGGACCTGACCGCCACTTCGTCGGCGGTCGCGTCGTCCGGCGGAAACGTCACCCAGGCGGGCGTGCCGGTGACCGGCTGTCTTGCTGCATGGTTCACCGCGACGAACACGCCACCGACGACGCCCGGCGCTTTGCCGCAGGATCTCGCCGGCGGTGGGTCGGAGACAGGCGGTTACGTGACCGTGACGATGACGGACGCGGCAGCGAACCAGAACCTCTGCCAGGGCGTCAAGCCAGACATCACGATCAGCGCCAGCTAATAGGGGCCAGCGAGTCGGTGGCCCGGGACTGCCGGGCCACCGACTCGGGCACATCCGATGATCGAATTTGCGAGTCCCGCGCGACGCGCGGCCTCGTCACCTAATCACCGAGCGGCGCCGCACGAGGTGTCCCACGGCGGTCACGACTACCGGGAGAGCAGCTGATGTTTCGCAGGTTGAAGAGGAAGCGTGTCGCTGTTCCGCTGGGTGTCGTGTTGTCGTTGGCGGTCGCGTCGGGGGCATTCGCGTATTTCACGAGCTCGGGGTCGGGCTC
>JBEKXB010000050.1:0-7603 GCA_049512455.1 Solirubrobacteraceae bacterium | reverse complement strand
TGGGCGCGACGGTTTGATCTGGCCCCACTGCGACGGTCTCATTTGGCCCCACCTCCGTCCGATCGGCGGCTGACGGTTCGATGCTCATCGAGCTCGAGCGGGAGGCGGCGGAAGGAATGGGATCGAGGGTGGAGCTGTTCGAGCAGATCAGGAGGGACCGTGACCGGGAGGAGCTCTCGATTCACGAGCTGGCGTGCCGTCATGGTGTTCACCGGCGCACGGTCAGGCAGGCGCTCGTCTCGCCGGTGCCGTTGGCGCGCAAGCGGCCTGTGGGTCGCCCGGCGCCGAAGCTGGGCGGTTATCGGGCGCTGATCGACGCTTGGCTTGAGGCTGATCGGGAGGCGCCGCGCAAGCAGCGTCACACCGCGAAGCGGATCTGGCGGCGGCTCGTCGACGAGTACGGCGCGGATGTCGGCGAGACGACGGTTCGTGACTATGTGCGTGCGCGCAAGCGCGCGATGGGCTGGCCGGTCGGTGAGGTGTTCATCCCGCAGGTTCACGCGCCGGGTGTTGGCGCCGAGGTCGACTGGGGCGAGGCGCTGGTCGACTTGGCGGGGGTGCGTACGAAGGTCCACTTGTTCTTGATGCGCCCGTCGTTCTCGGGCGCTGAGTTCTGCCAGGCGTCGATGGTCTGCACGCAGCAGGCGTTTCTTGAGCTGCACGTCGAGGCGTTCGAGTGGTTCGGCGGCGTGTTCGCGGAGATTCGCTATGACAACTTGACCTCGGCGGTCAAGCAGGTGCTGCGTGGCCGGCGGCGCGTGGAGACCGATCGGTTCATCGCGCTGCGCTCGCACTACCTGTTCGAGTCGCAGTTCACGACCCCGGGGATCCGCGGCGCGCATGAGAAGGGCGGCGTGGAGGGCGAGGTCGGGCGCAACCGGCGCAACCATCTTGTCCCGGTCCCCGTGGTCGGCGACCTGGCCGAGCTGAACGCGCTGCTGGCGGCTGGTTGCGAGAGCGACCTTGGCCGGCGGATCGCTGGGCGAGGCGAGACGGTTGGCGAGGCGTGGAGCGTGGAGCGGCGGCTTTTGCGCGCGCTGCCGGTGGAGCGCTTCGATGCGAGCGAGACGGCGACACCACGCGTGGACGCGAAGTCGCTGGTCACGGTCCGCCAGAACCGCTACTCGGTGCCGGTCGCGTTGGCCGGGCTGCGGGTCGCGGTCCGGATCGGTGCTAGGGAGATCACGATCAGCCACGCCGGCAAGCAGGTCGCGCGTCATGAGCGGTTGCACGGCCGGTTCGGCACCAGCGCGCAGCTCGACCACTACCTCGAGCTGCTCCAGCGCAAGCCCGGCGGTTTGGAGCGCTCGCTGGCGTTGGCGCAGCAGCGCGACCGCGGCGACTGGCCACAGGGCTTCGACGAGCTGTGGGCGGCGCTGACCGGTCGCTATGGGCGCTCGGAGGCCGCCCGCCAGATGGTCGACGTCCTGATGCTCTGCCGCGAGCACCGCCCCGAGCGGGTTGCGCTGGCAGTCCGTGGCGCGCTCGCCGCCGGCGCCCACGACGGCCGCGCTGTCGCGGTCCTCGCCCGCCGCGCCGAGACGACCACGCCACCACCGGCGCCGCTGGGCGACCTCGAACCGCGCCTGGCCGCGCACGAGCGGCCGGCGCCCGACCTGGCCGACTACGACCAGCTGCTGGGAGGCACACGATGACCGCCACAACGAACGCGAAGACCCAGGCGTTGGAGGCGCTGATCGAGGCGCACGCGACCCAGCTCAAGCTCCCGACCGTCAAGGCGCGCTTCCGCGCGATGGCCGTCGAGGCCACCCGCGAGCAGCAGACACCGGTCGCCTACCTCGCAGCGCTGCTGGAAGCCGAGATCGCTGAGCGCGCCGAGCGCAGGGAACGCCGACGTCTGATCGACGCCCACTTCCCGGCGCTCAAGCGCCTGGAAGAGTTCCGCTTCCAAGACAACCCGAAGGTGCCACAGGCCACGATCGCCGCCCTGGCCGAGGGCTCCTGGATCGACGACCGCGAGTCGATCATCCTGATCGGCGACTCGGGAACAGGCAAAACGATGCTCGCAACCGGCCTTGCGATCTGCGCCTGCCAGCAAGGCCGCCGAGTCCGCTTCACGACGCTCGCCGCACTCGCAAACGAGCTACAAGAAGCCGACAGCCGCCGCGAACTCGGCCGCGTCGTCGCCCGCTACGCGCGCACCGAGCTAGTGGTCCTTGACGAGCTGGGATACCTCGCCCTGCCCGACGGCGCAGCCGAGCTCGTCTTCCAAGTCCTCTCCGAACGCCACGAACGCGGCTCACTGATCGTCACGACCAATCTGCCATTCGGCGAATGGACCAAGGTCTTCCCCGACCCTCGCCTCGCCAAAGCCGTCGTCGACCGGCTCACCCACCGCGCGCACATCATCGACACCGGCACCGAGTCCTGGCGCTTCCGCCATCATCGACACCGGCACCGAGTCCTGGCGCTTCCGCCACGGCCTCGAACGCAAAACAAAAGGAGGCCGACCCCCCACCAGCTGACCGCGCCCGCGTGCCCCTCGCCGCGGAGCCGTCGGCCTACGGCCTCCGCCTCCACGACGACGGGCACGCGACACAACACAAACACATCAGGCAACATCAACCACACAAACAACCGACGCGCGGTGGAGCCACATCAAACCGTCGCGCCGGGGCCAACACAAGCCGTCGCGCCGAAAGGCCGGCTGCGGATCTTAGAACAGCTCGCGGTGACCCGAACCGTCTGTCTGGACCGTGAACATCTTCGCGGGTATGAACTTCTCGTCAAGCGAGAAGGGGCAGAAGACAAGATCATCGAACACATGAATGGACGTGATATTCGGCTGGGCGTCCAGGCATGTCTCGTGCGAGCCGTCGACGTTGATTCGGTATAGGCGACGGGCATCCGAGTTGTTGGCGAAAAAGATCTGATCCCCAACCACGTTGATCATGGTGGCCTCTTTGTCGTTCAGCCGCTCCTCCTCGCTACCGTCCGGGCGGACCCTGTGGATAACCCGACTGCCTAGCGCAGCATCGTAGGACACGTAGTAGAGCCAATCTCCAAAGACATTGAGAAACCCGTAGCTGTGGTCGTCTAGATTCAGCCGCTTTGGCGGCGCACCTACGGGTAGGAGCGTCTGTAGATTGCTTCCGTCGAGGTCGACCTTGCGCAGTTGGTCGTGTCGAGCGTACAAAGGGTCGGTGTGGAAATAGATCGTGTTTCCGACCACGCCCTTGTTGTTGCACCAGCCCTCTGCCAGCGTCTCGCGCTTGCCCCGCTTATCAACCTTGAACAACCCATCCGTGGTCGAGTAGACGACCTGATCGCCCACCACCAGCGCGCCGCGAAAGTTCTTCTCCTTGCGATCGGCAAACACCAGCTTGGGCGAGGAAGGGCGTGGAGCAGCCTCGGCGCCGAGGCCGGCCCTGTAGATGGCGAGGCCGGTGTCGTGGTTGGCGATGGCGTAGTAGAGCGCGCGGCCTACGACGCTCAACGAGGTCAAGTAGCTGTAGCGCTTACCGGGCACGAGCCCGGTGTCCTGGATGCCCTCTCCGTCTGTCCTCATCCTGAACAGCTTGTTGTCTTGTGTCGCGTAGAAGATGTCGCCGTACTTGACCAGCAGCCCCCCATTGGCGTAGTTGCCGGCCGTGTTTCCAAGCGCGTCACCCTGTCCAAGCGCACTCTTCTTGAAGAGGCCCATCGTTGCCTACGCTAGCACCCACCGCGCACAGTGGGCTGCAACGAGCACATGGTGATTGCCGCGGATATGCAGCTCAACGCCGATGTCAAGATCGAAACGATGCCGCTCACCGTGTACATCACGAGATAGTACGTGCGCACCTGCCGCCTTCAGCCGCCGCAGCTGTTCTTCGCGGATCGGCGGCGAGCCGGTAACAGTGCTCGACAATCCGGATGATCGTTGTGGCGTAGTACGGATGACGCGCTCACCCGGATGGGATAGGCCTAGGTGCATCAACGCGGCCCCGTGGCCACGTCCGCATGCAGCAGGAGAGCATGGATCGAAGCACCCCGCTGGTCATCCCCGGCCCGCCGATTCCTCACCGCAACTCCAGGAGGCATCCATGAACATCACCCGAGCCGTCACCCGAACTGCGGTCATCGTCGCGCTCGCCGGCGGCCTGGGCGCATGCGGTTCTTCAGGATCGGCCCTCGACATGACTGGCATCCCTGTCCCCACCCAGGGAACGGACGGGACCTGGCAGTTCCAGTTTGCATCCGGCGTCAACGTCACCGGCAACCTCTGCTCGGCCAAGGCGCGGCAGCTGAAGGAGCGGCTGAAGGAACGTGGCGTCGCCAAGGGCACCGCGGGGATGGTGGCGCTGGACGGCGGTAACAACGCCCCCGGCACCATGACCATCTGCGCACTCGGCTACTGACAGTCGGGCCGTTGGGCGCGAGCAGTAACGGCCGGACGACGCCCTCAGGCTCCTGCTCTTCGTTCAACTCAGGATTTGTCAGACGTCGCGCTGAGACGCCTGCTGTTCGCGCCAAGGGAGCCCGTCGATTGCAGTCTTACCCGCGCTCGCTTTGTGCGGAAGGAGGCGTGTGGCCCCTGTGGCTCAGTGCGCCGCGCGACGGGTTGTGGTGCTGGCAGCCGGCGCACTGGATCACCTTGGACTCGGAAGGCACAAGTCGTCCACGACCGGCCGTCGAGCGGGGGCGAGAGAGGCACCCCGTTGGGGTCGCGACGCCGCCGCTACTTCGTGGTCACCCATGGCCCGCCGAGGTTCCCGCCGGCTATTCTGCCGCTGGCGTTGACGGATTGAACTTCAAACCGATAGCGGGTTCGCGGTTTCAGGTGCCTGACGGTGAACGTCGTCTTACTTCCCTTCGTGTAGACGTAGGACCACCCACTATGCGCTTGCGGCCCCAACTCAAAGCTGATCGCGTAGCTGGACGGGCGCGGCCCCTTTTTGGGGGCTCCCCACGACAGGGTGATTGAAGTAGCCGTGATCCTCGTCGCCCTGAGGGGCCCGGACGGTGCGCCCGGCTCGGTGGTCGGCGTGGTTGTGGGAGGAGAATAGGTGAAGGCGTCGCCGCCGTCGTCTACCGCCATGCAGAACGACGCCGACGGACACGACACTGAGGTGAGGTCGTAGTCCGAGATAACGCTGGGACCTGACCACGAGCTGCCGTTCCACATCCAGGCACTGTAAGCGTAAACGGCCGCACAGAGCGTCGCGGAGCCACACGACATAGCGGCATCGAACGGAACGCCGACGTCGGTCGGAGCGGACCACGCGCTGCCGTTGTAGGTGAGGACGTCGCCGTTGCGGTTGACGGCCATACAGAACGAGCTGGACGGGCAGGACAGGGAAGCGAACGCCACGCCCCCATCGATGTCGGTGGGAGACGACCACACGCCGCCGTTGTACGTGAGTGCGTCGCCGTCCCAGTCCACAGCCATGCAGAAGGAAGTGGACGGGCAGGACACGGAGGTGAGCGCCACGCTCCCGTCAATGTCTGTGGGAGATGTCGACCACGAGCTGCCGTTGTAGGTGTAGGCGTCACCCCCGTTGTCCACGGCGACGCAGAACGACGCCGAGGCACACGACAGTCCGGAGAGCTGGTCGAAGTCAAGCCCATAATCCCACCAAGGGACGGGGAGCTCGACCAGGGGGGACCAGCTGTTTCCGTTGTACGTGAGGGCGTCGAATTGGTCCAGCGCCATGCAGAACGACGTCTGAACACACGACAAACCTATGACGTCATCGGTCTGGTCGATGTTCGTGGGAGCGGACCACGAGCTCCCGTTGTAGATAACGGCGTCCTGGCTGTGGATGTCGGGGGTGTCGACAGCCACAGCCGCGCAGAACGACGCCGACGCACACGACACGTGGAAGGGGGTGCTCTCACCGGGGACGATGCCGGTTGAGGCCGACGCCGACCAGCCCGAGCCGGCGGCTGACGCGACAGGCGCAGCGGTAGGTACCACGCCCGCGGTGACTACGATCACGCCGAACGCCAGAGCGCCCAGAACTCGCTGCGCGCGACGGTGGCTACGTGCTCTCACGGTCGAGTGCACCAACGCTCAAATCACCGCACCGTAGTCTCGCGCGTGACCGGCCGGACTTCAAGCAGTATCTGGCGCAGAATCGCTGACCACCGGCGAGGCGTCCGCCCGGTCTCTAAGACGGAGACCGTCTTGGTTGGCCTCCTCCGGGCATTGACGGCCCAGAGCGCGCGACACCGCGCCGGGCTCTCGCAACGGACCGTGGCTGTTGCATAATGCCGTCCGCGAAATGCTGGGCTGCGCTGGCTGCAGCGGCCTCGTGCGGCCGCAGCGGCCGCTAGGCCAAGCAGAGCGCGGCAGGGCCGAGCGATGAGTCTCGGCATTTTCGAGCCCACCCTTACAACGCGTCCAGTGGGGCCGGCGGGGGATTATGCAACAGCCACGACCATTAGCAGGAGCCCGCGGAGATTGCCACTCGCTCTCGCTCGCGCCCAAAACGGCGGTTTCCCTCGGGGGGCCAAGTGCGCACGGCTGCACGGGTACGATCCGTGGGCCGCGCAACGATTCCTATTGAAGAGTTCCCCCATGACCGAAGACTTGAAGTCGATGTCCACCCGGCGCAAGGAAGCACACGCCGAGCTGCTCGCGCGCGATTCGGCGGTTTACCGAGCGTTCCTCGAGATGGAGCGGGCCGCCTTCGCGGACGGCGTGCTTCCCAAGCAGGCAAAGGAACTCATCGCGGTTGGGATCTCCGTGGTCATCAACTGCGAGTCGTGCATGCAATGGCACATCGAGCGGGCAGCGGCCGCAGGCGCCACGGAACGCGAAGTACTTGAAGCGATCGAGGTCGGCATCGAAATGGGCGGAGGCCCCGCGACCGCGCATGCACGGTTCGCACTTCGTGTGATGACAGGCGTCTTCGGGACTCACAGCGATACCTGACCGGCGCCGCCGCCTTCTGGCAAGCCAGAGGCACGCTGCGCCGGATGGCGCGCCCGCGCTGAACGAAGGCGGATGCGTTCAGCTAGGCAACGCTCTGCGACAGCACCACCGCGCTAGCGCACCCAGCGTTCGCTCCTGGATACGCCCAACCTGAGGACGCGCGATCGCCCGCGCGCTAGAGGACATCGCGAGGGTTATGGGGTGTTAGCGAACGGTTGCTCGAGTCTCGCCGTCATGCGAGACGCTGTGTGTTGTCCAGCGTTGCACCTGCCGGTTAGGTCACTGGACGGCTTGTGTGCCCAGGTCTTTCTTGTGCAACTCCGCTGCAACGAGCTTCTTGCTGCAACGAGCTTCTTGGTCTCGGTTGCCACGTCTGGGCGTCGTTGATCGAAGAATGCTTGGCCCATCGTCGCGCCGAGCGAGGCAGCGGTCATTGCTCTGCTGCGCGCGCTCTCGATCGCGTCCGGCAGGAGCCCGGCCTCGCCGGCCATTCGCTGGGCGCGCTGAGCGGCGGTCACGGCCAGCGCGGTCGCATCGACTTGGGTAATCCCGCCCGATCTCCCCACCTGCGCTGCCAGATCGCCGGCAACGCCGCCTATCGCATCGGCATCCTGCGTCTTGGCGCAGCTCTCCCCGACAGCCTCGGCAGCGAGTTGAAGTAGCGCATCCATGATCGTCCGCCTCCTAGTCGGTGATCGGCAAACGCGGTGACTCGCGCCGCCG
>JBEKXB010000049.1:0-5464 GCA_049512455.1 Solirubrobacteraceae bacterium | reverse complement strand
GCGCCGAACTCCACCGCCGCTACGCGTCGGCTCCGTTCGACGCCGGCGGAAACCCTACCCTGCAACTACCAACCACCCACCAGCTCTCACAACAGGTGGACCCATGAACGGGGTCCGGTCACTGGCGCCGTCGTCGAAGTGCCAACTGACGCTGACCGGGTCGGTCGGGTCACTGTCGGACGGCGTCGCGGTGAACGTGAAGCTCGTGCCGGGAACGCCGGACGGCGCTGAGGAGCTCACGCTGAGGCTAGGGGCTTGCGGCTCGAAGGCGCCGATCGAACAAGTACTGCCGCGTGGCTCACCGCGCTGATCTTCGGGCTCCGGGCAGCCCGTCGTGGCGAGCAGCGCCGGGGCCCGGTAGCAGCGCGACCGTGTTGGTCGGGCCGCCGTGGTTCGCGAAGGTCCCGAGCCTAGGGTCGATGCCCTGCTTGTCGCCGGTGCCCGAGCCGATGCCGCACTCGCCGCTCGTCGTCTCGATGTTGCCGCCGAGCGAGCTGAAGCCGGGCCCGCTCGCCGTGTAGCAGTTCCCGGCCAGTGCGCCGGTGCCGCCGCTCACGATCGTGTTCTTGATCTGCGTGGCGGCACTCGAGTTGGTGAACAGGTTGCCGCCGGCCTGGTCGCCGGACGTCCCCGTAGCCGAGTTGCCGACGATCGTGTCGTTCTCCAGTGTAAGCGTCCCGCCGCTCGTCGCAACGCCGCCGCCATAGGAGGCGCTGGAAGGCGTGGTCTCGGAGGCGGTGTTGCCGGCGATCGTGCTGTCGATGATCGTCGTCGTGCCGTTGTTGTCGACGCCGCCGCCGAAGGCGTACTCGGCGGTGCCAGAGGTGGAGACGGTGTTGCCCGCGATCAGGTCGCGCGTTGCGTTGAGCGTTGCGCCCGAAGCGACGCTGATGCCGCCTCCAAACGACGCGCTGGAGCCTGGTCCGTTCTCGGTGTTGCCGACGATCGCGTCATCGGTCAGGTCCACGGTGCCCTCGTCGACACCGAGTCCCGCGCCGCCGGCGGAGCTCGCGTCGATGCCGTTGGTGATCGTCACGCCCTCGATCGTGATCGTGCCGAGGTCGATCAGGCTGAAGTCGGGGTTGACGCCGTCGCCCGCGATGGTCGTCGAGCGCGCCCCACCGCCGTCGATCGTGATGGCGTGCTCGACCAGCAGGAGCCCGTGCGTCAGCACATAGGGGCTCGAGCTCGCCGGGAGCATGATCGTGTCGCCGTCGCCGGCGGCGGCTATCGCCTGGCGCAGCGAGCAGTTGCCCGGTAGGCAGCTGCCGCCAGTGCTGTCGGCGGTCGTCGTGACGGTCCACGTCGTAGCGGCCTGGGCGCTCGAGCCGCCCACGCCGACGCCGGCAGTCACCGCCGCAAGTACCGCAAGCACGAGCCCCCACGTGCGCACGACGGAGATGATTGCACGCCCAGCCCGCCATCACGATCATCCCCTGGTCCAGCGCTAGGTAGCGCGTCGCGACCTCGCGCATCGTGACGTTGACCGCGTCGTAGAAGCCAAAGCTCTCGTCGTAGGCGTCGAAAGGCCGCTTCGTCCTGACGTCGGCGACGTTCGGGGAAGGCGTAGCGTTCGGCTCGGCATCTGTTGCTCTCGATGCAGCGACGTATTTGCCGGCCCCGCGAGAAAGTGAGAGAACCATGAAGCCGAAGCTTCGCCGACCATCACCCGCGATGGTCGTCGCCTGCCTGGCGCTGTTCGTAGCGTCGACCGGAACGAGCATTGCCGCGAGCCACTACCTGATTACCTCGACCAAGCAGATCAAGCCGAGCGTGCTCACCAAGCTCAAAGGAGCCAAGGGGTCGAACGGTAGTACCGGAGCCGAAGGAGGCACGGGCGCAACGGGAGCTACAGGAGGGGCTGGATCCCCGGGCCCTAGCGGTGTCGTCACGACCGCGACCTTCTCGGGCGGCGGTATCACTCCTATTTCCGCTGGCGCGAGTGCCCCCGTCTTTGCCAGCAGCACTGCCACGGTCACCACCACGGCGAGCCAAAGGCTCACGGGCGCCGCCTGGGGGGCGCTTTCCTCCACAGGTGCGCAACAGACCTTCATTTACGGCCTTTGCTACCAGGCGAGCACGGGAGGCACCATCACCTTCTTCAGCCCCGTGAATTCAACGCTCACTACAACCACATCGACGTACGCAGATGCAGCTTCCGTGGTGCCCGGTGCGGGAACCTGGACCGTCGGGTACTGCGTCTTCAATCCCGGGAGCAGCTCGCTAGACCGCTTCTATGGCGAGAACGGCTGGGTGCAGGTCACGAACTGATCGCTCAGCGTGCACAAGAGGCGCGTCTTCTTCATCGGGAGCCCGTCACTAGTCGCGGTGCGCGCGGCCACGCAGCATGACGCCCAGCACGGTGACAATGCGGATCGCAGAGTCGCGCGACCCGGGACCGCCGTGGTGCGTGTGCGAGCTTTGGCCGGGGGCCAGCGAGCCCTCCTCAGGTCACGGCTCTGAGAGGTCACGACCAGAACAAGGGCTCGCTGGAGTTACATGGAGTGCCGAGGCGAGCTGGCGGCAACTCTTTCGTGTCGGCACCCTCTGATCGTTAGTGGAGCGTCCCGATCCTGATGGCGCTAATAGTCGGGTTGTAGACATACAAGGAGGTGCTGCTGCCGCCGTTCTGACAGTGGAGAACGAACGTTGTCCCCGTCGAGGTCGTATAGCTCCCATGCACTATGTTCGCCGCGGAACTATCCCCGGAGGCGAGCCCAGGGAACATCGAGTACATAGTGTCGAGATTCGGGCCAAGCGCAGAGCCCACAAACAGCTCGCATTGCAACGACACGGCCGACGAGGATTCGTCCAGTGCTTGTGTCTCGCCGGTGATGTCATAGCTGCCAGCCGGCACCGTCACGGAGAGCTCGAAAGGCGTCGATGACAGGACCTGGGTCGTCGCCAGAGATGTCGCCTCCCAGGCGTCGCTAGGTCCTGTCGCCCCGGTTGGCCCGGTCGCTCCTTGGGAACCCTGTGTGCCTGCAGCGCCGGCAGCGCCCTGCGGGCCTTGGGAACCCTGTGTGCCTGCAGCGCCGGCAGCGCCCTGCGGGCCCTGGGCACCCTTGAGCTTGGTGAGCACGCTCGGCTTGATCTGCGCCGTCGAGGTGATCAGGTAGTGGCTTGCGGCAATGCTCGTTCCCGTCGAGGCCACGAACAGCGCCACACAGGCTACGACCATCGCTGGTGATGGTCGCCGAAACTTCGGTTTCATGAGTTTCTCGCTTTCTCGCAGGGCCGCCCCCCAATAGGTCGCGGCGCTGAAGGCTCGTGGCTGGGTTGGGGGTGCCCAGCGCGATCGGGTTGAACGTCCACTCCTGTCCGCTGGACGCCGCTGCCGCCAGTGGTGTCCAGCGCGATCGGCCCAGACCACGACCCTGGCGCCGCGCTCGCGGTCGCGGGGCCGCCGGCGACCACGCCACAACCGCCACGGCCGGCACGCACACGTAACTGCAGCCCACAGGCCGTCCACGCGTGCCGCGCAGTGGATGCACGAGACGAATCGGCGAACGACACCGTCTGGTCCTTCCTAATCAGGAACCCAGCAGACACGTACATGGCAGCTCAGCAACTCGCCGACAACCGGGCACGTGGCACGCGAGACTCCTCCAAACGACACCGCTAGACACCGTACGAACTACGGAACTTGACTGTGGCTTTCCCACAAAGCCGGTCCTGTTACCCGACATTTCGGCGCCCTCCACGGACGCTCGCATCGCCGCCGCGCGACGCGCAAACGGGGCGCGTCACGCCAGCCACGCAACACGCTCGCAAGGGACGACAAGGGAGCGCCTCGTCGCGTCGACGCCCACTTCCGCAATGAATGACCTGCGAGCGCGCTGCCAGAGGCTGTCGGCGCGGCGGCACTCCCGCTCAACGCCCCCCCCAAGCCGACGCCCGGGCTCGAACCGGGGACCCCTTCATTGCGAGTCACACGCGCAAACGTCGTCTCGGCTCTGTCACGTGCTCTCAGATGCGCTCAAGTGCGCTCAGATCACCTCAGAATTGCTCAGTTCGGGACACCGTTCGGGACACGTGTTGCCGGCGGGCGCGTGGTCATTCGTCGGCCGCCCAATCGGGCAATTGCGCGTCGACGTGAGTGGCCGCAATGCCGACCAGCTCCTGCACAGCGGCACACGAGCTCTCGACATCGTCGGCGGGAACGAATCCCGCCGCGTACGAAACACCGTGGCGCGACGCCCTGCTCTCTTCAAGACGTGCAAAGAGATCCCGATGATCGCCAGCGAGAAGGGCCACCGCTTGTTCGAGGCGTAGGACATGCCCGCCATCGCTGCCCACAATTCGCCTGCCGTTGACGCTCAGGATCGCATCGCAGGCCGCCATCGAGGCGCTGTGCAGAAGGATCATTCGACTAGCTGGCGTGTTTTCGCTCCTCTCGCCATCGGAGAGAAGCTCACGAGCACGGCCCATGAACGCGCGCGCACCCCACACGTCGACCGCGGTCCGCTCGACACGCGCCTCAGTCACCGATCCCACTCTCCTCGCGAATGTCTCCGATCACGTCGATGTGGGGACCGTCGATAATTCCGCGGAACAACGGGTGGCCCTGGGCGACCTGGGCTCGGAGCTCCTCCGACTGCACGATCAGCACATCGACCTCGCGACCGATCGCACGTCCGACACGTCGGGCGGCATCCCTCGCGTCTTTGGCCACGACATCCCCAACTACAAGCACGTCAAGGTCGCTGTCACCCCGCAGGTCACCGCGCGCCCAGCTGCCGTGAATGATCACGTCCCTCACTCCGACCAGCGAAGCGAACTCGGCGCGAACCCGCTCTGGGACCCCTACGGTCAGCTCCAATAGCTGTTGCATGGGCGCGAACGCAGGCGCAGTGTGTACCGCCCGGTAGCGGTGCGGGCGCTGCGTCGCGTCGCGATCGATCAACCCTGCGGCAGCAGCCCGCGACAGCTCGCGATGCACCGAGGCGACGGGCGCGTTCAACGCGGCCGTGAGTTCCTGCTGCGTCCACGCGCGCTCCGGCTGAAGCAGCAGAAGGCCGAGAAGCTCGAGTTGCATCTCCGATCGAAAGAGCGGCGCGAGCGGAGGAGCCGAAGTTCGCATAAGACGAATATAGATTCACGCTATGCGAAAGTCAATGTCGCGGCTACCGCGGAGCGTTCGGTTAGGCTGGGCAGCTCGGTCTTCTACCCTTGACTGATGGCTGGTAATCCGAGGGGAAGTGGCCCGCGCTCCGGCCTCTATTCGAGCCAGCGCTTCACCAACTGGAGTCCGCACGATCCTTACTGGGCTGAGGTCGAAACACTCCCACGGACGATGCGGCCTCAAGTTGAGGTCCTTCGGGATTCCGGCGTTCCCTTGGTGGGCGCGACGGTTTGATCTGGCCCCACTGCGACGGTCTCATTTGGCCCCACCTCCGTCCGATCGGCGGCTGACGGTTCGATGCTCATCGAGCTCGAGCGGGAGGCGGCGGAAGGAATGGGA
>JBEKXB010000048.1:0-6398 GCA_049512455.1 Solirubrobacteraceae bacterium | reverse complement strand
CACACCGCAGCTTCGGCTTCCACTCCCCCGACCCCCTGATCGCCCTCATCTACCTGTGCTGCGCCGGCATCACAATCGACCTGCCGCGATGACATTCACCACCCAATGGACCGGAGCACCGTCTTTGTCCTGCGGCTCGCCGGTCGCCAGTCGAGGATCAAGTGCGACGTCCTCGTCGGGTGTCAGCAGTGCGAGTAGCGTATAGGCCGTCCGAATAGTCGAGCTGACAGCCTCGCCGGTATATGCGGACCCGGAGTGAGTGACCGCGATGACGTCCTCCCAGTCCATTGGCTCCAGACCAATACAGCGCAGGAAGGCAAACATCGCATCTCGAAGCCGTAGATTGCGTCCGTAGCTGACATACACTGACGTCTCGCGTGCCGTCGATGGCGTCCGGTTCAAGTTGCGCCGCGGATCGGCAAGTCCCTGTGCGGCGGCGTCTGCTTGGAGGTGGCGAACCTGTTCGACTCCGGCGCGAGCTGCTCGGATGGGGATGTGCGGTTTGAGTGCGTGGAGCTGCACCACATGCTGCTCCGGCGTGGCAAACGGCGCGTCGCGCACGCACAGCAGCGCCGTGCCTAGGCGCTCAAGATCGCGGAAATCAGCCCCCGCGACCATGTCTGCTACGAAGTCGAGGTGTCCAAGCCAACCCTGAGCACACCGCTCTACCTCTCGGTCAGGTGTGTGACCGACTAGGTCGATCACCGGTAGACCGCGGTCCTCGGTGACACGCAGGACCCCCTCCTCGGCTAGGTCGTCAACTATTGCCTTGAGCGCAAAGGAATACGGTCCATGCTTATGGAGGGCGAACCCGAAGTCAAACGGGGCCGCGAAGAGAACCTCAACCGCAAACAGCATCTTCTGTAAGGCGATCTTGGTGACGGTGACGCCGCGGCGGCGCAAACACGCGACCGCAGCCACAACGAAGGCGTCCCTGTCCGGCCTCGCTGGCTGCGGCCAAGACATCATGGGCTTGATCCCATTCCTGATGGGAAACGTACTCGGCGGCTCGGATAGAAGACCCGCGTCCCATGAGCTCCGCCAGCAGTCCCTAGCCGTCGTTCGCCTCGATGTGTCTGCGCGGAGACCGGCGCCGAGCGTCCGCGCTACGGTCTCGGTCGATGTCGTTCTCACCGCTCAGCAGTCCCGTCGTCGTCGATGGCATCGTCTCGGACGAGAAGCTCGCCGACTTGCTCGCGCTGCAGACGGAGCACCCGGAGCTTGACTTCAAACGGACGATCGACCTGCAGGACGCGGGAAGCACGATCGAACTGGCAAAGGACGTTGGAGCGATGCAAGCACTCGGCGGGTACATCGTCGTTGGCGTCAATGACAGCGGCGTACCGACCGGCGAACTCGACGCAGCAGACCTGAGGGCTTTCGACGAAGCGTCGCTCACGCAGAAGATGCTTCGCTATCTGGCCGGGCCGCTCCATCTGCGCACGCGTGTCGCCGAAACGAGAGGCCACCAGGTCCCCATCATCTTCGTTGGTCCGCATCCTGCTGGCTGCGCGTTCTTTAGGGCCGACGGCACCTACCAGAGGAACGGCAGAAGCCACACTGCGTTCCGGGAAGGTGATGTCTTCTTCCGCGATGGAACGCGTAGTACGCGGATGACGCAAGCGGGCTTCGAGGCCGTCATCGCTCGGCGAGTCGCAGCGGCCAAGACGGAATGGTTCGACGAGCAACGCGAGGTTCGCCGTCATGAGCGAGACGCGCTCGAAACCACGACTGAGGCTCACGGTCCGCTTGGCACAGTCAACCTCGACATGCGGCCTCGGGAGATGAGCGTCGCCGCGCTTGAGCTCAGCAGGGCGAACGATGAGATCGCTCTCCGACACCTCCTCAACGACGCGACGGCCCGCGCCCGTAGGTTCATCGACGCGGGCGACATCGAGGACCAACTCGCAGCGCTTCTCGACAGCCTGATCTGTCTCGCTGCCACATTCCTCGAATACGAACAGTGGCAGTGGTTTGATCGACTCGTCGAACTCCTGCGGGAGGTTTACTCGATGCCGCTCGTTGAGGGCGACGCGGAGCGGTTCGGCTACAACGTTCGTATCCCGCCGGACGAGCCAGCGCCCCGCGTCTGGCTCCAACTGATGACGAGGCTATACGCGCTGGGGGGACTCGCGGTTCGCCGCCACCGGTGGGCAGCCATCCGCACCTTGACGTTGCAACTGCCGGAACGCCTCATCAGCTACGACACCAACTGGCTCAGGCACGCCATCACCATGATCAGTAGAGCCGAGCACCTTCAAAGCCGACAGGGAGACCACGCCATCGAGCTCAGCCTCCTCAGCCTCGCTCACGCGCAAGCGGCGCGACTCGACTGCCTCCGTCCCGATGGCATCCGCCCAGATGACGAACTGCTCCTCACAAGCCTGGCCCAATTCGACGTTCTCTCGAACATCGTGGCGGTCGCTGATGCTCCCGACCTCGGCTTCGGGCAGACCTTCTTCCCGAACTTCGCTCGCCTGCACCAAAGCCGTGTTCAGCCGGCTGTCGTGGAGCTCCTTCGTGACGGCGCGATGCGCGAGGCCCTCGGCGTTCAAGACGACGGTCGGCTCGCAGTGGCGCTGCGCGCCGTTGGGGACGTCGCGTCTAGGGAAGGGTTTAGGTACGACGGGTTCCGGGGCTGGGCACATACCCCTGTCGCCGACTTCATCGCCGGCCGCCTGCCAGCGGACGAGTAGCGAAAGCCGGTACGGCGGGCGCTACCCGAGCCCGATGGGTGTCTGGGTCGAGGCAGGCTACCGCGTTCAGCTGGGAGGCCGCAAGTGTGACGAGCGTGTCCGCCTGCTCTGGCTGCGGCCTTTGCGTGAAGGAGTTGGTGGTTGCGTGGAGGCTTTCTCTAGGCGGTCGGCGTGCACGCGTGCCCGCTCGGCGAGGCGCCGCTGAGCCGCTGCGCGTCCCTCTCCGTAGCTGCCGAATGTGTCTTTGAACGCCTTGATCGAGAAGAGATCGATGTGGCCGACGCCGAGCTTCAGTCGCAGCAGCCGCTCGGCGTTGTGAAGGGCGAAGTACTCGATGTCGCTCGGCCAGTGGTCGAGTTCTTCGTAGACGGCTTCGACCGAGTCGAGTAGGCGTCTTTCGGTTACTGAGCCACGGGGGCGGGCCCTGGGCTTCCTCGACGGTGCGCGAGCGCCCGTGCCGTCGTAGAAGTATCTCGCTGCGACGGACACTGCGAACGGCCACGACCCGAACCATGCGTAGAGTTGCTTGACCGACGGTACGTCGTCGCCGGCGGCGGTGCGGCGCTCGTGTTCGGTGATGTATTCCGACAGCGTGGGACGTCGGCCGTGGGCGTGCATGAAGTCCAGAATTACGGCGAGGCGGCGACGCCGTACGCCGCGCATCGTTGGGAACGTACGTCTGGATCCGAGGAGCAGATGCAAATGAATGTGGCCGCGCTGGGATAAGTGGGGGACGGTGACATCGGCGAGCACACGTGCGGCCTCGGGGATGGTCGTCTGTGTATCTGCCGAGATGGCAGGTGCCTGATTGGCGCTAGACGTCAACGGTCTCATCCCGGTCGCCAGTGTCCTCGGCGGGATGCGTCGCCATTCCCTCCGCGATCTTTACCGCTTCGTCCAGTGTGCGAGCACCGAGCCTTACCAAGACGGTGTCCACGCACGGTACGGACCGCCCGAGCTCTATCGACTTCCTTTTGCGAAATGCGTCGTAGGTCGCGTAGCCCAGGTCCCCGTCGCACGAGCGCACAGCGGCGCGCAATAGGGCGGCGAGCTCGTCAAGCGGCAATCGGTCCCCGCGGGCTAGTCGACGACGTAGAGCCTCATCCGAAGAGACAAGTCCGAGGTCGACGAGTGCATCCAGGAAGGTCACCCAGTGCCGGTCGATGGCGTGGTCGCCGGGTAGCCCTTGCGCGATGCCCGCGACCCAGCGCTGCCTCAGCTCGACATCACGCCAGGCTGACCACGACGTGACCGTTAGCTCGTCGCCGTTGGCTAGGGCGTATGCAGCCCACTGTCGCAAGTACCGTTCCATGTCGTCGACCGAATACTGGTAAGGCGATCCGACGAGGTGCCTGAACGCCAGGAACGACATGCCGGGCAAGAGCCCAGCTTCGGCGACTACGGTTGCCCACGAACCGAAATGCTTCCGGTAGGTCTCTCCGCAGACGACGCGAGCCGCCAGCTCACGTGACGACGGATCAGTCAATTGCTGAAGTACCCACGCTCGGAAGCGGACGAACCGTCGACGCTCATCAGGCTCGTTCTGATGCCACTGGCGCACGAGTTCCAGCATTGCCGGCTTGGACGCGCTGCCCCCGAAACGGCCAGCGCCAGCCGCGGCAATCGGCACCAGCGGCTGTCCCGCTGCCATTGCCTTTGCCTGCGCCCAATTGCCGCACGCTTTCTCAATTACCCACGGCGTTGCCCACTCCATTACAGGCGGTTGGGCCGCAAGCCACCGGCGATACCTGTGTCGTGAAGGAGGCTCTACGAGCGCAAGCGCGTGCTGACAGGCCTGCAAGGATTCGATGGCGTCGACTTGCGCCTCAGGTGTTGGCAGGCCGCCGACCCGCGCGTTAGCCAGATATAGGAAGTCGACAACCGTGGGGCCCTGCCGTGTCGCCCAGTCGGAGATGGCGAGGGCAATGGGGTCAGCAGTTCGGCGGTCAGGCACGAACGAGAGCACGTCGACGCTGCGGTCCGCCTCACTGTCGCCGGATGTAACGCCGCCCCCCATGAGACCGCCGGTGGCGGCGGCAACCTCTGCAGCCACAATCGTGCACAGGGTGGTCGTGGTGGGCTCGACGTCGGCACCTCGGACAGATCGATCTCCCTCAGACACCTCACCGGCGGCCTCTATAACCAGAGACGCCAGGCGTTCGGGCGGCGAAAAGGACGATTTGCGGGCGGACGCCATACCGTCGACTCTACGCAGAGACATCGTGGCGTCCAGGTGAGCACGGAAATAGCTGGGGCTACACCTGACATCCGCCAGCGTTCGCGGGTGGGGCTCGGAAATGCCCGCGTTTGCTGGCAACGAGCAGTACGCGGTGGGGCGGCCGAGGGAAGGCTTTGGCGCTATCTCGTTTATGCGCCGACGCGACAGCCCAAAGCGAGTAGGCGCGGTCGCGTCGGGGCGAGACTAGCCACTGACCCATCATGGAAACGCGCCGAGAGATCTGGCGCTTCTGGGTTTGATGGCGACTGCCCGGCGTCGCAGTTGAGGCGACGCCGGGCAGTCGACGCACGACGCGTTGGCCGGCTCGTGATGCGCCGCGTGGGTCTCGGCGCGCCTGGTGGCCTGACTGCTGCCCCGAGCCGCGGACGCTGTGTCCGGGCCCGGGGCGCCGTAGTTCAGGTTTCGATCCGGGCCGTCTAAGTTCCGAATACCACCTGTGCGGTCATGCTGCAGGTGCCGCCGCTTACTCCGGTGCTGCCCAGGCTGAAGTCGACGGTCTCCGTCGTCGTCGTTGTGCCCGTCGTGGTGCTCAGGACAGCGATTCCGGTGGCCTCATCGCCGGTGGCCTCTTCGCTGGCAAGGTTCAGCCCGCTGCTGAGAGACCCGTTGTCCATGTCGCTTGTCCCGGCGCCATTGACCCCGGACTGCCGGTAGTCGTAATCCACCGCCCATGTTCCCGACGAAGCGCCTGATTGCAGAACTGCCACCGGGTCGCCGCCGACGTCGAAGCAGTCGAGGTTCACCGGGATCGGGCCGATGCCGCCGCTGGCTGGGGAGAGCGAATTCTGAGCGAGGCCCGTGACGACGAACGGGTCGGCGCTGGGTCCCTGAGCGCCCTGGATCCCCTGGATGCCTTGCAGTCCTGTGGGTCCGACAGGACCTGCCTTGCCCTTGAGCGAGTTGAGCACGCTCGGCTTGATCTGCTTGGTTGAGGTGATCAGGTAGTGGTGAGCGGCCCAGGCCGTGCCGCCGAGCGCGAAGAACAGCGCCACCGTCGCCACGACGGTGCCGGTGGAAAGACGTGGACGCGACTTGCGCCCCTCTGCGCGAGACATGTGTTGCCCCCTTTGTCGGCTTTTCGAGCGCCGGATGATGCCCCCGAGGCGCCTCGGTGTGAGAATCGTAGTCGACGCCAGTCTCGCAACGGCGACGTGCGTGCGCCATTCACCGAAGGTGTTGCTCGAGGCCTACTGAGCCGCGCCCCTGGCGGGCGCACCGAGCATCGGCGAGGTCTCGGGTTCTACGCAACGCGGTCGGGCGAGGAGCCGGGACCGGCCAGCGAGCCGACGGCGCCGCCGACGCCCATCGCGACGGCGATCAACCCCGCCAACGCGAGCACAGCTGGGCGCGGACATCTGAACTGGCCCCAGTGTGGACGTTTGAACTGGCCCCACCTCCGTCCGATCGGCTGCTGACTGTGTCGGGCTCATTGAGCTCGAGCGGAAGGCGGCGGAAGGGATGGG
>JBEKXB010000047.1:0-8475 GCA_049512455.1 Solirubrobacteraceae bacterium | reverse complement strand
TTCGCCGGCGAGGATCCGTCGCGCCACAGCGCTCCTGAACGCGCTGCCGCTCGCTGGCGACGTCGCTGGTCAGTGGCCTATCGCCCCGCCCCTCGGCTGGTGCACTCCGATGCTGCAGCTCACGTTCACCAGGGGCCACCACACACCGCCGGTGGCAGTCGCCACGATCATCCAGTACGGGTGCAGTGGCGTGCAGCTCACGATCAACGGTCACGCGCAGCCGGCACTCGGCATCCCGCCGTTCCCCGGCTCGGTCACGCCGGCGGCCTCACTGGTTGCGCAGCTCAACGTACTGCTGAATCTCAACTTGAACGTTGCCGCCCCATCGATCCACGGGCGGCCATGAACAGTTGCCCTGAGACCTGCCGCAACAATTGCGGCTTCGCGACAACTCCACAGATGAGCGGAGTGCGACTTGACGGACTCAATACCCACCTGGTAGATCGTCGATCACACCGGCTTACGAAGTAGTAGTGCGACCAAGAGGAGATGGACATGTTGGGCTCACGAGTACGCGATGATCGGCCGTTTCGGGCCGAGTCGCAGGTGCTGCGCGCCGCTGGCCCTGCGGACGCAGGCAGGAGCTATTGGCGCATGCGGTCTCGCCTCTGGCACGGCTTGCAAGACAGACGTAGGTGCTACGTCGGCGCCGCGCTGCTCATTGGGTCGTGCTGGCTGATCTCCCCGCCCGTGAGCGTTGCCTCGCCGACTACCACCACGGCGACCGCACCGCCGATCTGCTCGACTAGCTTCGATCCAGCAATGGTCAGCCAGGCCACGCTTACCGAATGTGGGATCACGCTCGTTCCCCGCGGACCAGCCACGGTGCTTCCGAGTGGAGCTACCCGATACAGCTACGACGTCGATGGACAAACAGCCATTTACACGCAACCGCCCGCCGGTTTCGATCCCGCGACGGCAACGTCAGCGCAGCTAGCGGACTACGGCTATCCGCCTCGCACCTCGACGGACGCGCTCGTGGACTCGGGCCCCGCTGTCGGCCCGGCACCAGCCGAGATATTCGTCTACCAGGGCCACCAGACGAGCACCCCAGCCGCCGGGTCATTGCCGCCCCACGACACGGGTTGGGACGGCAACTACACCACGCCTAACGGGACACAATATGACAACACGTTCATGGAGTGGAATCAGCCCGCTGACAGCAAGTCGGAGTGCTCGGGTGCTGCCGACTCGATATGGACCGGTCTCGGGGGTCTCAACAACAACGCGTTGGAGCAAGCTGGCTCATGGCAAGGTGCCGGTGAACCCAACAACGGAATGTGGTGGGAAGTTGTCGGTTATAACAATCAGAACTACTACAACATTGTGTTCCCGGGCTACTACACGTCTCCTGGCGCTCTAACGTATTCCGACGTCTACTGGAATGCGAGCACGAACTCGACCGAATTTTTCCTTTGGAGCAGCTACATGGGTTGGCCGAGTGTGTGGTCGTTTCCGGCGTCGTTAGAGACCCCGAACTTCGGCGACGCAGCATTTATCGTCGAGGATCCCTTGGACACCCTCGTGCCGCTCGAGAACTTTGGTTGGGTAAACATCCAGGAGGCCCAAGCGACGACGTTCGGTGGAACCACTGGTTGGCTCAACGCCTTTCCAACAAGCCAGACCAACGCTGCCGACGGACCCGGTGGAGACAACTTGCTAGCTGACTCTACCGCGGCGGGAAGCTACGGGAGCGACGGTGGTTTCAGCGCGTATTTCGTGAAATGCCAGTGAAAGCACGCGCCGGAGGTTCAGACACGACGTGACGGCGCGCCAAGCGACTATTGAGAACATCAAGCGTCCCCGGCCAGGCTGTGCCGGGTGCTCCGAGCGCAGCCTTGCTGCGCTCGGAGCGACGCAGCATGACATCTTGGTCTGTTTGGCTTGATGTCAACTGAGGCCCTGTGGACCGGACAGGATCCGCGGGAGAGTGGAACGTTTCGCAAGCACGGCGCCATCGCACGTGTAGATGGCGTTCCGATGAGGATCGGCTATCGGGACAGGTTCGGCGGCGCTGCACGCCCAGTGTTTCCGGGCCGCCGGGCGTCCCGTTTGACCAGTCCGAATTGGAATCCGGGATGGGTGCCTTATCTGGGACACTGCTTTGGTGCGATCGATCAAGATCGGCTACGCGCGCGTCTCGACCGACGAGCAGGATCTGACGGCGCAACGCAACGCGCTCGAGGCGCTCGGCGTCAAGTCCGAGCGCATCTACGTCGACCAGGGGTTGACCGGGAGGAACCGTGAGCGGCCCGGTCTGCGTGAAGCATTGGCTGCGTGCCGCTCAGGCGACACGCTCGTCGTCACTAAGCTCGACCGGTTGGCTCGTTCGCTTCCTGATGCGCGTGACATCGCCGACGAGCTGACCGAGCGCCAGGTGAAGCTGAACCTCGGTGGGTCAGTGCACGATCCGGCCGATCCGGTGGGCCGGTTGCTGTTCAACATGCTGGCGATGATCGCGGAGTTCGAGAGCGACCTGATCCGCGCACGAACCCGGGAGGGGATGGCGGTCGCCCGCGCTAACGGCAAGCTCCGCGGCCGCCAGCCAAAGCTCAGCCCGGCGCAGGAGACGCATCTGGCAGCGCTGCACGATACGGGGGAGAAGACCCCCGGCGAGCTCGCCGAACTGTTCGGCGTCGCCCGATCGACCGTCTACCGCGCGATCGATCGAGCACGCAACGCACCAACGCGGTAACCAGCGGAGGCCTACCGAGCCCAGCACGCCGCCTCTGCGGTTCAGCATCGTGTCGGGCAGCTGGCCAGCCGTCCCTGTCTTGAATGGAGCACCTCGCGACCGCAGAGTGTGGTGCCGCGGTCGGCGTCCCCAAGATTACCTTGACACCGCAGACAAATCCTTCGGCGGCTCGCGATAGTAGTCCTCGCGTCGCAGACCGAAGGGAACGGCAGTGAGAGCGCTCTCAGCACGTGCATGTGCGGCACACGGCGCTAGCGTCATTCCTCGGGCTTGAAGAGACGGAATGTTCTCGAGCCCGACCCTTCGCCAGCGCTCCAGGATAGCCCGCCCGTCGTCTGCAGTGACGCGGTCCGCGCTATGCGCACCGCTCGCGGGCAGCTGGCATCATTGAGCCTGGCCGAAGACGGGCGCCGCGACATGACCGCTGAAATCACGACATTGCAGGAACTGGAGAAGCGGTTGGAGCTTGGGAAGTCGCAGATCGAGGAAGCGAAGACACGGTTGCTGGCGCAGAAGTCGGAGATGGAGCAGCAGGTCGTGAAGCTCGACAGCCAGGCGCGCCAGGCGCTGTCAGCAGGCCGCGAGGATCTCGCGCGGACCGCGCTTGAGCGCAAGCAGACCGTCCAAAGCGAGCTGCAGAAGCTCGACCAGCACATCTCAGACCTCGAGGCCCAGCAGCAGAAGCTGATCGACTCCGAGGCGACGATGCGCGCGAAGCTCGAGGCCGTGGAGCAGGAGCGGCTCGGTTCATCGTCATGGTGGCAAACGCCGGCGGCATTTAGCTCGCTCGGGTTCACTAAGTTCCTCACGCTGACCAACGTCTCCTACTACGGCGGCTGGCCAGGCCATCAGGCCCCCGAGGGGAAATCGAACCTCGCGCTCAAGGTGGACGTCCACGGCATCAGCCTTCGCAAGCTCTCGACGATCTTCACGATCCCCTGGAGCGAGATAAGCGACATCGCAATAGAGGGGCCCGAGCAGGCGCAGCGTCGATTTACCGCCACTCGACTTGTTGCACTTGGTCCGCTAGGACTCGCCTTCAAAAAGGACAGCAAGGGCTCTAAGGAAGCAATAATCACCGTCGTGACTCAGGTGGGGGATGAGGCGATCTTCCATGTTGCGAAGACGTTGCCGCGCGAGATCTCGCCAAAGCTTGAGCCGCTCGCGATGCAAGCACGTCGTGCCGCCAGGGGGAACGGACGGGAGGATCCCAGCACCGAGCCTGTTCAGGCGGCACCAGATCTCGCAGGCCAGATCGAGAAGCTTGCCGATCTTAGGGCCAAGGGCATATTGACCGACGAGGAGTTCGCCAACAAGAAGGCCGAGCTGCTCGCGAGGATGTAGCCCCACATGTCTCGCAGCGCGGCGGGATAGGCTGGTGCTTGACCCGCCAAACTGTCCCCGATCGTTGGAGCGGAGACCGGCGTAGCGGGTGAGCTTGGGGTTTGGGGAGGAACGGAACAGGATTCAGCGCTAAGCGGTCGCGTTTGGGCGTGGCGGGGAGGGCGCTGGTCGGTTCAGAGGTCGTCGTCTGGCGCGTTGGGGTCGCGTAGCGGCCGGTCGAGCACGGGGGGTGTGAACGGGTAGCGCCCGTGGAAGTTGATGTGCTCGAAGATCAGCGGGCTAGAGCCCGCGAGTATCTGCTCGGGGATCGGGCGGCCGGCCGCTTCGCGCAGTGCGCGGGCGTTGTCGATGTAGATCGTGTTCCAGAGGACGGTGGCGTTGAGCACCAGCCCGAGCGTGCCGCGGCCGCCAGAGAACGAGCATCAGCACCCAGACGCCGGTCTTAGCGCTAAATCCTGTTCCGTTCCTCCCCAAACCCCGTTCTCCAGCGTTCGTCAGGGCGGCCACTGGGGGAGCCCCAACGGCTTGAGCTCCGAGAACGCGGCCTCGCGCCGGAGCTTCCAGGCGCACTTTGCACGTAGGGACAGCTACCCAAGCTCGGGGCCAACTGGACCGCCGCATCTAGCCAAGCTCCAGAACTCGCAGCACACTGGGCGGCACTTCCGCGCGGGCGAGATCCACTAGGTGCTTGTGGTGGGTGAAGAAGAGCACTTGAGTGCGGGTCGCGAGCTCGCCGAGGACCCGCATAGTTGCGGCACTCCGCACGTCGTCGAATGCGGTGAGGATGTCGTCGACAATGAACGGGATCGGCTCGTTGCCGGGCTGATCGAGCTGCTGATAGATGCTGGCCAGCCTCAGCGCCAGGAAGAGCTGGTCGCCGGTGCCGGTACTCAGGCCAATGCGGTCCATGGTGGGCCTCCCGTTTGGGACCACCTTGAGCACCTCTCTGTCGGCATCGTCGACGTCCTGGGTAACACCGACGTAGTCGCCACATGTGAGGTCGCTGAAGATGGCGCCCGCCCGCTTCATCGCGGGCCCCATGTGCCTGCTCGCCTTCTCACGTAGGTAGTTGGCGAGAAGGTCGTGTTGCAGCTTGAGTGGGACGTACTGCACGGCGAGTCGCTCGATCTCGGCCCTCGCGTCGTCCATGTCTGCAAGGTGGGGCTCAGGTTGCGCCGCTTCCTGAAGCTCGAATAGCTCATATTGCAGCGTGTCGAGCGTCTCGCGCATGGTGTCTCGCTGCGTGGTCGCGTCCGTGATCGCGGTTTCGCGCTCCGCGATCAGCGCCGGAAGTTGGTCTGGCGGCGTCTCGCCGAGGAAGTCGACAACTTCAATGGGCGCCATCTTCGTTATCTCGACGATGCTGTGGTCGGCAACGGTGACACGCGCACGCAGGCTCTCTCGTTGTGCCCACAGCACGGCGGCTGCGTCAAGCTCTTCGATGCTCGCTAGCTCTGCGCCGGCCGCGAGCCGGTTGAGCTCGTCGGTTGCCGAGGTGATCGTGTTCCGCTGCTTGCGCTCCCGATCTTTGAGTTTCTCGATCTCGGGAGCGAGTTTCGTCAGGTTGTCGGCTGCTGTCTCACAGGCCCTGGCCGCCTGCGCGACTTCGCGCACGACGTGGTCTGCGGTCTTACCAGCGAGCACGCGGGCGAGCTCGCCACCGATCGACGAGACGAGATCCTCGGCCTCGGCCTCGAAGGCGGTCACGAGGAGGTCGTTGGCGTCGTGCGCGTGCTGGGCATTGGCGAGGCTTTCGAGTGCATCCTCGAGCGCGCCGATCGCCTCGACCATTGCGCTGCCTGTCTCTGGAAGCGCGTCTACGTCAAGGCCGATCGCTGGCGCGGCCTTGTTCCATTGGCGGCGCCAGGCATCCAGTGCCTCGTGGGCAGTGTTCGCCCGTAGGCGTGCCTTGTTCGCGTTCGTCTCGAGGTTGCTGCGTTCGGCGTCGCGCTTGACGGCGGCTTCTCGGGCGCGGTCGGCGGCGCGCAGGATGTCCTTGGCGGTGCCCTGCAGAATCTCAACGGAGATGTCATCGGACGCGGGGGGTGAATGTGCCGCGGTGAGCGCGCCGGACAGATCGCTGCGGGCGCGCTCCACCCTCTTGCGTAGCGAGCCAGCATCAACCGAGTCCGACTCGGCGGTCGCAGCGATTTCGCGCAGCGCCCGCAGCTGGGCGAGCCACGCGCGCATCTCCGACACGGTCCCTGGGTTGACCTCGATCTCCGTCCAGAGCGCCCGCCACTCGGCCTCGACCTGCTCTACCTCTCCAAGGGCGTCCGCGCGATCGAGCTCATGGTGGGCGATTTCGGCGGCGCTGGCCGACCGGACTTGTTGCGCGGCCGCGATCTTTCCGACGATCTCGCCCGCAAGCACCATGCGGTCCGCGTGCCCGTCGGCGGAGCGGACTGCGTCCTCGAACGCGGTGGCGATCGCTCCCTCGCCGCCGACGGCGATCTCGCCGGAGTTGTCGCTCGGCCCGTCGCCCGCCCATGCGGTGCGGATGCGCTGCCAGAGGCTGTCCCGTTTGGCTCGAAGTGCGCTCAGCTCATCCCCCGTCGGCAGGTCGCGCCCTTGCGTAAGGGTCGCGACCTCAGCGTCAGCCGCCTCGAGGGCTGCATTTGAAGTAGCGAGAGCGGCGTCGAGCTGCGCAACCTTGCTCTGCGCCGCGCGCAGCTCCTCGTCGAACGCGTCAACGGTCTGCTCGACCGGCGCGGGGAGGGCAAGCAGCGCATCCACCGAGTGCGAGCATCGCGGGAGTGCCTTGGCTGCGTCGCTCAGCTGCCTCGACTTCACTTGCAGTCGCTCCTCGAGTTGAGCGAGGCGGGCCGTATCGACCGTCTCAAGCCGCTCCACAGCGGTCTTCACAACGTCCAAGCCGGGCAGCGCTGGAGACGCTGCGGGTACCTCCGCGTCGAACGTTTCGAGAGCGCCATCGCACGCTTCGAGCGCCTCAGCGGCAGCGGCAGCCTCGCGGTGCAGGTCCGTGTGTGTGCTAAGGAGTGTCCGGGCCGCATCGCGGGCGGGAAGCGGCGGGATCAGCTCTTGTGCGCGGCCGACATCTGCGCCAGCGCTAATGGCACGGCACGCAGCCGCAACGGCGGTCTGTGCCTGCTCCAGCGCGGCGGCGAGTTTCGCGCGGTCGCCCTTCGCGCTCAGGTATTCCGCGATCCGCTCGCCGAGGTTTCTTGCGCGGTCCGTCGCTGCGACCACGGCGTCATCGACTGCCGCGGAGAGCTCAGCTTCCTTGGCCACCTCGGCCTGCAGATCGCTTGTCGTAGTAAGCAGCTCTGCTTCTGTGGTCGCAACCGTGGTGCGCAGGTCCCTTCGTTGCTGTTCAAGATCGGCTGACCACACGTCGATCACGTCGCCAAGGTCGCCAATCTGTTGCAGCAGGAGACCGCGCTCAACGATATCTGCGATGGCGTCGCTGACGTGCGTTGCACGCTCGTGCTCGGCGGTGACGGTGGCGAGGTTCTTGGTCAGCGTTTCAAACGACTTCTTCGCGGTCTCGATCTCCTTCTGCTTTGGTAGCCAGCTTCGGCCTGCTTTCCTCGCCTTCTCGGCGGCTATCCGCGCATCGTTGAAGCGCCTGACGGCGTCGGCGATCCTTCCGGATCGACCGGTTGCCTTGAGCAGCTCGTCAATCTGACCCGCGAGGGACCTGAGTGTCGCGTGGACCCCGACGATCCCTGTGGTCGCAGCAAACAGCGACTCGCCGAGATCGCTGTGATCGCTGGCGAGGCCCTCGCCGCCCGCGCGCAATGTGCTGTTATCGATGCCGTACTTGTATGTGAAGAGGTCGCGGTCAACACCCCGCAGCAGCAGGTCAAGCTGTGCCTGGGCGCCCGGCGACGGCATGGTGTCGGTGATGTCGAAACAGGTGACGCCTGTCTTCTTGCGTCGTGTGAACGCGATCCGTTCGCCAGCTGCCGACTCGATCACCATCGCGATGCGGAGGTCGGGTTTGCGGTGGAGGAAGTCGTACGTGCGCGGATCGTTGCGCAGATCGGGGATGCCGTAGAGCCCGTAGCGGATCGCGTGAAGCGTCGTCGTCTTGCCGGCCTCATTGCGCCCATAGACGACATGCAGCCCAGGCACCGCGCTGTCATCGCCCTCAAGGATCAGAGGCAGCTCATCGTCGGTGAAACAGCCGAACCGCCGCTGGTGCAGCTCGCGGATCCTCATCTCAGCCGGCCTCTTCTACTTCGCCGGCGGCCTCCACGTACACTAGGCGACTGAGCAGGTCTTGCTCCACCTGCTCGAACAATCCCTCGAGGGGCGCGCCGCTACTCAAGCCGGGCAATACAAGTGCATTTCGGCGTGGACACTTGCAGTGGCCCCACCGTGGACGCTTGAAGTGGCCCCACCTCGCGTCGGTGTTTGTGTTGGTTGATGTTGCCTGATGTGGCGGGCGGGCGTCGTCGTGGAGCCGGAGC
>JBEKXB010000046.1:0-10001 GCA_049512455.1 Solirubrobacteraceae bacterium | reverse complement strand
CATCGGCATCCTGCGTCTTGGCGCAGCTCTCCCCGACAGCCTCGGCAGCGAGTTGAAGTAGCGCATCCATGATCGTCCGCCTCCTAGTCGGTGATCGGCAAACGCGGTGACTCGCGCCGCCGGTCGGGTCCGTGCAACCGCTGGCGTAACGCTAGCGCCGTGTGCCATCTCGCGCGCCTACGTCGGAGGGCAAGCAGCGCGCCGGGTCTACGCCACACCGCGGTCGAGTGTCGCGAGGCCTTGACGGGCCTGGGAAAGAAGGTCCGGATCCTCTGAAACGATGTCCAGCGCCCGCTCATAACACCAACGGGCGTCCGCAGCGCGACCGGTGCGCTTGTACACGATCGCGAGACTCACCAGCGCCTTGGGCGCGATTTCCGGGTGGCCGGTCGCGACAGCTTCCAGGAATGCCTCCTCAGCTGCGTCGAAGTTCGCGAGCTGCGTGCTCACCATCGCAATGTTGAGCAGCGCGTACCCCACTGCTTCCACATCGTTGGTGGAGGCCGCCCGCTCACACGCCTTGCGCCACCAGACGATCGCCTCGTCCACACGACCTTGTTCGACCGCGGCCTGGGCACGCTCGCCCAGCTCGTGCGCACCCTGAGCATCGGCACCAGAGACAGTCATTCGGCATCGCTCCTTAGTACGTCGCGCCTCGCCCTACAAGGTGTCCCGCCGCAACGTCAACAGTGTCGCCATCGCGTGTCGATGAGCGCAGCCCCACTGCCGGTCCCGGCCACAGGCACGGGATGCGCTATCGCTTGTATCGGGCTGCGGTGTATTCCTGCACCCAGGCTAGTGAGCTTCGCCAGGTGCCGTCAGCGGCCTTTGCGGCTTTGAGGCGCCCGCGGATCGCGGCGACGCGCAGAGCGTTGGCGGAGATCTCGCTGGTCGCCAGTGCGGGCAGCGGGACGAGGCGGGCGGGGCCGGCGATCGCGGGAACGATGAACTTGTAGAGGTTGTCGAGAATTGCGCGTGCGAGGAACTCGCCGAGCGGTCCGGGGTCGCCTTGATCGGCGCGCCGGAGTGCGGCGAGGTATCGGGACCGGTCGCCCTTGTAGATAATCGCGGGCGGGTATCCGAGTCTGACGAGCACGAGGTTGAGCACGAGGCGGCCTGCGCGTCCGTTTCCGTCGAGGAACGGGTGGATCTGCTCAAAGCGAGCATGCAGTGAGGCGATCGCCTCCACCAGCGTGGAGTCGTCGGCGTGGGCAAGGGTCTGGTTGTCGGAGATCCAGTCATTGACCAGGGCCGGCACCAAAGGCCATTCTGGTGGTGTCATGCCACCGGGGAAGGGTTGGATGTCGTGTTCGCGGAAGGAGCCGGGGCGCTCGTGGTCGGTGGCCTGCGGATGCGGCGAGACGTCCCAGACTGGCGTCATCGCGAGCTCGTGAACATAACGCAGCTCGGTGAGCGAGATAACCGTCTCGTCGATCCACGCGCCGGGCTGGATGGTGTGCCCGTAAACCCAGTCCGCCGCGGTCGCGTAGCCGCGCACTTCTAGGTATTCGCTCAGCTCCTTGTTGCCAACCGCCCGTCCCTCGGCGAGCAGCGCTTCGACCTGCTTGAGGACGAGCGTGTTGCCCTCGATCGCCGTTGAATGATGGGCTTCCTCAAGCCATATTTCGCGCCAGATCCCGTCGGCCTCCAGCGGCGACGGGAGCCCACCGAGCCGCTCGCGCAGCTCGCCGATCTGGATCCGTAGGCGCTCGTAGACGGCAAGGCGCGATGGCCGCCCGCCGGTTGCCGGTTTGTTCGGTTGCGCCATAGACCAACTGTACCGAACACATCTACGGAAGTGTTCGGCGCTCCCGCTACCGATCTGTACCGAACACTTTGCTCACTCCTGCTGTCAGCCCGGTCGCCATAGGCCGGCGCTGGCGGGGATAACCGGTGCTGCGCGATGGTTGACGGTGTCGATGATCTCGGCGTTGTCGATGCCCTGGAGGTCGATCGAGGTGATGCCGAGGTTGGCGTGCCCGAGCTGGCGCTGGATCACCATGATCGGCACACCTTCGCGAGCCATCTCCACGGCGTGAGCGTGACGCAGCTGATGCGGCGCGAAGCGGCGTCTGACTGCTGCTTCGACTGCGGTTCGCCGTAGCTGGAAGCGGACCGCGTCCTGTGTCCATGGCCGGCCTTGGTTCGGGCCGTTGATGATGCAAAACAGCGCGCCAACGCGTAGTTGTTCACGGATTTGCAGCCATGGTTCGAGCTGTTGCCAGCCCCAGGTGTCCATACCGACTTCGCGACGCTAGCCGCCTTTGCCGCGGCGCACCAAGATCGCGCCGCGACCCCGGTCAAGATCGCTCTCGCTCAGCGCGAGCGCCTCGCTGACTCGTAGCCCTGAGCGCCACAGCACAACGATCATGCCGCGCAGCCGCGAGAAATCGTGCTCGGCCCCGCCTCGCCCGGCCGGTAGCGGACGCAACGTTTCAGCAGGGCAACTGGGCGAAACCGAGAGCGGAAGCGCCGCGTATGCGCGGCCGACCCGTCATGCCTTGACAGACCAACGGACGAGTCGATGGTTAGACGCTACTGGCCTGCGGGCAGATTGGCTTCCTGTGCAATGTACTTCGCCCGGCGGATATAGATAAAGGAGTGATACACGATGGTTCCGTCCTGAAAGGTCAACTGACCGCGCCGAATGAATCGCATAAACGACGAGGCGGCCGGAGCGCCGAGCGTCACGACGCCGGGCCCCCGTTGATGCTTCATCAGCAACTTGCCGGGAAAATGGAGCGGCCAGTCGCGGAACACATATACGTTCTGGTCCGTAACCAACACGATCCGGTGGAAATAGAAAGTAAGGAGGCTGACCGCGAGATCGACATAAGAACCGATGACGGGAACGAACTTCACGATGTCCACGATCGCGCCGATGACGACCGTGGTGGCTAGGTTGTTGAAGGTGAACGCAACGGCCACCGCACCTTCACCGTCGACATGAGCCCTTCGGGCCATCCGCTTAGCCATGCGCTGGTTGTAAGGGCGGACCCTGTACTGGCGTGCAGCGGGCTGCGAAAACGGATCAGAACTCATCGTATGCACCTGACTCAGCCGCGACCATCGACGTGGTGGTTCTATCACACGCACCCGATGCACGAAGTCGTGATCGAGACCAACACGTTCGCATTGCGCCTGGTTGGGACACTCTGGGCAGCGGTCGCTGTGGTTCGCCTCCAATCCCACCTCGCCGCACTCGCCGGCTAGCCCCCGTTTTCCTTGGGGCGGTCTGCACGCTGCGCAACCTCGTTCTTCACGACGACGGTCCATCTGACGGCGGGTCAGCGGTCCTACCGGCGGGCATTGAAGCGGCCCGATCAGCCGCGCGTCACGCGAGGCGGCGGGTGCCGCAGGTCAGTCGTTTGACCAGCCGGCGCCGGTTGCCTCGTACTCGTCGATCCGCGCCTGCATCAGCGCCCTGCAGAGCGCGATCGGGATCTCACGGTCGTAGGGGAGCTTGATGAACCCCTCACCGGCCTCGTAGCCGGCTGCCTCAACTTCGGCCTTGTGCGAGGCGAAGAATCGCGGTGGGAAGCGAAGAGAGCAGTGGTTCTTGAAGTTCTGAAGCATCCACAGGCGGTTGTTCTCGCCGCGCACGTAGACGGGTAGGTTCCACTTCAGCTCTTCCCGTGCTAGCGGATCGGTCTTGAGGCTAAGCTCGCGGAGCACGTCAAGGTGCGGCCTCTGGCCCGGAGTGAGCTGCTCGAAGTAGTCCTCGACGCTTGACCGCCTGGGCATCGGCATCGCGCCATCGTACGCGAGTGTCCGTTTGCGCGAGAGGTAGCGGTCTGCCGAGGGTGCCTCGGAGCGACGACCGCACGTCGGCCAACCTGCGCCGAGCTCGCCAGGCGCAGTCCGCGGTGGTCACGGCGTGGCCGATCCGCCCACCCAGGCGCGCCTCCTCGCGGAATACTTGATGCGGTGCGGCGGGGTGACTCTGCGCCGCGCTTGTTCGGCCGACATCACATCCGATAAGGGGGCGCCCATGTCCGCAAAGCTACTCGCCGTTCGCGGTAGGAGGGGACCGTCACCGGCCCTCGTCGTCGCGATGCTCGCTCTCGTCCTCGCCCTCGGTGGAACTGGTTACGCTGCGACCCAGGGTGTAGGAGGCGTCAAGCTCGTCTACGCATTCCGCGACGGCTCGGTCGCACCACGCGCCGCGATAGCTTTGTACGCCGTCTGCCCGAGCGGCACCCGTCCAACTGGTGGGGGCTTTGATACGGCCCCCGCGAAGGATGTCACCGTACTCAGTTCGGGTCCAGCCGACACGTCGACCGGGAAATTCGTGGGGGGCAGCGTCCAGGCCGCCAACGTCTGGAGCGCTTCCTTCCTGAACAACGGCACGACAGCTGCGGCCGTGTCCACCTATGCAGCCTGCGCGCCCGAATAGGCTCACGTACTGAGCGCGCCGCGCAAACTCGTTCCGGTCAGCTTGCGCGGCGCGAGTTTCACCAATCGTCGTCGACACGGCGTCAGCTTGCCAACCGGGACCGAGCCGGTGGGCTCGCTAGTCGCCGAGGACGGCCTCGATCACCACGGGCGAGGAATCCACGGCGTCGAGCGGGATGACATCGCCCGGTATTGCCCGGCCGTTGACGACGAGCGAAACCGCGTTCCCCGGGCCCTGCCGCGTCAAGGCGATGTCGTACTCGATACCTCGGAAGCGGCGTCTGGCGGAGAAGCCGCCCCACCCGGCGGGAAGGCAGGGAGCCACTCGCAGCCCCTCGTGGGTCGGACGGATCCCGAGGATCCACTGGGTCATCGCCACGTACATCCACGCCGCGGCGCCGGTCAGCCAGGTGTTGCGCCCCAGGCCGTATTGGGGGTGGACCGGCCCGCAGATGTTCTGGCAGTAGACGTAGGGCTCCACCGCCGAGCGCTCGACGTCAGGCCGGGAGAGCGGAAGCAGCTGGCTGTAGTACCGGTAGGCGAGCTCGGCGTTCCCGAGCTTGGCGGCGGCGATGACCGACCAGGCGGCCGCGTGGCAGAAGATCCCGCCGTTCTCCTTGGCGCCCGGCGGGTAGGTGCTCGTCCCGTTCACGCGGGCATCCCCCCCGTCGTAGGGCGGCGAGATCATGCTGGGCCCGTAAGGCGTCCCCAGGAGCTGGTCGGCCGATGCCATGGCGAGCTCGGCGCGCTCGCGGGGCGCAACCTCACCGATCACGCACCAGCTCTGAGGAATCAGGCTGATGCGCTGACGTTCCTCCGAGGAGACCCCGATCGGCTTGCCCTCGTCGTCGAAGCAACGGGCGTACCAGGACCCGTCCCAGGCGCAGTCGTTGATCGCCTGGGCCATCGCCTCGTGCATTCCCCTCATGCGGGCTGCCTCCTCGTGGCGGGCGAGATGGTCTGCGAGCTCCGCGAGATCGAGCACCGCCCGGCAGAACTGCATCCCGCACCAGACGCTCTCGGCGAGGCCTGAGCCGTGGTCGACGTTCAAGGTGTCGTCCCAGTCCGCGTAGCCGGGCCGCGGAAGGCTGTGGGGGCCACGATGGGCGAGCGTGAAGCCGATCGCGGCCATGAGGTGGTCCCAGACGGTGTCGTCGGCCGCGAGGGGCGCCGAAGCGGTCCCGGCGTCCCCGGGCTCACCGCTGATGTCGGCGTTCCGCGCGTAGGGTGGGCGCCGCTCAAGGTAGCTGTAGTCGCCGGTCTCCTTCAGGTAGTTGCAGGTGGCGATCACCAGCCAGAGATGGTCGTCGCAGAACCATTGGGGCCAGTGGGGTCGCTCGGCGGCGAGGCCGGGACCGCCGGTGCCGGCGAGCGGGAAGAACTGGTGCCAGGCGTGCCCGTCTGGGAACTGCAGCCCCCAGAGCCGCTCCAGCCCGTCGGCGGCCTCGCCGGGGGCGGCGTGGACGACCCCGAGGGTGTCCTGCGCCGTGTCACGGGTTCCGATCCCCCGCCCAAGGCCGGTTTCGTAACCGGAGACGAAGCGCGACCAGTGCAGGGTGGCGCGGCACTGCAGGGGGCCGAGGTCGTTCACCATGGCGGTGGCAAGGGGATCGGGGGTCGTCGCGCGGAGAGCGTCCCGATAGGTGTCCCAGTCCGCGCGCAGGGCGGAAAAAGCCCTCTCCACCTCGGCCGCATCGTCGTAGCGAGCCGTAACCGACCCGATGGACTCGGGGGAATCGGTGATCCCGAGCAGGTACACGATGCTTGCCGTTTCCCCGGCCGCGAGTCGGAGCTCGTGGCAGAGTGACCCGATGTTGTTGCCCCGGGGAGCCTCGCTACCGTCCGGCTTCCCGCTGACCACGACCAACGGCTCCTCCAGCCCGCGGCAGCGACCCACGAAGGCCTCCCGGTCGCAGTCGTAGCCGACGGGCTCCCTGTCCGAGGCGAAGAACTGGGTGGTGGGGGAGAACCTGGTCCTGGTCAGGATCGCGTGGCGATCGGCGTCATAGGCCGAGCTCAGGATGTGCGCGCTCCAGTCGAGGTTGTTCAGGTCGTTGGAGGAGTCCGCGAAGCTGAACTCGACGTAGCTGAAGCTTCGCAGGACGAGGCTCTCCGAAGTCGTGTTGCCCAGTCGGAGCACCCAGACCTCCGCGGGGCAGGGGTCGTCAACCGCGCCGAGGGGCACGAAGTAGAGCAGCTCCGACCGGATCCCGGCGTGCTCGGTTGTGATCCTGGTGTAGCCGGCGCCGTGGCGGCACTCGTAGTGCTCCAGCGGCGCTCGAACCGGCTGCCAGGTCGCGCCCCAGTACTCGCCGGTGTCCTGGCGCCGGAGGTACACGTAGCGCCCGGGCTGATCGGAGGGGAGGGCGTTGTAGCGATAGCGGCTCACCCGCCGGTCGCGGGGGTCGCGATCGAAGGAGAAGCCGCCGGCGGCGTTGGAGATGATCCCGCCGTAACCGCCCTGCCCGAGGTAGTTGATCCACGGCGTGGGGGTGTCGGGACGGGTGATGACGTACTCGCGGGCGCCCGGGTCGTAGTAGCCGTAGTCGTTCGACCCCAGGCGGATGCTCCCGTTCGCGTCGCCGGTGCCCTCCGCGCTCATTCCGACGGGCAGCATAAGCGACCACCTCTTCCGACGTCCTGAACGTTGGCGGACGCTTTGGCATGGCGATCGGCTGTCCAGGCGGCAGGGGAGCGCTACACGCCGTCGAAGCGAACGGGCAATGACCGCGCTTCGGGTCACTCGGCGTCGACTCCGCGCGTCTCGAGCCGCGCAGCCGATGAACGATGCTCGTGCCATGTGGCGCGCTCGTAGCGGTGTCGTGCTTCTGGCGGTGCTTGCGCTGTTCGGCGGCTCAGGGTCAACGGCGGCGGCCGCCACGGTGGCGTCGGCGCCGTTGCCGGGCTCGTCCTCGCCCCTTGTGGCGCCGTACGTCTTTCCCCGCTCGCGCACAGAGTTGCCGATTGTCGTGGTCGGTGGTCGGGTCCTGCGCTTCCATGTCGATGCGATCGAGGCGCTCCGAGCAGCCGAGGAGTCTCCGACTATGGCCAGTCTCCACGCTCGGCTGCATCCGCTGAACTACACGATCCGGATCTGGATCGGATCGAGCCCGGCACCGCACTGGGCGGTCAACTTCTCGTATCGGGGGACTGCGGAGGCGGAGGTCGATGTGAGTCGCTTCGGCCGGGTCACGGCGATCTGGAGCGGTCCGCTGGCGGTGTATCTCGCGGGGCGAGGTCACTACGGCGGGCTCTTCGACTCGCCGTATGTGGTCATCGTCTTCTCGGCGATGTTCCTCGCCCTGTTCTTCAACCCGCGGCGTCTGCGCCGGTTCGGGCATCTCGACGCGTTGCTCCTGCTCGGCGTGTTCGCGATTCCGTATTACCTGTTCGATCACGCGCACTTCAAGGCCAGCGTCCTTGTCGTCTATCCGCTGCTGGTCCTCCTGCTTGCGCGGATGCTGTGGCTCGGACTCAGGAAGGATCCGGGGGTCGATCGGGACGCACCGGCATGGCCGGTACCCGTGCTCGTCGTCGGTGTGCTCGCGCTCGTCGCGGCACGCGTCGTGTTGGACATCGTCGACCCCGACGTGATCGACGTTGGGGTTGCCTCGGTTATCGGGGCGCACGCGATCACCCATGGACAAGCGCTGTACTCGGTTGCGGCATCGCACGGTGACACCTACGGGCCGATCGTGTACCTGGCGTATGTCCCGTTCGAGGTGCTATGGCCCTGGCATGGTGTGTGGGGCTACGTGCCAGCGGCGCACGCCGCGGCGATCTGCTTCGATCTCGCGACGACGATCGCCCTCGTGGCGCTCGGGATGCGACTGCGTATCGGGGAGGCAGGGAGGCGACTCGGCCTCACGCTCGCCTGGGCGTGGGCCGCGTACCCGGCGACGCTACTGGGGCTGCTCACCAACACCAATGACGGTCTGGTGGCCTTCCTGTTCGTGCTCCTCCTGCTCGTCCTGGCGTCGCCGGCTGGGCGCGGACTCGTCCTCGGTCTCGTTGCCGCAGCGAAACTGTTCCCGGTGGTCCTGCTTCCGCTCTTCGCACTCAGCTGGCGGGAGCGCCGCATACGTCACGCGGTGGTCGTCGGAGGAGTCTTCTGCCTCGTCGTGGTCGCTGCCTTTGCGCCGTTCGTGCCAAGCGGGGGACTGCATGAGCTCTACGAGCGAACGATCGGCTTCCAGCTCAACCGTTTCGACGTGTCCTCGATCTGGGGCCTTCATCCGAGCCTCAGCTGGCTGAAGACGATCGTCGACTGCGCTGTGGCGATGCTCGCGATCGGCATCGCCTGCGTCGCTCGCGGCCGCTCGCTCGCCGCTCTAGCTGCGCTCGCGTGCGCGCTCACTGTGGCCGTGCAGCTTCCGGCCGAGCACTGGTTCTACAACTACCTGCCTTGGATCGCGCCGTTTGCGTTTGTGGCTTTGCTCGCACGCGAAGCAATCGGGCGCTCTCCACGCGACAACATCAGCGCGAATGAGCTGGGCCGACGCGTCAAGTCGTGAGCGAGCAATGGCGCGTGGCGAGTGGCAGCGATGAGGTTGCTGATGCGTCTGCTTCTTCCACGAGAGGTCGCGCCCGCGGCCGAACCGGGGGTCTTGGCAGGAGTACCAAGACCGCTAGGATCGGGAACCGCAACACGTTGTTGTGTTGGGCGTGTTCGCGGCTGATCGTGGTGGCCGTCGCTTCGGCGTCGGCGTCAGGAGATGCAGCTGATGGTGCGCAGAGCGCTGGTCGTGGCGGTGTGTGCGTCTCTTGTGGGCGCCGGGGGGTTGGCGATCTCGGCTGCGCTCGCGGTCGGGCGGCCTGTGGGCAGCAGCGCGGAGGGTTCGCACACGACGGTCCTGGCGTCGGGGATGGCTCCGGGGACGGTCATCGCCGCGACGGGTGTGACTGGGGAGACGTCCGTGTCTGGTCTCCCGACCGTGGTCGGCGGTGACGACTTCGTCATCGCGTGCCCGTCGGCGAGGCAGTGCGTTGCGGTCGGTGGCGGCGCATTCGAGCTGACGTTCAACCCGACCGCGCCGCGCCGGCGGCATCTGAAGACGATCGCGCGGCTCTGGGCACTCGCGAACATCGCGTGTCCGTCGCTCACGCAATGCACCGCCCTCGGAGCCCCCTTGCAAGGGCTGTCTGGCATGCCGGGCGAGGCCACGTTCAACCCTGTCTCTCCCCGCTCCCCGGTCGCGGCCACGAGCGACCGCTACAGCGACGAATCCACCATCGCCTGTCCGTCGGTCAGGCTATGCGTCGCGCTCAGCACGACCCTCTACAACGTGCAGGAGACGACGTTCAACCCAGCCTCGCACGGCAAGCCGACCCGCACCACGATCGCCAACGTCGGCTACTTCGGCTACTACAACTGAACCGCGAAGGACCTCGGCGAGCTTGGCCGCGTGCGGCTGAACCAGCGCTAGATCGCACAGCGGAGCGAATCACCGGTCTGGCCGGGTGTATCACTCCGCCATATCGTCGTGTTCGGCGTGGACACTTGCAGTGGCCCCACCGTGGACGCTTGAAGTGGCCCCACCTCGCGTCGGTGTTTGTGTTGGTTGATGTTGCCTGATGTGGCGGGCGGGCGTCGTCGTGGAGCCGGA
>JBEKXB010000045.1:0-11020 GCA_049512455.1 Solirubrobacteraceae bacterium | reverse complement strand
GTCGTCCAGAACGCGTAGTCATCGACCTCGGTGTCGCTCACCGAGACGCCACCTGGCAGTGGGCTGTGCACCGTGTCCGCGGGCTGGCCGAGGTGACCGCCGTCCCCAGCGGGCTCGCCGTCGGATCGCTGCACACCACTTGGCAGCCGCACGCGTGAAAGCAGCATCGCGGCGTCCGACCGTGCGGCCCGCTCATTCGCCGGCAACTGTCCAGTACTGCTGAGCACGACCACAACGATCACGGCAACCACGACAACAGCGGCCGACCACGCAACACGACGTCTACTACGGCGCTTCACAGCGTTCACGCCTCCCTACGTGATTGCAACAACTCAAGAGGCTTCAAACAACCCTACGCCCGCCCGAAGCCGCCGTCAACAGCACGCACCGATCTCATAACATGCAAAAGATGCATCGTTTTGACGCGGGTCGACCAAGGCGCGCTGCCAAGGCGCGCTGCCAACATGGGTTTGGGGAGGGACGGAACAGGATTTGGCGTAAGACCGGCGTCTGGGCCCCCCTGGCGCCCATGGCGGTGATGCCGCTCGGGAGTTCGGTTTCGCGTCGTTTCCCGCCCAGCCTGGAGTACTTGGCCGGACTCTGGGTTGAGGGGACGCCGCAGTCGGTGACGGGGGTGACGGACGGCAGGCTTGTCGCGCTTGTGCTACTCGATGCTTGCGCGACGATTGAGCCTTGGAGGTTGTTGAGCTGGAACGCGAGGCTGGTGGTGTTCGGCGTCTCGTTGTCGGTCCAGATCGCGGCGACGTTGCCGGTGATGTCGGGGATGTAGCGTCAACTACACGCCGCAACCCGGCCCGAGCCCAGCAACGACACGCCAACAGCACCCCCACCGCGGCGCGCCACAGCCATTGCCTCTCCCGCTAGCCGACACGCCGGCGAGCACGCTCAACCCGTTCACACCAACACCAAGCGTGCGTCGTATGAGGCCCCATTCCGGGACCGTAAACCGACCCCACGACCAGCAGCATCAGGCGATAAGCGAGCCGCGCACCCCCGCAATTGCCGTCCGAGTAGAGGATCCTCTACTCGGACGGGGATTGGGGAGCTACGTAGCTCGCTGATCGCCCGGCGGTGCTGGCCGCGTGGTTGGATCACGGTCCCGGAATGGGGCGTCATATGACGCAAACGTTGGGTTGCTTCGAGCCGACTTCGACGATGTGCTGGCTGGGCGGGAACGGCCTGGCATGACATGGGCACGGCTATCGGGACGGGTTTGGCGGCAGTGCCGACCGAGCTTGACGGTCAGCTGACGCCTATTGTTCCGTTGCGGGATGTTGCATCCGATGTAGGGGATGAAGCACAACATGGCATTTGACTTCGATGCTCTGTACGAGCGGGCGAGCCGCGCGGGACTGCCGGCGGACCGTGAGGCGTGTCAGAGCGAGATTGAGCGGGCGCTCGCGTCGAGGGCCGATCCCGGGGACCGGGGGCGGCTGCTCATGTGTCGGGCGCGGCTGCACTCAAACTACTGGCGCACGGCGGAGGGCTTTGCGGACACCCGGAGCGCGATGAGGCTGTTCGAGCGTGCCGGCGAGGATGAGCTTGTGGTTGACGCGGCAAGCCTCGCATCGGCGCAAGCCGCGCGGCTCGGTGAGCTGACGATTGCGTCGAATCTGGCGACGAGGGGCATTCTCGCTTTGGATTGGCTGCCCGTCGGCAGGCTGCGGCTCGATATCCTCCATCGACTCGGCGACTACTGCTACTCGTGCTTGGACTACGATCGCGCTGTCGAGTTTGACGTGGCCGCGCTTGCTGTGGCCGAGCAGCTCGGTGCCGACGAGATGGCCTGCCTCCAGCTGCTGAACATGGCCGATACGCTTGTGGCCGCTACGCGTCTCCGGCGCCGGGTCGGCACCGATGGCGACCCGGTACTGCTTGACCGTGCCGAGGTGGCGCTGCGAAGGCTGTTTGAAGCGGGTTCGCCGGAGGTGCTCCGGCGGTTCGCCAGTCACGTCACGCTCGCCGAGCTGCGCTGCGAGCAAGGCCGCGTCGATGAGGCGCTACAGGTGCTCGACGAGTCACGCGAGCAGCTCGATGCTGACGCGCCCGCACTGCAGCGTGCGGCGCAGGCGTACGTCCAAGCGCGCTGCTTGCGCGCCGCGGGGCGTACGCGGGAAGCAGTGCAGGCCGCGACGACGGCGGTGAGGATCGCTCGGCAGAGCAAAGGCAACGACGACCACGAGCTCATGAAAGCGCTGGAGGAGCTGGCTGCGAGCCAGCAGGCCGCAGCCGACGACACGTCCGACGCCACCGCGCGTGAGGTGAACTCGCGCATGCGGGCGACACATGAGCGTCAGACGATGCAGCTCGTTGAGGAGGCGTTCGCCCGTGCTAGGAGAGATTGGCGAAACTCGGGCGCGCTACTAGCGGAGCAGTTTGGCCTTCGCGGCAACAAACTCTTGATCGCTGAGCGCACCTCGCGCGTGCAGAGCCGCAAGCCGTTCAAGTTCGCTCGCAGTGCTCGAAGCGGCAGGACGCGTCGCAGACCTGAGCGCTTGCTTTTGGAGCCGTACCTGCTTCTCGGCGGCGGCGGCGGTGCGCTGCTTGGCTGACTTGGTGCGAACCGGTGCCAGGCCGCCCGTCCCGAGCACGACTGCCCATCGCATGATTCCCATAGGCGCGATCCTACGCTCATTTCAGTTGTCCGCAATCCGCGTGAACACGACCGCTGCATCCTCAGCCCGGTCCGCGCGCTCAACGCGAGTCCGATCAGCATGTGTCGCGACACCCGCGCGAATCAAATCGTCGATCAGCGCAAGGCCACGGCCACGCAGTTGCGCGCTGTAGCGCTTACGCGCCTCACGCTCCAGCGGGGTCAGACCGTCTTTCACCCTCTCCATCATCTCCTGGATGACGCTTCCCGGATTGACGAGTGCCGGGTGATCGAGTCTCGTCCGTCTCTCGTTGTCTTGTAGCTCGTCCGCAAACTGCCGCGCCCATTCCCGCGGTGTCGGCCCGGCCACGCCTCCGACAGTCGCTCCACCCACCTCACCGGCACCGTGTCTAAACGGCCACCCACCCCACACGGGCGCGAACACGAAGTAGAGCGACACGATCAGGACGACGGTGGCCACGACTATGGCCCAGATCGGTGCGTTGCTCGTGATCCTCGCGACCACTAATCCGGCATCGAAGGCTGCGGCTATCGCTGCCATGACGCCCCATGCCGCTTGCCACAGTCCTCGCTGCTCCACGGGCGGAGGATACTCGCGCGAACCCCCACAAGTCGCTGAAACCCAGTGTTTCCGGGCGTTTTGCCGTCCGATGCGACCTGTAGATTAGGCATTCCAGTAGCAAAGAATGACCCCCGCGAAGTTGGAGCTTCCGGGGGTCTGGCCCAAGGAGATAGCGCTCCGTGGACATACCGAAGGTAGCACCGCGCTCGGCTACTGTCGAGCTTGCAGCACTCCTCGACTCGCCGGAGATTGCGACCCTGATCTCCGAGCTTGAGGCGACGCGCTGGACGGGGCGTCCCGGCTATCCGCTGCGCACGATGATCGGCGTCGCGCTCGCCAAGAGCATCTACGCGATCCCCACTTGGACGCGCGTGATCGACCTGTTGCGCGAGCACATCGGCCTGCAAGCCGCCATCGGGTGCGAGGGTGACGTGCCGTCGGAGTGGGCGTGCTACCGCTTCGCTCGCAAGCTGCGCCTGCACCGCGACCTGCTCGCCGCCTGCACCGAGCGCGTCGTAGCCGCACTGCGCGAGGCGAATCCCGGCATGGGCGAGAACATCGCCATCGACGCCTCCGACGTCCCGGCGTACGCGAACGGCCAGCGGTTCCTCTCCAAGAACGGACCCGAGCGCGAGCGCTACTCGGACCCCGACGCCTCCTGGGGCCACCGCTCTGCTGTCTCGACGCGCAAGGGCGGCGGCTTCTATGGGTACAAGATTCACGCAGCCGTGTGCGTAGACACCGGCCTGCCGCTCGCGTGGACGGTCCAGAGCGCTCGCCACGCCGAGGCGAACTTCGCGCTGCCACTGATCGACGCGGTACGCGAGCAGGGCTTCAGCGTCGCTGTAGCGATCATGGACAAGGGCTACGACAACGGGCCTATCTACGAGGGGTGCGCTGAGCGCGGGATCGCTCCGGTGATCGCGCTGCGCGTCACGGAGCGCGTCAAGCGCGGCGAGCACCGGACCCCGACGTGCGAGCACGGTGACCGCACGTTCATCGGGGCGGACGCCAACCTCGGCGTGACTCGTTGGGCGTGCCCGGCGGGCGAGTGCTCCGAGATCGCGGTCATGGTGAACCGGCTGCGCCCCCTCATCCCGCGCGAGAGCGAGCAGTCCAAAACCCTCTACCGCAAGCGCGGAGCCGTCGAGCGAGCGTTCGCGCACCTCAAGACCTATTGGGCGCTCGCAGACCTCCGCGTGAGAGGACTCGACAAGGTTCGCGTTCACGCCGACCTCACGATGCTCGCTCGCCTCGGCTGCGCACTGACTCAAGCTCGGACGGTCCAGTTGGCGGCGTAGAGTCCGTGCCGTGGATAGCGCCACGGGCACCGGAGCGAACCTCTACGGGGTCTGGGCAAAGTGGGAACGCGCTAAGGACCAGCTGACAGCGCTGCACAAGGAAGTCTTGGCGTTCGGGGAGAAACCGGACGCCTGGACCATCCGCAGTCAGGTAAACCACGACGCCGGTCGCTATCTGTTCAAGCTCGATCCCAACTGGGGGCCAGGGCTTGTGCTCTACTGGGGCGCGATCATCGGAGAGATGGTTCACGACGTTCGCTCCGCGCTCGACCAACTCGTCTGGCAACTCGTCCTGCTGAACGGAGCCGTTCCCGGCAGGCACAACAAGTTCCCGATCTGCGCCGACAAGCCAGCGAAAGGCTTCGAGCAAATGCGGCGGGAGTGGACCGACCGCGGCGACCGCTTGCGCCGCGGCGAGCTGCTCGGCGTCAGCGATCAGGCGTTCACAGTCATCGAGCGTTGTCAGCCGTACCACGGAGGGAATCGTCTGCTGCTGCGATGGCTGCACAAGGTCTGGAACACCGACAAGCACCAACATTTGATCCCAATGGCACTGTTGGCCGAGGAGCCTTCGCTGGCGCTCAGCGATGGCGCGTTCATCATCGACAAGCAGCCCAGTCGCTTCGACGGCAACACATACGTCATGGAGGGCACCTTCGGTGGTACGCGCCCGCACCCCCATGTGGACGTGAATCCGCACCCGCCCCGCGACATAGTTCTCGATGACGGAGTTGCGGTGATCGAGATAGTGCGGCGCACTCTCCAGTTCACCATGCTGGAACTGCTCTGCCCCCTTGGCGACCTGTTCCCCGGCGACCGCGGCGTCGGCTTGCCCAAATAGCGGCGCGCTCAGTGTGGCCCCCGGCCACCGTCAGGCCGGGGAGATTGGCGAGTTTCGCCAATCTCTCCTAGTCGCCTGCGCAGCGGGCTGGTTCAAATGCCACTGTCACGAGTTGCGCGTTCGCGCGATAGGCCCGTCGTGAGCGCAAGCGTGTCGCGAGAGTCTCGCGTCGTAGCAACGGAGCTGCTGGTGCCCGGCTCTGCTGCTGGGGATCGCGGTCGGTCGCCGGGCTTGGGCTGGTCGGCGCCGGCAGGTATCGAGTACGCCGAGTGGGTACACGCCGGCCGGGCGCTCACCGCCGGTGGTTTCCGCGCGGCGTGGGGTGTTGGTGACTGGCTGGGGTTTGGGATTCGTAGGTTCGCGACGGGCTACCCGCAGGCGCAGGTCGTGACTGGCTACAGCGTGCAGGGTCTTCGAAACATGGTGCATGTCGCGTCGCGTTTCGAGCTGGCCCGCCGCAGACCCGCGGTGTCATGGAGTGCTCACGCCGTCCTGGCCGCCCTTCCGTCCGAGGTGCAGGCGCTCTGGCTCGATCGCGTGGAGAGTGAGCGTCTGTCGGTACACGCCCTGCGCGAGGCGTTGCGTGCCGACCGGCGCGGTGAGCGGTCCGCCGATCCTGCAATCACCGGTGTCCCGCGCGCGGCGCGTTGTCCTCTTTGCGCGCAGCCGGTCAGCGTGTAGGCACGCTCAGCTGCGGAGCGTCACGTGCCGTGTGCAACGCTGCGGTGCGTCTCGTGGGACGAACGCGCGAAACTACATACTTTTGTCGGTATGTGTCGTTGACTTGCGCGCTGGCGTTCTGGTAGACCACTCGCGATCTGGATGTTTGCGAGGCGCACGTAGGCCTCGATATGGCCATGCGTGCTGCATTTCAAACGAGATGCATGAGCCGCTAGCTCGTGTGCTAACCAGACGTCAGCACACCAATAGGAGGAACACATGACAAAGAGGACATTCGTGGCGGTATGCGCTGCCGCCTTGCTGGGAGCCGGGTTTGCCGTTGTGCAGGCGTCCGCGTCACCGGCCACCGTCAAGACGTTTGATGCTACAGGGAATACTGGGAATACAGGGACTACGGCGGCACCGGCACCCGCTTCGTCATCCGCAGTTGCGCAGATCCAGAGTGTCGAGGCCACGATGCCATCACCGACGACTGCTGCAGGTGCACTGCAACAGCAAGCAGCGTTAATGCCATATGTGCAAGCTGCTGTCCAGGCTGGGCCAGCTACGGAGCAGCAGTTGATCGAGACAAACACCAATCCCTCAGTGTGGGCCGACCTGCTTAAGTTTGCAACCGTCACGTACTCGTCTGGGACGGGCAGTACGGCCAGCACGAACGGAGCCGACATCATCAAGGGTGCTCGCCGACCGGTGGCGCATGCTGCGGGAGTTAGTTGCTACGGCGCAACCCAATGGACGGCCAGCATCAGCCTCCTCATCTATAACGCCGCCACCGTAACCGCAGGAGAAAGCGGGTGGTGTGGCGATGCATCGACCCATGTGATCACCACATTCCCGAGCTTTCATCATTCCAATGGCGATGGCCTGGGTTATTGCAATATCAACATAAAAGTGCCCGACGGCTGGCTTCAGATTCCGAAGGAAGCGGGCGCCGAGACTGCCGTGGAAGTGTCAGCAGCCTACCCTTGGCCGATCGGATGCTTGAACATCGGCCTCCAAGGCTTGTGGGTCGAGCAGAACGTTTGGGCTAGTGGCGCTACTGACGAGCATAATGACTGGGGCGATACGAATTAGCACCTGAGTCAGCCGCGAAGTTGTTCGGTTAGCCTTCGTGCGATTGAGCCTGTGGCTCGGTCGCACGAAGGACACGGTGCGGTGCTCGGCGTTGATCCTCACCTTTTTCGTCGTCGCGCTGTTGCGCTCACTGGCGAAGCCAGGATAGATCATCGGACGCCTCCTCGTGGCGCATAGGAAGACCGGCGCAGAGGATCTCGACCAGTGAGTGCGGTCAGGTTCAGTCGAGGAGTACCTTTTCGGACAGCACCTCCGCGCAGCTGGCGTCGCCAGCCGTAGTGACACGTGGGCGCGTGCTTATCGCACCTACGCGTGGCGATGTCGCCGCGTGTGAGCGCCTCGTGGGGGAGGCTCTGTCTACTTGGCGCGCCGGCCTGCGCGCTCGCTGTTCAGGCGGTGGCCGCTCTTGCGCGGCGCGCGAGGAAGATCGCCGTCGCGAGCGGTACGAGGAGCAGCGCGATGATGAGCGCCCCGACGAGCACGTCGTGCATCGTCGATGCTCCACCGGTGCAGCGTGTGACCGCTGGGCGCGCCAGGCCGCCTGATTGCTCGCATAATTGGCCGCCGCTCAAGCCGACGGCGAGTCCGATGTACAGGCTGGCGGCAAGGCCGCCGGGCACGAGGAGCGTCCCGATCAGCTTTTCGCGGGCGGTCCACGCGCGCGAACTCCACAGCATCACGGCTCCGACGATCCAGCCGACGGCGAAGATGAATCCGCCGATCAGTAGCAGGATAATCACGGCCCATTCCTGTCTGCCAGCGCACCGTGCCGGGAGCCCGAGGCGATCGCGGTGCTCAGCGACGAGCGCTTGCGGGTCGCCTATCCGGTCGAGTGCGGTTCGTGTCTCGGCCTCGGTTGCGTGTGGCGGGACCGCGTCGCGTAGGTGCTCCTCGATTTGCGAGCGCAACTCGTTGCGCTCGTTGTGTGGAAGCTCGCGACTGGCTGCGCGCAGACGCGTGAGGTAGTCCGCGAGCAGGTTCTCGTGGGTATCGCTCATGCTTTCTCCCTCGTGTCCAGGTTGTGGTCGACGGCGTCGCGGAAGCGCACCCATTCGCCCTTGAAGATCTCCAGCGCGGCTCGCCCGCTGTCGGTGAGGCTGTAGTAGCGCCGCGGCGGACCGCTGACGGACTCCTGCCAGTTCGTCTGCACCCAGCCATCTTTGCGCAGGCGACTGAGTAGCGGGTAGATCGTGCCCTCCGAGCTGAGGAGCTCACCGAGATTCGACACCAGCTCGTAGCCGTAGCGCTCGCCGTCACGTAGCGCTGACAGCACGCAGTACTCGAGCACCCCGCGACGCAACTGCGGAAACGCTGATCTGCCCGACCGATCTACCATGCGCTACAGGGTACCATGCGCCGTGTTCGCGCGCAAGCCACGACAAGACGGTGCGGCTGTGGGATCCCGCGAGCAGCAATTGCCTGCGCACGCTCGCAGGACACACGAACTACGTAGCGAGTGTCGCGTTCAGCCCGGACGGGAGCCTGCTCGTCTCCGCAAGCTTCGACAAGACGCTGCGGCTGTGGAATCCCGCGAGCGGCGGGTGCCTGCGCACGCTCGCAGGACACACGGCCGAGCTATGGAGTGTCGCGTTCAGGGCCTACGGGAACCTGCTCGCCTCCGCAAGCCCTGGTCAGCGCGCTCCTGCTGCTGGGCCTTTGCGCTAGCGAGACGAGTGGTGCGCACGAAGCTTGCGTCTGGGCCCAGTGCTCGGGTCGGTGTCACCAGGGGCAAACTAGCCTGCGGCGGGGGCGGCTCTGGGCGGGTCGAGGTCGAGCCGGCTGTCCATGTCGAGTGTGAACTTGCCGTAGGGGTTGACTTGGGTCCAGAACAGGGGGGTGAGCGCTCGGCGGTCCGCCGGGGTGAGGCGGCTGGCCCAGGCTTGCTCGGCGAGGACGCGTTCGACGAGCATCGTGTTGATGTGGACGAGCGCTGACTGGAGGAGGTGCAGGGCGAGCATCGAGATCTCTTGCTCTTCGCGGTCTGGGCCGGTGAGGTCCTTGTTCTTGCCGTAGAAGAGCTCGCCGTTGGCGCTGTTACATGTTTCGACGACCTGGAGGCCTTCGTGGATCTCGCGGCGTAGCGCGGGATCGGAGAGGTATTCGCAGATAAAGATCGTGCGGGTTGCGCGCCCGAGTTCCTCGAGGCCCTGGTAGGTCGGGTGCTTGGGGCCGCCGCGGGTGAAGCGCCGCAGGACCTGTTCGGCTTCGGCGGTGCCGAGCTTCAGCGCCGTGGCGTATTTGACGAGCTGGTCGTATTGCTGAGCGATGAGGTCCCAGTCGATCGGCCTGTTGGAGATCACCGGCGTGAGTTCAGGCCAGTCGGGATCGCCGACGAGGCCCGGGCCGTAGAGGCGCGCGGCGCCGATGCGCTTGAGCCGTGGTAGCAGTCGGAAGCCGAGCAGGTGGCAGAACGCGAAACCAACGATCGACGCGCCGTGGGTGTCGGTGTAGTTGCGTTCGATGTCGGCGGTGGTGTCGTGTCGCAGGAGCCCGTCGAGCATCGCCGCGACCTCGGAGGCCAGCACGTCTTCAGCTGGCTGTAGATAGGGGTTTGGGAAGGAACGGAACAGGATTTAGCGCTTAGAACTCGAATCACAATGAGGCTAGTCGTCGGTGGCAGACGAGGCAGCAGGCGATGGCGAGGAATGTTTCGTGGATGTCGTCGCGGCGGTCGTAGCGGACGAGGAGTCGTTTGAAGTGGTGCAGCCAGGCGAAGGTGCGCTCGACGACCCAGCGGTAGCGGCCGAGGCCGGACCCATGCTTGGTTTTGCGCCGAGCGATCTCCGGAGTGATGCCACGCTGGCGTAGCTGGCGGCGGTATTTGTCGTGGTCGTAGCCGCGATCGGCGGTCACGCGGTCGGGCCGCCGGCGCGGCCGTCCGACCCGGCCTCGCACTGGCGGGATTCGCTCCAGGAGCGGGATCAGCTGGGTGACGTCGTTGCGGTTGCCGCCGGTCAGTGTCCAGGCCAACGGCAGGCCGCTCGGGTCTACGAGCAAATGATGCTTGCTGCCCGCTCTGGCCCGGTCAACCGGGCTCGGGCCCGTCTTGGAGCCCCTTTTTTTGCTTGTACGTGACTGGAGTCCGCGACCGCCCGCGACCACTCCAGCTCCCCCGCAGCACGCAACTCGCAGAGCAGCAACTGGTGCAGGCGCTCCCACACGCCGGCTCGCTGCCACTCGTCCAAACGCCGGTAGCACGTCGATCCCGAGCCGAACCCGAGCTCCAGCGGCAGATGCCGCCACGCGATCCCCGTGTGCAACACGAACAAGATCCCCTCAAGCGCCTCCCGGTCACCAAGACGCTTACGGCCCGGATAGCGAAACCGCCGCTCGACCCTCGGCAACAACGGCTCGACCCGCTCCCACAGCTCATCCGACACAACCCACGGCCCAGCAGCCATCGGCACCCCCTCAACTCTGAGGACAGACACCGACACAATTCGCCGCTACAACCCAACCACCTTCATTGTGATTCGAGTTCTAAGAGTGCCACCGCCCCGGCGTTGGAGATGAAGAAGCCCCATCGATGACGCCACTGACGGAGGCCGTGATGGCTTCGTGGAATCACGTGTCGTGGACAGGCTCGTCGAACAACAGGAACTCCTCCTCATCTGGAGCTTGAAAGATCGTGGCCCACTTTTCGAAGTGAGCTCGTGTAACAGGAGAGGCAATCCATTCGCCCGACGCATGGCGTCGCTCAGCTCGCGCGATCAGCTCCTCCAGAGAGGTTGTCCGGATCGTCGTGGAACTTTGGTGAGGGTCCTCACGGGTTGATGGTCACACGGTAACGGGCTCGCGGGTCTCTTGACGGTCGCGGTTGTTGTCGGCAGGGAGGGTGTGTCGTTCGATGGCGATGACGAGCTTGGCGAGGTCGCGGTAGCCGATGATCCGTCGGAACTGCTGCTCGGCGACGAGCATGCCGGCAG
>JBEKXB010000044.1:0-11682 GCA_049512455.1 Solirubrobacteraceae bacterium | reverse complement strand
CACGATCCACCAGGTCATCCACGAGATCACCACCAGCCACATCACCGAACGCGGCGAAACACGCGCCGACGACAAAACCAGCGAAGCAGCCATGGAAGACCGCAAAAAAGCCGGATACTTCTGATGCGGTGCCCGCCTCCCGACGCCGAATCCGTTCGCGCGCGATGAGCAGCCTCTCGGTCGAGAGCCCGCATCGCCCTGCGGGTGCGCCCCCGAACGTCGTCTGGCAGGACGCAACCGTGAGTCGAAGAGAGCGCTGGGAGTCGACTGGCCAGCGCGGCGCGACAGTGTGGTTCACGGGCCTGTCGGGCTCCGGCAAGTCGACGATCGCCGGTGCCGTCGAGGAGCAACTGCTGGCAGCGGGACGCTGGGCATACCGCCTCGACGGCGACAACCTCCGTCATGGCGTTTGTAGCGACCTGGGCTTCAGTCGCGACGACCGCGCGGAGAACGCCCGGCGCGTCGCCGAGCTCGCGCTGCTGTTCGCCGACGCCGGCTGCGTAGCGCTCGTCTGTCTCGTCTCGCCGTACGCAGCCGACCGCGCGCACGCTCGCTACATCCATGAGCGCGAAGATCTTTCCTTCTACGAGGTGTTCGTCAACACGAGCCTCCAGGAGTGCGCGCGCCGCGACTCGAAAGGCCTTTACGCGCGAGCTGACAGCGGCGCGATCGACAACCTCACCGGTGTCGGCGCGCCCTACCAGCCGCCCCGTGCGCCGGACGTTGAGATAGTGGAGAGCCTCGACGTCGAGGCCGCCGCACGCGCAGTGCTCGCCGTCGTCTGTCCGCGCTAGCGACCGGCGGGACGCCGCGCTCAGTGAGGCTTCGCCCGGCGCAGCCGCGCGCGCTCCTCCTGCAGGGTGACGACACGCTCAATCAGCTTGAGGATCTGAGCCACGCCCGTGGCTTTCGCCTGGCCGTAATGGAACGCCTCGCGCCAGTCAGCGACACGCGCGCCCTCGTCAGCCATCACGTTGAAGAACTCGCGCCGCATGTCGACGTTGACACGCGCGTCGGCAGCGACCTCCTTCGTGATCTTCACACCCGGCAGCTCGATCCGGTACTGCTGCACGTCGCCGCGGCCGCGAAGCTCGAGCGAGAACACGAGCTTCAGTGGCTTGAGCGCCGGGACCTCTTCGAGGACGTTGTCGATCGCTCGCGCGATCTGCTCCTTGGTGTCGCCCGACGCGCTCACAGTGAGGCGAGTCTAGCTACCGCCCGCGCCGGCCCGTCTGCGAGGCTCGCCGTCGCGGCGGCCAGCTGCCGTTGGCGCTAGAGCGCGACGATTGCGTCGATCTCGACCTGCGCCCCGCGCGGCAATGCGGCGACGCCGACCGTGGCGCGCGCCGGCGGGTCGATGGCGAAGAACTCCTCGCACACGGCGTTGACTTCAGCGAACGCCCCCAGCTCCACCATGTAGATGGTCAGCCGGACCGTTCGCGCCAGCGCCGTCCCGGCAGCCGCGCACACGGCCTCGAGGTTTTCCAGGCAGCGCCTCGCCTGTGCGCCAGCGCTCACGCCGACGAGCTCCCCACTCGCAGGGTCGAGCGGTATCTGCCCGGAGCAGAACAGCAGACCGCCGCAGCGGACTGCGTGACTGTATGGCCCGATCGCCGCCGGCGCTGCCGGCGCATCGACGATCTCCCGGTCGGTTGGCATCGCTGCGGACGATAGCCCGCGATCGCGCCCACCGTCGCCCGCTCGCAAGCCGGATGCGCTAGCGTGCCCACCGATGCTGCGCGTCGCCTACCGAGCTGCCTTCGCAGCTGCTGTGGCGGTCACCGTGCTACTGGCCGCCGCCGTGAGCGCCGAGGCGGCGCCAACCCCCGTTGCGTTTGTCCCGTGCGCCGATGCGCCCGGGTTTGGCTGCGCCCAGCTGACGGTGCCAGTCGACCCAAGCGGCGTCATCGCAGGCACCGTGACTCTCTCGATCGAGCGCCAGCTGGCCGTGACCGGCAACGCCACTCAGGCGATCGTTGCGCTCGCCGGCGGTCCGGGCCAGGCGGCCACCCCATTCGCCGCCGACTTGGCGGCGTCGATGGCACCGGGCCTTACGACGCGCGACTTGATCGTCTTCGACCAGCGCGGGACGGGGAACTCGGGAGCCTTGAGCTGCCCCGCATTCGCCAACCCGAATGCAGCGCTCACGACCACGCTGGTCAGCACCTGCGCCACCCAGCTCGGACCCACCCGCGGGCTCTATGAGACCGACGACTCCGTCGCCGACATCGAGGCGATCCGCGAGGCGCTCGGCTACAGCCAGCTCGTCCTCTACGGGACCTCGTACGGCACGAAGGTCGCGCTGCGCTACGCCGAGCAGCACCCGGCCGATGTGGCCGGTCTCGTGCTCGACTCAACGGTCCCAGCGAACGGGCCTGACGTCTTCGACGCCACGACGTTCGCGGCAATCCCCGGGATGCTCACGGACCTCTGCGCAGACGGCGCGTGCACGGGCATCACCAGCAGCCCGGTTGACGACCTCAACACGCTGATAGCTCGCTTCAACAACCAACCCGCCCACGCCACGCTGATCGAGGACAACGGACATGCGCTGCATTTCGACCTCTCGAGCGACGACGTGTTCGAGGCTCTGGTCGCGGGCGATCTGAACCCGCCACTGCGCAGCAACCTGCCTGCGGCGCTCCAAGAGGCGCTGCACGGCGACTACGCGCTGCTCGCCGAGCTCGTGGCCGCCGCGGAGTCCGGATCATCGGAAGGCATCGACACCGAGCTGTATCTCGCGACCACGTGCGAGGAGCTGCCGTTCCCATGGAACCGCAGCGACACGCCAACCGCACGCGAGTCGGACGCACTCGCGGCGTTCCAGGCGCAGCCGGCAGCGACTTTCACGCCGTTCACCGCGCAAACCGCCTACGACACGAGCGACGCGCCGCAATGCGCCGGATGGCAGTTCGCGACAGCCGATCCCGAGTCGACGACCGGTACGCTTCCGAACGTGCCAACGCTGATCCTCAGCGGTGCTGAGGACCTGCGGACACCGACGGCAAACGCCACAGCCGTCGCGACACAGATCCCCGACGCCACCGTCCTGGTCGTCCCGAACACCGGGCATTCGGTCCTCGGCAGCGACCCAACCTCATGCTCGGACGATGCCGTCAAGGCGTTCTTCGACGGCACTCCGATCGAACCGTGCACGTCGACCTCGATCCCGAGCTTCCTCCGGCCCGTCGCCTTGCCACCGGAGTCGGTGGCGAAGCTGCATCCGGCGCGCGGCACGAGCGGGCTGCCGGGACGCACCGTCGAAGCCGTCGTGGACACGGTCACCCAGGCTGGCGACGACGGTTTCAGCGAGATCCTGTCGGGCACATCGCTGTCCGCCACGGTGAAGGTCGGTGGCCTGCGCGCCGGCTGGGCATCGTTCTCGATCAAGCGCCTCAAGTTGCACGGCTACTCCTACGTGCCGGGCGTGAAGCTCACGGGAACCGTGCCCGCCAAGGGCTCTGCCACAGGCACACTGATCGTCAGCGGCAAGGGTGGCGCAAACGGCACGCTGACGTACGACGCGAAGACACACCAACTGACAGGAACGCTCGGCGGCGTTTACATCGACACGACCTCGAAGGCGCTGGCCATCGCGGCCAAGGCATCGACCGCTCGCGCTCGCGCCGCACGACTCGCGCGCGCCGGCCTCTAGCGCCAGCCCGTCATGCCCAACGCGCTCGCGCGCGAGACCTCGCCCTACCTCCGCCAGCACGCCGACAACCCGGTGGACTGGATGCCGTGGGGGACCGACGCGCTGCGCCGCGCAGCGGAGCTTCAGCGACCGCTGTTCGTGTCGATCGGCTATGCCGCCTGCCACTGGTGCCACGTGATGGAACGCGAGTCCTTTCAGGACGACGCGACGGCGGCCCTGATGAACGAGCGATTCGTCTGCGTGAAGGTCGATCGCGAGGAACGCCCGGACATCGACGGCATCTACATGGAAGCCGTTCAACTGCTCACCGGTCACGGTGGCTGGCCGTTGAATGTCTTCCTGACGCCGGACCAGACGCCTTTCTTCGGCGGCACCTACTGGCCACCGCAGCCGCGCAATGGGATACCGAGCTTCACCCAGATACTCGACGGGGTCGCCACGATCTGGGCCGAGCGACGCGCGGAGGCAGTTGACTTCGGCGCACGCCTCGCCGATGGCCTCCGCGCAGGGCTCGCCCGCGAGCCGGCCACCGGGGCACAGATCGGGGCGCGCGAGCTCGCTGATGCGGTCGCTGCCCTGCGGCGGACGTATGACCCCGCGCATGGCGGCTTCGGCGGCGCACCGAAGTTCCCGCCGCATTGTGCGCTCGAGCTGCTGCTCGCGCAAGGCGAGCGCGAGATGTCGATTGAGACGTTGCGCGCGATGGCCCGCGGAGGAATCTGCGACCAGGTCGGCGGCGGCTTTGCACGCTACGCCGTGGATGAGCGTTGGACGGTGCCGCACTTCGAGAAGATGCTCTACGACAATGCGCTGCTCGCGCGCAGCTACCTGCACGGCTGGCAGCGCAGCGGGGAGCAGCTCCTCCTACGCACGTGCCGCGAGACGCTCGACTTCGCGCTGCGCGAGCTTCGCGGCGAGGATGGCGGCTTCTGCTCATCGCTCGACGCCGACGCCGCGGGGGTTGAGGGGAGCTTCTACGTGTGGCAGCTCGCCGAGCTGCGCGACGTGCTCGGTGAGCACGCAGCCGCCGCAATCGCGTATTTCGGCGCGACCGAGGACGGCAACTTCGAGGGTGCCAACGTCCTGACGGCGCGTGGCCCGGAGCCACCGGCGCGCGCGGAGATCCGCGCCATGCTGCTCGCGGCGCGAGACGAGCGCGTCCGTCCCGGCCTCGACGACAAGCGACTCGCCGCATGGAACGCCCTGATGATCGACACGCTGGCGCAGGCCGGCGGCGCACTCGAGGATGACGGCTACCTCGCGGCGGCGATCGCCGCGGCCGAGTTCGTCTGGGGCCGGATGCGCGACGAGGAGGGCCGCCTGCTGCGCAGCTACAACCACGGACAGGCACGGCTGGGTGGCTACCTCGAGGATCATGCGTACCTCCTTGAAGCCCTCCTGCACTTGTACGAGGCGACGTTCGACGAGCGCTTCTACGACTGGGCGTGCACGATCGCCGACACACTGCTCGAGCGCTTCGCCGATCACGAGACGGAAGGCTTCTTCGTCAGCGCAAGCGATGCTGAGCCACTGATCGCCCGGCGCAAGGACTCCGCGGACCAGCCGATCCCGGCCGGCTCGTCGAGCGCGGCGCTGGGACTTCTGCGGCTCGCCGCGCTCAGCGGTGAACGTCGTTACGAGGACGCCGCGCTCGGCACTCTGCGCCTCGCCAGCGCCAGCGCCGTCCGGTTTCCCGCAACGTTCGCGTATCTGCTGTGCGCAGCCGACTTCAACGCGGCGACGGTCCGTGAGGTGGCGCTCGTCGGCGAGCACCGCACCGCGCTCGAACGCGTTGTGCGGCGCGCCTTCCGCCCGCACCTCGTGCTCGCCGGCATGAGTGGCGCGACGGCGACCAGGGTGCCGCTGCTCGCGGGTCGCACGCCCGTCGACGGCCGCGCGGTGGCCTACGTGTGCGAGCGGTTCTCCTGTCAGGCGCCGGTCAGCGACGCGGACGCACTGGCAGCGCTGCTCGAGGACTAGCCCGTCGAGCGCCTAGAGGATCGGCAGGTAGCGGTCGAGCTCCCACTGCGTGACCTGCACCCTGTACTGGTCCCACTCGCGACGCTTGATCTCGACATAGCGGTTGAAGGTGTGCTCGCCGAGCGTCCGCAGCGCGAGCTCGGAGTCCGCGGTGAGCTCGACCGCGGCGCCGAGCGTCTCGGGAAGCTGCTCGATGCCGAGCCGCCGACGCTCTTCGGGCGCGAGGTGGTACAGGTTCTTCTCCATCGGCTCGGGAAGCTCGTAGCCCTTCTCGATCCCCTCCAGGCCGGCCTGCAGCAGCGCCGCGAACGTGAGGTACGGATTGCAGGCCGGGTCGGGGCAGCGCAACTCCATCCGCGTCGCTTCCTCGCTACCGGGGTGATACAGCGGCACGCGAACGAGCGCCGACCGGTTGCGGCGCGACCAGGCGACGTACACCGGGGCTTCGTAGCCGGGCACGAGCCGCTTGTAGGAGTTGACCCATTGCGCGAAGATCGAGCAGATCTCGCGCGCGTGGCGCAGCTGACCGGCGATGAACGCCTTGCCTGCCGGCGAGAGGAAGTAGTGATCGTCGGCGTCGAAGAACGCGTTGTGTCCGTCGGCGAACAGCGATTGGTGGGTGTGCATGCCCGACCCGTTCTGACCGAACATCGGCTTCGGCATGAACGTGGCGTGCCAGCCGTACTTCAGGGCGAACTCCTTGACCGTGATCCGGTAGGTCATGCAGTCGTCCGCCATCTTCATCGCGTCGGCATAACGGATGTCGATCTCGTGCTGTGACGGCCCGACCTCGTGGTGGCTGTACTCGACATGAATCCCGAGCTGCTCGAGCGCGATCGCGGTGTCACGTCGCACGCCTGAGCCGGCGTCGAGCGTCGTGAGATCGAAGTAGCCGCCCGAGTCGAGCGTCTCGGTGCTTGCCGCGTCACGCAGGAGGAAGTACTCGAGCTCGGGCCCGACGTTGAAGGTGTCGAAGCCGAGGTCGCGTGCCCGCTGGACAGCTCGTCTGAGGATGTGGCGTGGATCGCCCTCGTACGGCGTCCGCTCGGGCGTCAGGATGTCGCAGAACATCCGCCCAACGCCCTGCTCGTCAGGGCGCCACGGAAGGATCGCGAAGGTGCTCGGGTCGGGCATCGCGACCATGTCGGACTCCTCGATCGCGTTGAATCCGGTGATCGACGATCCGTCGAAGCCCATGCCCGCCTCGAACGCCCCGTCGAGCTCGGCGGCGTTAATCGAGAAGGACTTCAGCTGGCCAAGGATGTCGGTGAACCAGAAGTTGATAAAGCGAACGTTGCGCTCAGCAGCAATCGCCTTGACGTCGTCGGCTGTCGTCGGTGTGTCGGCCATCTGTCGGTCTCCTGCTCGGTTGGCGCGCCTCCACGGCGGGGCGCTGCCAGCGATGCGATCCCCGGTTAGGCGCTCGCCGCTACCGGCACCCTAGATGATTGATTCTGCTCCACGCCAGCGCGATGTTCGCGCGATCAGCCTCGCGCCGACGCACGCGCCGGTGGCGGCGTCGGCTCTGCTGATAACGCGGTGGCGCCCTCAGCTGCGCGAAGCTGCGTCGCTGAGCCTGCATCGAACGAGACCGCGGTCAGCCAGTGGCGAGCCCACAGCTTGAGCGCGGCCAGTGTCGGAGCGAGCTCTTGCCCCTTGGGCGTCAGGGCATACTCAACCCGAACGGGCGGCCCAGGCAGCACGGTTCGACGGACGAGGCCGTGCGACTCGAGCTCCTTCAGACGATCCGACAGCATCCGATCCGATAGGTCGGTCACAGCGCCGGCGATCTGTGAGAAGCGCAGCGAGCCGCCCTGCATCAGGATCTCGATGATCGCCCCGGTCCAGCGACGCCCGATCAGCTCGACTGCGCGATGGTAGAACGGGCAGCAGACCGGCGCCGCCGAGCCGCCATCGACAGCGTCTGGCGCGTAGCCGGCTGATGCCTGCTCGTTGGGGACTTCGAGCGCCATCGCGCGGGCGCCCTACGCTGCGCGCAGGGTCCTGGAGTCCTCGACGGAGCCATCGATCGGGATGTCTCCGGCCACGTTGACCATCGCCGTGAACACCTCGAGCGAAGCGAAGGCGATCGCCTCAAGCAGCTGCTCGTCCGTCCAGCCAGCCTCGCGCGCCTCCTCGTGGAGGTGCGCCGGCAGAACTCCCCGCCCGTCGACCGTCGCCTTGAGGTAGCGCAGCAGCGCTGCTTCCTTCACGTCGCCGGAGTCGAACTCGCGCGCCTTGGCTACCTCGTCGAGGCCAAGGCCTGCCGAGCGCGCGGTGCGACCGTGCAGCGCGATTCCGGGAGCCGAGCCGTACTGCTCGGCAACACCGAGCGAGATGCGCTCGAGCGTGCGAACGCTGAGCGTGCCACGGCGAAGCTCAGCGCGGAAGCGCGCATAGGCGCGAAGCGCGGCTGGGGAGCCGGCGAGCGCACCGAGGAAGTTCGGCAGCTGGCCACCTGTCGCGAGGGCGCCCCGCAGGACGGGCATCGAGCCCTCTGGCGCGGTGAGGTCGTCGTGGATCTGGAACCTGCTCATGGTCGTCTTCATCGGCATCACGCTTTACTCTTTTAGTATTGCTTTACCTTTTGCCCACACCTTACGATTGGTAAGGATAGCTGGTTTGGGCGCAAGTGCAAGTACCAGCTACGACAAGCGTGCGAGGGCTTAGTTGCGCGAGGGTCAGCGTGCGCGCCAAGGCTGGCGGCGCCCAGCCGACCGGCGAGGGGGACGCCGCAGGCGACGCGTCGCGCTGGCGGCGAGACCGCCGCTAGCGGCCAGCTACCGCGGCGACGAACTGCGCGACATCGTCCGCATCCTGCCCGCTGTAGATCCCGACCGGCATCTGGCCGCCGGGGCCTGCGTAGCCACCGGCGATAGCGGCCAGGACGAGTGCGCTGGGCGGCCGCACAACATCAAGGTCCGGCCCGATGCGGGCGACCGCGTTTACCGCCGCGAGCGTGTGACATGTCGAACAGCTCTTCGCGAACAGCTCCCGTCCCACCGTCTCGGCCGCCGTGAGCTTGACGGCGTCCGGCCCGGCGGACGGCTGGTCTTGCGCGTTGTCCACCGACACGACGATCGGCGCAGCGATCGCAAAGGCAAACACGAGCACGATGAGTGCTCTGCGGATGTAGCGGCCGAGCTTGCCCTCGGGAGTCACCGCGCGGAAGATACCCGATGGGCATGGCCGGCCGCCATGCCTGGCCGCGAATTGGTCGGTTGCGCAGTGCGCGCAGGCCCGCTGGAACGGCACGGACGCGCCGCCGCGAGGCGGCGCATGCCATCGTTTGATAGAAGAGCCCCGCCGAGGCGGGGCTCTTCCGTAGCAGACCTGTAAGCCGGATTCTGTCGCGAGCAGCCATCCATCTAAGCGGCCTACCTGGACCTTGGCGGGCAGCCTGCAAGCGGTCCTGCTTGGCCTTGCATCGGGTGGGGTTTGCCTGGCCGCCGCGTCACCGCGACGCCGGTGCGCTCTTACCGCACCATTTCACCCTTACCGGCGCGCAACTCACGTGTGGCCGCGCGCTTAGGCGGTGTTCTTTCTGTGGCACTTTCCCGCGGGTTTCCCCGGGTCGTCGTTAGCGACCACCCTGCCCTGTGATGTCCGGACTTTCCTCGAAGGCGAACCTCCGCGGCTGCTCGGCCTGCCACTCGACATTAGCGCGACGCGCAAGCCGCCGTGGCGAGCGCGCCTGGCGTGCAAGCTCGCGTGCGGCACGCAGCGCATCACGCGCGAGCTAAGCGAGTGAGCGCATCACACCGACGACCCGGCCGAGGATCCGCACATCACGGCTGCGAATCGGCTCCATCGCCGCGTTCTCCGGCTGCAAGCGAATGTGATCGGTCTCACGGAAGTACCGCTTCACGGTCGCTTCCTCGCCGACGAGCGCCACGACGATGTCGCCGTTGGAGGCGTCGTCCTGCGAGCGCACGACGACGAGATCGCCTTCGATGATGCCGGCGTCCCTCATCGACTCACCGCGCACGCGCAAGACGAAAGCGCCGTCCTCGCCCCCGGCGGCAGCAGGCACCGCGACGTAATCCTCGATGTTCTCCTCCGCGAGGACCGGCTGGCCGGCTGCGACCGTGCCGAGCAGCGGCAGGCTGTCGGGCCGCACGAAGTCGCGCACCTCCTGAACCGCTCGGCCGAGCAACTCGATCGCGCGCGGCTTGGACGGGTCACGGCGCAGCAACCCGAGCCGCTCGAGGTTTGCGAGATGCTGGTGCACCGTCGATGATGACGCGAGCCCCACCGCCTTGCCGATGTCGCGCACCGTTGGCGGGTATCCGTGGCGCTCTTGGTAACTCTTGATGAAGTCGAAGATCTCCTGCTGGCGCTTCGTCAGAGTCATCGGGCTCCTTGGTAGCACTTCCGGTCTGTCGAACAGGTGTTCGTGTACCTTAGCGTCCGGCGATGACGGATTCAAGCGCCTATACTCGCCTGCTCCCGCGCCTGTGGCGGAATTGGTAGACGCGCAAGGTTGAGGGCCTTGTGGGGAGATTTCCCCGTGATGGTTCGAGTCCATTCAGGCGCACCAAATTGCTTTTGTTACAACCTAGGCCCCGAAGAGATTCGGGGCCTAGGTTGTTATGGCCGCCTTCGACGGCTTCTGCGGCCGTGTGCGCGCCGACGGGGCCGGTCGCGGCCGCGGTCGCGACTGCCTTCGCCGCGACTACCCAAGGGGTTTGCTCGACGCCCGCAACATCGTCGTTGATCAGGTCGATGCGCGCGAAGAGGGCCTGGTTGAGTATGCGTCGTGCGGTTGGCCTCGCTTTGGCGTAGGCGCTGTGCGCGTGCTTGAGCACCGCCAGGGCTTCGTCGAGTGCCTCGTGGATCTCCTTAGCGTCGTGCGCAGATGCTTCGGCCCACTTTCGAGCCTGAGCCCGCTCGTGCTCGATGCGAGCTTGCTCGGCTGCGAGCACCTCTTCGTCGACGAGCCCGCGGTAGTGCAGCTGTAGGAGGCGTTGCTGCTCGCTTTTGAGCTGCGCCAGCCTCAGCTGCGCCCGACCGTTCTCTCGCTGGGCGACCTCCAGCTTGATTCCGGCAAAGCTCTGTACCGCCCGCCGAACTTCGTCGCGCTCGACACTCGTGAGCAGCTCGTGCTCCCTGTAGTAGCGCTCGACGGCCGCTTCGACCTTAGCGACCTGCATGTAGCGGTTCGTACAAACCGTGCTTTTCGTGCGACGTCCGTGGCAGTCGAAGTAGTAGTAGATGCCGCCGTGTCCTTGAACGCGGTTGAAGATGAGTCGGCGGCCACACGGGCAGAAGACGGAACCCTTCAGGTAGTGGTCGTGCTTCTGGGTTCGGTCGCCGCTTAGTGCATGCGCGCTCAACGCCGCCTGGACCGCCTCGAAGAGGTCGTCGGAGATCAACGGTTCGTGCGTTCCTCGGTTCTTCGCTCCCTCGAACGTGACGATCCCGCGGTAGTAGTCGTCACGCAGCATCCGGTGGACGGCGCTGCGGACGAGCGCGCGAGCCGGGCGCTTCGCCGTCGTGGGAGTCTGCAGGCCAGCCTCTTCTAGTAGGTCTGTGAGCGCGCTGATGGTGTAGTTGCCGCTCGCGTAGGCCTCGAACGCAAACTTGACCAGCGGCGCTCGCTCCGCGTCGACCTCAACGGTGCGAATCTCGCGACCGTCGACCCGAAGAATGGTGTTGAGGTACCCGATGGGCGCCTTGCCAACAGTGCCGCCAGTAGCGTGCTTGCGTCGCAACCCCATCATGACCTTCTCAGCATCACCGGCTGACCTGAACTCGTTGACCGCCGCCAAGACGCCGTGGGTCAATCTGCCCGCTGGCGTGCTGTCGATGTTCTCCAACACCGACACGAGCTTGGCCCCGCTCGCCTCGATCTTGAGCAGCAGGCTCGCGTCATCAAGCCGGTTGCGGGCGAGCCGCGAGAGGTCATAGATGATGACGTAGGTGGGCCGGAGTTCCTTCAGGTCAGCCAGCATCTGCTGCAAGGCTGGACGGTGCGTGGTGCGCCCGCTGACGCCGTACTCGACGTATTCCATCGGCTCAGCCACACCGAGACTGCGAGCCTTGGC
>JBEKXB010000043.1:0-12019 GCA_049512455.1 Solirubrobacteraceae bacterium | reverse complement strand
TGGCGGTACGGTGCGTTTCACGGCGTAGGCCTCCTTCGTTGTCTTGCAGGACATGAGGGAACCTACGCCGTCAACTCGACAGCACCCGGCAGCTATTTACAGCAGTCCTGGGACACGACCTCGACCCAAGTACGTGGCTCCTTTGCGCGAGATGCAGCACTCCGAAGTCGCGACGCGGCCTGCTTAGGGGAGGTCGAGGATGAGCGCGAGGGCCTCATCGACGGTGCGTTGTTCGGGGCCTGTGAGGCTGCCAGCGAGGTTGTCGAGGCGTTGGATGTCGATCGCGCGGAGCTGTTCGACGAGGACGCGCGTCGTTTCGCCAGCGATCTGAATCTCGGGTCGGAACGTCGCTGGTGCGGCGCTGCGAGAGGTGGGTGCGACGATCACAGTTGAGAGGCCGAGCAGCTCGTCGGCTTGAACGATGACGGCGTAACGAGGCCCGGCTTGCTCACGTCCGCGGCGGACCGGCAGGCGAACGCGGTAAATCTCGCCGCGGGTCACTCCGGCCAGTCGGCGCCGATCGAACCCATATCGGCCAGTACCGACTTGCGCTCACTGGTGTCGTGCTGATCCGCCGCGAGCCGGCTGACCTCAGCTGCGAGTGCCGAGCGCTGCGCACGCCTGCGTCCAGCCTCCACGAGCGCCGTACGCACGGCGTCCGACTCGTTACGCCCCTCGCGCATCAGTACCGAGAGCGCGCTCTCGGAGGCATCATCCAAACGTGCGCGAACCACTCTTGAAGGCACAACGATACTGTAGCACATGCTGTGCTACATAGCGCCACCCGCCGGGGGTGGCGTTGCTCCTTCGCGCGAGAGGGGGCTGCGCGTGGTCCTGGGCGTAGGCGAGCGTGGGTGCCGCGATCGTTGGGTCGGCTGCTAGGCTAGTTGTCTTCGCCTCTCACGACGAGGTCGGCGCGCTGGGCTGGGTGCTCGCGGGCTATGTAGTCGTCCTCGGCTGCCATCCAGTCCTGCCAGAGCGGGAGCGCGTCCTGTCCGTCTCGCGCGAGGCCGCGGCGAAGGCGTTCTGAGCGCGCGGTCGCGACCCACACGCTCGCTGCGAGGTAGGGACGAAACGCGAGCCGTGACGAGCTGACGCCCTCGATGATCATGTACTCGCTGGGTTGCACCTCGTGCCACTCGGCAAGGCTTTGCGTGTCCCAGTCGTAGCGCTGGTAGCGCGCTAAGCGTCCCGCGGCAAGTGGCTCAAGGACTTGCTCGAGCAGACGCGGATACCAGTCGAGCGAGTTGATCCAGCTGGCGAAGTTGTCGGTCTCAATCACCGGCGCGCCGCCGAGTTGCTCTGCGACGCGCAACGCGAGCGTGGTCTTACCCGCGCCGCCGGCACCGTCAATCGCCAACACCTTGCACGACATCGGCGCAGGAGCAGCGGCGCGCCGGATCAGCGCAACTACCAGCTCAACCGCGTCCTGTCTGCCCGGTAGTAGCATCGCCCGAAACTACACGCTCGCGTCGAACAGTCGTGGGCGCGACCGGACCGCCTTGTCCAGTTCACGCGACGTTGTCGCAAGAAGTGGGAGCGACAGCAGCGCTGCTAGTGGCGACGCGGCCCCGCTGCGCGAATTCCGACAGCGCCCGGCGCCCGAGATCACGGGGGAAGCGACAGCGTTGACCTAGTGAGATCGCCGCCCATTACCGCAAACGCCCAGGACGAGGACATCTAGCTTGTGGGTATGTGTGGTGGTCGCATCGTCAGCTGCGTAGGAGGTCGTCGCCGCGGTCACGCTCATGCGACGGGCTGACCAGCTCGCGAAACAGGGCTTCGAGCGTTTTGGGGGGGTCTGCGGTGAGGCCGGTGTGCACCTCCGAGGTCTGAATGATTGTGCTTGACGGTGCGACCAGCCAGCCAAAGCGTTCCGAGGAGGGCATCGACGCGATCGAGCCTGCCGCGGGGTCGCCCTTGGCGACTCTGACGATCGCATCCAAGTGCTCTCGGACCTCTTGTGCGGATACGTCGGCGTCCAGCGCTCGTAGGCGCGAATCGTCGAGCGCGACCAGCCCTGCGAGGAAGTCGCGTTGCCGGCAGTAGAGGATCACGCCCGCGTTGATTTGCTCGCCCCGCTCAACGCGTGGGACGACTCGCACGATCGCGTATGAGAATGGGTCACGCTTGGGATCGGGCACGTTCTGCCTCCTGCGCAAAGGTCGCGGTCTCGAGACGAAGAGCCAGATACTCAACATAGTCCTCGACGGTAACGTCGCCGAGCCAGTCAGTCGGGACCAGCGCAACGACCGCTTCGAGGAGCGCGCGATCAACCAGCGGAGCCAGCCGCTCGTGCGCCTCAAGGATCGATCCCGCATGGCGCAAGAGCACGTGATCGACGATCTCGGTGAACGGTCGAGGAGCGTGCTCGGTAGGGATCAGGCCTTTGTGGTGGAGATAGAGCGCGGCGCCGTGATCGATCAACCACAGTCGGCCGTGCCACAGCAGAAGGTTTGGGTTGCGAGCGCTGCGATCGACGTTCGTCACCAGGGCATCGAGCCAAACGATGTCGGCGGCCAGCCGGCTATCTGGCTGCCACGGTCCCGCCGACCAGTACGAAAGCGCGCCCGGCAGGAAGTCAACCCCGAGATTTGACCCGGCGCTCGCTGCGATCAGCTCCTGGATCTCCGGATCGGGCTCCGCGGCGGCCAGCGCCGCGTCGACCTCGACCGTCACGAGCTCCGGCACGAGCAGCCCGACCCGCCGCGCTAGCTCGCCGACGATCACCTCCGCAACAAGCGCCAGCGGGCCCTGTCCGGCGCCACGAAACTTCGTGACATACAGGCCGTCGTCATCCGCCTCGAGCAGGCCCGGCAGCGAGCCACCCTCGCGCAACGGCGCAACGTAGCGCGTCGCAACGACCCCACGAAGACCCTGTGTTGCCGACACGCGCACGGACGCTACCGGTAGCGGACCTGGAAGCTGGTCGACGCCGACAGCTGGGACGCGGAAGGGCCGGGTCGCGCCCTCGCAACGGAACATTTGCAGGAGCCTGCGCAGACCGTCCGCCCGTTACCGCAACCGCCCAGAAGAACGAGCGACGCCCCACACAGACCGCCCCCAAACCGCGCCTCCGCGTGGCACCCCCCGGCTTGGCTGCGCCAACCTGGGAATCCTCTCATCGGCCGCTTACGCCGCGCTTAGCGCGCCCGCCGAGACTCGACGCGGTGGCGCTCGAACAACAACCGCACGCGGCGCTGGCAAGCGACGCCGCGCGAGCGCCACGGTCGCTGCTGGCGCGGGTGACGGCCGGCGGGACGGCCGGCAACGAGACGCTCACCGCCGCGACGGGAGCGGTGCTGCTGGTGCTGCTCGCCGCCCTCGGCGTGACGATCATCCGCCGCAGCGCGCTGCTGAACGAGCACATGTTCCTCGGCATGGCGCTGATCGGGCCGGTGGCGCTCAAGCTGTCGAGCACCGGCTACCGCTTCGTCCGCTACTACAGCGGCAACAAGCGCTACCGCGCGAAGGGTCCGCCGACGCTCGCTCTGCGCCTGATCGCCCCGGTCGTCGTGGCCTCGACCGTTGCCGTGTTCGCGACCGGCGTCGCGCTGCTCGTCGGCGGGCCGGCGGTCCGCCAGCCGTTCTCGGCTCTGCACAAGGCGAGCTTCCTCATCTGGCTGGCCTTCACCGGCCTGCACGTGCTCGGTCACCTCGGCGAGCTGCCGCGCGCGCTCCGCGCCGCCGGCCGAACCCGCGAGCGTCCCTGGGACGACCACGGCTCGGGTCGCGGCGGCCGCGCGCTCGCGCTCAGCGGCTCGCTCGTCCTCGGCACGGTGCTAGCGATCCTCGTGACACCGCTGTTCGCGAGCTGGAGCGGCTTTCACCACGGGGTGTTTCACTGACGGTGGATCTGTGGGCGGTGGTCGGTCGGCGCCGCCGGACGCTTCACGAAGTGAGCGCGGCGCCTACCGGGATCGCTTTGGCGAGCGCCTCGCGCAGCACCTCCACCCGCAACGGCTTCGGCAGGTAGTCGTCCATGCCCGCCGCGTAGCACTTCTCCTCGGCGCCGGCCAGCGAGTGGGCCGTCACCGCGATGATCGGCAGGTGCGCGTCGCTGTACTCGCGGCGGCGGATCTCCCGCGTCGCCTCGAAGCCGTCCATCACCGGCATCTGGCAGTCCATCAGGATCGCGGCGTAGCGCGCCTGCGCGACCGCGGTCAACGCCTCGCGGCCGTCGTTGGCGGTGTCCGCCCGGCAGCCGCATTTCTCGAGCAGCGCGACCATCACGCGCTGGTTTACCGGGTTGTCCTCGACCACGAGCACGACCGGCGAGGCGTCGCTGAGCGTCGGGGCCGTGGTCGGCTTGCGAGGCACGCCATCGGGCGAGGGCGCTGCTTGCTCCGTGGCGGCCGGCCCGAGGACCAGCTCGAACCAGAAGGTGCTGCCATGCCCGGGCTTGCTGTTAACGCCGATCGTGCCGCCCATCGCCTCGATCAGCTGCGCCGAGATCGTCAAGCCGAGCCCGGTGCCGCCGTACTCGCGCGCGGGGGAGCTGTCGCCTTGCGTGAACGGCTCGAACATGCGCTCGACGCTGCGCTCGTCCAGGCCGATGCCGGTGTCGATGACCTCCACGCGCATGCGCGTGGCGTTCGCCACCGGTGTGGCGTGAACGCGGACCGTGACGGAGCCTTTGCTGGTGAACTTCACGGCGTTGGAGACGAGGTTGACGACCACCTGCCTGATACGTCGCCCGTCGCCGTGCAGGAAGGCGGGCAGCTCGGGATCGCTGATGACGCGCAGATCCAGCCCTTTCGCGCGGGCTCCGACGAGCATCGTCGCGCAGGCTTCCGCGATCGCCTCGCGGGGCGCGAAGTCGGTGGCCTGCACGTGAATCTTGCCGGCCTCGTTGCGCGAGTAGTCGAGGATGTCGTTGATGATCGCCAGCAGGCCCTCCGAAGACGACCGCACGATGTCCGCGTATTCGCGCTGTCGATCGGTCAGCTCGGTCTCGAGCAGCATTCCCGTCATGCCGATCACGCCGCTGAGCGGCGTGCGCAGCTCGTGGCTGACGGTGGCGACGAACAGCGACTTCGCGTTCGCCGCCTCGATCGCCTGATCACGCGCGAGCGAGCTCTCATAGGCGGCCTTGCGATAGCGGAACGCGAGCACGAGACCGCCGCCGACCGAGACGATGCACCCGGCCGCGAGCGCCAGCGCCAGCCCGTTGGTCGGACGGAAGTGATCGCTGATCAGCACGCCGAGGCCGAGCATGCTGAACACGACTGGTGCGACGACGCTCGTCTCCTCCCGCACTTGCACCAGGTTGCGGCGGAACGGCATCCACGCTGCGAAGCTGATCAGGACCAGGGCGAGTGGCCAGCCGATGTCGAGCAGGCCGTACTGGTGGTAGGTGCCGGCTACCGATTGCACCATGTACAGCGTGTCGGCGACGGTAAACACGGCGAAGGCGGCGACCAGCGGCAGCCAGTTCTCCCTGAACAGCCTGGGCCCGGACGCAACGCCGATCAGCACCAGCATCGCGAGCAGCACCAGGTCGCCAAGCGGATAGGCGAGCTCGGTGGCCACGAACGCGAAGCTGCCGTGCGTGCCGCGCAGCGCCGTGTCGAAGATCACGGCCGCTGACACCGAGGAGACGCCGAGCGCCGCGGTCAGCGCCACGGTTCGAGCCTCGGGGGAGATTGCGCGTAGCCGTGAGCGCGTGAGCAGCACCAGTGACGCGGCCGCCAGCGGATAGAACGCGAGCCAGAAGGCGTCCGATGGCGACGGGATCGGCGGGTTGTTCAGCGAGCCGAAGACGCAGTCCCAATACAGCTCGCCGGCCGTCCAGCAGGCGAGCGCGCCGGTCATCAGAGCCCACGCCGCGCGCTCCCGCCGCTCCGCCAGCACCCGCAGCGCACACACCACCGTCGCGGCGGCCAGCACGCAGTCGTAGACCACGTCCGCCGGGATCGTCAGCGACCCGGTGGCGAGGCGATTCGCGTACAGCACCGACACGAACAGCAGCGCCACGAGAATGACCACCATCAAGGTTTGCGCGACGCGCCCGATGGTCCCGCGACCCGGTGTCAGCATCTGGCGTCTGTTGTCGTCATCGTGAGCAACGCACGCTCGATCTCTTGCGAGCGACAAGGCCCGAAGGCGGGCTTGGTCGCGGCACTCACAGCCGTTATCGGCCGATTGGACAAAAGTACTAGTGCTCCGACGAGTCGATCGCAAGCGCTGCACGACCGCCTGTCGAGCCGGGGCGCGCTACGCTGCCGCACTGCGCATGGCCTACGACGAGGATCTCGCAAACCGTCTGCGCGAACTGCTCGCCGACGAGGACGCTGTCACGGAGAAGCGGATGTTCGGCGGCCTCGCGTTCCTGCTGGGCGGCAACATGTCCGTCAGCGCGTCCGGGCGCGGCGGACTGCTAGTCCGCGTTGACCCACGCGACACCGACGAGTGCCTCGCGCTGCCCTACGTGGTACTGATGGAGATGGCTGGGCGGACGATGGAAGGCTGGCTCAAGGTCGCGCCGGCGGGCCTCGAGACCGACGAGGAGCTCTCCGCCTGGGTCGCGCGCAGCCTGGCGTACGTGAAGACGCTGCCTGCCAAGCGCTAGACGCTATGGCTGCGAGGTGGTCACCATCACCTCGGTGTTCCCGCCGTTGGTGGCGCTGTAGTCGCCGACGGCGACGCAATGGCCTTGGCTCGTGCACGCCACGCCCGTCAGGCCGGCGTCCACGCGTTGGACTGGTTTCGCGTTCGTGGGTAGCGCGATGGCGGTGGCGCCTGTGGCCCAGGTTCCGCCGCTCTGGGCTACGGTCGTCGCGCGCAGCACGACGTTGTCTCCCTTCGGGGCGCGCCATTCGGAGGAGCCGACGGCGACGCAGCTGCCCAGGCTGGGGCATGCCAGCGCGTTGGCGCCGAACATCGTTCCTCCCAGCGGCGCCGGCTGGCCCCAGCTCCCGTTCGTCTCGCTGATGAGGGCGGATCGATCGATGGACGAGTAGCGGACGGCGTAGTTGAAAGAGCCGAGAGCGACGCAGTGCCGTACCCCACTGCACGCCACCGAGGACAGCGAATCCACCGAAGTGCGCGGATCGGTGGTCAAGCCGACGGTCTTGGCTCGAGACCATGCTCCGTTCTTTTCGGTCATGACCATCGACCGCGAGTTGCCCTTGCCGACGATCGAGTACCAGCCGACCGCGACGCAGGTGCTGGCGCTCGGGCACGCCACTGAGGCGAGCACGGTGCCGCCCGGGAGCGGTGCGGCGACCGCGCCGGCCGGGGGTGTGATCTCGCTCGCCTGTCCCCAAACCCCGTTGGTCTCCTGGGCGACCATGGCCTGTATGTCATTGTCCTGGTCTGTGTAGTAGCCGACGGCCACGCAGTCGCCGGGTCCAGGGCACGCCACCGACATCGGCTCCGAAGTAGGCCCTCCCATCTGGTTGGCCGGGGCGGCGTTGGGCGGGAGGACCAGCCCGCTCGCCTGACCCCACACCCCGTCGGTCTCAGTGACCACCATCGCTTGCCACGCCTCGACGGGCGTGAGCATCGCCATGTAGCCGCCGACCGCCGCACAGTTCCCGACGCTGGCGCACGAAACCGAGTAGAGGCCACCTACCTGCGCGGCTGAGTCGGCGGGCAGGGCGATCCTCGTCGCGACCCACGTGCCGCCCGTCTGCGTCAACACCATTGGGGGAGAGACACTGAGGCCACGCCCCTGGGCACTCGCGTCGTAGGAGCCGACGGCGACACAGTTCCCGGCGCTCGGGCACGACACCCCTCCAGTGTTGTCCGCCGCGCCACCGTCGGTAGGCGTCTGCGCGTCCGCCGGCAGCGTCAGCTCGGTCGCGGCGCTCCACACGGGCCCGCTGCTCGCCGGCGCGGCTCCGCTCGACGCCGCGGCGCCGAGCGCGAGCAGCGCCGCCGTGACACCTACGCTCAGCACCGAACGCCGTCGCCAACTCCATCCGAGCACTGAGGGCATCATGAGATCTCCTATGAGTTCGAATCGCCGGTCGGACGGGGGTTGGTCCCCGCGCGCCTGCGACCAGGTCACATCTTTGACGATTCGCGGCGGCCGAAGTCGCGTGTCGGGCGCGCCACCCACAGGCGATGTGGCGATCTCGGCTGTGCGGCTCAGGCGGTTCTCGGTCCGCGCTCGCCGGCGAGGGCGTCGGCGGGAAGCAGCGCCAGGCCTCGCGACACGAGATCGCGCACGTCGCAGCTGACCAGCTGGGCGCCGCAGGCGCCGGCGGCTGCGACGTAGGCGGCGGCGTAGGCTGAGATGCCGTGCTGCGGAGCGAGCTCGGCGGCGGCTTCGAGCAGCTCCGAGTCGGCACGGACGAGTCCGCCGTCACCGGCCACGGCGGCGATCAGGCCGCGCAGCCGGCGCGCCGCCGCCGCGTCCTTCCACGCGGCGATCGCCACGTTGGCCACTTCGTAGTACGCGAGGTCCAGGGTGCAGAGCGCGTCGGTGCCCTCGAGCAGCCGCTGCGCGTCGCCGTGGTTCACGTCATCGCTGTCCTCACATGCCAGCAGGACGCTGGCAGCGAGCAGCCACGTCCTCATCGCTTGGGCCGGTGGTGCTTGACCAGCTCGGCGACGGCGCCGCCGTGGGTGCTGTCCGCGAGCGAACGCCGAGATGGCGGCCACGACGGGTTTCGTCCTGTCGGCGCGCTGCGTCCTCGACGGCGTGCCGGCGCCTCGTCGTGAAGAGCCCGCCGGCGCCCCACACAGACCGCACCAAAGCATGGCCAACTCGAGCGCGGCTCGGCTATGCTGGCCGCAACCTAACCACTCGCCGCGCGGCAGGGCAGCTTCGCCACTCGCGCCCGCACGACGTTCATGTCGGCGTGGTTGAAGTCCTGATGGGTCTGGCCGCGCCACGACGCGACGTGCTCGAGGTAGTACGGGCTCGACAGGCTCTCGTTGTGGCCGATCACGTTGCGCACGGGTATGCCGAGCGTGCAGCGCAGCCAGCGCGTCAGCTCCAGCGCGGCGTGGTACTGCGCCGCGTCGTCCATCACCTGCTGGTCGGAGAAGCCGACGTTCTCGATCCCGACCGCGGTGTAGTCGAGCCCGACGACCTGGCGGCACATGATGTGGATCGGGACGAGCTGGTAGATCGTGCCAGCCGGGTCGATCACGAACTGCGCGCAGACCTGCGGCAGAGCGTGGTACTCGACGTCGGGGACGTCGTTCGCGAACGTGTTCCAGACGCTCGACGCAGTCGAGGTCTCGGTGTAGTGCCAGATGACCAGGTGCGGGTGGGGCATCGTGTAGCTGTCGATGCCGTAGTGCAACAGCGCGTACTCGCGCATCTGGTTTTTGCGCACCGCGCCGAACGGGATCATGTCCTTGACGATCGGCGGCGGCCCGAGCAGCGGAGCGAGGCTTGGCGTGGTCGCCACGGTGGCGCCAGTGCTACCGCTGACCCCGGTCGCGCCGGACACAGGCGCCGCGACGGCCCGATCGTCGGCCCCGACTCCCGTCACGGCTCCAGCAACGCCAGCGGCCGCAATCGCCAGCGCCACGGCTACTGCGAGGCGCCTCACGCAAGCACCTCACGGATGCCGATCTCGCACATGTAGCCACCACGCTACCAGTGGCCCTCGCCCCGCTCGCCCCGCCGACATCGCGCGGCCGCCTCTGCGAGTCTTCAGCGACGCACGCTCACCACACACCCGGAGGACCGTAATGCTCGAAGGCTTGATGCAGGATGACTTCCAGCTCGCGCTGCCGCTCGTGCTGCGGCGCCTGCGCACCTACCCCGGCGATGGCGCGATCACCACCGTCACCCGCGATGGCGTGACCCGGACGCCGTTCACGGAGCTTCCCCCGCGCATCGACCGCCTCGCCCACGCGCTGCGCAGCCTCGGCATCGAGCGCGGCGACCGCGTCGCGACCTTCGCCTGGAACTCGCAGCACCACTTCGAGTGCTACTTCGCCGTCCCCTGCAGCGGCGCGGTCCTCCACACCGTCAACCTGCGCCTGCCCCCTGAGCAGATCGCCTACACCATCAACCACGCCGAGGATCGCGTCGTCTTCGTCGACGACACGCTCGCGCCGGCCCTCGCCCCGCTGGCGGCGGTCGCCCCGACCGTCGAGCACTTCATCGTCATGGGCGACGGCCCGACCGGCGATCTGCCAAACGTCCTGCGCTACGAGGATCTCCTCGCGCAGGCCCCCGACACTCCGTTCGACTACCCCGACATCAATGAGCGCGAGGCCTCGGCGCTCTGCTACACGACCGGGACCACCGGCAACCCCAAGGGCGTCCTCTACTCGCATCGCTCGACGGTGCTCCACTCGGCTGCGCTGCTGATGGCCGACTCGCTCGGCCTGCGCTCGAGCGACCGCGGGCTGATCGTCGTGCCGATGTTCCACGCCAACGCCTGGGGGTTCCCCTACGGCTCGGCGCTCGCTGCGATGAAGCTCATCCTCCCGGGCCCGTTCATCCACGCCGAGTCGCTCGCGCGCCTGATCGAGTCCGAGCGCGCCACGATCGTGGCGGCGGTCCCGACGATCTACGCCGACCTGCTCCGCTACGCCGACGAGCACGGCAGCGACCTGAGCTCGCTGCGGATCGCGGTCTGCGGCGGCGACGCGATGCCGCTCGCCCTCGCGCGCGCCTACAAGGAGCGTCACGGCGTCCGCCTGCTGCACGCCTGGGGGATGACCGAGACGAGCCCGATGGGCACCGTCTCCGCACCGCCCGCCGACCTCCCCGAGGACGAGTGGTGGCAGCTGACCGCAAGGCAGGGCTGCGCCGTCCCGTTCATCGAGCTGCGCCTCACCGACACGCTGGGCGCCGAGCTTCCCTGGGATGGCGCGGCGACCGGCGAGATCGAGGTCCGCGGCCCGTGGGTCGCCTCCTCCTATTACAAGACCCCCGCCTCCGAGGAGCAGTTCCACGACGGCTGGCTGCGCACCGGCGACGTCGCCAACGTCGACCCTCGCGGCTACGTCCAGATCACCGACCGCTCGAAGGATGTCATCAAGTCGGGCGGCGAGTGGATCTCCTCGGTCGCGCTCGAGACCGAGCTGGCGGGCCATCCGGCGGTCCACGAGGCTGCGGTCATCGCCGTCCCCGACGAGCGCTGGGGCGAGCGCCCGCGCGCCTGCGTCGTCCTGGAGCCGGGGGCTAGCGCGAGCGCCGACGACCTGCTCGCCCACCTCGCTCCACACTTCCCGAAGTGGTGGCTGCCCGACGAGTTCATCTTCGTCGACTCGCTGCCCCGCAGCAGCGTCGGCAAGCTCGACAAGCGCCGGCTCCGCGCCGAGCAGGCGGGGGAGGGATAGCAGGCCCCGTCTTTGGGGTGTGGTCGGTCGGCGTGCCCGGACGCTTCACGAAGTAGCCGTTTGCTAGCCTCACGCACGGCGCGCGGTGTTTCAACAGCCGCGCGAATCCTTGGGAAATGGGGGCCGTGGTGAGAAAGCTGCGTAATGGGCTGACGGTGACGACGCTGCTTGCGCTGGCAGCCTGGGCGGCGCCTGCGGCCTGCGCCAGCAGCCTGCCGACGCTGTTGGCGAACACGAAGTGTGAGCAGTCGTGCACGAAAGTGGTGGCCATCTACAAGGTGCGCCCGCACACCGTGATCCTCGCCGAAGCCTACGGCGGCAACGTCGTCGTCAGCTGGTCGTCGTGGACGCACGCCGCCGCCGCAGGCTCTGGAACCGCCACATCGTCGGGCATGGGCACCACGACGACGACTCCGGTCAACGTGCAGGCGTCACGCGGCTACGTGCGGTTGGCGACCGGCTCGTTGGTGCCGGCCGGGTCGTCCTGCGGCGGGATCCAAGCTCGCAGGATGTCGATCAGCTGCGCGCGGCGCATCGGCTTGGCGATGTAGTCGTCCATGCCGGCGGCCATGCATTTCTCGACGGCGCCGTTCATCGCGTGAGCGGTCATCGCGATCACCGGCGTGTGCTCGGCGTCGCCTTCGCGGCGGCGCAGATCGGTCGTCGCCTCGTAGCCGTCCATGACCGGCATCTGGCAGTCCATCAGCACCGCGTCATAGTGCCGTGCGGCCAGCGCCTCCAACGCCTCGCGACCATCGGC
>JBEKXB010000042.1:0-12226 GCA_049512455.1 Solirubrobacteraceae bacterium | reverse complement strand
CGAACAGCGGCGCCACCAGCCGCGTCGGCGAGAGCTCGGTCTCGCGCACGAGGTCGCGCAGCGCGGCGGTCCGGCGCAGGCGGCGCAGACGCGTGGCGGGGAACGGCATCGTGGTGATGGTACTCGCCCGCTGCTCGGCGCCCAGCCGGCCTGCCGGGACGTTCAGCGATCCGCCGTCAGGGCCGCAACGCGAGCCTCGCGAGCGTCCCAAAGCCCGCGATCAACGCCGCCAGGTGCGCAAGCGCGATCGTCAGGCTCGGCTGAGTTTGGTTGACCGCGGCATCAAGCGCCTCGAGTGACGGCTTGAACGGGAACACCGCCGAGATCACGCGGATCGCCTCCTCCAGCCCTCCCGACACCGAGCCGCTGGGGACGAGCGCCAGAAACACCAGCGGCAGTGACACCAGCAGCGCCAGCAGCGACGCGGCACGGACCTCGCGCACGATCGCGCCCAGCGCGACGCCGAGGACAGCGAAGGCGAGGCCGCCGACGAGCATGGCGACGAGCCATAGGCCGACCCGACCCCACTCGAGCGGCACGAACAGCCCGATGCCGGAGAGCATCGCGAACGCCACGATCACCCCCACGCCGGTCGCCAGCAGCGCCTTCTCGCCGAGCAGCACGCCGGTCGGCACGAGCTTCCGGTGCAACCGGGCGAGCGTGTTCTCCTCACGCTCCAGCGCCAACATGCCGGAGGCGAGCAGGATGCAGACGAACATCAGCGACACGGCCACAGCCACGGCCACGGCAAAGGTGTCCAGCGGCGTCTTGCGGCCGCTCAACATCTGCTGCACGACCGCGATCGGTGCTGCGACAGCGCCGATCACCTGCTTGGACCCGCCGAGGTTGGACACGGCGATCTGCGCGAAATGCTCGACCTGCTCGATGTCGGGGCGTAGCGGCGAGGACGGCGGCAGCCGCGACAGCGTCGCGGCGAGGAGCAGGCGCGCGCGAACGAGACCGAGAACGTCGAAGGAGTTGCCGAGGAAGTGCAGATTCCCGCCCGTGAGCAGGAGGTCGATGTAGCTGTCGGCGACGCGAGACAGCTGCGCCGACAGCAGCGAGTTCGCCTGTGCGAGCTTCGACTCGATCGCGTTCTCCACAAGCGACTGGTTGATCGCGTCGCCGTTGTAGATCACGTCGACATAGGCCGACCCGGCCGCGTTGGCGAGCTGCTCCGGCAGGTTGGGCGGGATGATCAGCGCGGCAATCGTGTCGCCGTCGCGAACGTCGGCGATCGCCTGCGCGCGCGTGCTCACGCGTACCGGCTGGATCGCCTGGAACAGCTGCTTCTCGTAACGCGTCGTGTCGATCCGCTCGCTGCCGAGCATGATCGTCGCCTGACTTGGTGGGATCTCGTTGAGGAACGCGACGCGCGGCAGCGCCGGCGAGCTCGAGAGAGCGAGCCCGATCAGAACGGCAATCGCGACCGGGTAGGCGATCAGCAACACCACGAGCACCGGCGAGCGACGGAGAATCCGCAGGTCCTTACCGAGCAGTGCACGCAACGCCATCAATGGCCCTGCTCCGCCAGGAAGGACACGAACGCCCGCTCGAGGTCGGCGTCGCTGTGCCCGCCACCCAGCTCCGACGGGGCGCCGCTGAACAGCATCTCGCCGTCGGCGAGCACGAGCAGCTGCCCGGCGTAGCGCTCAGCCTCGGCGATGTCGTGCGTCGCGAACACGACGCTCGTCCCGCTCGCCACGCGCGCATTGATGAAGTCCCACAGTCGCGCTCGCTGCCGGGGGTCGAGCGCCGAGGTCGGCTCGTCGAGCAGCAGCACTGCGGGATCGGCGATCAGCCCCACGGCGATGTTCACGCGCTGGCGGTTCCCGCCGGAGAGGCGCCCGACCTCGTCGCGCGCGCGGCTGCGCAGACCGGTCTGGTCGAGCATCTCCTCGACCGCATGGCCAATGTCGGCGACCCGTTCGAGCCGCGCGAACAGTCGCAGGTTCTCGGCGACCGACAGCTTCGAGTACACCGCGGTTTGCTGGGGAACCCAGCCGACGCCACCCGCACCGGACATCCGCACCTCGCCGGAGTTCGGCGCCAGGCCGCCGGAGAGGATCGACAGCAGCGTCGTCTTGCCCGCGCCATTCGGTCCGATGATCGCCAGCACCTCCCCTTCGCGGAGCTCGAAGCTCACATCGACAACGGCGTCCCGCTCGCCGAAGCGCTTGCACAGCTGCGTTGCCTGGAGCTGGATCATCAGGAGGGTGGTCGGACGTGCCACGGCTCGAGCACGGCGTGCCGGCGGAGGTAGAGGATCGTCTCGCGCAGCACCGCCGCTACCGGGAGCGCGACGACGGCGCCGACCAGGCCGTAGATCGCGTCCCCGAACAGCAGCGCCAGGATGACGAGAATCGGGTTGATCCGGAGCGCATGACTGAAGATCTGAGGTGCGATGAGATGCCCCTCGAGCTGCTGGATGACAACGAACAGCAGCGTAACCCAGAGGGCGCTCAGCGGATCCGTGAACAGCGCCACCGCGACCGGCGGTATCGCACCGAGAATCGGCCCGACGTACGGCACGAGCTCCATCACGCCAAAGAACGCACCGAATGCGAATGCGTAGGTTCGCCCGTCATGGAACACGCCGGCGACACCGAAGATCCACAGCGCGACACCGGCCGTGGTTCCCATGACGACGCTGAAGAGGAGCTGTCCGCGGACGTAGCCGGACACGGCGCGCTGGACTCGCGTCGGCAGGTCGTCGGCCGGCGTACCGTCGCCGGCAGGCAGCAGCCGGCGCACCAGGCTGCCGATCTGGCGCCCGTAGACGAGCAGGTATACGGAGATCACGAAGATCAGGACGAGCGAGATCGCGGCATTGGCCGCCGTCGACAGGAGACTCGTCGTGAACGACAGCAGCGAGCTCGAGCCCTTGACGATCTTGTTCTTCAGCGTCTCGAGCGCCGTCTGGCCCTGCTTTTGCAGGCGCAGGTGGATGCCGTGCTGGTTGAAGAAGGTCTGCACGCTGTCGAGCCGCTTGTTGGCCTCGCGGAGGAGCTCGGGCACGCTGTGCTGGAAGGCGTTGATCTGATTGGTGATCGGCTGCGCGAGAGCCACCCCGATCGCGGCGACGGCCAGCAGCAGCAGGATGTAGGTGAGTGGGATCGCCAGCCCGCGCGGCAGCCCGACGCGATGCAGGAGATCGACATACGGGTTGAGGATCAGGGCGATCAGCGAGCCGACGATGAAGATCAGCACCACCTCGCGGGCCGCGCGCGCGGCGATCCACAGCCCCAGCAGGCCAACCGCCAGCAGGACGAGTTGTACGCCCTGGGGGATCACGACCGGTGGCGGCGCGGGCGGGGCGGGCTCGGCCTCCTCCGCCGCGGTGTGATCGTCCTCGACGGGCGGATCGATCTCCATCCGCGCAGTATCGCCGGTAGGCTCGACAGCGTGTCAGCAGTTGCGAAGATCCTTTTCTGTGGCGACTTGGTCGGCTCGGCGGGTCGGCGCACGCTGACCGGCCTGCTGGGGGAGCTACGCGAACGTCACTCGCCGACGTTCGTCGTGGTGAACGCGGAGAACGTCGCCGGTGGCTTCGGCATCACGCCAAAGATCGCCGACGAGCTGTTCGCCGCCGGCGTGGATGCCATCACGCTCGGCAACCACGGCTATCGCCACCGCGAGATCTACGCGTACCTGGACACGGAGCAGCGCATCGTCCGGCCGGCGAACTATCTGCGCGGCCAGCCCGGGCGCGGCCACACGATCGTCGAGCGCGACGGCGTGCGGCTGGCGGTGATCAACCTGTCGGGAAACCTCTACATGCGAGCCGGCCGTTCGGCGTTCTCCGAGGTCGACGCCGTGCTCGCCGAGGTGCGCGGGCAGGCAGATCATCTCCTCGTCGACATGCATGCTGAGGCAACGAGCGAGAAGGTCGCGATGGGCTGGCACCTCGACGGTCGCGCCACCGCCGTGCTGGGCACCCACACCCACGTGCCGACCGCCGATGCGCGCATCCTCCCTGGCGGCACCGCCTACATCAGCGACGTTGGCATGACCGGCGCGCGCGGCGGGGTGCTCGGCTTCCGGCGAGAGCTCGCGCTCGAGGCCCTCGTCACGCAGATGCCGATGCGGCTCCTGCCCTCCGACGAGGACCCTTGGCTGATGGCCGTGCTCGTGTCGTGCACGCAGCCGTTGCGCGCCGACTCCATCGAGCAGCTGCTCGTGCCCGCCCGCTAGCGCCTCACGCGAGGCCGAAATGGCGCGTGACAAGCGGGGTGAGGTCCTTGATCGACCACTGCCGGCGGTCGAGATCCCCGCTGACGCCGCAACAGATCAACGGCACGAGCGAGTCGCCGGCATCGAGTGCCCCGTGGCTGCCACCACCAATGTGACTGGCTCCACCCCAGTCACTGAACTCCCAGCCCTCGGCCGCCGACAGCAGGACCTCGCCCGAGGTGGGGCAGCTGAGCGCGTCCCACACGCGGCCGAGCGCGTCGGGGTAGCGCTCGCTGCGAAACACGCCGGTCTCGATGCGCGCATCGAACACCGACAACGCGCCCGCTAGGTGCCACTCACGCCCGCGCAGATCGCGCGCGCCCTCCCCCGGCGCGAAGCGCAACTCCTCCCCCGCGGCGCCGGCAACCACGGCCTGCTCACCGTCGCGCCAGATCACGTGCGCAACGCCCTCGATCCGTCGGGCGCGCTCGACGATCCGGCCGAGCAGGCGGGGCTCGAGCACGTAGATCATCGCCGCGCGTGAAGCGGGGCAGATCGCCACCTCCGCCTTGCCTGCTTCGCGCAGATCGGTCGGCCGGCGGACATCGGCGACTCCGACGAACTCGGGCACGAGGGAGATCGTGTCCTCCACCAGCGTGTGGGCGTGGTCGGCGACGACGATCACCGCGTGGTCGCGCAGGAATCGCTCGGTGCCGCCGCCGGCTTCGAACAGGCGGGCGAGCTGGCGGTCAGCCTCGGGGATCGAGTCGAGCTGACCTTCTGGACCGTGCCGATGGGAGTGGTTGTCGTTGTCGGGTAGTGACAGCAGCAGGAAGTCGCAGAGATCGCGCGCGACGAGGTAGGCGCCGACGCAGCCGGCGTGCCGGTCGCGGACGCCGGGCATCCCGAGCGTGCTGTGGCAGCCCGTGTCGCGGCTCGAGAAGATGTCGGCGTAGAACAGCTCGCGGGGACCCATCACAGGGCGGCGCACCAGCGAGCGGGCCGCAACACGTGTCAGCAGGGAGTGGCGGGCCGGCTCGTGGCGATGACGGCCCCGGTACATGAGGTAGGTCGTGCCGGCGGTGCGCAGCCCGGCGTCGTCGAGCTGCTCGAAGACGGTCAGCGCGTCGGCCGCGAGGTGCTCCGCGTTCATGTTGTAGATCGTGTCCGTGAGCTGGCGCGCGACCCCGAAGCGCAGCGAGGCGCGGAAGCTCGATCCGTATTCGACGTAGCGGTTCTCACCGCGGTGGTACCAGTTCATCGACGGGATGTGATGGCGGTCTTGGGCGTAGCCGGTAGCGATCGCCGCGGCGCAGACCGGCGTCAGCGAGGGGAACACCGACACTGCGTCGGGGACGTAGCGGCCACGCTCGATCAACGCCTGGAGCGCCGGCGCACGCCCGCTCTCGACGGTGCGCTGGAGCATCGCCGGCGCCGCCCCGTCTATCACCGCGAGGACGAGCTTCTTGGGCGTGCTCAGCGCCCTGCCCTCGGACGCGCGCGGCACGGGGAGCACGCAGACGCGGTGGTGGTCAGCTGGCAGAGGTGGAGGACGAGGCTCATCGTGCGCTACGGTTGGGATCTCCTGTGACGATAGTGAAGGCGCCTACGGTGTCGCGGAACAGCGCGGCGGAGAGGAACTTGTGAGCATCAGCGACGACGACCGACAGCGTCCGGCACGGTCCACAGCCCACGAGCTGCGGCGCTACGGAGGACTGTTCGCCGCACGCACGGGCCGCATGCGTTCCTCCGCGATGCGCGAGCTGCTGGCGATCACCGAGCGACCCGAGGTCATCTCGCTCGCCGGAGGACTCCCCGACACGTCGATGTTCGACGCGGAGCTGTTCCGCGCGCTGATGGCGCAGATCGCCGACAACTCGACCGCGCAGGCTCTCCAGTACGGACCGACCGAGGGCCTTCAGGTGGTCAAGGAGAGCATCGCAGCGCTGATGGCGACCGAGGGCATGCCGGTGGCGCCGGATGAGGTGATCGTCACAACCGGCGGGCAGCAGGCGATCGACCTCGTCTGCAAGGCGCTGATCGACCCCGGCGACATCGTGATCGCGGAGGCGCCCACCTATCCCGGCGCCGTGCCGACGTTCTGCTCCTACGAGGCGGATCTCGTGCAGATCGAGATGGACGGCGACGGCATGCAGATCGACCTGCTCGAGGAGACGCTCGACCGCATCGCCGCCGACGGGCGGCGCGCGAAGTTCGTCTACACGATCCCGACATTCCACAATCCGGCGGGTGTCACGATGTCGCTTCCGCGGCGCCGGCGGCTCGTCGATCTCGCCCGCGAGCGCGAGTTGCTCGTCGTCGAGGACAACCCGTACAGCATGCTTCGCTATGAGGGCGAGGCGCTGCCCACGCTGCGCGCCTTGGAGACCCCCCGGGGGTCACGGGACGGAGGCGACTTCGTGATCTACACAGGCACGATGTCGAAGATCCTCTCCCCAGGCATCCGCGTCGGCTGGGTGGTGGCGCCGCGGCCAGTGCTGGCGAAGCTGAACCTCGGCAAGCAGGCTGCCGACCTCTGCTCGTCCTCGCTGGCGCAGTACTTCGTGGCGGCGTATTTCGCAGGTGACTGGCGGGCCTACATCGCCAAGATGTGCGACACCTACCGCCAGCGCCGCGATGCGATGCTCGACGCGCTGGCCGACTACCTGCCCGCTCAGGCCAGCTGGACGCGCCCACAGGGTGGACTGTTCGTCTGGGTGACCCTGCCGGATTTCATCGACACGACCGACCTGCTCGCCCGGGCGCTCGCGGAGAACGTAGCTTTCGTGCCCGGCGAGGCCGCGTTCGACGACGGCCGCGGCCACAACGCGATGCGGCTCAACTTCTCCGCCTCCACAGGCGATCAGATTCGCGAGGGCGTCCGCCGGATCGGCAAGATCGTGGCCGAGCAGCTGACGCTCTACGACACCCTCACCGGCCCGCCGCGCGCAGCGGCGCCGCAGGCACCACCGCTCGACGACTCGGCGCTTGCCGAGGTCGTCTCGCTGCCGCGCAGAGGGCAGCGGGACGGACGCCGCTCTCGCGACGCATGACGCGCGTCGCGGTCCTCAAGGGTGGTGGCTCGCTCGAGCGGCAGGTGTCGCTCTCGTCCGGCGCCCGCGTGGAGGACGCGCTCGAACGACTCGGGCACGAGGTGATCGGCATCGATGTCGGCGGCGACGTGCTGGCACGCATTCGCGACGCCGATTGCGAAGTGGCGTTCATCGCCCTGCACGGCCCGGGCGGCGAGGACGGGACGCTCCAGGAGCTGCTCGAGGTGCTCCGGCTGCCCTACACGGGCTCGGGGGTCTCGGCCTGCGCCCGCTGCTCCGACAAGGTGCTTGCGAAGCATGCGCTGCGCGACGCCGGCCTGCCAACGCCGGACTGGGTGGCCTTCAGCGAGAAGGCGCTGCGAGACTTTGGTGCGGCCGAGGCGCTGGAGGAGATCGAGGAGCGACTGGACTTCCCGCTTGTCGTCAAACCCGCGTCGCAGGGGTCGGCGCTCGGGATCAAGTTTGCGCGCGCGCCGACCGACGTGCCCGCCGCGCTCGTGGCGGCATTCTCGTACGACCGCAAGGTGCTGCTCGAGCGCTATGTGCGCGGCCGCGAGCTCGCCGTGTCGCTGCTCGGCCGCGTCGACGGCACCACCGAGGTGCTACCGATCGTCGAAGCGGTCCCGCAGGGCCAAGACTTCTACGACTTCGCAGCGCGCTACGAGATTGGGCGCACGGCATTCGTCTGCCCGGCAGCGCTCGAGGAAGCTCTCACCGAACGAGCGCAAGAGGTCGCGCTGGCGGCGTACGAGCTGCTCGGCTGCTACGGCTTCGCCCGCGTTGACATGATCGTCGCCGCCGACAGCTACGAGCCCCAGATCCTGGAGGTCAATCCGATCCCCGGACTCACCGACACGAGCCTCCTGCCACAGGCCGCCGATGCTGCGGGAGTCGGCTTCGATGAGCTGGTCGGCCGCATCGTGGAGCTTGCTCAAGCGCGCACGGCACGGACCGGCTGAGCTCGGGGAAGGCCGCGGCGCATGCGCCGCGGCCCGGATCGGTGCATGCACCGATCCGCCGGGTGGCGCATGCGCCACCCGGTCAAGCACTCCGCCTCGAGGCCGCAGGCGCCCAATGAGCAGGCGAGGACAGCCGCCAAAGGCGGCTCCCGCAGCCCTCCCGGAGCTTTCAGCTGTCGCCGGCCGCGAAATCCTCGGGCGTGACGTGGTCGAGGAACTCCTTGAACTTCTCGACGACGTCGTCCGTGTCCTCCACCTCGTGCTCGAACTCGATCGCCGACTCGGCAATCACCTCGTCCGCAGCGAAGATGGGGGCCCCCGCACGCACCGCGAGCGCGATCGCATCACTCGGCCGAGAGTCGATTTCCAGCTCGCGCCCCGCGACGACGAGGGTGATCGTCGCGTAGAAGGTGTTCTCGCGCAGCTCGGTGACCGCGACCTGCGTGCAGCGCACCTCCAGCTCGCCGAGGATCTCACACATGAGGTCATGGGTCATCGGGCGCGGCGTCTGCGCGCCCTGCAGCTTCATCAGGATCGACGCCGCCTCCGGATGCCCGATCCAGATCGGCAGGAACTTGTTGCCTTCCGCCGTCTTCAGCAGGACGATCGGCTGCTTGCCGACCATGTCGAAGCTGACGCCATAGATGACCATCTCTTGCACGAGCGCGCTCCCTAGCGGCGGGGTCCGGTCAAGTATAGGTCGCGGCCCGCGCTCTTCGGGCGGGTCGGCGCGCCACGAACTGCAGCGTGATCGCGCCGGCCAGCACGAGTGGCACGAAGTTCGACACGTGGAGCACGACCGCACACGGCAGGGCGGCGGTCGCGGAGAGCCCGTATGCCTTCAACGCCAGCACGCCGGCCGCTTCGAACACGCCGACCGCGGCGGGCGGCGACGGGATGATCATCGACAGCCCGACCGCGACGGTCACGAGCACGCCGGCGCTGAACGGGAGGTTCGAATGGAAGGCCAGCAGCACGCACCACGCCCACACCGCCGTGACCATCCACGCAGCGATGCTCCAGACGAAGGCCTCGAGCGCGACGCGGTGCTCGCGCAGACCCGAGAGCCCGTCGGCCAGTAGCGCGACGTGGTGGCGGACCCGCTCGGCCGTGAGGCGGGGGAAACGCGCGAGCGGCCGTGCGAGCCACTGAAGCGGCCGATCGCCATAGATCGCGAGGACGGCGACCACGGCGGCTAGCCCCGCCGCCGCGACCCCGGCGAGGACGGCCGCCGCGCCAAACCAACTGACGGACGGTAGCCAGGGCACCGCGCAGAAGAAGATCAGCAGGACCGCAAACACGTCGTAGGCGCGCTCCACGACGACAGTGCCGATGATCTCGGCGGGCGGAACCGGTGAGTCGCGTGTCAGCGAGACGACGCGTGCGGCCTCGCCGGCACGTGCCGGCATGATGTTGTTGAACAGGTAGCCGATCAGCGTCGCAGCGATGACCGGGCCGCGACGCGGTCGTCGCCCGGGAGCGAACAGCGATCGCCAGCGCATCGCGCGCAGGAGCGTCTGGATGACAAACGCGCCGAACGCCGGCACGAGCATCCACGCGTTGCAATGCTCGACCGCCTGCCACGCCTTGTGCCAGTGGACGCCCTGCACCGCGAGGTAGGTGAAGACGGCCGCAAGCGCAAACGTTGCGATCAGTGCTGCTGTGCGCCTAGCCCGCCGGTTGCCACGCTCAGGGCGCGAGGCAGGGCCCGCGAGCGGGCGTTCCTGCTGCGCCGGCATACCCACGCCGCGAGGGTATCGGACTCGGGCCATCCGAGGCGCTGCGACGGCGGGGTCGAACAACCGTCGAGGCGGGTCCTCCGCCAGCGCCACCGCCAGGCACCAGTCGCCTGCCCTACGGCGCGGCGGGCCAGCAACTGCCTGCATTTGCGCCAGACCGCGCAAGTCCGCGCTCGAGCGCGCCACATCGAACACGCGTCCGTGTGTGGGCCTGGCGCCTTGACCGGGCCTGCGCGGCGCCTGACACTACGCTGCCATGCTCGAACTCGACCTCGACATGCCCGCGGCGGACCCATTTGCGGACCGCGCCGCCGGCCTGTCGCGAGGCGGCGACGCCGCGAGCCGTCTGCGACTGATCGTCGTCGATGCCGACCCGCTCGCCCGCCGCGGTGTGGTCGATGCGCTACGGCTCGACGGGCGCTTCGTTGTCGTCGCTCAAGCCGACGGCGAGTTGGACGGCGTTGAGCTGGCCCTCCACTACCGTCCGGAGCTCGTCGTCGTCGCAGCGGTGGGCGACGGCGCTGACGCAGTCGAGACGATCGAGCGGATCACTTCGACCGCCCCCGAGGTGCGCGCCGTGCTGCTGTCTGCGACCGAAGATCTCGAACTAGAGATGAACGCGGTCCGCGCAGGTGCAAGCGGCTTCCTGCGCCGCAGCCAGGGTGCTGCCTCGATCGCACACTCGCTGATCCTCGTCGCGCGGGGCGAATCGGTCATCTCGCGCGAGATGACGAGTCATCTCCTCGCGCGACTCCGGCGCACTCCGGCGGACGGCAACGGCCTCCGGCCTGTGAAGAGCACGCTGACAGACCGGGAGTGGGAGATCCTCGATCTGATCTGCTCAGGTGCGAGCACCCGCGACATGGCCGACGAGCTCGTGCTCTCGACCGAGACGGTCAACAGCCATGTCAAGCGCATCCTGCGCAAGCTCGGTGTGCATTCGCGCAGCGACGCCGTCGACATCGCAGGTCAGATGCGCAGCGAGATCTTCGTCTGAGAAGACCGCGCTGGGACTGCGCTAGCCGGCGCGCTCAGCCCACACCGCGGGCACGCATCGGCACGGGCAGGTCCTGAAGGCTCGTGCGGAACGTCACTATGTGGCTCGCGTCGGCGCCTTCAAGCGGACCGGCGGCGAGCGCGTCAGCCGAGGCGTACCAGGTGTCGGTGAAGGCGTCGCCGGTCGCGTCCAGCGGGCCGGGCGCCGCCAGCAGCGTCGTCGACCCCTGGGCGGTTATCTCCACCGCGGTTGGGGAGAATGAGGAGATCGGCTCAGGCGACCCGCCTGCCTGTGCTGTCGCGTCGGTGAAGCTCACCGGTGCGAAGTCCGGGAGCATGCCGAGGAAACAGTCGTTCGACTCGTCGCACACCTCGGGCGATTCGACGATCCACTCGGCGGAGCTGCGGCCGGGGGTGCCTTCGTAGGTGAACTGTGCGAGGGACACGCTGAAGGGGGCGGCCCAGTGCGCCGTCACGTCGTCGATCGTCAGCGTCCACGGCTCAGGGCCCGTGCCGAAGCTCACCGAGGCCGTCATCTGATCGCCGGCCGACACTGGGTACTGCGACGACGGAGTGATCGTCACCGCCGCCCCGCTGTCCACAGCCTGGTCGCCGACCATCTCATACCAAGCCGAGTAGGTGGGCGTCCCTGCGTCGCAGTCCGCAGCGGTGCCGGTCTGCTCGACGGTTTCGTCCGAGGCGCCGTCGAGGCCCACCCACTCGGAAGAGAAGCCGTACACCGTGGACGAGCAGTCCAATGCCGGAACGATCCAGCTGCCGCTCACCTCGCTGAACGTCGCCCCGGTCGCGAAGTAGCCGGACCAGTTGGGGGTCGCCTCGAGACCGACCGTCAGCGTCGCGGCCGCCGTCGGCGTCGAGCCGACCGCGTTCGCGAACACCGCGCGGTACTCGTCGTAGTTATCGCTTGTGGCGGCGCTGAACGAGTAGCTCGCGGACGTCGCCGCGGCGATGTCGCTCCAGCTGGCCCCGCCGTCGCTGGACAGCTGCCACTGAACCGTTGGAGTCGGGATACCCGAGGCCGCGGCGGTGAACGTGACCGTCGCGCCCGACGTCACGGCCTGGCTCGTCGGCTGCTCGGTGACCGCCGGCTCGGCGTCCGCGGGAACGGTGAGCGTCGCGGCCTGCGTCGTCGCCGAGCCGGCCTCGTTCGTGAACACCGCGCGGTTGGGCGCGGACATCTGAACTGGCCCCAGTGTGGACGTTTGAACTGGCCCCACCTCCGTCCGATCGGCTGCTGACTGTGTCGGGCTCATTGAGCTCGAGCGGAAGGCGGCGGAAGGGATGG
>JBEKXB010000041.1:0-18280 GCA_049512455.1 Solirubrobacteraceae bacterium | reverse complement strand
GGCTGACCGGTCGCGATCACGCGCTGCTCATCTGCGAAGGCAACCTCCGCCTGCTCGCGTTCGGTGATGTCGAAGTCGGTCTTGCCGATCACCTCATCGAGCGTCAGGCCCTTCGCGACGGCCTCAAGCCAGCCGGTGCTCACCAGCACGAAGCGGCTCTCGCGATCCTTGAAGAAGAACCTCTCCTCAGGATTTGCGATCAGGTTGAAAAAGCACAGGCGCTCGATCTCCTCACGGGAGAGCGCGCTCAAAGCGGAATCGGGTGGCAAGGCGGGCAACGCGACACTTACGCTACGAAGACGCACAGCTTCTGTATCGGCCTCCACGACCGGAATGATTACGCTCGCAGCGTAGTCCGATTGCGACGAGAGGCAAGGTTCCAGGCGCAGCCGCAACGAAAGCTGCGCACGCCCGCCAGGCGCCGGTCACGCCGGTGAGGCCGGTGGTTGGGGTACCGGCGTTGCGCCAGGAACGCCGCCACGCTCGAGTCGCCGCAGCGGTTGCGCCGCGGCTCTAGCCGACCGAGTACGCCGTGCTCGCGCGAGCCCTCAGCAGTGCTGCCGGTGGCGCCGCGATGAGGTAGGCGCACGCCTGATGGTTACCCTCGCCACGGGGACCCTTGGCTCCGGCCACGGTGATCAGCGTCTTCGAGCGGCTGTAGGCGCCGACCACGCCTGCCGGCGGGTTGATGACGAGGATGTCACCGGCAAGCGCCGCCTCGCCGGCGGCGGTCGGCGCGCATGCCTTGGTGGCGTTGAGGAAGACCTTCAGCCGCGAGAGGTTGCTTGACAGGCCGCTCGCGGTGACCTTGAACGACCCCGGGATCGGGGCGGTGCTCGGCACCACGTTGACAGCCACGGTGTACGGCGCTCCGGCGAGCGCAACGCCGCTCCAGGCACCGCCAAGCACCAGCGCCGCGACGCCCGCGGTCAGCAGTGGACGACGAACGACCTTCGACACGTCACGCACGATTGGCCCCCTTCGAGAACGACAGCGGTCGAGTTCAGCGAGGAACCTTAGCGCGAGCAGAAGCCGGCTGGGCGCACAACCGGCCGCGTCGTCGGGAAGAACGTGCTCCGGCCCCACACAGACGCCACCAACCCCGGAGCTCAGCCAGCGTGCACGGTGCTGATGAACGCGACGCCGGCGGCGTTCGCCTTCGAGTAGCTCCGGCCGACCTCGCCCGCTGCCTGGCTGGCCTTGGAGCAGTTCTCGGCCTGCAGCGAGCTGCCCACGAGCCGGAGGTAGTAGGAGACCCCGGCGTTCGCGGGGAAGCCGGTGCCGTCGGGGAGCGGCTTGAGCTTGCCGGAGTGACCGTTGCCCGCGACCACCTTGCCCAGCAGCTGCTCGGCAGCCAAAGCCCACGCCCGCCCGGCCTTGGGCGTGCCGGTGCCGCTGAGGTAGTAGTTGCCGAAGTAGACGGCGAGCCTGTCGAAGGTGCCATCGGCCAGCTCGAACGAGCGAGCCATCTGGTCGTCGGTATTCCACAGCGTCGAAAGCTCATCCCACTGGCCGACCTTCTCCATGGCACGGCAGGCGATGACCTGGGACTTGGCGCCGGTCGGGAGATTGCGCTCGACGTGCGTGACGGACGGCAGCAGGCACTTGGTGGTGCTGACGGCCGCGGTCAGACTGGCGGCGCTGAAACTGCCGAGCGCCAGCGTCGGGCAGCTCGGCGTCAGACCGGGCGCGCCGCCAGCGCCAGCAGCCGACTGCGGCCCCAGAACGGCCAGGCACGCCAGCGGCGCGGCAGCCGCCAGCAGCAGTCGCCAGCGACCGTGGCGTGGTGGGCGCAACATGCGACCCCAAAATATCACGGGCGCGGGGCGTGGTGACGCAGCTGGGTCCCGACCCCCTTGAAGAACGTGTAGCAGAACACGCCGTCCACCTCGGCGGTCCGGTAGAGATCGCGGACACCGGCATCGAAGCTGGCGGGGTCGATGAGGCCCGCCGTGATCGCGGGCTCTCGAACGCCCTCGATCATCGCCGTGAACGTTCTTCGCGTGAAGCCGTCCACGAGGTCGGGACGGCTCGAGTCGACGTAGACCATCCGCGGCGAGACGCGCACCTGCTCGAGGCCCGCCTCGGTCATCAGCGGATAGAGCTGGCGGCCGATCAGCGAGTTGCCGCCGGCACGGGCCTGGAGCGTGACCTGGCACTGGATCGCCGCACGTGCCGCCGGGCTCTCCGGATGGAAGTACGTCGAGCCGTGATCGCCCTCGATAACCGTCATCGTGCCGCCTGGCCTGAGCAGGGCGCGCAGCAGCGTCAGCGCCTCAACGGGCCGTCTGAGGTGCTCGAGGACGAAGCAGACGAAGGCGTGATCGAAGGACTCGGGGGCCCAGTCCGGCGGCAAGGCGAAGATGTCCGCCTTGCGGAACTCGACGTTGCGCAGGCCGGCTTGCTCGACGCGCAGCTCGGCTTGCGCGAGCGAGTCGGCCGACAGGTCGATCGACACGAACCTGGCGTCAGGGCTCCGCCGGGCGAGCGTGACGGTCTGGGCGCCAACGCCGCAGCCGGCCTCGAGCACCACGCTCCCAGCCGGGTAGCAGGTATCGCGGTGCAGGAGATCGACCAGCGTGCCGGCCTGATCGTGAAGGCGCTCGTTCTCGCGCGGGTGATAGCCGTGGACGTAGCTTCCGCTCATCCCGCCAATGATCCCAGAGCGGCCGCTGTCGATCGTCAGTGCGGATCGCCGCCGGGCGGCGCGGGGCAGGGTGGTCCTGACAGCCGGACGCAGGTCTGCAGGCGCCGCAGGAGGGCCATGCGGGTTGCGAGCGGGGCCGTGCTTTCGACGACGAGCCAGGCGTCGCCGACGCGTCGAGCGGTGATGAAGTGCTGCTGGGCGCCGACGGCGCCCGCGGGCTCGTTGACGGTCTCGGGGTTGCGGCTGACGACGGTGGCGTCGGGCAGCGGCGCGGGGGTGGCGCCCGGGTGCTGGGCGTCGAGCAGGATCGCGGCCTGCACGCCGAAGCGGGGGTATGCGAGGTAGGTGAAGGCGCACGACAGGAACGTCTTGGCGATCAGCTGCGGGAAGCCGTGGACGTGCGGCACGACCTTGCCGAACAGAGGGTCGGCGCCGCGGAGCCGGCTGGTGTAGATCTCGCACGCGCCGGCCGGGGCGTGGGTCTGCGCCGGCGTCGATCGGGCGCCGCCGTTCGGATGGGTCTGCCAGTAGGTCGCTGCGTCGCTTGGCGAGAGCGTCCGCTGCAGCTGCGCTGCCGGGACGTGGCGCGCCAGCGCCTGCCGCGCCCAGGTGGGGATCGCGTGGCCGTTGCGGCGCAGAGGCAGCGCGAACAGCGGGCTGGTCGGCGTGCCGCGGGGGTAGATCACGGTGCCCACGACGCCTAGCGAGACCGCGTTCGGCGGGTACTTCGGCAGCTGGATGCGAGGCATGCCGGGAGGGCTGCCCGCGGTCTCATCTACCGTGATCGCGATGCGGTAGCCGTCCGGGAGCGCGCTGTCAGGACGGGTCAGCACCGTGAGCGTCCGTGACAGGCGCACCGCAGCGACCTGAGCGCTCGTCAGCAGCGCAACGGTCGTCGTGGTCGTCTCGCGCGACGCGGCTGAGCGTTGCGGCCCGGCGGGGATCGTGAAGTCCACGCTCGAGTTGGCAGCGACGATCGGCTGACCGGCGACCGGCGCGCCGCAGACCCCGCCGCCGCTCGGGCCACCCCCGCCGTTGTACTGGAGTTGGTCGGACAGGCACCAGCCGACACCGCCGCCAGTCAGGGCGGGCGTCACGACGATGTCGTAGCGGCCGACGTCCGCCGTGCTCGTCTTGACGCCGGCCGGCACCGGCAGGCGTCCGCTCGGTGGCGCCGAGGACTTCTCACTGACGAGCGCGGCAGCTGCGGCGCCAGACGCCGCGAGCACGGCGGCGACGCCGAGCAGCGGCGGCAGGCGACGGCGCCAGGAACCGCGTGGCGACTGCTCGCGCTCGATCCGCGCGGCCCCGTTGACGAGGATCCGCTGCAGCTGTGGCAGGTAGGTCATCGAGCTCCCTCCAGTCGATCGCGGATCGCGCGCAGCCCGCGACTGACACGCTGGCGAATCACGCTCTCCGAGCACGCCAGCGACGCGGCGAGATCCTGGTAGCTGCGGTCATCGATCACACGGCCCGCAACAGCGTCGCGCTGCTCGGTCGGCAGCTGCTCGAGCGCCTGCAGCGCCGGCTCATCGGCGAGGCGCTCGAGCCGCGCGATGTCCGCGTCGTCAAGCAGCAGCGGCTCGAGCGCCAGCCGCCTGCGCGCCTCGTCGATCACCTGCCCCTTGGCGTAGCTCGCCGCGAGCACGTGGCGGGCGATCCCAAACAGCCACGCGCGGGCCTCGCCGCGCGACGGGTCAAACGACCGGCGATGCTCGAGCGCTCGCGCGAATGTCTCCGCGCAGAGGTCCGCAGCCTGCTCGACGCCACCCGCCCGGTGCAGCAGGAAGCGCAGCACGTCCGCCTCGTGGCGCGCGTAGAACGCGCCGAACTCGCCGGCGCCGCCGGCCAGCAGCCGGGCATCCTCGCCACCTCGCTGCGCAACCATCGCACCGATACTTGCCGATCCGTGCGGATCGTGTGACAGCGATGGGTTCAGCCGAGCCGGCGCGAGAAGACGACGACATCGTCGTGGCCGTAGCCGAGCGCCGCGTAGAAGCCGCGGGCAGCGTCGTTGTCGGCGCGGAGCATCAGCCCGGCTTCGTGCCAGAGCTCGACGGCGGCCTCGCGGTGGGCGGGCGGCAGCGGCGCGATCAACATCAGCAGCCCACGATGCCACAAGCGGGCTAGGCTTGAGGCGTGCGGTCGCTACGAGCCCGGGCGAAGATCGCGACGTGCGGCGAGGACTGAGCAAGTCCGAACCTGCGCCCGTACGATCAGCTTCCGTGCGAGTTGACGTCGTCAGCGCAGCGGACGTGCTGCCGCTTCGGCAGGAGGTGCTACGCCCGGGTCAGGACGTCAGCGCCGCGATCTTCCCTGGTGACTCTCGTCCTGACACGCTCCATGTCGCGACGCGCTTGTCGGGACAGATCGCGGCTGTCGCGACGGCGGTTCGTGAGCCGTACCCGGACGACCCCGGAGACTCCGACTGGCGCGTCCGGGGGATGGCAACGACCACCTCGATGCGCAGTCGCGGCCTCGGAGCAGCCTTGCTCCAACGGTGCGTGGAGCATGCGATCCGCCGTGGCGGAGATCGAGTGTGGTGTGCTGCTCGCCCGAACGCCCGACGGCTATACGAGCGTGGGGGCTTCGCGGTAGCTCGCGACTCCTATGACGTTCCCGGCGTCGGGCGTCATTATCTGATGCTTCGAGACCTCCGAACAGAGCAGCCAGCGGGTCGAGCCCATCCTCAACCGCGCGCTGAATGATCAACCGGGCACCGAGCCTCGTGAGCTCGGACAGCCGTCTCGCGCGGGTTCTCGCCGACCGCCACAGCCATCAGTCTTCGCGGCGTCGCAGGGTGAGCGCTCCGAGCAGGATCGCACCCGCCGCGAACGCGAGGACGATCGCCAGATCGCCGATCGCGCCGGCGCCGGCGCCCGGCTGGACGGCGAGGTGGTGGATGCCGTCAACGGCGTAGGACATCGGCAGCACATCGGAGATCGCGTGCAGCACGCCGCCCATCGCGGCCCGGGGAACCAGCAGTCCGCACAGCAGGAGCTGGGGCAGGATCGTGGCGGGGAAGAACTGCACGACCTGGAACTCAGTGTGCGCGAACGCGCTCGCGAGCAGTCCGAGGCCGAGCCCGAGCAGCGCGACGGCGGCTGCGAGCACAACGACCAGCGCGGTGTCGCCCGCGAGGTTGAGCCCGAGCACTTCGAGACTCAGCGCCGTCACGATCGCGGCCTGGAGCGTGGCCAGCAAGGTGAACGCCAGGGCGTAGCCGGCAAGCAGCGAAAAGCGGTTCAGCGGAGTCGTCAGAAGACGTTCGAGTGTCCCGCTCGTGCGCTCGCGCAGCAGCGCCACCGATGAGACCAGGAACATCGTGAACAGAGGGAAGAGAACCATCAGCGCCGGTCCTGCGGCCTCGTATGTAGCGTGCTGGTGCTCGAAGACGAAGCGGAAGATCGTCATCAGCCCGGCGGGCACGCCGAGCAGCAGGGCGACTGTCCGCGGGTCGTGGCGCAGCTGGCGCAGGACCCGCAAAGTTGTGGCGAGCGTCCGCGTCATCGCTGTTGCTCGACCAGGCGTAGGAACGCCTGGTTGAGATCCTCGGTTCCGGTGTCTTGCGCGATCTCCGCAGGGGCTGCGTGAGCGAGGATGCGACCGTCGCGCAGGAGCAGCACCTCGTCGCAGCGAGCCGCCTCGTCCATCACGTGGCTTGACACCAGCAGCGTCGTGCCGTCGTTGCTCAGCTCTCGAAACAGTGCCCACAAGCTCTCGCGCAGCACCGGGTCGAGACCGACAGTCGGCTCGTCGAGGACCAGCAGCTCTGGTTCACCGAGCAGTGCCGCCGCTAGCGAGACGCGCGAGCGCTGACCGCCCGACAGCGAGCGCACGAGCTGGCCGGCCGCCGCCTCCAGATCCACCCGTGCCAGCAGCTCTGTGACCTGCTCGCGCCGAGCACCGACGAGCACGGCGAAGTACTCGAGGTTCTCGCGCACGCTCAGGTCCTCGTAGGCCGCCTGCGACTGGGTGCCGTAGCCGAGGCAGCGCCGCAGCCGAGCGCTGCCCGCCACCGTCCCGAGCACCCGCAGCTCGCCTTCGACGTGGCGCTGGACGCCAACCAGCGCTCGCATCAGCGTCGTCTTGCCGCAACCGCTCGGCCCGATCAGCCCGGTGATCCGTCCGACCGGCAGCGTGAACGTGATGTCATGCAGGACCTCACGGCCGCCACGCCGCACGCTCAGGCTCCGTGCCTCCACCGCGCTGTCGAGAGCACAACTCATCGCTTGACGAGATTCAACCACGGCCGGCCCCGCACGCGGTGTCGAAGCTTGGATCTCCAGGCGCGGCGAGCGCGCAGCGGCCAACGCGGCTCGTCATCGCCCGGGCCGGAGCCGGATGATGGCCACCGGGCTCTCGCGGCCGAGGCTGTTCTGCCCGGTACCGAGCGAGCCCGCCAGACATCTAGCTAACCTAGCTAGCATGTGGTATTGTCCCGGCATGCCACAGGTCGGGATGCATGAAGCGAAGACAACCCTGTCCCAGCTTGTCGAGCGCGCGGCTGCGGGTGAGGACATCGTGATCGCTCGCAACGGCACGCCCGTTGTTCGGCTCGTTCCGGTCGCCGGGACATCTTCGCTGGCAAGCGTACGGGGTGCCTGGCACAATCGGATCGAGTTTGCCGAGGACTTCGACGAGCTGCCCGAAGACATCGCCGAGGCATTCGGCGCTCGGTGAAGCTCCTGCTGGACACGCACGCCGCGCTCTGGTGGCTCGGCGACGACGACCGTCTCGGGCCCGTATCGGCGGATCTACTCGATGACGCCTCCAACGACATCCTGCTGAGCGCCGCGGTGGTCTGGGAGGTTGCGGTCAAGCGCTCGCTCGGCAAGCTCATCGCGCCTGACGGTTTTGCATCAACGCTGATCGGTGCCGGCGCAAACGCGCTCCCTGTGACGATCGCCCACGCCGAAGCCGTGGAGCTGCTCGAGTGGCACCATCGCGACCCGTTCGACCGGATGCTCATCGCCCAAGCCGCAGTCGAGCAGGCAGTCCTCGTATCCAACAACCAAGCGCTCCTACCCTACGGCGTGCCACTCATCTGGTAAGCACAACCGCGGAAACCACTTCTCAGGCGCCGATCAGACGCTCCACGCCGTAGCCGGCCTGGGTGAGGGCGGCGAGGATCGCCTCGGCATGGTCGGCGCCGCGCGTCTCCAGCGTCAGCTCCACCCCGGTCTGCCGAACGTGCAAGTCGACCGCATCGCGAACGTGCTCGACGCTCAGCAGGTTGCCGCCCGCGTCCGCGACGCACATCAGCAGCGCAACCAGGCCTCCGGGGCGGTCCGAGACTCTCGTCGCGAAGCGCAGCCGCCGCCCGACCGCTGACTCGTGGCGCCGCGCGACGAGCGCCAGCAGACCGGCGTCGACGTTGCCGCCGGACAGGACGATCACGGTCGTGCCCTCCTCAGCCGGGCGCACCTCGCCGGCGAGCAGGGCCGCGACGCCGACCGCGCCGGCGCCCTCGACGACGAGCTTCGCACGCTCCAGCAAGAGCACCATCGCCTCTGCGACATCGTCCTCGCGAACGACACAGACCTGATCGAGCCAGCGCTCCACGAGCGGCAGGGTTATCCGTCCGGGACGTTTGATCGCGATGCCGTCGGCGATCGTGCTGGCACCCGCTACGGCGATCGGCACACCGGCCTTCAGCGACGCCGGATATGGCGCCGACGCCTCGACCTGGACGCCGACGATCCGCACCTGCGGCTTGGCGAGCTTGATGACGCCGCCGACCCCGCTCGCGAGCCCGCCACCGCCGAGCGGCACGATCACCATCGACAGGTCGTCGACATCGTCCAGCAGCTCCAGCCCGAGCGTGGCCTGACCGATGATCACCTCCGCGTCGTCGAACGGGTGAACGAACACGCTCCCGCGCTCCGCGGCCCGCGCTGTCGCGGCAAGCAGGCACTCGTCGACGCTCTCGCCGCCGCAAACGACGGTTCCGCCGTAGCTTGCGACCGCTGCCACCTTCGCGACCGGCGCCTCCCTCGGCATGAAGACCTCGCATGCGACACCGCGCGCCTGAGCCGCATAGGCAAGCGACTGGGCGTGGTTTCCGGCGCTTCCAGCGACCACACCGCGGACGTTTGCGTCGCCGCCCAGATTCGGCAGGCTCGCGAGCTTGGTCAGCGCGCCGCGGAGCTTGAACGAACCGGTCCGCTGGAGGCTTTCGGCCTTCAGCCGGACGTGCCCGCCGCAACGGTCCTGCAGCGTGCCCGAGGTGAGCAGCGGAGTCCGCCGGACCAGACCTCCGAGCGCGTCGAGCGCGTCCGTCGCCGCTCCGGCGGCGAGACGCCGCTCAACATCGTCCGCCGCGTCGGCGTCGACCTCGGCCACGCGGTCCATCCTAGACACACGCCGAGACCAGTGCTTGCGTTGCAAGGGTGGGGTCAGGTACACCCGCGGCGGGCCGAACCAGCGACTCCAAGTCTCACCCGGCGCCACCGACGTCCGGGACCGCCGGATCGACAGCGTCAACCTGCAGCGTGCCGCCGACAGCCCAGTTCTCGCCCGCGTAGTCGTCTATCAGTACGCGCACCGTGGCTGGATCGCACTCGATGATCCGCACGATCGTGTCTGTCAGCTCGCGAGCCAAGCGACGCTTCAGCTCGACGCCTCGCCCCTCCCACATCTCGACGCGGATGATCGGCATCAGCACACCCTAGAGCGCCACCGCCGTGGTTTGCCGCGCTAGTGTCCAGCTCGATGAGCACGCCTGCGCCGCCGTCGAGTGTTACCGGTCCGCGAATAGGCGCGGCTTTGATCGATATCGTGATCCTGGTGGGGCTGCTGATCGTGGTTGGGCTGGCATTCGGCAAAGCTCACACCCATGGCGGCTCTGCGAGCGTCCATCTGACCGGTGTCAGCGCCCTGATTTGGGCGCTGCTGGCATTCGCCTACTACACGATCGCGGAGGCGCTGGGCGGACAGACCCTCGGCAAGCTGCTGTTGCACCTTCGCGTCAGGTCAGCCGCGGGAGACAAGGCGTCACTCGGACCAGTCGTACTGCGAAATGTGCTGCGAATAGTCGACGGCTTGCCGTTGTTCTATCTCGTCGGCTTCATCGTGATGCTCAGCACCGGAAGCCGGGCACAACGCATCGGCGACCTCGCCGCCAACACGATCGTCATACGCGCAAACTAGGCCTTGACCGGGCGCATGTGCGCGCCGGGCGCGCCGACTGCGAGCCGCGCGCTCCCGTCAGGGACCGATGACCTTGCCGCCGGTCAACACGAGCAGGTTGCAGTGCACCGTCGTGTCCGTGACGGTGCAGGTCGCGGCGATCGGCAGTCGCAGCTCGTTCACGTGTGACTTCACGATCGCTGTGCAGCTGTAATTCTGGGAAGAGCCCCGTCTAGTGCAGTTCGCGCTCTTGACCGTCAGCTTGCCCATCCCCTGCGCGGTGGCGCGCGACTGCAGTGCGCCAGCTTCCTTCTGCTCAATGATCTGAGCGACCTGCGAGGAGTGGTTCGCGCTCGGGCCGCCGATCGTCACCGAGGCGCTGCAGCCCGCGACCGCCGCGCCACACACCGCGACCGCAAGAATTCGTTGACCGATCTGCATCCCATCCCTCCTCGCGAGCAGCTTTGCCTTCGGATGACTTCACTGTCGGAGGCTAGTCCGCCAGCCGGACGCCGACAGTGACCACCCGATCCTCGACATCGCTAACTCGCGCGGGTGCGACGGCGCCGCCGGCGTGGAGCGGGCCAGGTCCTTCCCGAGCGGCACGGTCCGCTCCGATAGACTGGGGATGTAGCTCCACGGCCGAGTGTTGCGCTCTCGCATCTGCTCCGTGGCCAGGTGTTCCCCGAGAGCGCGAGGAGTGTGCAACGAGATGGCGAACCAGCCTTCCGAGTTGGGACATGGTGGGCGTGTGACGTCCGAGACGACGTTCAGCGATCTCAAGAAGGCGATCGCCGAGCGCAACGACCACGCACACAAGGAAGCCCAAGAGCTTCGGGCCACCCGTGACCGCGAGCAGCTCGGTATCGCCGCGCGCCACCGGTTGGACCTCGACCGCTGAACTCCGCGCTGGCCGCCACGCGCGACCGACGCCCTCGGAGCACAGATCGGGCTGCTCCTCGACACGCAAGAGCGAGCGCTCAGCCAAGCAATCGACGCGGCGTTCGACCTCGACTAAGCCCCACGCTCTCCCTTCGCGATGCGCGCGTCGTCGGCTGTGGGCGGATCGGGAAGATGCTCGTCGGAGAAGATCACCCGCGCGCGCGCGGCGGCATCGAGGATGAGCTGCGCGTCGATCTCGTGGCGCGTCAGTGGGATGTCTGCCGCAGGCCACTCGCACACGAACGTCAGGGAGCCCGCAGGCGGCAGCGGCCAGACCCACATGCTCTGGCGCCAGTTGCCGCCGGCCCCGCCACCGCCGCCAGCGTGCAACACCGGCCCGTCCGGCTCGTTGTGCAGATCGGGCTGGGTCCCGCGACCGCCGAGAGAGAACCTCGCAGCGGTGTTGGTGGCCTTCGTGCCATCGGCGAACTCGACCCCGAAGCGCAGCATCTCGGCCGGGAGCCCCGCGTAGCCGGCGGCAAGCTGGTCGCGCATCCAGGGCCGCAGGAAGAGCTTCGGATCGAGCGCATCGTCGTCCTCGGCGCCCGCCATCGTGACGAGGTCGATCTCGAACCCCGACGGGTACACGCCCAGGCGCGTAACACAGACGGCGACCTTGGCGGTCTGGGCGAGGACCAACTCCAGTGCGACGACTCCCGGCAGCGTGCCTGACGGCGCACTCAACCACGGCGGCAGCCGGTGCCGCGCCGGACGCGGCGGCGCCGTTGACGGCTCGGGTGGCTCAAAGAAGTCGCTCACACCAGCACGCAATCTATCGCCAACGCACGACGGCAAGCAGGCGGGCGACAATGCACGTGCCTGCTTCGTGAAGCGTGCGGGTGCGCCGACCGACCACACCCCAAGAAAGTGACCACCGGCAGACGCCGGAGCGCGCCGATATGCGGGCGCGCAACCACAATTTGAGCGAAATGGCCTCGTAACAGAAGCGACATGTGACCCGCCTACCGTGTGTTAACACGTTGGACGAGGAGCTTGCATGTCGCACCTCGACGATCTCAGCGTTGCACCTCATAGCAGTACGAACCCCAGCGCCGGCGCTGGCCGGCTGCATACCCAGCACCTAGTCGATCGGCGGACGTTCATCAAGGCGGGGGTGGCGATCGCGAGCACCGGACTGCTCGCCGGCCGGGTTCCGAACGCACTCGCGGCGTCGCGGAAGGGCGTGCGCGGGGCGGCCGTCGCGCCACCAAACATCCTCGTGATCATCGTCGATCAGATGCGTGCGCCGTGCTGGTTCAGCGCCCCCGGCGATTCGCCGGACGGCCTGCCCGCCAACCTTGAACGACTACGCCACGGCGCTGTCAGCTTCGCGCGCCACTACACGGCCGCGAACGACTGCACGCCGTCACGCGCGGCGCTGCTCACCGGCCTGCACAGCCATCAGACCGGGTGCATGATCACCGGCGAGAGCACGCTCAACCCGGAGTTCCCGACCTGGGGCAAGATGCTGCGCGACTACGGGTACGCGACCTACTGGTACGGCAAGTGGCACCTCACGCGTGGCGACGACGCCTGGAGCGCGAACAACGGGCCGGCGGCGCTCGAGCGCTACGGCTTCGGCGGCGGCACCTACCCCTCGCCCGACGGCGCGCCGGGACAGGGCGCGAAGGTCGACGTGTCGATCGCCCAGCAGTTCGCGCAGTGGTACGGCGCGGCCGCCGGCGCCGGGCCGTGGTGCACAACCGTCTCGTTCGTCAACCCGCACGACATCGCGTGGTGGTACCGCATGTCCGCCAGTGACGTGATCGACACGGCGTTCTCCACGTCCAGCACCCCGCTGCCGCCGAACTTCGAAACGCCCGCCCAGCTGCTTGCGAGGGGCAAGCCTGCGGTGCAGCGCTCACTGCAGGACACAGCCGCCCAGTCGTTTGGAGCCGTGCCGTTCACCGGCCCGGACGTCCAGGGCAGCTGGGCGCCGTTCCTCGACCTCTACGCGTCGCTGCAGAATCAGGTGGATCTGCAAATCGGGGCCGTGCTCGACACGCTGGCGAGCCAGCCGCAGATCGCCGCCAACACGGTCGTCGTGTTCACCTCCGACCACGGCGAGTACGGCGCGTCGCACGGTATGCGGGGCAAGGGCGCGAGCGTCTACGAGGAGGCGCTCCGCGTGCCGCTGATCGTCAGCGACCCACGCGGCGTGCTGACGGCAGCGAGCGACGTCCCCCGCCAGCAGCTCACCTCCAGCGTCGATGTCGCCCCGCTGCTGTTGACGATCGCCTGCGGCTCCGGGGACTGGCGGGCCGAGGCGCGCTACAGCGATCTGGCCAACCGCCCCGACCTGACGACGATCCTCGCCAATCCGAGCGCATCCGGGCGCGAGTATGCGCTGCACGCCACCGACGAGGTGGTGACCGAGTTCGCGACCGAGCCCTACGCGGCGGCCGCGCCGCTGCACATCACCGGTGTCATCACGCCGTCGGCGAAGTACGCCTCGTACACGCACTGGCAGCCGGGAACGGTCACGCCGCTCGCCGCCGGTGAGCAGACCGAGCTGTATGACTACACGACGGCCGACGGGCAGCTCGAGATCGCGAACGTGGCCGGCAGCGGGGCGCTCGACCGTCAGATGCAAGCGCTGCTGGCGACCGCTGTCAAAGAGGAGTTGCACGCTCCCCTCGCGCAGCGCCTGCACGGTGCTCAGCGTCGCGCGACCGCGAGCTACGTGGAGCTCGCGGCGACGGCGCTGAGGGACTCGCGCGCGGCACGGCTGCGCGCGCAGAAGCCGGTCGTTGGTGGCACGCCGACGACGGCGTAGCCGATCGAGGGCGCCGGCGCGGTATCTTGCCGGCCGTGAGCCAGCCAGCGACGGCGGAGCGCCGACCACGACCGGACGACGGGCCGCTGCGGCACATGACGCTCGGGGCCGTGGCGATGGTCCTGGCTCAGGCCGGTCTTGGGATGGGCGTCAACCTGTACGTGGCGATCCCGACAGACCATCCGGGGGCCAGTCCGAGCGACTACTTCAGCGGATCGGCAAGGAGCATCTGGTGGGCGATCAACCACGGCGGCGGCGTGCTGGCGCTGCACGCCGTGCTCGGGGTTGCACTGGTCTTCATGTCCGTCAGCGTGGCGATGAGTGCGGCGCGGTCCGGCAGGCGCGCGGTCGCAATCTGGTCGGGCCTTGGCCTGCTGTTCGTGCTCGGCGCGGGCTTCAACGGAGCGGCCTTCCTCGACTTCAACGAGAGCCTCAGCTCCCTGTTGATGGCTCTGTTCGCCTTTGCGGCTGCCGGCTGCTACGCAGTCGCGACGTTCGTGCTCGCCTCGCCCGCGCGCGCGACTGAGTGACACGGCGCGGCCGGCTCACCACGGTTCCGCGGTCATGGCGAGGCTGGCCGGAGAGCGGTAGCGACCGACGGTGTGCAGGCCCTGGCCGTTGAACGTCCAGACGCAGTCGAAGGTCGCCTCGCGCTGTTTCTGGCTCTGGACCGCGCTGACGAGGACCAGGCCGTTGCTCGGGTCGTTCGCCAGGAACGCCTGGCCGAAGCGGCGCTTGAGCTCCAGACGGAGCGTCACCTGGTCCTCGCCGTTCAGCTGCACGAGATAGTTGACAAGGACCGAAGGCGGGGGGATACCGTGGCCAGGCGACGGCCCACGTCGCAAGCACACCTCGATCGCCGCGACGCCCCAGGCGTCGAACGTCGGCGACTGGTAGCTGCAGCTGCGGTCGGGCCGGATCAGCTGCGCCGCGGCGATCTGCGACGCGCCGGCGGCCGGCACGATCGCCAGGTCGCTGCCCTGCGCCAGCGTGCACCACGACGCTTCCTGCTCGCCCGTCGTGGTAGTGGGAACGGGGTAGTTCCACGGGGAGGCAGCCGGGCCGTAGGCGAAGACAAGCTGCGATCCATCCGCGCTCCAAGCGGGGTCCGAAATCGCCGGGCACCGAGCCGGCGCCGTGTCGATCGTCCAGCGCTGCCCCGAGCTCGGATTGATCGCGAGCAGCTGCTGGTTGAAGCGCGCCCTCGCGCATGTGGTGGCCGCCATCAGGACCCAGGAGCCGTCCAGGCTCGGCACCGCGTCATCGATCAGCATGGAGTGCGGAAGCGACAGAACCGTCGTGCGCGCACCACTCGCGGGATCGAGCCGCACCACGCTCCCCGTGCAGCTGCGGGGAGCGGGATCGCCACTGAACGTGTCGTTGCGGATGCGCGGCCCCGTCGTGAGGGCGAGCCAAAGCGAGCCGTCGCCTGCGGTGTACGGCCCGGAGACGCGGGTCATCCGGCTCGGCAGCGCCAGCAAGGTGCGCAACGGGCGGCCTGTGCTCAACGAGAACTGCTCCACAACCAGGTGCCCGCGACCGCCGGGCGGCTGCCACAAGGACACGAACGAGCTCTGCGCCGCGCCCGCCGTCGCCGCGCTCGCCGGGGCGGCACGGCTCGTGGTGGCGCCGGCGATCAAGCAGGCCGTTGCGCAGACAGCGAGGGCCGACAGGATGGCGCTGCGATTGCTCACCACAAGGCAATACGTCAGCACACGAAGTTCGTCACAGGCCCGCGGCCCCACTGCGTGATCGCGGCGCAACTCGCCGTCCGCGCGCCCGCGTGTGCCATGCTGTCGCGCGATGGGACTCAGTCGGGGGCCAGCGGGGGGCAGGACCGGGGGCACGCTGCTGCTCGCCGTTGTGGCCGCCGCCAGCGCGTTCGCCGGCTCCGCGCCGGCGATCGCTTCCGCCGCGCCGGCGATCGCGGCCTGTGGGAGCGTGAGCTACACGGTGCCAGGAACCCACGACGAGGCTCACGTCGCGCTCAACAACCTCACCGCGTCCGGGGTCTCGTGCTCCACCGCGCGCACCGTGGCCAGGGCGTTCGTCAGCGGCCGGCGGCTGCCAAGCGGCTGGCATGTGAAGGCGAAGACGGTCGTCAGCCACGGCAACACGCTGGGCGAGGAGATCTTCACGCGCGGGTCTGCGCGCGTGATCGGCGACAACGACAGCTGACTGGCCTGTTGCGGCGCCCCGCGCCGGCCGGCGCCGGGGCAGGAGTACATTCGATGGTATGGATGGCTCGCCGCGGGAGGCGCTCGAGGCTGCGCTGCCGGCACTCGAGCGAGCGGCGGCGGAGAAGCGGGCCACGGCGCTGGTGGAGCACGACCTGCAGGAGGCCCTGGAGTCAGCAACCAATGCGGGACCGGCAGAGATCGCGCTCCGGCACTGGCCGGAGGTCGGGCCGTTCGACCTCGTCCTCGACGGCGATGTCGCGTTCGAGCTGCAATGGGGGCAGTCGGGCGACGATCTCGCGGGGTGCGCCTGGGACATCGCGAAGCTCGCCTGCGCCACCGCGGAGCGGAAGATCAGCGAAGGCTGGCTCGTCGCCGCAGCTCCAGCGTGGCATTGGGACACCCATCGGCCGGGCGTCGAGCTGCTGCGAGAGCACGTCTACGTCGGCGACGATCTCGCCGCGGACTACGAGGATTGGTGGCGGCTGTGGTGCAACGAGATCACGACGCGGCCAACCCACCTGCCACTGTCGTTCGGGGTGACCGACGTTGAAAGCATGGACGTACGGCTCGGCCGGGTTCCGTTCGTGTTCCGCTTCGCTCGCATCGAGGTGCTCAAGCACACCTGGCAGCCTCACGTCTGCCCGCATCGCTGGCACGATCGCGCGTGCCTGCCGCGCCCCTGGGACCCCGACGGCTCCGGCCCTCGCGCGCGCTAACAGCCGGCAAGGGAGTAGCAGCCGTGAATCGCGTGCCGCTCGGTCTGCGCCCGAAGGACGCCGATGAGACGCCCGCCCCGCTCAGTATCTTGTCCAAAGCGCCGATAGAAACGGCGTACCTCTTCGCAATGCGAGTGCTACCGCTTGCCCGAATCGCCCGTTGATCCAGCTTTGAGCGCGCTCTCCCGCGAGGAGATCGAGCGCCTGTGCTTTCTCAACCTGACAGCAAATCCTGAGCCGTCGCGAAGGGCCTGACGCTCGATGAGGTGATCGGCAAGACCGACTTCGACATCACCGAACGCGAGCAGGCGGAGGTTGCCTTCGCAGATGAGCAGCGCGTGATCGCGACCGGTCAGCCGATGGTGACGCGGATCGACCGCGACTGGGCGCCCGGGCGTCCCGATACCTGGTTGCAGGTGGTCAAGATGGCGCTGCGCGACCAGGAGGGGAACATCGTCGGCACGTGGGGCATGACCCGCGATGTCACGGCACAGGTCGACGCCGAGCAGGCGCTGGCCGCGAGCGAGTCGCAGTACCGCTCGCTGTTCGAGCACAACCCGCAGCCGATGCTGGCCTACACGCGAGACACGCGGCGGATCATCGCCGTCAGCAACGCCGCCATCGAGGCCTACGGCTACTCGCGCGAGGAGTTCCTCGAGATGACGGTCTATGACCTCGTGCCGGCGGAGGACGCTGCCGACCTCTACGGCCCGCCACGGGTCGGCTTCGCGGGCGCCCAGCAGTCGCATCACCGCTACAAGGACGGCACGGTGATCGACGTTGAGATCACCAGTGACGATCTGACGCTGGATGGGCAGGATTGCCGGATCGCGTTGTGCTTGAACGTGACGGAGCGCAACCGTACGACGGCGGAGCTGGCGGTTGCGCGTGATGCGGCGGTCGAGGCGTCGAACATGAAGTCGGCGTTCCTGGCCAACATCAGCCATGAGATCCGCACGCCGATGGCTGGCGTGCTGGGGATGGCGGAGCTGCTGCTGGACAGCGACCTCGATGACGATCAGCGCCAGCTGGTGACGCAGGTCTCGCGGTCCGGTGAGCTGATGGTCGACCTGATCAACGACATCCTCGATATCGCGAAGATCGAGGCCGGTCAGCTGATCCTCGAGGTCACCGACTACGCGCTGCGCGAAACGATCGAACAGGCATGCACCAGCGCCGGTACAGCGCTGCAGGCCAAAGGCGTCGCCTTCGAGCTGGAGATCGCCGATTCGGTGCCGGAGCAGACTCGCGGCGACGGGCGGCGGTTGCGGCAGATCCTCCTCAATCTGGTCTCCAACGCGGTCAAGTTCACCAGCGAGGGCAAGGTCACGGTCCGCGCCACCATGCGGCGCAGCCGCGGCTCTGACGCTGTGTTGCGGGTCGAGGTCAGCGACACCGGTATCGGGATCGAGCCGTCGATCATGGACCAGGTGTTCGAGCCGTTCACCCAGGCCGATGCCTCGACGACCCGCCACTACGGTGGCAGCGGCCTCGGTCTGGCGATCTCACGCGAGCTGGCTGAGCTGCTCGGTGGGACGATCGGCGCCGACAGCAAACCGGGTGTCGGCAGCACCTTCTGGCTCGAGCTGCCGCTGTCGGCCCCGGCCGCGACTGACGACCAGCTGCTGGCGCCGACGCCGACAGGACTCGCAGAGCGCGCGTTGTGGTCGACACCGCCGTTGGTGCTGGTCGCGGAGGACAACGTCGTCAACCAGATCGTCGCGGCTCGCACGCTGGAGCGTTGTGGCTGCCACGCCGACGTCGTCGCCGATGGTCGCGAGGCGTTGGAGGCGCTGGCCGCACGGCACTATGACGCGGTGCTGATGGACTGCCAGATGCCGGTCATGGACGGCTACGAGGCGACGACCGATCTGCGCCGCCGCGAAGG
>JBEKXB010000040.1:0-18719 GCA_049512455.1 Solirubrobacteraceae bacterium | reverse complement strand
CTTGCGAACAACCTGCTCCGGCGTGTGCCTGCGTCGCGACATGCGATAGCTCCTTCAACCCATTCAACAGGGTCATCGAAGCTCTCACACCCGGCGGACCGAACCCAAGGGGTCCGGCCACCGGTGCTACTCCGCCATCCCTTGTTCGACCGTCCGGCGCTAATGGAGCTCCAACTCCAACCGGCGGTCCAACTCCAACCGGAGCTCCAACTCCAACCGGAGCTCCAACTCCAACCGGCGGTCCAACTCCAACCGGCGGTCCAACTCCAACCGGCGGTCCAACTCCGATTGGCGCTGCAACTCCAAACACCGCGCGGCGAGGTAGCGCTCGAGGTGCTCGTTATCTCGTCGATCGCTACGTCGACTGATGGTCGTCATGGGAACCCCTCCTCAAGGATGCCGCTGGCGCGCCTCACGAGAGGCGCATGTTTGAGCGTAGCAGACCCTAAGTCGCTGCGGGCCGTACATCCGCTCCGCTGAGCTAAAAGGCGGGCTGTTTCGTGCGGAAGCCCCAAGAAAGGGGGGGTAGTCGGAGCTGGTGGAGGGCGGTATAGTGCCAAGGATGACGACCACGCTCGACGCCACCAAGCCGCCGGGGGATGTTGCGCGACGTCTGCAAGAGCTATACGACGCGCGAGATCGACATCCGCCCATGACGGTACTGAGCGTCCGGGCAGGACTGGATCGACGGTGGTTCGGGCGAGTGTTGCGTGGCGCCAAGGGCTACGGGGCGCCCCGGCGCAAGACTCTCATTCGAATTGCGGCAGCCATGGAACTGTCCGGGAGCGAGCGTTCGACCCTTGAGTCGGCGGCCGGCCTCAAAGCCGGAGAGCTGCAAGTCCGCGAGCCCACGCCCGTTGTCGAAAGCGCGCTGACACTGCGACGCGCGCTTGTCCTCGTGCGCGCCCCGGCGGACGCTCTGAGAGTCCTCCAGCGAGTCTTTCCCCTGGCCAGAAGCCAGCAGGCGGCGGTGAGGTGCACAACGGTGTTTGGTGACCGCGATGTGGTGATCCGGCTTACCACCAGCAAAGGCAACGTGCTCAGCTTCGTAGATGCCCTCCACGCTACCCACTGCGGGATCGACTCCACAGAAACCATCCTGATTCGCGACGACCTTGACGACTGTCTCACCTCAACCTTCCCGCCAACGGACCTGCCGGAAGGTTGGGTATGGGCCGTCGTATTCGTCCTTGCTCGCAAGGCATCGCCGCCGCCGAAACGCTCAGACCCTACATCCGACACAGGAGACCTGGTGCGCGCATTTAAGCGGACGGCACACAGCGAGAACGTGCGCAACAGCGTCGTGCTGCTGTCAGCCGCCATGACCATCGGGCGCTACGACGCTGTTGCCGAGCTGTACGCCAGGCGTGCCGAAACCATCCCAGCCTTCCTCACCGAGCTAGGGACACACACGCATCAGTACCCGGCGCTCGAAACGTTTACGTACCTCGGCCCGGTGCCCGTGAGCCCGAAGGAGTTTCAGTCGTCGCCGGCGCCTGGGGAGGAATGGTAGTCGCACCCCCGGGGCCCCGGGCGAACCGTGGCCGTCGTCGGGTCTCCCCACCTTACGTCGTGAAGTGCGCGGCGGCGCCTGCCGACCACACCCCAAAGCCAGAACCCGAACAGCCACCCGGTCGCGGGTTTTCCGCAGAGTCGGGTGGGGTTTCCGCAGACTCGCACCGGAGGCGGATCGCGCGTGTTTTGCGGTGCTACCGTCCGGCGCGGTTCGTGTGAGGAGGAGGCGCAGACAGTGAAGCTCGTGATCGCGATCGTGCGGCCGGAGAAGACCAACGATGTGCTCGAAGCGCTCTACCGCGCGAAGGTCCGCGGGTTCTCGCTGAGCCACATCCAAGGGCACGGCGCCGAATGGGAGCAGGTCGAGACGTATCGCGGCACGACGGTGAAGATGGCGCTCGCGGACAAGGTGCGGTTCGAGATCGCGGTGTCCGAGCCGTTCGTCAAGCCGACGATCGACGCGCTCAGCGGGGCGGCGCAGACCGGTGAGGTCGGCGACGGCAAGATCTTCGTGATCGACCTCGAGCACGCGGTGCGGATCCGCACCGGCGAGCTCGACCGGGCAGCCTTGACACCGGTCGGCGAGGGCACCTGATGGTCCTGGCGACCGCCCGGATCAGCGCCGGCGACACGGCGTGGATGCTGATCGCGACGGCGCTGGTGCTGATGATGACGCCGGCGCTGGGCCTGTTCTACGCCGGCCTGGTGCGCTCGAAGAACACGCTCAACACGTTCATGATGAGCATCACCGCGCTCGGCGTGGTGACGATCACCTGGGCGCTCGTCGGGTACTCGCTGGCGTTCTCGTCCGGCAACGGCTTCATCGGCGGGCTCGGCCACCTGTTCCTGCACGGCGTCGACTTCGCCCCGCGGGCGAACACGCACATCCCGCAGCTGCTGTTCATGGTCTTCGAGGCCGGCTTCTGCATCATCACCGCGGCCCTCGTGTCAGGGGCGATCGTCGAGCGGATGCGCTTCAAGGCGTTCCTGATCTTCATGACGCTGTGGTCGATCTTCATCTACCCGGTGCTGGCGCACTGGGTCTGGGGCGGCGGCTGGCTCGCGATGCACGGGGTGCTCGACTATGCCGGTGGCGTCCCGGTCGAGATGGGCTCCGGCCTGTCGGCGTTCGCGGCGGCGCTGGTCGTAGGGCGGCGCCGCGACTACGGCCGCCAGGCGTTCCTGCCGCACAACTCGGTCTACGTGCTGCTCGGGGCGGGGCTGCTGTGGTTCGGCTGGTTCGGCTTCAACGGCGGCAGCGGCTACGCGACCGGTCACAGCGACGTGCTCGCGTTCACCAACACGCTGCTGACACCGGCCTGCTGCCTCGTCGTGTGGTCGCTGCTGGACGTGGTGCGCGGTCGCCAGGTGACAGCGGTCGGCGCGGCGACCGCGATCATCGTCGGCTGCGTCGGGATCACCCCGGCGGGCGGCTTCATCAGCCCGATGTCGGCGATGCTGCTCGGCGCGCTGGCCGCGATCCCGAGCTACCTGGTGATCGTGTACCGCCCGCGGACACGGATCGACGAGTCGCTCGACGTGTTCGCCGCGCACGGCGTCGCCGGCTTCGTCGGCATCCTGTTCATCGGCTTCTTCGCCCAGCTGTCGTGGAACGGCCTGTCCAACGGGCTGCTGTTCGGGCACGCCGCGGAGCTGCTGTGGCAGGGCGTCGCGGCGCTGTCGGGCCCGGCCTACGCGTTCCTCGGGACGTTCGTGCTGCTGAAGCTGATCGGGCTGGTGATGCCGCTGCGCGTCACCACGCAGGAGGAGGCGCTCGGCATGGACATCGTCCAGCACGGCGAGCGCGCCTACATGGCGGGCGAGGGCGCGATCCTCGTCAGCGCCGAGGCGAGCGAGTCCTGAGTCGCTTTTCTTTGGGGGCGGCCACCGCAGCGCGCAGCCGCGGCTCTTCACGACGTGAGCGCCGCTGGGCGGCGGCGAGCGCCTGTCGCGTCACGTGAAGGCGAGCAGATGGTCGTCGGCGCGCCGAGCGAGTGCCGTGGCCGCGACCGGGTCGGCGAGGATTCCGCTGGCGAGGTCGTCGAGCTGGAGCCGGCGCAGCAGCTTGTCGACGGTGATCAGGCGCGTCGCGACGCACATGTCGTCATAGGCCGCCGTCGCTCCGCTCGTCGCGTGATGGACGTGGCATCCCCCGGCGCACTGGTAGCGGCAGAAGCAGTTGGCGCAAAGCGGCTTGGGGCGTGCGGGCAGCCGGCGTGCGCGGTCCAGCGCCTCGTCGTCGATCTCGAAGCGCCTGCCGGCCACGTCGACCCGGCCCAGCCGCAGGTCGAATCCGTGGCTGGCCCATTCGCTCTCGAGCAGGTAGCAGGCGCCGATCGTCCCGTCGGGTGAGACGATCAGGGCATCCTGCCCGACCGGGCAGGCGCTGATCCGGCACTCGCGCAGGTCCGTCGTCGACTGGACGGCGTCGATAGCGGACCGTTCGAGGATCCGCGCCGCGCTCGCGAACTGCTGCGCGAAACGGTAGGGGTCCGGCGGGACCAGGCCGGCGGCGGCCGACGCGGGCGAGCCCGTCAGGCTTTCGAAGCACACCGTGCTCGGGCGCAGCTCCGCGCATATCCACGTCGCCCATTCGGGCAGCCGATCGACGTTTCCGGCGGTCACGCAGGAGCGCACGATCAACTCGACGGCGCCAGCCGAGAGGATCTTCGCCGTGCGGCACACGGTGTCGAACGATGGCCTGCCGTTGGCCAGCGGTCGCTGCCGATCCTGGACGTCGCGAGGGCCATCGAGCGAGAGCACGATCGTTCCGAAGCGATCGGCGACCCATTCGGCTCGGGCAGCGCCGAACAGCCCGTTCGTGCTGGCCTCGAAGTGCAGGTCGATGCCGAGCGCGCCGGCTCGGTCGGCCGCGTAGACGACGATGGACTCCACCAGTCGCGCGGCGCGGAAGGGCTCACCGCCGAAGAAGTGGATCTGTCCCTGCTCGTGGTTGCCTGCTCCAAGCAGCGCGAGGTAGGCGTCGATCGCCGCACGCGCCAGGTCGAGGTCCATCCGCGGACGAGCGTCCCCCGAGACGGCGAAGTCGCAGTATCCACAGGCCATATTGCAGTCGCGCGTGGGGATGATGCCGAGGAAGAACGGCTCGCAGAGCGCGCCGGATCTGGCCTTGGGGCTCGGCGCATCGGGGCCGAGCAGGCGTACCGCGATCGCCCGGAGCGCCGCGTCGGCGGGCAGACCGTCACCCGCCAGGGCGGCTCGCAGCGTACGGGCCGCGTCGTTGCTGACCAACGCCGCGAAGGCGTGCAGCGGCGCGTACAGCAGCGACGCAGTGCCTGCCGGGAGCGAGAAGATCGGCTGTCGAGCGCGATCGGGGTCTGCTGTGGCCGTCATCGTTGCTTGGTTGTCGAGGGATAGAGCCCGGTGAGGTCCTTGATCATGTTGCCGGCGAACCAGGAGCCGTTGGCGAGCAGCGAAAGACCGCCGTCGTCGGTCTCTGCCACCAGTCGCAGGGCGACCCAGCTATCCCTCAGCGGCGCTCCGTTTGCCCTCTCCAGCAGGTAGGGCATCAGGTTCTTGGGAATGCGGCCTGACGTGATCGCCACGGTGAGCGCGTGCATCTCGCTCTCGTAGGCCGTCCGGCGGAGGCCGCCCTCGAGACCTGGCGAGGATGCGCTCGCGGCGCGGAGGTAGGCCGCGTACCGCGGATGGCGGAAGTGGTACTCGCCAAACACGCCGTCCGCGATCGTCCCCACCGCCAGGCAGTCCTCGTCTCGGGCCGGGAAGGTGAAGTAGCGGTTGTCATCTCGGCTGCCGGCCCAATGGTTGAACGTGTTCTTGCGGTAGCCGTTGCGCTCGAGGATCGCCGCGGCGAGCTGGAACGTCAGGTAGTTCACGAGGTGACTGCGGCCGGTGAGATGCTGCGCCGCTGCCCAGCGGCGGTTCTGAGGGTAGATCAGCAGCTCATACAGCGAGACGCCGTCAACGCCCATCGCTATCAGGGTCTCGATGTCGCGAGCGAACGAGGGGATTGTCTGCAGCGGTAGCCCGCAGACCATGTCGACGCTGACGATCCAGCCCAGGCCCAGGGTCTCCGCGATCCTGCCCAGGGCCTCATCCGCGGGACAGCGCGGCCCGATGATCTCGCGAACCGGATCTTCGAGGCTCTGCACGCCGATGTGGAGACGATCGAAGCCGAACTCCCCCATTGCGTCGATCATCTCGGGCGTCAGGCTGTGGGCGGTGGACTCGAGCGCCCACTCCGTGGACGGCGAGGTGTTGAAGTGCGACCGGCAACATTCGCAGAGCTCGCCGAGCAGGTCGGTCCCGATGAAGGTCGGCGTTCCGCCGCCGAGATGAACCGTCGAGACGGGGCGCGAGGCGAGGCTCCCCTGCTCGCTCCAGAGGCGCAGCTCGTCGCACAGCTGGCGCACGTAACGCTGCTTCTCCCCGTCGCGCGTGGACGGCAGCCGGAACGAGTAGGAGTCGCAGAAGTGGCACTTGGTCGAGCAGAAGGGAACATGGATGTAGATGCACAGGGGGCGGTCCGGGTCGGCAAGTGCCAGATCGGTGCGCAGCACATCCCATGCCGCCGGCCCATCGTGGTCGTAGTCTCTGGTCGCCCACAGCGGCAGCGGGATGAGCCAGCGCTCGACGTCATAGGGAGGCGCCAGGGCGTCCCACTGCGCCTGGACGCTCTCGACGTCGACGCCGTCCAGCGACGGCTGGTCGAGCTCCGCGATCCGCGCTGTCATGGAGCGCTCACCTCAGCACCGACGGCGCGGTGCTCTCGCCGGGCCTGCTCCCAGGCAGGCTCGGCGATCTCGTCGAGCGCGCTCAGCGCGAGCGCCATCTGCACCTGGCAGCGGAACTCGGAGGGGCCCGCCCGCTCGTCGACGGGGCAGGAGTCCGGGCAGCCGAGCGTGCAGTGGAACCGGTTGAAGCAGCTGCGGCAGCGCTCGGGCCAGCGACTGAGGCCCTGCCGCAGCGCAGCGATGCGCTGAAGGTCCAGCTGCAGGCCGCTGCCGTCCTCCTGACGTCCGATGGTCATCGTTCGCGCGTCCGCTGCGGCGGCGTCGGCGACCTTGAAGCAGGCCGTGGCGACGCCGCCGGGCACGAGCTGGAGCACGTCGCGGAACACGTTGCAGTAGGGACCGTGGAGCTCGGCGACCCGGCTTCCGGAGGTGAGTAGCGACACGCCGTAGCCGGCCGCGACGCGGCGAGCCTCCAGGAATCCGTCGAGGAACGCCGGGGCGTGCTCGGGGCGCAGCGAAGCGCTCGAGCCGGCGCGACCGCCGAGATACAGTGGCTCGAGGTGGATCTCGTCGGGCCGGAGCTGCTCGCAGAGGTAGCGGGCGATCTCGGGCTGGTGGTGGCGCGTCGCCGACGTGATCGTGACCCTGACGTGGAGCGGCTTGCCTGCGGCTTTGACGGCCTTGGCCGTGCGCTCCACGAAACGCGTGCTCGGCCCTCCGGCCCACGTCGGTCGCTGCGCCGTCTGGTAGGGCTCCGGGCCGTCGCAGGAGAGCCCCACGATGTCGAAGCGCCGGGCGAGCCAACGCGCCCGCACCGCCGAGAGCACGCCGTTCGTCGCGACGTAGCGCACCAGCGGCACGCCCCGCGACGCGGCCGCCTGCTCGAGCTCGTCGAGCACGCGGTCGATCAGACCGGGGAACAGCGTCGGCTCGCCGCCACCGTGGACGGCAAGCGTGAGCGGGACGTTGCGCCGCTCGCAGTTGGTCAAGACGCGCTCGCCAGCCGGCCGGATGGTTGGCCAGTCGAGTCTCAGAGCCGTCGCCCTGGACGGCTCGGCGTAGCAGTAGCTGCAGCGCAGATTGCACTGATTGCCCAGATAGAGCGTCAGGCACACGGGCTCGAACGGCGCGGTCGGTGCCGCCGAGCGGCTCGCGTCGGCGCGCTCGGCGTGATCGCGGAGGGCGGCAGCGACCGGATCCTGGCTCGCCTTGCCGGCCCCTAGTCGGGACTCGAACGCGTCGGCGAGCGACGCCTCGGAGACGGCCAGGAAGCCGGGGGCGTAGAAGACGGCGTGGCCGCCGCGATTCCGCCGGAAGATCGGGACGCCAAGGGCGGTGAGTGGAAGGAACCCGCTGGGGGCCGTGGTCTGGTCCGTGGTAACCGCCCCCTTCCCGAGCTCACGCCGGTGTCGCCACGTGAGCAAGAACGAGCTCGAGGAACAGGTCCCTCACGTGCGCGAACGAGTCATCGGCCGCTGGCGGGGAGTTGGCACGCAGCAGCTCGGCGATCGCACCCAGGGAGTTCTGCCCGTCGATCGCCTCCAGCACCGCTAGGTTGGCGGGCGCGGCGGCGAAAAGCCTCTGGGATGGAGCACCCGGCCGCAGACTGGCGGACACGGCTCCGTCGGCGATCGACAGCTGACACTCGGGAACGAGCTGTGGGACGATCCGCGCAAGGTCGTCGTCGGGGAGAGCGCCCAGCGTGGTGAGCGTGTAGGCCGGGCCGCCATCGCTCACCGCCCGACGTTCCAGCTCGACGGAGAGCGACCCGAACAGCTCGCGGCGGGTGAGCTTGAACGACAGGGGCTGCCGCGGATGCTGCTCGATCCCGAACCTGCTCATTGCGCAGCCTCCAGCGCTTCATAGGGCGGAGTTGGCAGCGGGCCACTCAGCTTCGCGGCCGCTGAAGTCGTGCTGTCCAATCTAGCTCGAATACCCAGCTTCCCGCGCGGCTAGTTGGGGTACCAGTAGTGGCTGCTGCCTACGGATTGGCACGTGCACGCCGTGTACGACACGCACGAGCACGCCGTGTACGACACGCACGAGCACGACGGGTGACCCACGCACGAGCACGCCGTGTAGGACACGCACGTACAGGTCGGGTGTCCCACGCACGTGCAGGTAGGCTTCGGGGCGGGGTTCGCTTGCGGGTCGGCCAGGCAGCGACTCACTCGACCCGTCCCGACGTCCCAAAGCCGGATCGTCTTGTCGTAGCTTCCAGAGGCGAGGATCGTCCCCTCGCTGTTGAACGCGACCGAGGAGACCTTGTCGGTGTGGCCGGTCATCGTCATGGCCAAGGATCCGCTCGGGAGGTTCCAAAGCTTCACCTCCCGGTCGAAGCTGCCCGAAGCGAGTTGCCATCCGCTGGGGTCGATCGCGAGCGCCGACACCGCCGCCGTGTGAGCCTTCAGCGTCTTGGTCAAGGTCAGTGAGGGGACGCTCCAGATCTTGATCGTCCCGTCGCTGCCGCCGGAGTAGAGGGTCTTGCCGTCCTGGCTCATCGCGAGCGCGAGGACGTCGCCGGAGCCGGCGTTGACCTTCTTCTGCAATGTCCCGGCCGGGACATCCCACAGCTGGATGAAGCCGCCGCGTCCCCCAGCGGCGAGGAGGTCGCCGTTCTGGCTCAGCGCCACTGCGTGGGCCAGGCCGGTGCGGAGTGTACGCATCAGATTCCCGTCGGGGAGGCTCCAGACCTCGACGCTGTCGGAGATGCTGCAGACGGACGCGAGCACCTGCTCGTTGCGGCTTAGGGCCAGCGCGGAGACATCACCCTGGTTTCCCCCAAGCTGCTTGGTGAGCGCGCCGGCGTGCATGCTCCACAGCTCGAGCGCGCCCGTGCTGCCGTTCGGGCTGCCTTCTCCGACGACGAGCAGGCCCTTGGATGTGATGGCAAGGGCGAGCGTCGGAGACTTGCCCTTGTTCAGCCGCGTGACCAGGGTGCCTTCGGGAAGCAGCCAGACCTTGACAGTGCCCGTGGAACCGCCGCCTCCCGACACCAGCACGTCGCCGGTCGGGCTCGCGGCGAGTGCCAGGACGGGAGCGTCGTACGCCCACAGGCAGCCGCCGGCGCTGGCCGCCTTTGCGCTCTGCAGCGCTGCGCGGGCGATGTCGGACTCGGCGACGAGGAGCGCCGCGCCGGCGGCCAGCCCGGCGCCGAGGAATCCGCGCCGGTCCGTGCGCCCCGCCCAGGGCATGTCCGTCACGGCGATTATCTCGGGCGCTTCGGTGGTCGCACCGCTGCCATCGCCCTGCGGAACGCGCGTCAGCTTGTACTCAGGCTTGGCAGGGCTCACAGGAGCACCCCTCTTGTAGTCGGATTACTTCGCTCGAACATCCAGCTTCCCGCGCGGCTAGTTGGGGTACCAGTAGTGGCTGCTGAACGAGACGCACGTGCACACGGATTGGCACGTGCATACGGCGTTACACGTGCACGCCTTGTGACCCACGCACGAGCAGGCATGGTGACCCACGCACGAGCAAACTCCACCGGGAACGCAGTTGCAGGTGCAGACGGCCCCGGCCGGGATCGCCGCGCCGCAAGGCTGCGTCCAGCTGACGGTCTGCCCGGTTGCGGTCGTCCCTGTGACCGTCGTTCCCTTCTTCTTGTGGGGGTTCGCTTTCATGTCGACGAGGCAGCGGATCATCTGGCCCGTCTGGACGTCCCACAGCCGAATGGTCTTGTCGTAGCCGCCAGAGGCGAGCATCGTTCCAGTGGAGTCGAACGCGACCGAGGAGACCCAGTTGGTGTGGCCCGTCATGGTCGTGTCCAGGGATCCGCTCGGGAGATTCCAGAGCTTCACCTCCTGGTCGTAGCTGCCGGAGGCGAGTAGCGCGCCACTGGGGCTGACCGCGAGCGCCGAGATCGCCGCCGTGTGACCGGTCAGGGTCGCGGTCAAGGTCAGTGAGGGGAGGCTCCAGCACCTGATCGTCCCATCCATGCCGCCGGAGTAGAGGGTCGTGCCGTCCTGGCTCATCGCGAGCGCGAAGACTTCGCTGGCGTCCCCAGCGACGGTCTCCAGCAACGTTCCGCCCGGAAGGCTCCAGAGCTTGATGAACCCGCCGCTCCCCCCGGCGGCGAGGAGGCTGCCGGCGGAGTTCAGCGCCACTGCGTAGGCCAGGCCGCTGCTCAGCGTGGTGACCTGAGTCCCAGCGGGGAGGCTCCAGATCACAACGCTGTCAGAGACGCTGCAGACGGACGCGAGCAGTTCCCCGTTGCCGCTGATCGCCAGCGCGGAGACACTGCCCTGGTTGGCCCCGAGCTTCTCGTCCAACGCGCCGCTGGGAAGGTCCCACAGCTTGAGCGTGCCCTTGCTGCCGCTCGAGCTGCCCTCTCCGGTGGCGAACAGGTCACCGTCGGGCGCGACGGCCAGGGCCAGCGTCGGAGTCTTGTCCTTCGTCAGCTTCTTGATCAGATTGCCCTGCGGTAGACCCCAGATCTTGACGGCGCCCGCGGAACCGCCGGCTCCCGACACGAGCACAGCTTCGGTCGGGCTCGCGGCGAGGGAGAGGACGGGAGCGTCGAACGCCCACAGGCAGCCACCGCTGGCGATCCTTGCGCCCTTCAGCGCTGCGCGGGCGATGTCGGACTCGGCGACGAGGAGCGCCGCGCCGGCGGCCAGCCCGGCGCCGAGGAATCCGCGCCGGTCCGTACGCCCCGCCCAGGGCATGTCCGTCACGGCAATGATCTCGGGGGCATCGGTCGCACCGCGCTCACCGCCGGGCGGAACGCGCGTCAGGTTGAACTCAGGCTTAGCAGGGCTCACAGGAGCACCCCCCTTGTAGTCGGGCCATCTCAGCTTCTGTCAGCCGAGGTTCGTACCAAAAGAGACCACCGGAAGCGGCGATGCGAGCGAGGATCTGATCCTTCGTCAGCTCGCGGATGATCGCGCAGCGATCCGAGCCGCTGAACTCGACCTCGCCGGTCGCGGCCAGGGATTTGTGGTAGCAGTCGCCGGCGCAGCTCCAGCGGGCGAAGCAGCCGCGGCAGTACTCGCGGTGCTCGACCGACTGCCCGCGCAGACGAGCGAGTCGCCGCCGGTTGAAGCGGTAGCCGCCGTTTGCATCCGGCGAGCCGTAGAAGAAGACGTTTGACCACGTGCCGTCTTCCGCGAACGCCTCGTAGCAGGAGGAGACGTTCCCGTCGGGCGAGAGGCAGAAGCCGTCCTGCGTGGCCGCGCAGAAGTGGTTCGTGAGCGTCTCAGCCCGAGCGCCCGAGAAAGAGATCTCCCGGCCGTGGTGAGAGGCGCGCTCCTGGGCCTCACGGAACGCCGCGATGAACGCCTCCGTCTCGGTCGACGCACCACCCTCGTAGCGCCCCATCTGGTACGCAGGCTCGATCTGGATCCGATCCGGCTTGAAGCTCGCGCAGATGAACTCGACCGACTCGGGCAGCGCCGAGATCTGGTCGGCGGTGACCGTCATGCGCAGCCCGTAAGACAGGCCTGCCTCATCGAAACGGCGGATCGTGTGCATCACGCGACCGCTCGAGCCCCGACCACCCCGCGTCACCCGATGCGCGTCGTGTGCCTCCGGCGTGCCGTCGAATGAGACGCTCACGCCGGCGAGGTTGTCGATGATCCAGTCGATCTTCGCGTCACTGAGGACGCCGTTGGTCGCCACGGTGCCGCTGACCTCGAGCTCGAGGGCGGCGGCACGCTTGCGCGCGTAATCGAGCGAGCCTGTCAGCGTCCGCCAGTTGAGCGTCGGCTCGCCGCCGCCGTGATAGGAAACCTCGAACGACGGCCACCCCTTGCGTTTGACGTTCGCTGCGACGAAGTCGATGCCGCGCTTGGCGACATCGAGCTTCATCAACCGCGGCGCCGTGTCCCCGGCCATCGCGTAGCAGTAGGTACAGCGCAGGTTGCAGGCGGTGGTGAGGAACAGCGTCAGCGAGGTCGGCTCCGGATTGCCGGCGAAGCTCATCAGAGGCGGCGTCTCCGGCCCCGCGTCGAGGATCTGGAGCTGACGCAGCAACTCGACCAGCGATCCGTCCGGGTCAGCCGGGTGGTCGAGAACACCGCCTGCCAGGTCGGCGAGGAAGTTGACCGTGCTCGCGTTCGCTACGACGGCAGCCCGGCGGAGCGGCGCGTAGACGAGATAGCGATCCGTCTCCAGCGGGACCGTGAAGATCTCGGCGGACAGCACTGGTGCAGACTCAAGGCTAGCCTCCGTCGCCCGAGCCCCATTCGTTCGGGGGCCCACGATGGCGCAGATTCTTGCACTATCTGTGCGGGCACGGTCGAATTGTTTGGTGGCCTCCTCGTCGAGCCACATTCCGGTCGCGAGGCGGCCAGTACCGCCCAAACGCGCCCTTGCTGGGCACTGGGTCGCACGTCGTTTCGGGACCCTCGCGGGTTAGCACGCGGGAGTGACAGCGCGCCGTGCGTCCGGCGGCTAGCGGAGGTAGCGCCTGAGTGGGTCGCTTCGACAACTCGGTATCGCGCTGCACGCTTCGCCAGCCATTCCGTTCGACCAGGACCGCGAAAACGGGGGTGGCTGCGAATTCGACACGAACGTTGCCACCGCAATGTCATGCCGAACAAGGGCCAGCGGCGCTGTCCACTTCACGCGTTTGAGGATGGCGGTCGCCAGCGGCCCGCACGGACCGTGCTTTGGCCATGGGAGCCCCAGAAAGAAAGTCTCCCCAGGCCCGGTCATCAGCGAGCAGACCCGAGGCCCGTTATCCGCGCGCATCGCCATGACGGCCTCAGTCACCGTGTCGCGCACCGCGCGCACCGCGCTATCGGTACGCGATGACGATTCGCGTGCCAACGCCGGCACCGCGAACACCGCAGCGACCACGACCACAACAAGAAACGCGCGTCGCATGCGCATCAGCCGATCATAGGTGCCATCCACAGGCGCGGCTCGGATTGTCGGCGCACCGATCTGCGGTCAAGATCAGCGCCAAGATCTCAACATGCACAAGGCGCACCGAACTCAACCCCAGGATGGCTCGCCGCGGCCACGGCTCGGTGGCTTCGGGGCGTGGGTCCTCGTGCTGTTGTTCGGTGGTGTTTTGTGCGTTGTTGTCACGTGGCCGCTGATGCTGCACGTCGGCAGCGAAGTGCCAGCCTCTCCTTGGGATCCGTTCGAGCAGGCCTGGGAGGTCGCCTGGGATGGCCATGCGTTGCTGCACCAGCCGCTCTCGCTGTTTAACGCGAACACGTTCTGGCCCTTGCACGACTCGCTCGCTTTCTCAGACTCACTGCTGGGTTATGCGCCATTCGGACTGGTCGGGGGTGGCTTTCGCGCTGCGATCATCCGCTACAACGCATTGTTCGTGTTCGCGGACGCGCTGGCGTTCGCTGGCGGGTGGGCGCTCGCGCGTGAGGTCGGCGTTGGCCGCCTCGCAGCGCTAGTCGGCGGTGCCGCGTTCGCGTTCGCGCCGTGGCGTCTGGCTCAAGCCGACCATTTGAACATCCTCTCCAGTGGCGGGATCGCGATCTCGCTATTTCTGCTGCTTCGCGGATATCGCCGCCGAAGCGTTCGCTTCGTGCTCGCCGGCTGGCTGGTGGCCGCCTGGCAGGTCTCGTTGGGCTTCAGTCTTGGCCTCCCGTTCCTCTACCTCCTGGCCGGCCTAGCCGTCATCAGCTGCGCGTTTCCCGCGACGCGCGCCCGGCTGCGCGAGCGCCGTCTGCTGTTGGCCTCACTCGGCGGAGTCGCGGTTCTGGGTGGGACCGCGGCCCTGATGGCACTCCCCTACCTGCAAGTCCAGCGCGCGTTCCCGGCGTCAGTCCGCTCAATCGCGCTCACCAAGTTCTACTCGCCACCGCTGTCCTCACTGATCACGGCGCCCGATCACGAACGCTTCTGGGCAACCATCACTGCAGGCCTGCGCGCGAGCCTGGTCGCCCCGGCCGAGCAGAGCCTGTTCCCGGGCCTGGTGATCGTGGGCCTAGCCCTCGTCGGGCTCTCCTGGACAGCCTTCCACCGCTCGACCCGTCTGGGCTTGGCACTCGCAGCGATCGTCATGACGGTGCTGGCGCTCGGCTTTCGCGGGCCCGACGGTGGGATCGCCTACCACGCGCTGTACGACCTTCCCGGCTGGAACGGCATCCGCACCCCCGGACGCCTGATCACCTTCACCACCCTCGCACTCGCGATCCTCGCCGCGATCGGAGCCCAACGAATCCTCAACGCCGTTCAGCGCCGCGACGGAACACGCCGCCCACTCGTCCTCACCGCCGTGATGCTCGTCGCGGCGATCGTCACCGAAGGCAGTGGCAGCCTACCGGCTGCAGACGTACTCGCCCCGCCAGCGAGGATGGCATCCCTACCCGGGCCCGTACTCGTCTTGCCCAGCAACGACTACGTCGACCCCGAATACATGCCTTGGACCGCCACAAGCTTCCAACCGATCGTCAACGGCACCGCAAGCTTCATTCCCAATGAACAAACTCGCTTCAGAACCGCGGCCAGCACATTCCCCGCCCCCAGCTCCATCAACTGGCTCGAACAACACGGCATCCGCACCGTCATCCTCGACCGCTACTACCCCCCAGGAGACCCCAGCTCGCTCGCCGTCGGCTACTACCCAAACGACCCCGTTCCCAACGCCCAAGCAATCATCGCCTCCCGCCGAGCGCCCCCACCAGGCGTCACCCGCTACAACAGCGGCCGCTACACCATCTACACCCTCACACCGAGCACTACCCCCAAACCGACGCGAACCAACACCCGCTCGTCATAGGAGCGGTCCGCGCGCGCGGATCGGATTTGTCTGCGCGTCCCGAAAGACCAGCTCGCGGTCGCTGGCACTAGCTCTGTGGCGTGATCTCCGGGATGTGCAGCGCGCGGCGGACCAGGTGGCCGTGGTTGTCCGGATTGCCGTACACGGGCAGCAGCTTCGACACCGCTGCGGCGCGGCGGGAGGGCGCGAGGCTGGTCATCGCTCGCCACCGGCTGGCGTTCGCGAGCTGGTCCGCGGCGAGCAATCCGACCAGCTGCCGCACCGAGGACGGCCATGCCGAACGGCGGAGCGCGCTACTCGTGTTGCGGAGCACTGCCGCATACGTCGAGGTCTCCGCTGCGATCTGCTTCCGCGGGGTCCTCGCCGTCCAGGCGCCGGCCAGTCCAAAGAACTTTCTTGACGCGGCATCCATCGGCTTGATGATCCGCAGATACTGCGCTCCGGCCGCGCTGACGCTCGCCCGTTGCAGCCTGAAGGAATCGTTCCGCAGCGGCGTCGGCGCCCAGTTGGTGCCGTCCTCGGACATCCAGCCTGAATAGAGGTCGGCGTAGCGCGGTGCCGCCGAGTTCACCGCGAGCCGGGAGAAGGAGACCGTCGACAGTCGCGGATAGGGAACCGGCTTCTTCGTCCCGCCGGGGTCCTCCTGCAGCCACTCGGCCTCGTTGAACGCTGCGTCTGCCTCCTGGCTCGTGGAGAAATGCGCTGATTCGCCCAGGGTCCTGTTGACGATCGACAGCCGCCAGCGTCCGCCCTTCAGCGACAGGCTTGCCGACATCCGATCCCCCGGGTACACCGTGAACAGGAACTGCGGGTGGAAGTGGTGGACGTTGTCGCTCCAAAACGCCCCGTCGTAGGAGGTGAGCCCGAGGTAGCCGACGGAGTCAGCGGCTGACATGTTCCAATCCTGAGTTCCGATCTGGATGAACGGACCAGCGTCGCCAGGAGGAGCCGCGGCCCCGATCCACGTAGACGCGAATGCGCCTTTCCGCGACCCGCGCCTGATCGCCGGCACCGTCCAGGAACCCTGCACCGACGTCACGCGACCGCGCCACAGGTAGCCGGCGAAGGGCCCGAAAGACCAGCTCGCGGTAGAACTCGATCCTGGCGAGCAGGCAGCGAGCGCGATGACAAGCACGATGGCTGTCGCGGTCGCGACTCCCAGCTGTCCGCGCCGGCTCACGATCGGCGCTAGCACTGCGCCGCCACCTCCGGGAGGTGCAGGGCGCGGCAGATCTCATGACCGTAGGTGTCCGGACCGTTGTATGTGGGGAACGCGTTGTTGAGCGCTGCCGAAGATCGGGCAGGCGGGCCGGCAGCCACTGCTCGCAGGCTGCTGATCTGCCAGCGCTGGTTGGCGGCCAGCGAGGAGATGATCTGCCGCGCCGGGGACGGCCACGCCGAGTCGTTCAGCATGCGACTGCCGGTGCGGAGAACCGCTCCATACTTCGCCACCTCCGCTTGGATCCGCTTTTGCGGGGTTCGCGCATTCCAGGCTCCGGCCAGTCCAAAGAACTTGTTGGTCGGCCCATCTTCCAGGTTCATGATCCGGATGTATTGTGCGCCTGCCTTGCTGACGGTCGCCTGCGCCAGCGCGAAGGAGTCGTACCGCAGCGGGGTCGGCGCCCAGTTGACGCCGTCCTCGGACATCCAGTTTGTGTACAGGTCGGCGTAGCTGGGGCGCCGCGCGTTGACCGCAAGCCGGCGAAAAGCGACGGCCGACAGTCGGGGATAGGGAAACAGCTTGTTTGTCTTGCTGTCGGTCACGTCCTCCTGCAGCCACTGAGCCTCGTTGAACGCTCCACCGGCCTCCTGACGAGTGGAGAAGCGCGCAGTCTTGCCGTTCGTCGTGTCGCGGATTGCGAGCCTCCAGCGTCTACTCGTCAATGAGAGGCTCGCCGAGATCTCATCACCCGGACGGACCAGGAAGAGGGATCGCGCCAGGAAGTGCATCCTGGTGTCGCTCCAGAACGCGAAGTAGTAGTGGCGAGGCACTCCCCAATCACGGGCCTGGCGAGGCGTCACGAGCTGCTCATTGGTGCCAATCTGGATGAACGGACCATTGTTGCCGGGGGCCGCGGCGCCGATCCACGTGCCGGCGCATGAGCGCTTCGGCGAACCGGCGTCGATCAGCGGCACCGTCCACGACGCCTGCAGCGAACGTACGTGGCCGTCCCACTGGTAGCCGGCAAAGGGCCCGAAAGACCACCGTCGCACAGTGGAGCCCGGCACTGACAGGAACACGGCGAGCGACGACGCGATCACGGCCGCCAGCAGCAACATGACAGGCAGGTAGTCGCGCCGGGGCACCTGATCAGCGCCGAACGCACGCATCGGATCGGGGACCGGCCCGGCCTGGATGGGACGCGAGTCAACTCGCACTGACGGGATCGTAGTTCGCGCCTGGACCGCTCGGCATCTGCGAGGATTCCACTATGGTCCTGGGAGGTAGAAGACGCCGGTCTTTCTGGGTGACATTGGCGGCCTGCCTGAGTCTCCCGGCCGCCGGTGTGCTGGCTTCGAGCGGGTCCTCGGCGCTTGGCTCCTCCACACGGTCCGCCGCGTCACGGTTCGATCCGCGCTCGGTGACCTTCATCTCGGCGGATAGCGGGTGGGTGCTGGGGACGACGCCGTGCGGGGCCGGTGGCGCGTGCCTGGGGCTGCGTGAGACGACCGACGCCGGACGCGCGTGGGTTGCGCAGCCGCTGCCGGCGGCGCTCGTCGCCGCAGCCGACCGCAAGGTTGCCGGCGTCGTGGCCGACCTCTACGACGGTGGCGGGCTGAACGTCCGCTTCGCCGACACGCGCGACGGGTGGATCTACGGCAGCCTCCCGGTGTCCGCGCAGCGGGAATGCGCCGGGTGCGTCAACCTCGAGCCGACGTTGTGGTCGACGCATGACGGCGGCGCCGTCTGGCACAAGCAGCCGCTCAGCGGCCTGGGGTCCTACGAGCAGATCTTCGACCTCGAAGCCTCGGGTGGCACGGCGTATCTGATGGCGACCAACGACGCACAGGGCGTCAGCGTGAAGAGCTCCCCGGTCACCGAAGACCACTGGCAGCTCGCCGACACGCCGCGTCTCGGCGACCCGGCCGGCGGCGGCGAGCAGTCAGGCGCGTTCGTCCTGCAAGGCGCGAGCGGCTGGCTGGTCGAGGGCAACGATCGCGGCACGACCGGCAGCGCCCAGCTCGATGAGGGTCAGTGGGTCAGCTGGACCCCGCCGTGCGCGTCGCTGGGCGGCAGCTTCGCGATCCCCGCGGCCGCCAGCGCTCGCAACCTCGTCGCGGTGTGCGTGATGGGTGGCTTCGCCTCCCCGCTGCCGAAGTCCGCTCCCCCGGGGGCGAAGCTGGGGTCGAGCTGGCTCTACTTCTCCAGCAACGGCGGGCAGAGCTTCGTCGCCGGACCGGAGCTGGCGCCTGGAACACCCTGGTTCAGCGTGCTCGCTTCACCGACTCCTCGCTCCATCCTGATCGGTCGCGGTATCGGGAACAGCCAGGAGCTCGCAGCCAGCTTCGACGGGGGCGTCCACTGGACCGTCGTCTACCACGGCCAGCCGCTGTATCTCGCGTTCACCACGCCCCGTCAAGGGGTCGCCATCGTCGGATCCCTCAGCGGCCCCACCAAGTTGATCATGACCTTCGACGGCGGCCAGCGCTGGACGGCCGTCTCGTTCTGAGTCGGCTACGTGCGGTTGGCGACCGGCTCGTTGGTGCCGGCCGGGTCGTCCTGCGGCGGGATCCAAGCTCGCAGGATGTCGATCAGCTGCGCGCGGCGCATCGGCTTGGCGATGTAGTCGTCCATG
>JBEKXB010000039.1:0-19843 GCA_049512455.1 Solirubrobacteraceae bacterium | reverse complement strand
GTCGATGGCGAGTCGGTGATCGTCACCCACCTCACCGAGACGATTCGCGAGCACGCCGCCGAGCTGCTCACGCGCCAGGACACGCGCCAGCTGCTCGACCGCCTCAAGGAGACCAACGCAGCCGTCGTCGACGAGGTCGTGCCGGACGTGCTGACGCTCGGCGAGATCCAGCGCGTGCTGCAATCGCTGCTGGGTGAAGGGATCTGCGTGCGCGACCTCGGCACCATCGTCGAGGCGATCGGTGACAAGGCGCGCGTAACCCGTGACCCGAGCGTGCTTGCCGAATACGCCCGCCAGGCGCTCGGCCGTGCGATCACCGCACCGCACATCGACGCCCAGCAGCACCTGCGCGCGATCACGCTCGACCCGTCGATCGAGCAGGAGTTCGCGACATCGATCACACAGACTCCCGACGGCGAGCATCTCGCGATGGATCCCTCGCGCGCCGAGGCGGTCATCGTCGCGTTGCGCAACCAGGTCGAGCACGGCGCGGCACGCGGCACACGGCCGGTGCTGCTCTGCTCGGCGCGCGTGCGCCGCCATCTTCGCCGGCTCGTCGCTCAGACGATCCCACAGCTAAGCGTTTGTTCATACAACGAGATCTCCCCCGGCATCAGTGTCGAGACGATAGGAGTGGTAAGCGCATGAGCACCCAGATGACCGATCCCCATGTCGGCGACTCCCGTCCCCAGGCGGTCGGCGACGGACATCGGACCTACCGCGGCCGCGCCCTCGCCGAGATCCTGCCGCAGATCCGTGCCGAGCTCGGCGCGGACGCTGTCGTCACCTGTCAGCGCGAGGGCCTGGTTGGTGGCATCGGCGGCTTCTTCGCCCAGCGCTTCATCGAGGTCGAGGCAATGCCGGCTAGCACGCACGTCGATCTCTACGACGAGGACGACGAGGACGACGACGACGAGGCCGCCGAGGCGATCATCGCGCAGGAGCGCGAGCCCGCGCCGGAGCGCGAGCCGGCGGCATTCGGACTGCTCAGCGAGCGCATCGACGGCGTCGTCGCCGTCGGGCCGGACGAGTCTGCTGGCACCGAGCGCTCGCGTCGTCCGGTTTGGCAGATGTTGGCGGCTCCTGTCGACGCGGCCGTGGATCTTCACGAAGAAAGCGCCGAGCCCGTCGTAGAGCGCGAGCCGAGCTTCGCTGAGCAGCTCGCGGCGGCGGACGGTGAGGATCTCGATGACGGGCTGCTGGACGTGCAACCGCTGCCGTTCCACAAGCGCTTCCCGGCGTGGGTTCCGGCGCCACCGGTCAGCGCGCCGCTGATACGCGCGAGCAAGCCCGACCCGATGATCGAGCCGGAGCTGACCGACACGCTGGTCACCCGTGGAGTCACTGTTCCGCTCGCCACGCGGCTGCTGCATGGCGCGAAGACCCATGACCTGCCGTTCGCGCGCGAGAGCGGACTGCGTGAAGCGCTGCGCTCGTGCATCGCCCGCCTGCTGCCTCGCTTCGGCGGGCTGCCGCACGACGGGGCGCTCGTCGCCGTCGTCGGCGGTGGCGGCACGGGGAAGACCCGTTGTGCCGCGGCGATCGCTGCGGCCTATAGCAGCGCGAGCAGCCTCGATGTCCGCGCCGTCGTGCTCGGGCGCTACGACTCGGGTGCGCAGCTGAGCTCGCTGTTGGAGCCGCATGGGGTGGCGGTCCTGACCGCCGAGCGCGGCAGTCGCGCGGCTGGGGAGATCGCCGCGTCGCGGCGCGGGCAGCTCGTCGTGGCGGACACGCCGACCGTCTCGCCGGCGGACCCGGCGGGGATCGGCATCCTCGGCGTCGAGCTGTCATCGCTCGCGCCTGAGGAGGTGTTCGTCGCGCTGCCGGCGACGATGAATCTCGCGGCAGGGCGCCAGATGCTCACGGCGCTCGCGCCGCTCCAGCCGACCGCGATCGTCGTCACTCACGCCGACGAGACCGATCAGCTGGGCGTCGCAGTCGAGATCTCGATCGAGTCTGGACTGCCGATCGCGTTCATCCATCGCGGGCTCGAGCTGCCCGGGGCGCTCGCACCCACCGATCCAGCCCGAACGGCGGCAGCCCTGCTCCCATGAGCGATCGCCAGCACCAGAATCTCGGGCTTCCCGCGCTGGCTGGCGCGTCCGGACGGTTGCTGCGCGGCGCCGGCCAGGACATCCCCGTCGAGGTCGTCTGGCAGTCGCGCGACCAGCTGACCCTGGAGCTGTCGGGCGAGGGACCGATCAGCTTCCCGGCGGTCGAGGAGCTTGTGCTCGAGCGCTTCTCGCGCCGCGGGCTGGTCCGCCTGTCAGGCGAGGTGTCGGCGCTGGAGAACGGGCGCCTGCGCTTCGCGGTGCACGACGTTGTCGAGGTGGAGCAGCGGCGCAGCTTCGTGCGGGTGCGGGTCTCGCGTCCGGTGCGGATCGTGCGTGAGACGGACGGCCGCGTGAGCTACTCCTTCGCGCTCGATCTGAGCGGCGGCGGCCTGCTGCTCGCCGGTCCCGAGAACCTCGAGCCGGGCGAGCAGATCAGCTTCCGCCTGCGGCTCGACGCCGCCAGCGAACCAATCGTCGGGATGGCGAGCGTGGTGCGTGTCGGCGCCGGACATCCGGCAGTCACCTTCGACTCGATCGCGGAGGACGACCGCGATCGGCTTGTCCATTTCATCTTCGATCGCGAACGCAGTGCACGACATCTCCAGCGCGAAGCACGTCCAGATGCGGGTGACGACGCGCACCAGCCGGGAGGAGCGACATGAGCGACGAACCGGAGCAGACGGAGCCGACCGAGCCGACCGAGCCGACCGAGCCGACCGAGCAGGCCGAAGGCGAGGCCCCGGTCGAGGCCAAGGCCAAGCCGGCCAAGGCGGCGAAGGCCAAGGCGGCGAAGGGCAAGAAGGGCAAGGACAAGGGCAAGAAGGGCGCCGAGAAGGGGGCCGCGACCGTCAGCCTGAAGAGCCATCCGCGCGCGAGCGCGCACCTCCGGACCTTGAAGGGATGGGGCGGGCTGATCGGCTTCCTGCTCACCGCGTACCTGTCATGGAAGGCGGACGTGCCGCTGGCGACGCTCTGCCTGCGGGCGATGCTTGCAGGTGTCGCCGGCTACATCGTCGCGTGGTGGTGCGGCGTCGTGGCGTGGCGGGCGATCGTGCTCGCGGAGATGCGCGCGCGGTTCGAGGAGCACATTGCGGAAGACCCACGGTACGCGGGGCGCCTCCGCCGCTGACAACGTCACCCGCGAGCGCTAACGTCTAGGCGACAGTCGGGGCGCAATGGAACGAATCGAGCCAGTCGGGCCGCTGCCGGGGTCGATCCCGCGGATCGATCGAGCTCCCGCTGCCGATCGCGTCGGCGAGCGCAACCCGGGCAAGCAGCCACACGAAGAGTCGCCACGCAAGCGCTCCGACGAGGACGAGGAAGACGGCGAGCCGCACATCGACGTCAGCGCATAGGGCGATCCGGCCCGTGCGCGCTTTGACGGGATTGGCGCTTTGCACCGGAGCAGTCGCGCTCCTCGGCACGGGATGTGGGGCCGGATCGCAGCTGAGTTGCGTGCGTGAGCCGCAGACGCTGTCGCCTTTCGCGGGATCGGGTTCGCGGATCTCGGTCCGAGTCGGCACGGTGCTGTACGCGATCGAGGCCGTGGGGATGGAATCCGCCCCAGGGTTTCCATGGCCGGCGCCGACGTCGTCGGATCCACGCGTCCTGCGCTACGTCCCGCTGTGCAGGAGCGGCCCGCCGAGGATCACGATGGAACCGGAGCGCGTGACCGCGTTCCGCGCCGTGCGGCCCGGGATGGCCACCCTGTTTGCGCCAGTCCGGCCGGCTGCGCGGTCCGTTGGGCCGAGCTACAAGCCGTATGCCGTGACCGTGCGCGTCTGGACGTCTGGTTGAGCGACGGGCGAGGAGCGTCCAGATCCGTCTGGACACTGACTCAAGGCCTGCCGTGGCGGGACGATAACGGAGACGTAGGGTCGACAGGGAGTCGGCCCGGGACGATTATCACATGTCATCAAGGAGATGAACGCGTGTCCCTGTACGTGAATACCAACCTCGCCGCGATGAACGCCGAGGAAAACCTCGTTAACACGAACAACCAGCTCGCGACGTCGATGCAGCGGCTGTCGTCAGGACTCAAGATCAACAGCGCTGCGGACGACGCGGCGGGTTACACGATCTCGGAGAACCTGACGAGCCAGGTCAACGGCGTCACGCAGGCGCAGCAGAACGTGCAGGACGGCGTTTCGCTCGTGCAGACCGCTGACGGGTCGCTCACCGAGGTCGTTCAGATGCTTCAGCGCATCCGCGAGCTTGCAGTGCAGTACTCGAACGGTACGCTGGGCGCGACCGACCAGCTGGCGATCCAGACAGAGGTTAACCAGCTGAGCTCGGAGATCGAGCGCATTGGCACGACGGCAGAGTTCAACGGGATCTTCCTGCTGAACAGTTCGCAGACGATCACCTTCCAGGTGGGCGCCAACGACGGCCAAGTGATCTCCGTTTCGACGATCAGCCTGGGCGCGTCGGTGGCCACGTTCAGCTTGTCGTCCTCGACGGTGCTCGCGTCGATTGACGCCGCGATCAACTCGGTCGCAGGTCAGAACGACACCTTCGGCGCGGTGCAGAACCGACTGCAGTACACGATGAACACCCTCTCTACCTACGAGGAGAACCTCACCTCCGCAAACGCCAACATCGTCGATGTGAACATGGCGACGGAGATGACTCAGTTCACCAACCTGCAGATTCTGCAGCAGGCGGGCACGGCAGTTCTGGCACAGGCCAACCACCTGCCGCAGGCGATTCTGACGCTGATTCAGGGCGGGTAACGGCACCAATGGGTAGCGGGCTGAGCCGGGTGGCGCACTGAGCGCCACCCGGGCCCAGTCAACGCCAAGCTCTCCTCCCGGGACCAATGGACCGCCGGGACGAGGAAAAAAAACACCCCGCGAGCTGCCCCCCGTCGCGGGGCCATATATACCGATCCATCGAGGGACCGGACCAGAGACGCGCGGCCAACCGGCCGCGCGTCTTCTTTGTGCGGGCCGGCGACTCAATTTCCGCGTTCAGCGGCCGATCATCGGCACGATGTCCCTCGGGCCGATGTTTGCGCGCATTGCGCAGATCGAGACGGCGTTCTCCGATCCCGCGGCGCTCACTGGCAGTGGAAGTTTGCCCTCGACTTTGTCGAGCGCAAATTCCACCGCCGGCGCCACTTCGGTCTCCGCGAGCTCGGCAGCGACGTTTGCCAACCTGCTCCAGTCCGTGGTTTCGCCCGAGGCGACCGCTACCGAGGCGCTGATCGGCGGGGACGGGTCGGGAGACGACAGCGCAAGCGCGATGCTGCCGAGTGGCGACCCGACGCTCGACGCTGCGCTGCAGGGGCTCCTGACGGGCTCAGCGGGTCTGTCGGCGTCGTCTCTGTCGAGCCCGGTCGCGTCGATCGCGACCGCGACGCCGGCCGGCAACCCGTCGATCGTCGCCATCGCCGAGGGCCAGGTGGGGCAGGCCGAGCAGCCGCTCGGCTCGAACAACGGCCCGGCGATCGCGATGTATCGCAGCGCGGTCAGCGAGTCCTGTCCGGGCCAGCCGTGGTGCGCGGACTTCGCATCGTGGGTGTCCAAGCAGGCCGGGATGCCAATCGGCGAGGAGGGCCAGGGCTACGACGCCGTCTCGCAGATCTGGTCCTGGGCGCAGCAGACCGGACGAGCGATCCCGAACGGTCCAGGCGTCGTGCCGGCTCCGGGCGACCTGATCTGCTTCGGTGACGCGCACGTCGGCATCGTCACCGGCGTGCAGCCCAACGGCGACGTTGACACTGTGGAGGGCAACTACGACAACCGGGTCGTGAACAACGTCCGCCCGTCCGGTGAGGCGACCGGCTACGTGAACATGACCCCGTGAGGTAGACCGTGCCCGGCTCAGACAGCGTCCGCGTCACGCTCGGCATCGCGACCTACAACCGCGACACCTACCTCGGCGCGGCGATCGAGAGCGCGCTGGCCCAGGACTACGACGACTTCGAGCTGCTCGTCGTCTGCGACGGCTCGACCAACCCCGCAGTCGATGTGGTGCTCGCGCAGTTCGGCGATCCGCGCCTACGCGTCGTCCGTCACGACCGCAACCTCGGTATCGCGGCGGCCTACAACACGTTCGTGAGCGAGGGGCGCGGCGAGCTGATCGCGATGATCGGTGACGACGATCTCTGCATCGTCGACCGCCTGCGTCGTGAGGTCGAGATCTTCGACCGCTATCCCGACACCGGCGTCGTCCACGGTGACGCGGTGATCATCGACGCCGAAAGCAACGGTGTCGGAACATGGGGCGGCGTCGACTGCGACCAAGCCGAGCTGATCCGCAGCTTCTTTCGCGTCCACAACCAGATCGTCGATCCGACGCGAATGGTGCACCGGCGCGTCTACGAGGCGGTCGGCGGCTACAACGGCGGCTACTCGATCGCGCAGGACTTCGACTTCTGGCTGCGCGCTGCGCGCCGCTTCCGCTTCCGCCACTGCCCCGGGGGACCGCTCGTCGCCGTACGCCGCCACGGCGACAACACCTCGGACGAAGCGGCTCGCGCTCGCGAGGTCGCCGACGTCGAGCGGGCGCTCGAGGCCGCGCTCGACATCTACCCGCTGCGCGAGATCGTCCCGGAGATCGACTGGGAGCGCCTCGACCCGCGTGAAGCCGAAGGCGAGGCGCTCCGCCGCCTGGCCGACCTGCTCCACCAACGCCTGCTACCGCTGCCAGGCCTCGCGGAGAGGCTACGCGAGCACGCTGCCGCGCTGCCCGCGCCCAAGCCGCGACGGCGCCCGAAGGGCGGCCGGAGCCTGGTGATGACCGCCTTCGGCTGGAACGACAGCGGCGGTGGCACTACGGTGCCGCGACTCGCCGCCAAGGAGCTGGTGAAGCGCGGCTGGGACGTCACGGTGTTCCACGCCGCGGTCGCCGGCCTCGCCGGCCAGCCGGCATATGCGATCCGTGAGTGGGATGAGGACGGCGTCCATCTGGTCGGCGTCCACAACCGCCCGAGCACGCTGTTCGACATCGGCCACCCCGAGCGCGAGCTCGATGACCCGCAGATTGCGAAGGCCTTCGCTGTGACGCTCGATCGCGCGGCGCCCGACGTCGTGCACTTCCACAACCTGCACAACCTCGGGGCGTCGCTGATGGACGCCACCGCCGCCCGCGGCCTGCGAGCGTTGTTCACGACGCACAACTACTGGCTGATCTGCCCGCGGGCCTACCTGTTGAGGGCGAACGCCGCGATCTGCCCCGGCCCGGGCGACCGCGGCGGCGACTGCGCGACGTGCGTCGGCAGTCACGACCGGATCGGCCATCAGCGGCGTCTCGCCGAGATCCGGGCTCGTAGCGAACGCTCGCTCACGGCGATTCTCGCCGTTTCGCAGAGCGTTCGCTGCGCTCTGCTGGCCGCCGGCTACCCGCCCGATCTCGTGGATGTAGTGCGTCAAGCGATGCCGCAGGATGACGAGGTTTGGCAAGCGGTTGGTAGGGACCGCGCTCCCGGCCGTCTCGGCGAGACGCTCACCGTCGGGTTCATCGGCTCCGCATACCCGCACAAGGGGCCGCAGCTGCTGATCGAGGCCGCTCAACGCACGAAGGCCACGCTGCGCATCCGGATCCACGGTGAGGTGCCCGAGCAGTTCGCAAAGCAACTGCTCGCCCTCGATACGCGAGGCGTAGTGGAGCTCTGCGGCCAGTTCGCGACGGACGAGCTTCCCGACCTGCTCGGGAAGCTCGATGTCGCCGCGCTGCCGTCGCTGTGGTGGGACTGCGCGCCGCTGGTTGGCGCCGAGTGCCTCGCCGCGCGGGTGCCGCTGGTCGTGCCACGTCTGGGCGGTCTTGCCGAGGCGGTCCGCGACGAGCGGGACGGCCTGCACTTCGACGGCCTCGACGTGGACGACTTGGCGCGCCAGCTCGACCGGCTTGCCGGCGAGCCGGGACTGCTCGAGCGGCTGCAGGCGGGGATCGAGGCGCCGCGGCCGTTCGCCGACTACGTCGACGAGCTCGAGGCCTACTACGCGGGCGAGCGTCCGGGCAGCGTCGTCGGCGAAGCCGAGCCGACCGACCCGGCGGTGCGCTGGCAGGGCGACCACGGCCTGGCGCTCAGCCTGTCGATCATCAATCGCCAGATCTCGGACCGCCTCACCGGGCCGGTCCAGCGCGTCGCGCGCGACGGCACGCCGCTGAGCGGCGAGAAGCCGTTGCCGCACGTCGCCGATGTCGAGGTCCGCCACCAGTGGCCGCCGGACCTGCGCCCGCCCGCCGCCGGACGGCTCGCGGTGATCCAGCCTTGGGAGTTCGGCTCGGTGCCGAGCAGCTGGGTCGGCCCGCTGCGCGAGAACGTCGATGAGCTGTGGGTGCCGAGCGAGTTCGTCCGCCAGATGTACCTCGAGGCGGGTCTCGCGGCCGACCGCGTCTTCGTCATCCCGAACGGTGTCGATCACGAGGTCTTCTCGCCGCACGGTGACCGCTTCCCGCTGGAGGGCCCGCCGGACGCGCTGCGCTTCCTCTACCACGGCGGCCTGATCTGGCGCAAGGGGCACGACGTGCTGCTGGCGGCGTGGCGTGAGGCGTTCGCTGGGCGGGATGACGTCGTCCTCGTCGTGAAGAACGTGGGTGCGAACAGCGTCTACCGCACCGGAGAGGCGGAGGCGCTGAACAGGCACATCGATTCGGGGGCGCTGCCACGCGTGATCCTGATCGCCGACGAGCTGAGCGACGCGGAGCTCGCGTCGCTGTACCGCGCCTGCGACGTGTTCGTGCACCCGTATCGCGGCGAGGGGTTCGGGATGTGCGTGCTCGAGGCGATGGCCTGCGGGCTGCCGACGATCGTCACCGGCGGTGGCCCGACCGACGAGTTCTGCCCGCCGGAGGCCGGATGGCGGATCCGCTCGTCCCGCGCGGAGTTCCACGGCGACCGCGTCGACTCGCTGGAGACGGTGGGGCGGCCGTGGGTGCTCGAGCCCGACCAGGGTCACCTCGTCGAGCTGCTGCGGACCGCTGTCGCCTGCTCGGCGGAGGAGCGCCGTGCGCGCGGAGACGCCGGCGTGGTGGCTGCCAGCGAGCTGCACTGGGACGTCGTCGCGGCGCGCTACCGCGAGCGCCTGCGGCGGCTCGCGACGATGACGCCGCGGCGTGCCGGGGACGATCAGCCGGAGCCCTATCCGTTCGCCGAGACGTGTGAGCTGCGGCTGCTCGCAATGCCGGCCTGGCGCGGGCGCGATCGTCTCGGTGAGCTGCTCGCCGATTGGGCCACGCCCGAGGCGCGGGCCAGCCAGGCGACGCTGATCCTGCTCGCCGATCCGAACGTCGACGGCACGCCGAGCGAGCTCGAGGCGCGCGTGCGCGAAGCGGCATACGAGGCGGGTGTGAGCCTTGACGATGTCGGCGACATAAACGTGGTGATGGAGCCGCACGTCGCGGAGCGCGACGTGCGCCTGCACGCCGCTGTTGACGCCTACGTGCCGCTCCATGGCGGGGCTCCCGGGCACGAGCGGCTCGCGCGGGTCGCCGGCAACGCGATCCTCGAGCCGGGCAGCGGTGAGATTGCGACGCTGCTGGAGGCGGCGGTCGTCGCGGTCGCCTGAGCGAGGCCCGCCGCCCACTCAACCCGGTAGCGACGTGGCCGACTACCCGCACATGGATCGTTTCAGTCCCGCCGTGGCGGCGGCGCGGCGAGCCGTGGTGGCGAGCGGCGCCGCCAGGATCATCCCCGTAGTGGACTGCGTTCCCGCCGATCTGGAGGGCGCCGTGCTGCTCGTCGACGAGGCGCCGAGCGCGGCGCGCTTCGATGAGCTCGCAGCTGCGGTCGGGCGCGCGTCTGCCGTGGTGATCTGGGCTCCGGGATGGGATCAGGACAGCACGCTCGGCGCGCTCGCCGACCACGCCCTCAGCGCCGGCAGCGTCGACATGTTGAGCCGCCCCGAGCCGGGAGCGCTGATCGTCCTCGTGCGCGACGGTGCGACCGCAGCGCGACTCGTGACGTTGGCGGCGGCGCAGGCGCAGCGGCCACCGTTTCGCGCGCTCGCGATCATGCCCGCGTTCAACGAGGCCGACGTCATCTACCACGCGATCGGTGGGCTCGTCGCCGGTGGCGTCGATGTCTACCTGATCGACCACGAGAGCACGGACGGAACCGCACAGGCCGCCGCGCCGTGGCTTGGCCGCGGGCTCGTGCGGATCGAGCGCTTCCCCGAGGAGGCGGGCTACGGCGAGCGCAACCACGGCGAGATGGTCTGGCGCGAGATCCTGCGGCGCGTGCAGGACGTCAGCACCGAGCTGCCGGCCGACTGGTACCTGTTCGTCAACGCCGACGAGTTTCGCGAAGCGCCCTGGCCGGGCGTCACGCTCGCCGAAGGGCTGCGCGAGGTGGACGAGCTCGGCTACTCGGCGATCAACTTCGAGCTGTTCAACTTCCGCCCGATCGACGACGGTTACGTTCCCGGCGAGGACCCTCGCATCCACCTGCGCCACTACGAGCCGCCCGGTCGCCACGACCTGCTGCAGGTGAAGGCCTGGAAGCACCAGCCAGGGCCGGTCGACCTCGTGCACCACGGCGGCCACGACCTGCTGTTCGACGGCAAGCGCGTCTTCCCGGTGCCGTTCCTCCTGCGCCACTACCCGATTCGCAGCAGCGAGCATGGCCGCCGCAAGGTGCTCGCCGAGCGCCTGCCGCGGTTCGCTGCCGAGGAGCGCGCGGGCGGCTGGCATGTTCAGTACGACCACTACGCCGACGGCAGCGACTACCTCCACGATGTGGCGACGCTGACCGAGTGGGACTCCGCACGGGTCCGCAGCGAGCTGCTCTCCGACGCGGTTCGCCGGCTCGTCCTGACGGTCAGCCTGAGCGGCGTCGACGTGGCGAGCGGGCAGCTCGACGCGGCGAAGCTCAGCCGCTGGATGGAGCGGCGCGGCGCGCGGATCGGCGGCTCGCTCGAAGATCTGCAGCGGGCGCAGGAGCGCCTGCTGGGCGCCGCAAACGGCACGCCTGAGGCCGGCGCGGTTGAGCTGAACCGCGCGGCGGCAGAGCTCGGTCTGGTGATGGAGAGCGCGGCACGCCTGCGCGGCGACATGGTCGGGGCGAGCACGCTCGGCGACGCGCGTGAGCGTCTAGCGAGCGCGAACGGTGACGCTGCGCTACGCCAGCCGGCGATGGTGTAGCTAGCCGCGGCGACGCTGCTAGTGAACCGCGGCGGCTGCCTTCGGATCGGCGCGCGGGACGATCTGCGGCCCAACGCGGTTCGGCGTGAGATCGACGACGATCTCCTCGGGCGCTCCGTCGGAGCCCATCACCCTGACCGTCGGGCGCTGGCGGCTGGCCGAGGCGCTGCGCGCGACGATCGCGACGCGGCCATCCTCGAGCGTGACCGCGTGACCAACGGGGTAGGGCGCAACGAGCCGGCTGAAATGCTCCACGATCGACGGATCGAACTGGCTGCGCGCTCCTTGCGAGATCGCGCGGACGGCGGCCGGGTTCGTCAGTCCGTCGAGCGCGATCAGCGCGTCGTAGGTGTCGGCGATAGCAGCGATCCGCGAGTTCATCGCAATCGCGTCACCGAGCTTGTGATCGGGGTACCCCGATCCATCCCAGCGCTCGTGATGGTTCCGCACGACCACGCGGGCAGCCACCGGAAGGTCCTCGGGAAGGAACAGCGCGGCTCCGGCTTGGACGTGCTCGACCGGCTGGTCGGCGTCAGGGACCATCTTGCCGTCGGGGGCGTGGGGCACGCCGATGTCATGGATCATCAGGCCGACCGCGAGCGTCGTGATTCGCTCGTTGAAGCGGTCAAAGCGGCGGTTGCCCTGGTAGTCGGTCCAGCCGCGGTGGGATAGCACGCGACGGGCGACGAAGCTGCCGAGCAGCGTCACGCGCAGTGCGTGCCACGCAGCGGTTGGCGCGACGACCGCGAGGTCGGGCACCGGGCAGCTGTCCGGCGGATACTCGAGCACCGCTTCGGAGATCTCGGCTGCAGCTCCGAGCAGCTCGCCCTGTAGCCGGTGATGCAGCTGGATGCGGTTGGCGAGCGCGGTGGGCGCCGCGTCGAGAGCTCGCGTCACCGCGTGAAAAGCAAGACCGAGAATGGCGTGGGGGAACTCGGGTGCGGGTTCGATCCCGTCACTGAACTCATCGTTGATCCAGACCGCGGACACGCCGGCCTGTGCCGCGCGAGCCGCGAGCTCGCGCGTCAGCGTCGCCTCGCGGCGCAGCAGCGGCGCGCCGTCGGCGCGGCTCGAGATGATGTCGCGGGCCAGCAACATCCCATCGGTGACCTGCTCGGTCGGGACCAGCCTCATCGTCAACGGCTCCCGGCGCGCCAGTAGGTGTCGTGGGTCCTAGACCGGAGTCTCATGTGGTACTCATCGGCCGCTGCGGCCAGGGTTTGAGCGCTTGGCGGCCGAATAGGCAGACGCCCGTTGCTATTTCCCGCCAGGTGTGTATCCTGCGCCGGCATGCCACCTGCGCATGGGGGTCGAGGGGGGGTGGAGCGGTATGGCTACAGTCGCTGAGGCGACCCCGGCCGCTCTCGCGCCGACACGACGAACGGTGACGATCGTCCCGCTCCGGGGCGTTCCGATCGTCGCGGTCGTGATCGTCGGCATGGTGGTCGCGATCGCCACCAACAGTTCCTGGGCGCTCGACTTCTACCACGTCGCGGGCGGCGGGCTGTGGACCGGCATCGACCTGTTCCTCGGCCTCGTGCTCGGTCCGATCATCGGCTCGATGTCGATCCCGGCGCGGATGGAGCTGTCGAGCCGGCTGATGCCGAAGCTCGTGCTGATCATGCCGACGCTCGTCACGATGACGCTCGGCTCGGGCTTCCAGCTCGCCCGCCACCTCGGCAACCTGGCGGCGAGCTACCCCAACCACGGCTGGCTCGTAGCTTCCTACGTCGTCGTGGGCGTGATGGCGACGATCGCCCTTGGCCTGCTCGAGCCCGCGAACCTGGCGGTGCTGTTCGAGTTGCGCAAGCCGAATCCGAACGGTGCCCGGATCGCGCGCCTGATGAAGGTCTTCATCTACACGGCGGGGATCACCGGGCTGATGCAGATCGCGACGCTGGTGATCATGACGAAGCTCGCGAGCGGCTGAGCGGTGGAGGCGCACGAGCCACGGGCCGAGCGGTCGCTGCCGCCGATCCAGCAGATTGCGGTCGCGGTCATCGCGCTGATCGCGATCGGCGGTGTCTACACGGCCGCCCATCTCCCGCGCCACGTGCCGGAGGGTCCGACGGTCGCCCTGCTCGGCGCCGCGAGCGTGCTGCTCGTCGTGAACGCCGTGCTGCTGTCGCGCATCGAGCCGTTCGCGTGGAATCTGTTTCGCCTCGTCGCCGGCTGGGTGCTCGTCGCCTACCTGGTCGTTGCCGGCATGCTCGAGTACGTCTTCGTCTACGACGGCACTCGCGGCAACCAGTTGCTGATCGTCACCGCCATGCTGGTCGTGTTCGCGCTCGACATCCCGCTGCTGCTCGGTTTCAGCGTCGCGCGGTTCGCCGATCCGGCGCAGTAGCGCGGCGCCGCTCGGCGGTCCTGGTCGGGAACCGGGCCGGGCGGCACGGTGCCTGCGCTACGCTGGTATGAGACCCGAGGACCGCCTCTCGGCTAACAGGAAGCCCGCTGTGGACCAACTGCCGCTTCGCCCGTTGCTTCACAGCCGCTGCGCGGCGCTTGTCCTGACGGCCGCAGTTGCGATCGGTGTTGGTGGTGCGACGGCTCAGGCGAGCGTCGTGATGAGCGCGCCCGGCGTCATGCTGATCAACGGCTTGCCGAACTCGCCGCCCGCCGGCCGAGTGGTCTACATCAGCGGCCAGTTGCCGATGACGGTCCACCCCGATGGGGCGCTCGAGCTTCAGCAGGAGCAGCTGACGCCGGTGGGGACGACGGGGACGACGGGGACGACGGGGGTATCGGGCGTGACGGCGGCGACGGGGTCGACGTCACCGCCAGCCGACTGGCAGACCTTGGCCTCGGCACGGATCACCTTCCGATCCTTCACCCTGCGCTGGAGCGTGCCAGCGGGCGCTGTGGGATCGCCGCTCGTCCTGCGCTTCTTCCTCGAGCGCAACGGCCGCGAGCTGGCGGTAAGCCAGACAATCTCGGTGGCGGTGACGGCGGCCGTGGCCCCAGGACAGGCGACGGCGGTGCGCAGGCCACGCCACGCCAACCTGCTCCGTGGGATGGCTGGGCTCAGCAGCGCGGTGGCCATGGTGCTGGACCCTTTGGGGACCGTGGGCGCCTTGGGGAGCACGGGCGACGACGTCAGTCACGCAGGCTGGCCGCACTTTGACACGCTGTATCTCGCGGGCAACGAAGGTCAGGTCATGATCGGCACCGACGGAAACGACGAGATGCTCGGCGGCCCCGGCTCGGACACCTTCTATGGCGGGCCCGGCAACGACGTCATCTGGGGCGACCGGTATCCGAGCCCCAACGGACCGGACCAGACCGACAGGATCTATGCCGGCTCTGGCAACAACTGGATCTACACGAGCCACGGCTACAACATCGTGCACATGGGCTCGGGCAACAATCACGTCTTCGCCTTCTACGGTCACGGCACGATCAACTGCGGGCCCGGGCACAACATCGTGTACGTCCAGCACCCTGCCTTCAACGAGTACACGTTGAAGCACTGCGAGGTCGTCAGGCAGTGGTGATCCCGCACGCCCGCATGGGAGCAACGCCATCGGCTTCCTACGGAACCGATTGAGGATTAGTCCCGGTTTACGAGCAGGGCAACGGCCGCTAGCGTCGCAAGATCTCCGTCGCCGCGACAGCGGCGGCGAATGCCGACCTCGGGAGGAGCAATGGGCCGTCTACTCAACGCAGGGGCAGCACTTGCGGTGGCTGCCGGGGTAGTCACATCGGCGGAAATGGCGACCGCCGCAGCTGCGGCACGTGGCCCTCTCACGGCGTCGCACCGCTGCGCTGGTCCCAAGACGGTCATCCCCGCACCGATCGTCATCGGCAAGCAGTACTGCGGCACCGGGAGCAACATCCTCACAGGACCGATCAGGCTGTCCAAGCGCACATCCATCGCGTGGACCAACAGCGGCGGACAGTTCATGACGATCACCTTCGACCGAGAGACCGGACCGGAGCTGCTCCCGGTCAGGGGCACCAAGGCAGCAAGCGGGACGGCATCCGTTCCCGCCGGCTTTTACGTCGCCGCTTCAGTCCTGACAAAAGATCACTGGACCTTCACGATCAAGTAGCGCCAGGCGAAGATCTGGACGTCGCGCCAGTGCCCGGCAGCCAGAGTGCTAAGCGGCTCGCGGGAGCTCTGCGTCACTCACCGCCGGCGCTGGCGAGCTGAGCGAGTTTGCGGCCAATGAGCCGCCGGTGGCTGCGACGCGGGCCGAGGGCCGCATCGCGGGGACGCGCGCGATCGTGCGCCATCCTGAACGCAGCCGCCGGGCCATGCGGACCACGGCACAGCCGAAAAGCCACGCTACGGCGATAGCGCACAGCAGCACGCCGACGACTGCGAGGTTGCCAAAGAACGTCATGGCCCGACTTTCGCGATGAGCGGCTTGACTCCTTCGCGGTGTGCGCGGTACAAGCGAACGTCATGCCCCAGACCGTCGGCTATCAGCGGTGTTGTCGTCTGCGTTCATGACCGGGAATACCGCCACGCCTGCAGGAGTCGCGCCGACAGACGTCGCAAGCTTCTCCGCCCACGGCACGTCGGGCAGCTGGCCGCCGCCAAGCGGCCCCCGCTGAACGAGTCGACCCGCCGCAGACGCCTCCATCTCGCGCGCAGGGAGCGTCAGCTTAGGTGCCGATGACACTGTCGCCTTGTGTTCAGTGCGGGCGTCGTGCCCGGGAGTGCTGCGTTGTCGTTCAGCTGTGGGTGGATGGGATCTCGTACAGCTGGAGCGGTAGTTGGCCGCTGGCGAGGACGGCGGCGAGTGCGCGTGCACTCGCGATCGTGAAGTCGCCCGCGATCTCGCCGCCCTCGTTGGCGTCGACGCCGCTTGGGTACTGGGTGTAGTCGACGTAGGGCACGCTGACGATCTGGTTGTCGAGCGTGATCGCGAAGTGCTGGAAGTTGTGGTTGTTGCCGGTTGAGTTCTCGCTGCCGCGGCGGGCGAGCTGTGCCGTGAGCGCCTCGAACGGTCTGATCGCGGGTCCTTTGAAGCCAAACGCGACGACGGGCTGGGCCGATGTGGGGTCGATCTGCTCGATCGGGTTGGTGATGTCCTCACCGGAGATCACGGGGTCGTCTTGCAGGACGTAGTAGTAGTTGTAGCCGGGGTCGCTGGTGTCGTTGGGCGTGAGCGCCTGACGCACCACGGTGCCCGGCTTGATGTAAACGAGCTTGGCGCCCGCGGGCAGCTTGTTGCCCGCGTCAGCGATGTCCGCGTTGAGGTAACCCACGGCCTGCTGCCTAGCAGCCGCGTTGCCGGGCGCCGGCACGATCGCCTCGCTCAGCGTCAGCACCTTCTGCGTTGCCGGGTCGACGTAGTAAAGGGTCCCGTACGGTGCTGACATCAGCTTGAGGTGCATCGCCGGGCGCTTCGCGGCGCGCTCGATCGCCTGGTACTCGCTGAGCGCGTTCACGCTCGTGCCAGGGTCGCCCCCTTGGTCGGTGGGGTCGTCGCCCGTGGAAGCGCCGTTGTTCGGCCCGGCCGGCTGACCGTTGGGGCCGATGACGCTCTCCTCCCAGTCGTAGAAGTACAGCTGGCCCCCGGCACCAAGAACGCTCGCCACTTCAGCCGCGTTCTTGACGTTGGGCAACCGGACAACAATCTCATCGCCGCCAGACTCGGTGACCGTCGCGCCGCCAACACCGAGATCGCCGAGGCGTGAGCGCATGATCTTCACCGCCGCTCCGAGTGTGGAGGAGTTGACTTGCGCGGTGGTGCTCGCGCGCGCCTGGAAGACGAGGTCCGTGACAGCGCGCGAGTCGACACGCGATGCGTATCCCGCGACGCTTGTCCCACCGCACGCGCTTGCGGCGATACTCGCCAAGACAAGAGCGGCCACCAGGCGTGCCCGGATCGTCGAGCGGCGTATTGCCAACCGTACGCGCGAAGACTCGATCACTGTACTAGCGCATCGGGCGTGGGATTTGACAGCGGCTGCATTTGCTCTAGCCGACTGTGTTCGTGGACAGTGGGGCAGTGCCGAGATGAGCGATGGCGTTCAACTTCCATGCCGGGCCGCCGGCCGGGAAGCGCAAACGCAACGGCAGTACCTGCACGCTCTCGGCGATCGCGACACCAGTCGCCGTGATCACCATTGGCGCCCCGCTCAGCGAAGGTGGCAGGCTCGGGGCGGCCGGAGCGCCCGACTGCAAGGCACCGGTCGCGGCGAGCGCTCCGGTCCCACCACCGACGCACAGAACGACAATCAACGCGAGCGGACGCCAGCGGTGCGCGCGCACGAGGCGCGACTCGTGCGGGTTGCGCGAGGCAGCGCGATAGTGCTCGTTGAGCTTCTCACGCAACTCCACGAGGATTGGCAGCTCATCGAATCCCACTCCCCGCCGCGTGTTCATGGTCGTTCCTTCCTCGGTGGCTCGGCAGCACGCCGTAGCGCCCGCAACCCGCGACTGACGCGCGCCCGCGCGGCGGGCTCACTCAACCCGAGCGCCCGCGAGACCTCCGGATACGGGCGCTCCTCGACGACATGCAGCCACAGCGCTTCGCGCTGCTCCGTGCTCAGCTCGCCAAACGCGCCAGTAACCCGCTCCTCGAGCTCGCTCGAGCCCGCAAGCGCCTCGATCACGGCGACCTCGCTCACGCTCAGCGCCCGCAGCTCGCTACCGAGACGGTTGACGGCGCGGCGCTCCGCGGCAGATCGCCGAACGTGATCGACGTAGGTGTTCGCGGCAATCCGGTACAGCCACGCAGCGCGTCCGCGATCATCCTCGGCCCGACAGCGCGCGCGATGCTCAAACGCCGTCAGAAACGTCGCGCTCAACAAGTCGAGCGCCAGCTGCGGATCGCCGCTGCGCCGCGCGAGGTAACCGAGCAGATCACGCGCATGCTCGTCATACAGCCCGTTCAGATCCTCCTCGTCGATCGCCCGGTGGCCGCTCATTGCACTACAGACGAAACACCACCAGCGTCTGTGACGCAACCCGCACGCAAACGCAACCCGTTCGGCGCCGCCGACGCGGCTTCGCGGGCGGTGTGGTGCTCCCACTCTCAGCCAACCCAAGGATGGCGATCGAGACTATTGACCTGACGGGTAAGCCTGGCCGGAGCGACCCTGGATAACGGCCGGTGGCTCCATGGCAAACCGGTCGCACAGCGCAGTGACTTCGTCGGGAGCGCGTTCGCGGATGAGCACGCGCGCCGTGGTGACCATCCCAGAGATCGCTTGGCCACGAACGCGATGCCGCGCCCCTTCTGGACAGATGACCGCAAATCGCGCACAGCAGCAACGTCGCGTCGGCTAGGTCTTGTGCCGCCGCAGTCTTCGGAGAAAGAACCGCTCGAAGGTTTGCGGGTCGGGGGCGGGCCGGGTCCCTTGGCTCTCGACCACCTGGTTGAGGTAGCGGACCAACATGTGATCCGGCTTGCTGGCGCGCCCGACGAATCCCAGACCGCTCTCTTCGAGGAAGCTCTTCGTCGCGATGTAAGCCGTGCGCCTGTTCCCGTCACGGAAGCCCTGCGCTTGCGCGATGCCATGGACGAGGAGCGCTGCCGTGCGGATGATCCCTTCAGGCGACGGCTCGTAGGCCTGAAGAGCGCGCTCTAGGCTGCTTTGGACCGGGGACGGCTGGTCGAGCGCGTATCGCTCTGGCTGTCGCGCATCATCGTGGATGGCGTGGTTGAGTGCCTTGAGGTCGTCAAGCGTGGGGAAACCGGGTGGCCCAGCTTCTCCAGCGCCGGCCGCTCGGCGTCCCGGAACCTGTGGAAGTACTCGACCGCGGTCACGCTCATCACTGTAGCGCCGGCCCGAACCTTTCGTCAAAGCTTCCCGATCCCCAGGCTCCTCTTCCGCTCCTCGACCCATCCCCGGAATCTACGTCGCCGACCGGACCGGCAGCCGAGCTTGGCGGACGCGCACCTCCGTGAACGTCACGGATCCTGTCGGCGGTGCCAAGCCAGCCGCAGAGCGCGGCACGCTGTCGCTTTCACCGGCCAAAGGAGGCATGCAACCAATCACGGCGCTCGTTGTCGCTTTCGCGTGTCAGCGACACGCTCGTCAACGTTTCGGGCGCTGTTTGGAGTGTTGCCGGGGCAGATCGTGCTCGTCCGCACCCGCGTGAGTCGCAACGGTGCTCGGCGGGCCGGCGAAGCTGGTGGCTTGAGGCGACCCGCCAGTCGTGGGCTGCGTTCAGGCGATGCGAACTATCGTGATCTCCGCACCGCCGCTCGGTCCCCCGTTGGACCCTGTCGATTGGACGGCGATCGCGGTGCCCGCCGAGACGTTGACGACGCTTGAACTCGTCAACGGGAGCGTTGCGCCGACTTGGCTGCCGCCGACTTCGAGCGCCCACGGTCCCCCGGCTCCAAGGGGCGGGAGGTACACCGTGACGAGGTAGGTCCCCGTGTCCGTGACGGTGAACTGAGTGTTGCCGGCGTTCGCGACGATCCCGACCGGTGCTCCGATCTGCGTGGGGAAGACCACGTCCGAGCCGTTCGGAGTTGACTGGCTGGAGCTGTTGTAGGCGTTGAAATATGCGCTGCTGAGGGTTCCGTTGCTGCCCGGGTTGCCCTGATTGCCCGGGACGCCCTGCGGTCCACTGGGACCGGTCGGACCGGCCGGTCCAGCCGGGCCGGCATTCCTGACCGGACCCCGTTCATGGGTCCACCTGTTGTGAGAGCTGGTGGGTGGTTGGTAGTTGCAGGGTAGGGTTTCCGCCGGCGTCGAACGGAGCCGACGCGTAGCGGCGGTGGAGTTCGGCG
>JBEKXB010000038.1:0-20344 GCA_049512455.1 Solirubrobacteraceae bacterium | reverse complement strand
TCGCCGGTCACGATCACGGGTACCACGCAGCCGTCGGGAATCGTCGCCGGCTACTGCTACCTCTATACCCTCACGGGCACCGACAACGTCGGCAACACCACGTCGATCACGACAACCGTCACGGTCGCGAACACGTCCGCGCCGGGAGTCCCAACGGCGGTCGCCGCCTCGCCAGGTGACAATCAGGCGGTGGTCAGCTTCGATCCGCCGGCGTCAAACGGCGGCTCGCCGATCACCCACTACACCGTCACCGCGAACCCGGGCGGCCTCATGGCGAGCGGCACGACGAGTCCGATCACAGTTCCGACCTTGAGCAACGGCGTGGCATACACGTTCAATGTCACGGCTACAAACGGCGTCGGTACAGGCGAGCCGTCCGCACCCGCCACGGCGACACCCGGCACCGTACCATGCCGGCCCGTCATCGGGAACGTGTCTACGAGCCCTTACGCTGCGACCGTCGACGTCGTGGCGACCTGCGACGGCGGCTACCCGATTCTCAGCTACACGGTCACCGCAAGTCCCGGGGACATCACCTACGCCTCCGCAACCGAGCCGATCACGGTGCCCAACCTCTCCCCGAACACCTACACGTTCACCGTCACGGCCACAAATAGCTTCGGCGCGAGCGGGCCTTCAGCGCCGTCGAGCTTCATCGAGGTCCCTGGAGGTCCTGTCGTCATCGTGCAAGCCAACAACCAGGCAGGTACCAACATCGACGCCGCCACCGGAGACCTCATCCAGCCGGACGGCAGCGAGATCGACCCCCTCACGTGCCAGACCGTGGTCCCTGCGCCAAGTGTCCCGCCGACGCTAGCGACTTTCTCGGGCTACCTGCTGACCGAGGATCCCGTCAGCGGCCTGTACACGAGCTTCTTCGGCACGACGGTCGACACCGCCGGCAACGAATACGACCCGTACGGCGACCTGCTCGACACCATTGACCCCTTTCAGGCCTACTACGTCACCACGGACGGCACCGTGGTGAGCGTGAACAACCCGTCCGTTCAGCTGGACCCGGTTACTCTGGCCCCAGTCAGCGACGCGGTCTACACCATCGACTCGACGCCGATTGACTACAGTGTCGCCTTCGGCGGGCCGTCAGACGTGGAGCTGTCAGGCGGCTGCTAGGCCCTCGGCCTGTTCCGGGGTCGCATGCGACCCCCGGTCGGTCGGAGCATGCGCCGCGGCCTATGCCCGGCCACCGACACCGCGTATGTGACGAATTTCAACTCCATCACGGTCTGGGTCATCGCCGGGTTCTGAGCCGGGGGCGCTCGGCTAACGCGCTACGCGGCGGTCGGTGACACGGCTCGAGCTGTTGAACGTGGCTGCTCGGAGCTGAGGCCGGTCACACAGCTCCAGCACTCGCCGCCACACTCGAGCAGCTCGATTTCGAGGTTGCTCGAGCCGGAGCTGTCCCGCGTCGCCAAGTGGGCCGCTAACGGGCTGACCGCTTACGACGCGGCGCATGTCGCCGTCGCCGAGCAGTGCGCGGTGCAACGCATCACCGACGACGACCCGATTGTCGCCGGCGCCCCCAAGCTCGCGACTGCGCTCGGCGGTCTTCAGGTTCCTCCCGCACCCTGGTCAGAACCCGTGACCGGCCCCGTGAGACGAGCGTCTCACGGAGGAGCGTCACGGGCCTGATTCCATGGGCCAATTCATGGACCAAGCTTGTCCGGCGGTCGTGGGTTTCAATCCGATCGGTCACCCTTGCGGAGGGCTGCGGTCGCGGCGCGCTGCTCGTCTGGTAGTGGAAGTGAGCCATCCTGGGTTTGACGGTCTCCGCGAAACCCAGGGCGGCTCACGCAGGCGAGTTGGCCGGCCCGGCGTCCGTGTGGACCGCGGGGCTTACCAGAGGGTGTGATCGCGTCGCCGCTGAATGACCCACAGCGCCGCGAGGGCTGCGATCAGTACGAGTACCCCGGCCACGAGTAGGGGCCAGGCGACTAGGCCGCCAACGAAGATCGCGCACGCGGCTACCGCCGCTGCCACGGTCAGGGCGACAACAGAGGATGGGACTCGCGGCGGGTCCAGCATGCACGAGACCTTAACTCGCCGCAAAGCGGGCTTAGGGCGAACCGACGACGCTCGCTTGCCGCGCAACTCGCGCGGAGGGGTCGCCGGCGAGGGAGGCGGGCACGTGACCGCTTTCCTGCGCAAGCGAGCTTGCGCTTGCGAGAATCAGCGGGTGGGCGAGGGTGAGCCGCGTCTCGAGCTTGACGAGGTCCTGATCGGCGGGCGCGAGAAGCGCCGGATCGTGATCGTCGACTACGACCCGGCCTGGCCGGCACGCTTCGAGCGGGAGTGCGGTCGCGTGCAGCTTGCGCTTGGCGCGTCGGCGCGTCGCGTCGAACACATTGGTTCGACGGCGGTTCCAGGCTTGGCCGCAAAGCCAGTGATCGATCTGCTCGTGACCGTGCCCGACCCCGACGATGACGCCACGATCGTGCCCGCGCTTGAGTCGGCCGGGTACCAGCTGCGAGTTCGAGAGCCGGGACACCGGATGTTTCGCACCCCGGCACGCGACGTGCACATCCATCTCTGGCGGGACGGCGATCCGGAAGTAGCGCGCTATTTGAGCTTCCGCGATCGGCTACGACGCTCCCCCGCGGATCGAGTCGCGTATCAGCGACTCAAGCAAGAACTGGCGACCCGCGACTGGACTGACATGAACGACTACGCCGAAGCGAAAGGACCGTTCATCGAGGCGGTCCTCGCCGGCGAGCCCTGAGACACACAGCACCGCGCCCGCGCGCTCAGCTCACCTGCCAACGCGCTCGCATCTCGCGCAACCGGAGCCGGACGGCGCCAAGGGTCGCGTCCCACCTCGTGACCCCATTCGCGTGAACGGGAGCGTCTGGATCGCCGCCGGTCGCTACCGCGATGATCAATTTGCAGGAGCCCGTTGCAGCCAAGCCCCCGCTACCGCTGTCGCCCAGAGCCACGCGGCCTGTTTGTAGCGCACTGCAGCGGCCCGCGAACAGCGGTCGTGGTGTTCTGTCGTGGCTGTGCGGTAGACCGCTTGGATGGCGGACGTGGTTCACGAGCTGCTCGTTACCGAGGCTGGACTTGAGAAGCTCGGCGCACGCGGCATCTCGGCTGAAGAAGCCGAGCAGACTCCCCGTGGCCGGCATGTCACGGTGCGAGACCCTCATGCTGGCGGGGAGCCCGGTACCCGCCGGCTGCTGATCGGCTTGACCGATGGCGGCCGGGCGTTGACAATCGTGATTGAGCAGACCGTTGAGCCGTCGACGTGGCTGATCGTGACCGGCTGGAACGCAACAGATGTCGAGCGTAGACTCCTAGCAAGCTCATGACCGAGTCACCCTGGAACACTGTTCTTCCCGAGCCCGGCGATTTTGACCGGGATCTATTGACGATCGATCCGCGTTTCGTCGAATTGCACGAAGGCAGCCCTACCGCGGGGCTGCGGATCATGGTGAGCGTCGAAGGTGATGACGCCAAGCGGCTCGAGCGCCTCGCCGGCGCGAGCGGCAGGAAGCCCGGCGAGGTCGTCGCCGACCTTCTGCGCAACGCCGACCGCTCAGCCGCCTAACCAGCATCTCGGCCAGCTCCGCGGCGCCCAGTCGGGCTGTGGGCGGATGCGGTAACGAGCGGAGGATCTCTGCAGGCTCCTGCAAACCTTCGGAAGCAGGCGCGTGGAACGAGGCTGATCGACGCTCCCGCGCGCGCGTTGCACGCAGTTGCGGGCTGGCCGGGCTGGCCGGGCTGATCGGGTACAAGTCGCGGCCGGGTTCCTTACAGGCCAGGGCGCCTCAGTCAGCGCACGTCGAGTCGTTGGAATGCGACCGTTGCTGTGAGCGTGGCGATTGCGGCGACGGCGGTGAGTATCGCGAAGGCCGTGATTGTTGTGCCGCTGGCGAGTTGGTTGTCGCCGACGGCCCAGTAGAAGAGCGACGCGAATCGGAGCGGGTGGATCCAGCTGACTACTGGCGCGAGTGAGCTGATCAGGTATGAGGCGGCGGCGAGCGTGGCTGTGACGCCGATTGCCGTGCCGCGGCTGCCAGTCGCGGCTCCTACGGTGAGGGCGATCAGTCCGAGGTCGATTCCGAGTACGAGGACGGCGAGGAGCGCGGTTGCGACATTCCATGGGTCGAGCGTGAGCTCGAACGCGCGGCCGACATAAGTACAGGCGGCGACGGCGAGCGTGAGAGCGAGGGCCTGCGCCATCAGTGCCACTATTTTCTCGGCGAGGATCCGCCGTCTTGAGAGCGGTAGGACGACGATCGGGCCGAGCGTGTTGTCGTCGTCTTGGCCGGCGATGGCGCTCGCTCCGTAGCCGATCGTGAGCAGCAGCATGATCAGTGGCAGGAAGTTGGTGAAGGCGTTGGCGTCGAGCCAGCCGGCCGGGGATGTGAGCGGACCGGTCACGCCGAACAGCGCTCCGAGTTTCCCGGATGCGAGCTTGTTCAGCTCGCTGGAGTGCTTGAACGTCGGGTAGAGAGCGACGATCGCTAGCGCGTAGAGCGCCATCCCGACCGCGTACCCCATCGTTAGGCGGCGGCGGTTGCCGAGGTCGAGTCGTGCGACGCTAAGTCGCATCGCTGTTCGGGCTGTCGCGGTAGTAGCTGAGGAACAGCTCATCCAGATCGGCTCGGCGGGTGACGAGTTCGACTGGGTTGTGGTCGGCGATCACGCGCAGCAGTGGCGCTAGCTCGCCGGTCACCTGCATCGTCACACGGTCGCCATCTACCGTGATGTGAGCTACGTCGTCGAGACCATCGAACACGGTGGCGGGCACGGGCGCGCGAAAGCGCAGCTCGATTGTTTGCGGCGCCTTGCGGCGCAACGCCTCGACCGTGTCGGTCACGACGAGCTGCCCCCGTTTGATGATCGCGACGCGATCTGCGACGCGTTGGACTTCGTCGAGCTCGTGCGAGGACAGAAACACCGTGCGACCCTCCGCTGTCGTCTCTGCAAGGAGGTGGTGGAACTCTTGTTGCATCAGCGGGTCAAGACCCGTCGTTGGCTCGTCAAGGACGACGAGGTCCGGCCGGTGCATGAACGCTATGACGAGCCCGATCTTTTGACGGTTGCCCTTCGACAGCTCGCGGATGCGCCGGTCAAGCGTGACGTCGAACCGCTCGACCAGCGCGTCACGCAACGCGCTGTCAACACCGTCGCGCGCTGCCGCGAACCAATCGAGCACGCTGCGGCCCGTCATCCTCGGATACAGCTCGAGATCCCCAGGCAGGTACCCGCAGCGAGCGTGAATCGCGACACTCTCGCGAACACTGTCGAGCCCCAGCACGCGTGCGCTCCCCGCGCTCGGGCGATGAAGCCCCAGCAGCATGCGAATCGTCGTCGACTTCCCCGCGCCATTCGGTCCGAGGAAGCCAAACACCTGACCGCGCTGCACACGCAAATCGAGTCGATTGACGGCAACCGTCGCGCCGTACGCCTTCGTCAACCCGCTCGCCTCGATCGCCGCATCCACCCGTCGAGCATTCCACAAGGCCATCGCGTCAACCGAGCCCGCCGACACGCGAGGCCGACATCCGGTCAGGGTTATGACGCGCCAGTAGCCGTAACGGTCCACCAGCTCGACGCGAGTCGCGGCGCTCGAGCGGTCCGGCGAGTTGAGCCGAGCCGTGGCCGGATCCTGCGACACTCCAGCAAAGGTGGGATGCGATGTCTGACGATCACGACGGGTCGACCGCGACGTTTATCGAGCCGTTCCGGGTGCGGCCCGGCTCGACGGTGAGGCTCGATCGGGACTTCGATCCTGCGTTCACCGGCGAGCTGAAGAAGAAGCACGCAGACAAGCTGCTGCGTGACGGTGTGGAGTTGCTGAGCGAGTATCAGGCTCGTCTCGCCGCCCAGGACACCTACGGCGTGCTGGTCGTTCTACAGGCACTGGATGCAGCCGGCAAGGACGGCACGATCCGTCACGTGATGAGCGGGGTAAACCCGCAGGGTGTCGCTGTGCACAGCTTCAAAGAGCCTTCGGCGGAGGAGCTCAATCACAGCTTCTTGTGGCGCTTTCAGCAGCATCTGCCGGCGCGCGGCGAGATCGCCATCTTCAACCGCTCGCACTATGAAGAGGTGCTCGTTGCTCGCGTGCACCCGGAGCTTCTCGACCGCCAGCGGATGCCGCCGCAGGCCAAGCGCGAGGGTATCTGGGAGCGGCGCTATCGCGAGATCAACGACTGGGAGCACTACCTCGTCGACAACGGTCTGCGGATCGTGAAGCTGTTCCTGAATCTCTCCAAGGAGGAACAGCGGGTGCGCTTCCTGCGCCGCTGCGACCTGCCGGAGCACAATTGGAAGTTCTCGGCGAACGACATCCACGAGCGCGCGCACTGGGACGAATACCAGCACGCGTTCTCGCAGATGCTCTCCCATACCAGCACCCCGTGGGCGCCCTGGCACGTGATCCCGGCAGATCGCAAGTGGTTCGCGCGGATCGCCGCCGCCTCAGTGATCGTGGAAGCCCTGATCGACATCGACCCGCAGTACCCAACGATCGATGGCGACGCACGCGCGCAACTGCTCGAGGCCAAGCGCGAGCTCGAGGCGCAGGCGCCAAAGGGAGCAGCACCGGATCCCGTGACGGGCGATCAAGCGTCGTGATCGGGCCCGATCAGCAAGACGCGCGCAGCGGTGCTATTGCTCCGCGCACTGGCTGCACAGCTCGCGTCCGCCCGTCCCGCCGTGACGGTGCGACGCTTTGATCTCCTTGCCGTAGGGGCAGGCGTCGTCGGTGTGGTAGACGTCGCGGTGGGTTGGCGGGTACTCGCGAGATGTCGTGTGGTAGGCACCGATAGTGGTCACGCCATTGCTGGATTGCGGAGCGACGGCCGTGTCGGACGCTACGGCCCGCGCGCTGGCTGGAACGGTCGGCACGCCGGCAAGAGCCGGGTCGAGAATGCGGTAGGCGAGCAGCTTCACACGGTCGGTGATCAGGAACCAGGCGATGGCGTAGCCCCAGACGACGAGCGCCCAATACCAGGGCAGCGGGGTGACGAGGATTCCTCCAACGGCGATGATCGTGGCGATTGCTTGCGCGCCGATCACGGCGATCACGAGAATCCGTGCGGGGCGGACCGACCAGAACGGGCCACGGGTGCGGGTCAGGAAGATCGTGAGATGGCCAGCGACGGAGAGCATCAGGTACATCAGCGTTTGCAGCGCCGGTCGCCCGAGCGCGAAGACGTTGTCGGCGACGTAGAACAGCCCGAACGCGGCTACGGGTCCAACGAAGCCGAGTACCGACGCGATGCCAAGGACGAGGCGCATGTTCCACGCCTCGGGTCGACCGGAGTAGCGGACGTTGTCGTATGCGATGGACAGGATCGCGCCGTCGTTGAGTAGAGCCAGCAGCACGATCATGATGGCTGTGACGGGAAAGAAGTTGAACAGGAGGATGACCAGGGTCACAAGCCCGAGCACGCGCAGCGTTTCGGCGATGCGGTAGATCGCGTAGCTGTTCATTCGCTGCACGATCCGCCGGCTCTCCTTGATCGCGTCGATGATCACCGAGAGACCCGGGGTCATCAGGACGATCGATGCTGCTGCGCGTGCGGCGTCGGTCGCGCCCGAGACGGCGATGCCGCAGTCGGCCTTCTTGAGCGCCGGGGCGTCGTTGACGCCATCGCCGGTCATGCCGACGATGTGACCGCGCTTCTGCAGGACGTCGACGATGTGAAACTTGTGCTCCGGGAAGACCTGCGCGAAGCCGTCGGCGTGCTCGATCGACGCAGCCACTGTTTTCGTCTCTTGACGCTTTGAGTCGCCGAGTTCGCCGGCGTCGAGGATGTCGCTTCCCAGCCCGAGCTTCTTGGCTGTTTCCTGCGCGATCGCCAGCGCGTCGCCGGTGACCATCTTGATCTCGACACCCAGTTGTTGCGCGGTCGCGATCGTTGCCTTGGCGTCCGTTCGTGGCGGGTCAAACAGGGGTAGAACGCCGACCAGCTTCCACGAGCCGTTCCCCTCTGCGCGGGCCACTCCCAACGACCGGAAGCCGCGCGCTGCGAATTCGTTGACCGCTTTGTTGGCGTCGGCCTTTGCAGCGCCGGTGGTGGCGGTGAGCGCGAGGATGACCTGCGGCGCGCCCTTTGTGACCTTGAACCCAGTGTGGCCTTTCGCCGTGACGGTTGCCTCGGTGCGTTTGTGGACGGGGTCGAATGGCTGGAAGTGGCTCACCTTGTACGCGTGAAGCGCCTTGGGGTCTTTGAGTCCGTGGAGGATCGCGAGGTCGATCGTGTCGTCGTCGTCGGCGCGTGACGCCAACGCGGCGTCGAGGATCACCTCGTCGGCCGTGACGCCCTTGACGGCGAATGGTTCGCCGAGCGTGAGCTTGTTCTGGGTCAGCGTGCCGGTCTTGTCCGAGCACAGCACGTCCACGCCGGCGAGCTCCTCGATCGCGACGAGCCGGCTGACGATCGCGTTCTTCTTGGCGAGCAGGCGCGCGCCGACCGCCATCGTCACCGACAGCACCGTCGGCATCGCGACCGGGATCGCTGCGACCGTCAGCACCAGCGCGAACTGCAGCGTCGTCAGGAACGGGTCGCCGCGCAGCAGCGAGATAGCGATGATCAGCGCGACGAGCGCGAGCGCAAGGACGATCAAATAGGTGCCGATCTTCAGCACCGCACGCTGGAAGTGGCTGACGCTGTGCGCGTCCTGAACGAGCTGCGCCGTCTTGCCGAAGTAGGTGCTCGATCCGGTGGCGTAGACCAGCGCGCCGATCTCGCCCTGGCGGATGATCGAACCGGAGAACACCGCGTCGCCGGACTTCTTCTCGGCCGGCAGCGACTCGCCGGTCAACGCGGACTGATCCACCTCGACCGGGTCGCCCGCAAGCAACCGCGCATCCGCCGGGACGATGTCGCCCGCCCGCATCCGGATCACATCGCCCGGCACCAGCTCGCGTGCTGGCGGGGTGATCCACTTCCCGTCGCGCAAGACCCGCGCCTTGATCGCCAACTGCGCCTTCAGCGCGGCGATCGCCTTACTCGCCTGATGCTCCTCGGAGAACCCGACCGCGGCATTGGCCACCAGCAACACGAGGATGATGAAGAAGTCCGCCCAATGCGCAAGCGCGGCCGAGAGAATCACCGCGACTTCGATCATCCACGGGATCGGCCCCCAGAAGTAGGCGAGCAGCGCCAGCAGCGGATTCGTCGTCTTCTCCTCGATCTCGTTCGGCCCATACTGGGTCAGGCGCTGCTTCGCCTCGGCAGCGGTGAGACCGTCCGGCGAGGAGTCAAGCTGCTTTTCCACGTCCGCCAGCGGCAGCTCCTTCAGCTCCTTGCTCGCCTCAGGAGCGGATCCGTCGCCCGCGCCAGGAACCGGAGGTGCGTGGCGGTGGGTTCGAGCGCCGCCGCGACGGCGCTCGCCGGGGGTGGCTTTCTTGCTGCTTGTCGTGCTCATGCTGCCGTCCTCTCCGCCGCCGCGGCGCTGTACTCGCCGCGGCCCGTCATTTGCTCTGGCCCCATTTCCAGTTGCGGATCTCCGGCATGTCCTGGCCGTGCTTGTCGATGTATTGCTCGTGTTCGATCAGCTTGTCTTGCATCGTCTGCTTGAGGTAGCTGCCGGCCGCGCCCAGTTCGGGGATGCGATCGACGACGTCTTGGACGAGATGGAAGCGGTCGAGCTTGTTTTGCACGCGCATGTCGAACGCTGTTGTGATCGTGCCCTCCTCGTTGTAGCCGCGCACGTGCAGGTCATGGTTGTGGCGGCGGTAGGTCAGGCGGTGGATCAGCGATGGGTAGCCGTGGAAGGCGAAGATGATGTGCTTGTCCTTGGTGAACAGCGAGTCGTAGTCGCTGTCGCTGAGCCCGTGCGGATGCTCGCTGGCGGACTGCAGCTTCATCAGATCAACCACGTTGATCACCCTGATCTTCAGCTCGGGCAGCTCGTCGCGCAGGATCGACGTGGCGGCCAGAATCTCGAGCGTCGGCGTGTCGCCACAGCACGCCATCACGACATCCGGCTCGCCGCCTTGATCGTTGCTGGCCCATGGCCAGATGCCGATGCCCTCCGTGCAGTGCACGACGGCCTCGTCAATCGTCAGCCACTGCGGCATCGGGTGTTTGCCGGCAACGATCACGTTGACGTAGTCGCGCGTGTTCAGGCAGTGGTTGGCGACCGATAGCAGGCAGTTCGCGTCCGGTGGCAGGTACACCCTGACGATGTCGGCCTTTTTGTTGACGACATGGTCGAGGAAGCCGGGGTCCTGGTGGGTGAAGCCGTTGTGATCCTGCTGCCAGACGTGCGAGGAGAGCAGGTAGTTCAGCGACGCGATCGGCGCCCGCCACGGGAGCTGCTTGGTCACCTTCAACCACTTGGCGTGCTGATTGAACATCGAATCGACGATGTGGATGAACGCCTCGTAGCAGTTGAACAGCCCGTGGCGTCCGGTCAGCAGGTAGCCCTCGAGCCAGCCCTGGCAGAGATGCTCGCTCAGCATCGAGTCGAGCACCCGCCCGTCTGGGGCGAGGAACTCGTCGTTGCGCTCGACGCGCCCCTCCCACTGGCGCGATGTCACCTCGAAGACAGCTCCCAGCAGGTTCGAGAGCGTCTCATCAGGACCGAACAGCCGGAAGTCGCGCCGCTCTTCGTTCAGCTTGACGACATCACGCAGGAAGCCCCCCAGCACGAGCGTGTCCTGCGCATCGACCGCTCCTGGCGCCGGAACGTCGACCGCGTGAGCGTGGAAGTCCGGCAGACGCAGATCGCTCAGCAGCAGTCCACCATTGGCATGCGCGTTGGCGCCCATCCGCAGCGAGCCCTCGGGCGCCAGCTCCGCGAGGTCGCTCATCAAGCGGCCGTCGTCGTCGAACAGCTCCGCCGGCCGGTAGCTCTGCATCCATGCTTCGAGTTGCTCAACGTGTTCGGGGTGCTCCGCATCGACGAGCAGCGGCACCTGGTGCGCGCGGAACGTGCCCTCGATCTGCAGTCCGTCGACGACCTTCGGTCCCGTCCAGCCTTTCGGTGAGCGCAGCACGATCATCGGCCAGCGCGGCCGCGTCGCGTCGTCGCTCTCACGAGCAGCGCGTTGAATCTGCTTGATCTCCGCGATCACCGTGTCCAACGTCGACGCCATCAACTGGTGCATCGCGGCCGGCTCGTGCCCCTCGACGAAGTGCGGCGTCCAGCCGCAGCCGCGGATGAACTGCTCCAACTCGTCACGCTCGATGCGGTCAAGCACCGTCGGGTTGCTGATCTTGTAGCCGTTCAAGTGCAGGATCGGCAGCACCGCCCCGTCACTGACCGGGTCAAGGAACTTGTTGGACTGCCACGCCGTCGCCAGCGGACCGGTCTCCGCCTCACCGTCGCCGATCACGCACGCGACGATCAGCTCGGGGTTATCGAAAGCGGCCCCGAAAGCGTGACTCAGCGAGTAGCCCAGCTCGCCGCCCTCGTGAATCGACCCGGGCGTCGTTGGCGCGACGTGACTGGAGATGCCGCCCGGGAAGGAGAACTGTGTGAACAGCCGCTTCATCCCAGCCTCGTCCTGGCTGACGTTCGGGTAGATCTCGCTGTAGCTGCCCTCGAGGTAGGTGTTAGCGACGAGCGCCGGACCGCCATGCCCCGGACCGGCTACATAGAACATGTCGAGCTGCTGCTCGCTGATTACGCGGTTTAGGTGTACGTAGATGAAGTTCTGGCCCGGCGTCGTGCCCCAATGCCCGACAACCAGCGGCTTCACATGCGAAAGCTTCAACCGCTCCCTTAGCAACGGGTTGTCGTACAGATAGATCTGCCCGACCGACAGATAGTTCGCCGCACGCCAATAGCGATCGACGCGCACGAGCAAGTCCGGGGACAGACGGTCCCGGCTCGCTGCGCTCGGCAGGTCCACCCCGTCGTCGCGCAGCATGAGTGATGCGCGGGATGTCACCTGGTTGGTGGCCGTGTGCGCCGCTCGGATGGTCTGCTACCTGTTAGCTGCGTCGGCTGCGACGAGTAAAGGTGAACCCGCTTAGTAGCAGGACGACGATGACGATGAGTAGAACGACTATGAGCATGTGCTCCTCCTGTGTCGGCTTAGTTGGCTCGCGTAGGGCTCGTGGGCCTACTGCTTGGGGCTGCCGCTGAGCGCGTCGACGACCTTGTCCGCGGCATCTTTTGTGGAGGCCTTGGCCTGGTCAACGCGGCCTTCGTCCTTGAGGCGTTTGTTGCCGCTTAGCGCTCCGGCGGCTTCTTTGGCGCGGCCTTTTGCCTTGTCGATGTGCTTGTCGCTCATGAGTCCTCCTGGTGGCTGGTGGATGAATGTTGGGAGCGGCTGATCAGTCGTGCGATCAGTCCGCCGGCGAACAGGTAGATGACTGCGGCGATGCCCCAGTTGACCGCGATGGTGGCTCGCGCGGTGTGGAGGCTGAACATGCCGTTGAACGGGCCGACGAGCCAGCGGCCCCAACCGTGGATCTCCGAGACAACACCGTTCGTCCCGTTCGCCTTGAGCAGCGCGAACAGAATGCCCATGGCGACAATCAACACGACGCACGCCGCCACGAGCCGCACGGCGCGCGCGAGCAAACTCGATCCGCCGAGTGCCGTCGCTCGGAGTCCGCGCGCGGCCGCTGCACGGCGCGATTCGCCGCTCGAGTGATCCTGCTCGACTTCCGGCGTAGGTCCTGCGGGTCGGAGTCTGAACATCGCAATCCCTCCTGTTAGGCGCAGGCGATCCGCGTCACGCGGTGCCGCCGGTGCGCTCCTCTTCGACATAGCCGCCGGCGCCGTCCTTTGTGACGCGTTTCTGCCGCCGGGTGCCGCCGCTGCCGCCGAACCCACCCCACGACTGCCAGAAGATCATCGAGAGCACGAGGCTCACGATGCCGACGATCATCAGGATCAGCCCGATCGTGTGGAGGTTGAACCCGGTCGTTGTGACCGACACTGCGAAGCGCAGGATCGCGCCGACCGCGATCACGACGATGCTCGTTGAAAAGCCCATACGTCCTCCTTGTGCTGCATGGAAACAGCGTTGGATGTCCTATCCGTCGATGAAGTCGTGCCGGATGCCGCGCGCGATCAACGCGTCTACGCCGCGGTTGATCTGGTTGGCGCCGAGCAAGGCGGCGACGCGGCGAGTCGCTCGCGCTCGTTGGCGTGTGTCAACGCGGTCGCTGCGCGCGATGTGAAGTAGCGCGAGGACCGCCGGGTCGCCAGGGTTGAGATCGACGATCTCGACAGCGTTCAACGCGCCGGTCAGCGCCAGTAGGCGCTCGACCTGTGACAGCCCGCGAACAAGAACCAGCCGCCGGCCATCGCGGCGAGCAGCCCGGCTCGCGTCGGCGATCGCGCCGACGCCCGTGCTGTCGACGCGCGTCAGACCACGAAGATCGACGACCACGATCCGCGCCCGCCGCGCTGCCTGACCCAACATCTGCGCGAGCCGCGGCGCGGTAATCAGATCCAGCTCGCCGGTGACGCGGACCCACGACGCGCCGCGACCCCCGTCGCCCAACGTGCAGCCAAACGGCGGCTCAACGACACCAGCCGGGTTCGACGTCGAATCAGAAAGGACTGGCGTGCCGGGCATGTGACCTCCGAGGGGAAATAGATCCTCGAAAGTCAGCTCGCGCTGCCGCCCCTAGGGGCCGACCCCACGATCATGCCCTTCGCGAGTCAGACTACTCCGCGGGCCGCGTTGGCACAACAGCACGCCCGAACAGTCGACGCCAGCCGCGTATTCGGTCAGTCAACGAACGAGCGCGGCGCGCCGGTCGCGAGCTCGTCCGGCCCGACAAGGTCTGTGGGGGCGAGAATGAAGACCTCGCACATCATGTCCGGGTGCTGCTGGTTGCCGCTCATGAAGCCGATCACACGCCGCCCGGTCGCCTGTTCGATGACCTCCTCAAAGCGGTGGCGCATCAGGTCCTGAAACGCCATCCGCTGCTCGATCACCGCAGGACCACGCCCACCCTCGAGCAGCGTCTGCTCAACGCGCGAGAAGCCGCCACGCAGCACGCACACGACGAGATCGTCCGCGTAATAGGACTTCGTCCGCGTCGGCCCGTGACCGTAGAACTCCTTCAGGAGAGCCACCAGGCCGTCCGAGATCGCCGTCAACACGTCACCGTGCCGAAGCGGAGTGCTTTGAGCGTCTCGAGTGTTCACAGCAGAATCGGATGAGCCCACGAGAGCGAAGGCGGCAAAATCTTAGCCCACACCGCGCCACCAGGCACCGACACCGCAAGCGCGTTGGCGCCCCTTACCTCAGCCACAAAGACAGCCCGCCCGCCCGCCGAAATCGCTCGATCGACGCGCCCGAGTGTGATCAGCCACCGCGAGCCAGCAACAAGCGGCAAACACCCCGGCCCGCGCCGACCGAGGCGCTCGCTTTGACAAGCGAGCGGTAGCGGGCGACCCAGGCCGCCTGTTACCGCAACCGCCCACGACGGGTAGCCGGACCGTACATGACGTGCGATTGACTGCGCCGTACGCTGTCCGTACAATCTCCTGGCATGCGCGCACAACGCTTGGAGCTCCGCCTGACCGACGACGAGCGCTCTCTCGACGCCGCCGCGGCGTCGGCGGTGGGCGAGACGCTGAGCGACTTCTTCCGTCGCGCTGCGCGAGCGCGTGCGGAGGATGTGCTCGCCGATCAGCGAGACATCGTCCTGTCCGAGGAAGACGTGACGCGATTCCTCGACGCGCTCGAGACGCCCGACACCGACACGGTCGCCCGCCTGCGTGAGCTGCGCGACCGCGCGTGAGCGCCGAACTCGCAGGCACCCACCGCTTCGACCCAGCCCGACACAACGCCGCAGACTTCGACTGCGGCAACGAGCTGCTCAATCGCTGGCTAACCCGCTACGCCGGCCAGAGCGATCGGAGCGACGCCGCTCGCACGTTCGTGATCGCAGACCCGGGGCGCGTCGTGCTCGGCTACTACGCGCTCGTAGCCGGGCAGCTGCACCACGAAGGTGCGACCCCGCCAGTGCGCAAGGGACAGTCCCCCCATTTTCCGATTCCGGTCGCCCTGTTGGCCCGACTCGCCGTTGACTCACGACACCAGAGGCAGGGGCTCGGGGCGGCACTCCTGCGCGACGCACTCGCGCGCGTCCAGATCGCCTCTGCCGAGGTGGCGGTCCGCGCGGTGGTCGTCCACGCAATCGACGCGCAATCCGCTGCCTTCTACCAGCGGTTCGGGTTCCGCGCGCTCGCCGACACTCCCCGCACGCTGATGGTCACCCTGAACGAGCTGCGCGCCGCGGGCTACTGACGGCAAACCGCAACCGCGCGCTACCGAGGGCTACAGACCGCCTCTCGCCGCCCCCTCGCCGTCACAAAACCCGTGCGAATGTTTGCACTTTTGTTCGCACCGGCAGGCCACGAAACCCCGAAACATGGGCATATGCAGGACCTTTCCGACCACGCAGGATGGGAATCATAATCCGCGTGTCGGGGGTTCGAGTCCCTCCTCCGGCATCCCAGCGCAGCGCCAGAATGCCGCGTAATTGCTGGTGCTTTGGGCGATCCGAGTCGCCCTGTTGCGACCGCCACGAACGGCTGCAAACCGCCCCGATCCTGACAATTGTTTGCACAGCGCCGGAGGGGCGCCGTGCCAAGCGCCGAGACCGGGCGCGAATCGCCCCGCTGAGCTTCCCGCGCTGCGGACGGCGTTTCGCCTTTCCACGTAGCGTCTTCGCGGCGATCTACCGTTGTGGAGAGCGGTGATGGGGCTTAGCGTAGCCGTGTCCGCAGTGCAGACCGAACGCCGTCCGGGAGGCGTGCATGAACCGTTCAGTCGTCGCATGCGCGACAGTCCTGTCGCTCGCCCTCGCGGTGGCTGCGCCCGTCGCGACCGCGACACCTACGCAAGGTTCCGGCATCGTTCCCGCCCCGCTAATGGCAGGCACAGCAGCCAGTTGCGGTGTTCGGACGAACCCCGACAGCGTCGTTGACCGCCCGTTCACACTAGGCGTAACGTGGTGCGGCACCAGCGTCACAACCATCTTCGGCAAGTTCAAGGTGTCAAAGCCCGCGACCGTCTACTGGACCGACAGAGTTGGGTACCCGATCACGATCCTCTTCTGGCAAAGCGCCACCTCGGCCCGGACGCACACCAGTAATGCAGGTGGAAGCGGGACGTACTCGCTTCCAGCCGGCTCCTACACCAAACTCGTAATCAACACACCAGCGGACCCCTGGACCATCAGGGTCAAGTACAAGTAGCGCGCGGCCCACTGCGTACCTTTTGGCTCACACCTCAGTTGCGCGATGAGCGAGCGTCTGCACGGTGCCGAGCCGATGGCGTTGAGGCCGCCGCTCGGGTGGTCACGGGTTTCTGGTGTTGTGCGTATGTAGGTCGACGCGATGGCTCTTGACCCAGACGACATCTCTCGCTTGTACCGTGCGCATGCCGGCGAGTTGTTGCGGTTCTTTGTGCGCCGCACCTTGCAGCCCGAGGTCGCGGTGGATCTGGTGGCGGAGACTTTCGCACGAGCGTTCTTTATGCGGGGCAGGTATCGCGGGCACGAGGATCGTGAGGCGCTGGGGTGGATCTACGGCATCGCCCGGCACGAGCTGGGCGCCTATTTCCGCCAGGGAGCTGTGGAGCGGCGGGCGATGGTGCGTCTCGGTGTTCAGCTCGACGCGTTCACGGATGCTGATTACGAGCGGATCGAGGATCTTGCCGGCCTGCGATCGCACCGACTCGCGATCGCCGAGGGCCTGGCCGCTCTGTCGCTCCAGCAGCGCGAGGCGTTGCGGCTGCGCATCGTCGAAGAGCGCTCCTACGCAGAGCTTGCCAGCACTCTTGGCATCACAGAACAGACTGCCCGCGCGCGCGTCAGTCGCGCGCTGCGCGCGCTCTCGAAGGCAACCGATCATCTCGAAGGGGCCCCCGGCTATGCCTGAGAACACCGACCTCCCGCCCGTCCTGCAGACCTTCGGCGACGACCTCGCCGCGGCGATGACGAGTACCACCCATAGAACTGGACTGGCACCGCTAGCTTGGCTCGCAGGGTTGCCGCGGCAGGCACCGAGGCGCTTCGCGTCGATCACGGCTCTCGCAGCCGCGCTCGTCGCGGTAGTCGTCGCGCTTTCGCTTGGCGGTTCAAGGACCGTGATCGCGCAGGCCGCGGTCCTCGAGCGCGCGGCCACAGCCCTTGAGAAGCCGAACATGATTCTCGAGTCCCAGATGCGGTTCTACAACGCCGACGGCGGAGGCCTGACCATGGCACTGGGAGGAAACGGGCTAGGAGGCAGAATGTGCATCCCCGGCCCGTGCGCCAGGCAAGCTCCGGCAACGGCGCGGACCGGAATCAGCGCCGATCCAGCTCACGACAAGCTCACCTACAGCGTCCAGGGGTGGCTCAGCCCGAACCGAACCCAGGCCCACGCCGTCTACAGCAACGGCGACGAGACCTCTCTGAACAGGACGACGGAGGAGTACTGGGCCTATGACGCAGCCGACAACACGCTCACCACCCTCACCGACATGGACCTCCCCAGCGCGCCCCCGCCACCGTCCACAGCGCCGTTGAGCCTCGAGCTGGCATCCGCCGGAGCCACGTTCGGGTACCTCGGGAACCCGTCGTTCTACGAGCAGCTCTACAAGGACACCCAGGCCGCTGACCACACCACCGTCTCAGGCGGCGCCATGTCGCAGACGATCACGACACGCCTCGCCGGCCCGACGAGCATCGCTGGTCAAGCGGTCTATGAGCTTCGCTTCGACGTGAACACGACGATCCGCCGACCAGCCGGCACCAACCGGCGTTTTGCCGGCGCGTGCACAGCCACGAGATGCACGCTCCCCGAGAGCCAGATCCTGCTCTACCTAGGCAGGCAGACCTACACCCCCGTGCGGACCGTCGTGATCACCACCAACCCGCACGACATCGTCGGACCACCGCCCGGGACAACAGTGACGGCCGTCGCCGAGTACTCGATCCACACCCTGCCCGACACGCCGGCAAACCAGACACTGCTCAAGATCACCCCCCACCCCGGCGCCAAACACACCCAGACAACACTCGCGCACTACATGCACGCACACGGGCTGCACATAGCGATCCGCTAGACCGGCGACCGGCGCCCTGGTTTCCATAGCGTTGGTTATCGAGCGCTTGCAGGGCGGCTCCTGAAGGGTGACGTCGCGCGCTGCGGCGGCGGCAGGTCCGTCGATGCTCCGGCGCGTGGGCCGGGACGCTGCTGCCAGGCGGCCTGGTCGGTCATACAGGCGCCAGGAAAGACGGAGCCCCAGGGGGATCACCGCCGAAGCGGGAGAGCCTTACCTGGGGCATACGCGAGGTAGTGTAGCGCGGTGCCCCGATCTGCTCAAACCGCCTTGTGAAGCCCGCCCAAGCGACATCGTGGCTCACTGACGCGCGATTCGCGCCGTATCTGACGGCGGCCGCCGGCAACCACGACAAGGCCGTAGCGCTGTACGTCTGGAATGCGCAGATCTCCGCGGCGATGTTCGAGACGTTGCACCATGTTGAGGTGCTGCTTCGCAACACGATCGACGCGCAGTTCCCGCCGGTGAACGTAGCGGCAGCTCCGCGAGAGACATGGCTCGAGGATCCAAAGATCCTCCGACCTCGTGCCGTTCCGCAACCGGCTTGCGCACCACGAGACGATCCTGCTGCGCCCGATCGCCACGCACTACGAAGACCTCCTGGTCCTGGCAGGTCTCGTGGACCCTGACGCCCGCACGTGGATCGAGAGCGTCTCCCGCGTCGACGCGGTCCTACGTCAGCGCCCCACCTGAGCGGATCGGCCTCGCAAGCGCAAACCGGGTCGGTTCTCGCACCCTCCCGAATTAGTTTACATAAGCTATCTTATAGAGCATAGACGAACGCGTGTTCGGTCTCTCCCCCACGGTCCTCGTGCCCCAGTTCACGCGAAGCAGTCACGAGATCGGGTGAGGTGGCGCTGCTGCTTTCGCAGGTCAAAGCGGGCGTCTGGCGCTGCTGGTCTCGGCGTGTTGTTGCCTGATGGTGTGCGCTAGCGTGGAGGCTGTGCGTAACGCGCTTCGCCGTATGCGTGTCGGGCTCGTGTGTGTAGTTGCCGGGCTGCCGTGGTTGCTGGGTGCTTGTGGCTCGAGCGCTCAGGTTGGAAGTGTGCCGGCGAACTTCGAGCCGTGGGCGGTGAGCTTTGTGTCGGCGACGCGAGGGTTCGTTCTCGGCACCGAGCGTTGCGACTGGAATCCCTACCTCGCTCGCTGCCGGGTGCTCATTGCGTCGACCGCTGACGCCGGCGCGGTGTGGCAGAGGCTGGCGGCGCCGCCAGTCAGGCTGGCACCGATGAGCGGGATACCTGGCACCGTCGCCAGCATCACCTTCGCCGGCCAGCGCGACGGCTGGCTTTCCGGCGGCGGCCTATGGGAGACCCACGATGGCGGCCATCACTGGCGGCGCGTAAGACTGCCCGGAGTTCCGCTGCAAGCGAAGCTGAGCAACGTCGTCACCGGCGGCGGCTGGGCCTACACGACATTGAGCACAGCCCACCGCGTAATGCTGCTTCGGAGTTCGATCGGCTCCAACTACTGGCAGGTGGTTCGCGGCAGACTCCCATATGACGCGAGTCAGCCACCGATCGAGGGAGGTCTAGCGGCCGCAGGCTCCTCAGTGTGGCTGGGCGTTGGCGTTGGCGGAGGCGACGGCACCCCACCGACATACGGCCTTTGGCAGGCGCAAGGGAGCTCACCACTCACCTACCGAGGCAACCCTTGCAGCCTGGCCGGTCCGCGCAGCGAGGGCATCCTCGGCATCACAGCGAGCTCGCCCACCGACATCGTCGTGTCGTGCGGTACCAAGCTCATCACCTCAAGCGACGGGGGTCTGCGACTCGAACCGATTCCCGACGGCGGCGGCGCAAACTCGACATTGGCATCGCCGCTAGGACGCCCAGACACGATTCTCATGGCTGGGCCGGCCAACCACGGGATCCCCGCCCCGGAGATCCCGTATCCCAGCTGGATTGCTCGCACCACCGACGACGGGCGTACCTGGGCGCCCACTTACTACCACGACGCCTACTCTGGCTGGTCTGACCTCCAGTTCGTGGGGCCAACGATCGGCTGGGATATCCAAGGCTACCCCGGCGCCAAAGTGGACGAACTGATGCGCACCGATGACGCTGGCGCAACCTTCACGCCCGTCCGCTTCTGACAGAACACCCGTCCGCGGCTACAGAACCCGGTGGTCCGCGGCCGCCCCCACAGACAGCAATCGCGCCCTCGGCTGTCTACGAGGGGTAGCGCCATCATCCGCGCGAAATCCAACGCTTAGGGCCTATCCCGGTAGGGGTTGAGCGATCGTCGCGAGGTGGGCTTTCTTGAAGGCGATCAGGCCGCTGGCGAGTTGGAGTAGCGCGAGGTGGTTGCAGTCTTTCTTTGACCAGCGGATGAGGA
>JBEKXB010000037.1:0-20458 GCA_049512455.1 Solirubrobacteraceae bacterium | reverse complement strand
TCCCATTCCTTCCGCCGCCTCCCGCTCGAGCTCGATGAGCATCGAACCGTCAGCCGCCGATCGGACGGAGGTGGGGCCAAATGAGACCGTCGCAGTGGGGCCAGATCAAACCGTCGCGCCCATCGTCAGAACGCGACGACGAGGTCCTGCCACTGGTCTTGGCGGGGCCAGCGCTCGAGGCGGCGTTCGATGCCGGCGGTGATCGCCGCGAACTCGCTGTGGTCGAGGGTCCAGATGAGGATCAGCCCGGCGTGACGTCTCGAAGCTTCGGCCCACTCGCGCGCGAGCGGAGCGAAGTCACGGCTGTTGCGTGTGACGAGGATCCGCTGCGCTGCGGCGGCGAGCTCGAGCACGGCGGGATCGTCGAGTCCTTCCAGTGTCGGGTCCGCGGCGAGCGCGACGACATCGTGTCCTTTGGCTTGCAGGGGAGTCGCGATGCCGCGCGGCGAGAGATTGGCGTCGAGCAGCAGGCGCAAACGCGGGTTACGCCGTGAGATGGAACTCGATGAACGGATAGCGCTCGTGCCAGTCTGCGGCGGCGCGGCGATTCTCGCTGATCGCGCCGGCGATCTCCTGCGAATAGGCCTCGCGGTAGGCAAGCGCGAGACCCACCTGGCGTTGCGCCAGCGCCGTCTCCTCGACGAGCCGTTCAGGTGAGCCGAAGTCCTCGCACATCTGGCAGATCTCCCAGACGTCCAGGCCCGAGCCGACCACCCACGGTCGCCGTTGCGCGTCGTCCCCGCGAAAGCCGATGCCTGGGAAACGGCGGGTGCGCGCCGCCTCCTCGGTCAATGCTTCGACGACGGCGCTCTTCGAGCGTCTGGTTCTGCGCGCTTCGTCCTCCACCAGCCGGTCGGTGGACTTGGTGAAGCGAACGCTGAAAGGCTCGCCTTTGCGGTCGCGCTGTGGGCTGGACGATGGCACGCTCAAAGTGTTGCACACGAAACTTACAGTGTGTCTGCCTGCGGCCCTTCGTCGCGAAGAACGAGGTTGCGCGGCGCAGAGGCCGTCCAAGATGGACTGCGTCGATTGCAGCGCCGCGACGCCATGGGTTAGTAGCGTCGTGACATCGGGCTCGTACCGTTGAGCATGTAGCTCGTGTGTCTACATGTGCTACCATGCGGGGGTGGGCGATGCAGTGTCTGTGAGGGAGCTGCGCAACAGCGTGAGCGCTGTGCTGCGTCGCGTCGAGAGCGGCGAGCGCGTGACGGTCACCGTTGACCGTCGCCCTGTCGCCGAGATCGTGCCGCTGCGCCGCCGGCGCGTCGTGCCGGCGAGCGAGGCGCGCGAGGTCGCTGCGCGCTACGGCGCGGACGCCGGGCTTGGGCGCGAGCTGCGGAGCGTCTTCGGGGATACCACCGACGAGCTGTGAAGGCGCTACTGGACACGTCGTGCTTCATTGCAGCCGAGTCTGGGCGGACGCTCGGGGAGATGCCCGGCGTTACTGAGACGGAGGTCTCGGTAGTGACGCTCGCGGAGCTCACGGTCGGCGTGCTGACGGCCAGCGACGACGATCGCGCCGCACGCCTCGCGACGCTGTCTGCCGTCGAATCGACGTGGGATCCGCTGCCGGTGAACGCCGAGGTCGCGCGTGTGTTCGGGCGTGTGGTGGCTGAGTTGCGGGGACGCGGGCGGCGCGTTCCGATCCTCGACGCGATCGTCGCTGCCACCGCGATCGTCGAGCAGGTCGCGGTGGTGACGCAGGACCGCGACTACGAGGAGATCCCGGGCGTGGAGGTCGTGCGGGTGTAGGGGGAGCGGACGCTTGACGAGGACACCGTCGCGCGTGAAGCGATCCATGTCAGCGTCGCTGAGCACGTAGCTCAGCGTGTCCTGCCCGTCGCAGGTCGACGGTATCGTGTGAGTGTGCGCACCGTTGTGTCTGATCCTCCGCCACCTGAGTTCGAGACGCTCATGGAGCGGCGCCGGCGTTGGGGGGCCGATCGTCACGACGAGGTGTGGGCGGGAGTGCTGCACATGAACCCGGGGCCGCACGGCCGCCACGCCAAGGTTCAGCAGCAGGTCATGGCGCTGCTCGATCCGCTCGCTCGCGCCGCCGGCCTGACGCCCCTTGCGGCGTCCAATCTCGGTGACGCCGACGACTACCGCGTTCCCGATGGAGCACTCCAGCACCATGGCCCGGACCGCCTCTACTATCCGACCGCGGCGCTCGCGCTGGAGGTCGTCTCGGTTGGGGACGAGTCGTGGGAGAAGCTGCCGTTCTACGCCGCCCAGCATGTCGACGAGCTGTTGATCGTCGACCCACAGGAGCGCGCCGTGCACTGGCTCGCACTCGAGGCGGGCGAGTATCGGCCGGTCGCGCGAAGCGCACTCGTCGAGCTTGGTTCTGACGAGCTGGCCGAGCGGATCGACTGGCCGGTCGGCGAGGAGTAGACGCGGCCTGCTCAGCCGGCGACCATTACGCGGGCGCCCGTGAGTCGCGATGCGCATGCTAATGTATGAGCATGGTGTTGGACCGTCGGCTGCAGATCCTGCTCGACGAAGAACGCTACGGGCGGCTGGTTGCTGTCGCGGAAGGCCGTGGCGTGTCGGTTGCGGCTGTCGTGCGAGAGGCGATCGACCGTGGGCTGGCGAACCCCGACGCGCGGCGGCGTGAAGCCGGGCGGCGGCTGCTCGACGCCGTGGACATGGCGGTGCCCGAGCCGGACGCGCTGCGCGGCGAGCTCGAGGCGCTGCGCGGCCGGCACGGATGATCGTTCTCGACACGACGGTGCTCGTCTACGCGAAGGGCTCGGAGCACCCGCTGCGAGACCCCTGCCGCGAGCTGATCGAAGCGATCATCCGGCGCGAGATCGAGGCGAGCACCACCGCGGAGGTCATCCAGGAGTTCGTGCACGTCCGGGCACGCCGATGCGGGCGTCGCGACGCGGCGGAGCTCGGGCGCGACTACAGCGAGCTGCTCTCGCCGCTGCTGGCCGTGGGCGCTGAGGACCTCGTACGCGGCCTGGCGCTGTTCGAGCGGTTGGACACGCTCGGAGCATTCGACGCTGTGCTTGCTGCGAGCGCGATCGGCGCTGGTGCCAGTGCGCTCGTGTCAGCCGACGCGGCGTTCAGTGGGGTGCCCGGGCTGACCCACATAGTTCCCGACCGCTCCGGTGTGGCGGCGCTTGCCGGTGACGGCCAGGGACGCGCTGCTCCGTGAAGAAGAAGGTGGCGTGGCGCACAGGCCGCCCAAAGATCGGACCAGAGACACGCGGCGACCGGGCGATCGGTCGCCGGCTGAAGGTTGCTACTCCGGAATGATGATCGGTGCCATCAAGAGAGATGATAGCGCCGTGTTGGGAGACATCCCGACGGTCGCTGTTACGCTACCTGGCGTGTCGGGTAGGGATCTGCAGGCGTGATCGCCACCGATCCGAGTTGAACTGACATTGTCAGCGCGATCGCGCTGGCGGTCGCGGCGGTCGCCGGCACGCTCGCCTTGGCTGGCGTGTATGGCCAGTTTCGCCTCGGGCAGAAGCAAAGGGCTGAGGAGCGGGCGGAGGCCCTCACCACTCGCGCGCATCGCTACCTCGAGCGCTATGGCGATCCGGCGGAGCTGCCACACATCGTTGCGTTTCACGCCTTCATGAAAATCGAGCCTGGGCGCGAAGCGGCGCAGCTGACGCGCTGGCGGCGGATGGGCCTGCTGAACCGGCTGAAGATCCTCCGCTTTCTCAACTTCTGGGAGGAGCTCGCCGGCATGTACAACCGCGGTCTCGTCGACAAGGGAGTCGTGCGCGACTACTTCGCGGCGCCGGCGCTCTACTACTGGAAGATGTCGAGCTGGTTCATCCGCTACGAGCAGGATCGCGATCCCGACGCGATGTCGCAGTTCCGACTGATGTGCGAGGAGTTCGACCCGACGCTCAAGCAGACGGCAGACCAGCAGTAAGGCGCTGCTCCGTGAAGAAGAAGGTGGTGTGGCGCAGAAGCCGCCCCAAAGCCAAAGCCGAGAATGACGCTCAGCGGGTGCTGAGCACCGGCGCCGCGGTCGCGCGCGGCTCGGGCCCGTCGAGCGTGATCTCGCGCGCCGCCGGACGATGATGCAGGGTGATCCAGGCGAGCGCGCCGGGGAGCGAGACGATCGCGCCGGCGGCGACGGTCGTCAGTGAGAAAGCGACGGCCAGCGCGGGGGCGACCCCGGCGGGGACCAGCAGCGCGCGGAAGACCGTCTCGCGGACGCCGAGGCCGTTGATGTTGGTCGGCGTGGCGGTGGCGAGCAGCGCGACGGGGATCGTCGTGGCGAGCAGGCCGACGCCGATATGCAGGCCCAGCGAGCGGGCGAGCATGAACGCGGCGAGGATCACGCAGCCCTGCGCGGCGAGCGACAGCGCCACCGCCTTGGCGAGCAGATCGCGCCGGCCGTTGTAGGTCGCCAGGCCCGCACTGACGCGCTCGATCGCGCTCGATCCACGTGACCAGCGGGCGCTGAGGCGGATCAGCACGCGCGCCGGCGCGGGGGCCAGCAGCAGGACGCTGCCGAGCGCCACCGCCGCACACGACAGCAGCGCAGCGACGACGACCAGGCCCGGTAGCGCGGCCCCGTCGAGGATGACGCCGAGCGCACCGACGGTGACGAGCGCCCAGAGTGCGCTGAGGCGGTCGGCGAGGACACTCGCGGTGACCGCGGGCAGCCGGTCGGTGCGCCGGCCGACAAGCCAGGCGCGGACCGCGTCGCCGCCGAAGCCGGTCGGCAGCACGTTGGTGAAGAACAGGCCGATCCACGTGTAGCGCGCCGCGCCGGCGAGGCCGAGATCGATCTGCTGGCCGAGCGCGAGCGTTCGCCAGCGCACGGCCCCCAGCGCATAGGAGACGCTGAGCAGCCCGAGCGCGAGCACGAACCAGCCGGCCGAGACGTTGCCGATGTCGTCGAAGACGCGGCTCGCGCTGATGCCGCGCAGCGCGAGGACGATGAACGCGCCGGACAGCACGAGGCGCAGCGCGATCTGGCGGATGCGCCGGCTCATCGGGCGGTCGCGGCGTCGTCGTGGGCGAGCTCCAGCACGATGAACGCGGCGTGCAGGCCGTCGAGGCGCGCCGCCCAGCGTGCGGCCGGAGGCGGCAGCGGGTAGTAGCCGTCGTGCGCTGCCGCGGTCACGCGCAGGCCGTGGACGGCGGCGAGCTCACGCAGCGCTCGCGTCGTGAACACGCGCAGATGGGTCTGGCCGGCGTCGGCGTGGCCGCTGCCACGTCGCGGGTCGAACGGGTTGCCGACATGCACCTCGTCTGAGACGTGAGCGGGAAGCGGCTGGAGACCGAGCACCAGCGCGCCGACGTTGTGCCATGAGGAGAGGTTGTTGGTCGAGAGGATGATCCGGCCGTCGGGGGCGCAGACCCGGCCGACCTCACGCAGGAACCGGTCGGTGCTGCGCAGATGCTCGATCAGCTGGTTGGCGTGGACGAGGTCGAAGGCCCCGTCCTCGAACGGCAGCGGCTCGTTGAGGTCGGACTGGACGACCTCGACGCCGCGCTCGCGGGCGAGCGCCGCATGCTCGTCAAGCCACTCGACGCCCACGACGCGGCTTGCGCGCGCGGCCTTGCCGAGTTCGACGGTGAACGCCCCATTGAAGCAGCCGAGGTCCAGCAGCCGCTCGCGCGGCGGGCCGGCTGCCACCAGCTCGAGGATCACGCGCCGGTTCTCGTCCTCGGAGGCCTCGAACACGCGCGCGAGCGCGCGCGACAGGCGCGCGCGGAGCGGGCGGGCGGGGGCGGCGCTGCCGGCAGCCGGCGTGATCCGCGGTGGCGGCTGGCGCCACTCGGCCACGGGGGTGTTGATCAGACGAGCCATGAGCGCGGAAGTGGGGTGCGAGCGCGAGCGCGAGCCGATCGATGATGTTCAAAGGGCGCGCGCCTGCTTGCGTGCGTGATCCTGGACGGGCGCTGCCCGCGCCAGTGCCACGCATTAAGGCTACTCAACCGCAACGGCCGAGTCCAAGGTACGTTTGTCCCCTGGGCGGCGGTCTGCGCACCGGCGGATGCTCTACTTCCTGTGGCGACGGATGCTGAACGTCACGTGGGCGGGTGTCGGATCGACGTTGCCGGCGGCGTCGATTGCGCGGACGCGGATGGTGTAGTGGCCGCGCTTGAGCTTCGGCGTGTGGTACGGGGAGGCGCAGGTCTTCCACTTGCGCTTGTTCAGGCGGCACTGGAAGGACGCGATCGGGATTGGGGCGACGCCCTTGAAGCGCACCGTGTAGACGCCCTTCCTGGTTGCGTGCTTGGAGTGTCCGGTGATGACCGTGTCAGGGTCGGTGAGGTCGAGGACCCAGGTGACGCTCGCGGGGCTCGGATCGACGGTCCCTTCGGGGTCGATGCCTCGCACGAGCAGCGTGTGGTCGCCGTCACGTGAGTTGGCGGCGTTGAGCGGCGAGGAGCACGCGGTCCACGGCGTCTCGTCGAGCGAGCACTGATAGTGCATTCCGGCGACGGGCTGCCCGTCCTCGGTCGCGGTGAAGGTGATGACCTGCGACTTCGTGTCGTGGGTGTAGGTCGGCGCCGAGGTGATCACCGTGTGGGGGCTGTCGATGTCGAGCGTGTCGCCACCTGGTAGCGAGCAGCTGCTGCCGCCGCCGCTGGGCAGTGGCTGTGAGCCGATGAACTGGAGGAAGCTCGAGTAGGCCGGCTTGGCGGACCCGTCGACGTTCAGCAGGCCATCGTGGAAGCCCCAGTAGTCGGGCGTGTCGAAGGTGCTTGCGTTCTCGTCCTGTAGCGCGAACCAGACGACGTGTTGGAGGTTCCAGCGCGGACGGCAGGCGAGCATCGTGTCCCAGGACGACACCAGGTACTGGTTCTGCACGGCAGGCGTGACCGTGAACGTGCTCGCCGGCCCGCCGCTTGCCCAGCCCATCTCGGTAACCCACAGCGGCCGCGCAGCATCGTTGTTCTGCAGCGTCACGGTCCGCGCCTCGTCGAGCACGTGCACCGAGGCCGTCGCGCTGGCGGCGTAGGCGTTCACGGCGATCGCGGCGGTACTCGAGCGGAACGTGGGCTGCTCATAGAGGCCGTCGAGGAACGGCTCGAGCTCCATGCCGCTGCTGAGCGTCGGGAACTCGTCGAGCCCCGACATGATCACCGTGGCGTTTGGGTCAACGGACTTGATTGTGTTGGAGATCTGGCTGAGGAAAGCGGCGTAGGCCGCCGGCGTCGGGTTGGGCCAGGTGACGCCGGCGTTGATCTCGTTCCACACCTGCCAGGTGATCGTCGGGATGTGCGGCTGGCCGTTCCAGAACGACGATGTCGGGTCGTAGCGGGCGACCGCGGCCGCGACGAAGCTCTCATACGCGGTGAGCTCCGCACCAGTTGGCGGCGCGTCGACCGTTCCGCAAGCCCACACCGCGCAGCCGCTGAGGTCGATGATCAGGTTGTAGTCGCCGCTCGCAGCGTTGTGGGCGAGGTTGTCGAGGTTGCTCCAGTTGCGTGAGGAGGGGCTGGATGTCGTCTGGACATCGCCCCATGCGAGCGAGCCGCGGACAAGCCCGAGACCGGCAGCGGAGAGCGTCGCCGACTGGCTGTTGCTCGGGTATGACCAGCCGTCGATGCCGAAGAAGCCTGCGGGCGGGACGGCGGCGCTCGCACCGGCTGCGCTGAGCGCAAGCGCTGCGAAGCAGGCGGGCACGAGTACGAGCAGCCCTACCCGCCCGCGGACGCGACCCACGCCGGCCTGCAGGCGATTCATTGCGGTGCGGAAGCCTCCCCCGCGCTTGCTGGTTTCCGACGCCACGTCGCGAGGATGATAGCGGCACGCCGGGGCGGTGCGGCGGCGCAGCTGCGGGCCGCTGCGCCGCGGCGCCTGCTCGGCGCCACGTTGCCCACGGGACTCCCCGCCGGAGCTGCTCACGGGGCGGCTGTCTGGTACGTAACGGCTGGTGGGGGAACCGCTGATCGCTGGACGTCAGCGCGGGGGCCAGGGCGAGCCTGGCCCCCTACGCGCATGCCTGCACTGTCGCTGGACGGCTCAGCCGATCGGCGAATAGGCCGGTTGACCCGCTGCCGCCGCCTCCATCCCCAGCCTGTTGGTCGCGCTCTGGATCTGCGCTGCGAGGAACGGAAATACAAACAGCTGCCCGAGGAAATTGACGTACGGAATGACCCCGAAGATACATGCAGTCATGGCGAGCCCCTTGCTCACCGGCGGAGCCATACCTCTGAGACGGAACTGGAAATTAACGCGATCGGCCAGTCGCAGCCAGAAGATGAACAGCCAGTAGAGGTCGAAGATCGGTATGAACATGAAGCCGATGGCCTTGCCGGCGGAAGGATCGTCTTGCTTGATCCTGGGCAGCTTCCCGTGCTTCAAGCCCATGTAGATCAGGCTGAAGAAGCCCAGCGTGATGATGTGCAGCAGGACCACCACGGCGACGGGAAACGTCCCGAAAAAGCTGTTCCGCTTGAACTGCTCGCGTTGCTCCGGCGGGATCTGATTCAGGTCGAAGAACGGGTCGTAGACCGACGTGGCGTACACGCCGGGCATGCCCTGCTGGAAGCCACCGTAGGGCCCGGCTTGCTGGTAAGGCACCGGCTGCTGTGGCGGGTACGGGCCCGGCTGCTGTGGCGGGTACGGGCCCGGCTGCTGTGGCGGGTAGGGGCCCGGCTGCTGGTAGGGGCCGGGCGGGCCTTGCCCGGGTGTGGGCTGCGCGGGTATTTTCAGCCACTGGCCGCAGAAGTTGCATTGGAGCGCGTCGGCATTGATCGTCTTGGCGCAGAATGGGCACTGCTTGGTTGGTTGTGTCGGTTCGGTCGCGCTCATCGGCGAGGGGCTCCTTGGGGGCTTGGAGGTTTCGCTCGCAGAGTACTTTCTTCAGATCTTGGAAGCGTCTACGTGCGCGGTCGCTGATCGCGGCTTGGGTTGCATGTCAAACCCAGCTCGGCGTCCCGCAAGATCGACCTCGCAGGGGACTGCTGATCGCGCGACCTCCGCGTCGCCATCCGGGCGACGCGCGTTGGTTCGCCGTCTGTGGCAGGGTGGGGCTTGCGGGAGCTAGGCGGCCTGGTTGCGGGCCGGCTGGATGTGCTGCCCTCGCCGCTCGCGATGGGAGCGAGCCGGCACTCTCGGGGGCGCGCGGTGATCTGCATCGGCGTCGGCGAGGTGCTGCAGGGCCAGCGCACTGATCGTGCGGCGCGCGGTGGTCTGCTCGCGCTGGGGACGATCGCGGCGGTTGAGGTGCGCTTCGAGCGCGGCGCCGAAGCGCTCGAGGAACATGTGGCGCTCGGTGAGCGTGCTACCGCCAACCTCGGCGACGAGCATGTAGCGGCGCAGCGAATCGATCAGTGGTGGGTAGCTCCCGCGCGCGAACGCGGCGGCCAGCTCGTCGATCCACGTGCGCGTCGCGTCACGTGCATCCTGGCTGCCAAACCAGCCGGGCAGCTCCTCATACAGCGCGCGCGCCGCAGTGGTCGCGAGGTCTGCGCCGTCGCAGTAGAGCAGCTCGGCGACGCCGGGAAGCGGTTGGTCGAATGTCGTCGGCAGCCGCAGCTGCGCCCGTGTCGGCGCGCTCAGCCGTGCCAGCTCCGACATATAGAAGCGTCGATGGCCACCACTCGTGCGGACGGCGCCAACACGCCCATCTTCAGTCCAGCGGCGCAGCGTGCTCGCGGAGATGCCGAGCAGCTTCGCGGCCTGACCGAGCGTGACGGCGCGCTCCTCGCCGGCTCCGCGCGCAGCAACGTCGGGGCTTTGGCTGGCCGCGGCGTCCGCGTAGCGCTTGCGCTCCCCGCCACCCAACGCGAGAACGTCGATCAGCGTGTGAGCGGGAACCGGTCCGAGGAAGTAGAGGCCCTGAGCTGCGTTCGCTCCGAGCTCCCGCGCCCGTTCGAGCTGTTGCTGGGTCTCGACGCCGGTGGCGACGACGGTCAGGCCGAGCGAGCGGGCTGCGCCGACGATGCTCTGGACGACGTCGGTGATGGCGCCTGCGCTGTGCTCCTCCAGTAGTGGCCGGCCGAGCTTGACGCCGTCAATGGGAAGCCGCTCGAGCTGGGCAAGCGACGCGTAGCTGGCGCCGAAGTCGGCGAGCCACACCGCGACGCCGAGGGCCCGCAGCTCCGCGACACGGGTTGCGCTGCCGGGCCCCAACAGCGCGGTTTCGCCGAGCTCGACGATCAACTGAGCGCCGTCGATGGAGTTGGCCCTCAGGCAGTCGGCCACCGTGCTGGTGAATCCAGGGTCATTGAGCGCTGCCGCCGAGACGTTGACTGACACTCGCGACGGCAGCTCCCCGGTGGCGAGCAGCTGGCTGGCTTCGCGGATCACCCACTGCTCGATCTGCGGCAGGATCCCGGCGCGCTCGGCAACCGGCACGAAGCGGCGGGGGAGCAGCAAGCCTTGCGTCGGATGGTCCCAGCGCATCAGCGACTCGACGGCCATCACGGAGCCCGACTCGAGCGAGACAATCGGCTGGAAGAACAGCGACAGGCCGGCGTTGCTCGCCACCGCGGTGCGCAGCTCGCCCTCCAGCCGCAGCATCTCGAGCAGACCGGTGCGCAGCTCGGGTGTGAACACCTCGATGCAGCCGCCACCGCGCTGCTGCGCGCGGTGCTGCGCCGTAGCGGCGTCGCGCAGGGTTGCGCGTCCTGACAGCGCACCGGCGCCCAACGCGACTCCGATGCTGACCGAGACGAGCAGCTCCTCGTCCTCCACGGTGACCGGCGGCGAGGCCGTGACAAGCAGCTCGGCGGCGACGCGCAGCACCTCATCCTGTGAGGCGGGGCTGGCGAGCGTGAGCGCAAACGTGTCGCCGGGCAGTTGCGTGAGCATCGCGCCACGCAGACGTGACGCTCCGAGCCGGGCTGCGGTGACGGCCAGCACCTCGGCGGCTGCGGCCGGCCCGAGCGCGTCGGTGATGTCAGGCAGGCGGTCGATCCCGATGACGAGCACGGCGAGCGTCGGCGCAGCCAGCGCAGCCTCGAGCACCGCATCGCGGCGGCGCTCGAACGGGACGCACGAGCCCTGCGATGGGGCTTCGACGAGTCGCGGAGAGGGCCAAGAGTCTTTGTTCACGGCACTATTGCCATCGGCAGTCCCCGATCCGACCTCGCATGAACGCTCGTCCACCCTGGACGAATCGCGTCTGCACATCTGTCCAGAAGCCTTGCGCCGCCGGATGGTTTGCGATGCTGGGTAGGTGCGTGTGTGCCTCGTTTACGACTGTCTGTTCCCCTACACGGTCGGGGGCGCCGAACGCTGGTATCGCAACCTCGCGGAGCACCTCGTGGCGGACGGCCACGACGTCACCTACGTGACGCTGCGACAGTGGGATCGCGGTGTCGAGCTCGACCTCGACCCGCGTGTACGCGTTGTCGTTGCCGGCCCGCGGATGGCTCTGTACACCGACGAGCGCCGGCGCATTGCGCCGCCGATCGTCTTCGGGGTGGGCGTGCTGTGGCATCTGCTGCGGCATGGGCGGCGCTACGACGTCGTCCACACCGCCTCGTTCCCGTACTTCTCGCTGCTCGCCGCCGCCGCGCTGCGTCCAGCGATGGGCTACCGCCTGGTTGTGGACTGGCACGAAGCGTGGAGCAAGGCCTACTGGCGCGACTATCTCGGCGCGATCGGTGGCGCGATCGGCTACTTCGTTCAACGGCGCTGCATCCGTGTGTCACAGCGCGCGTTCTGCTTCTCGCGGTTGTATGCCGCGCGGCTGCGCGCCGGTGGGCTGCGCGGCGAGCCGACGATCCTCCCGGGGCAGTACACGGGATCTGCCGAGGTGCCGGTCGCTCGCGCGACCGAGCCGGTGGTCGTGTTCGCAGGTCGCCTGATCCCTGAGAAGCGCGCCGCACAGGCCGTCGCAGCGTTCGCCGTGGCGGCCGGGCGCATCGAGGGGCTGCGCGGCGAGTTCTATGGTGACGGGCCGACGCGCGCCGATCTGCTCAGCGCGATCGCCGAGCACGGCGTGGAGGGCGCGATCACGGCCCCCGGCTTCACCGACGCCGCGAGGATCGACACGGCGCTGCGCGGGGCGATGTGCATGCTGTCGACGTCAAGACGCGAGGGCTACGGCCTGATCGTCGTCGAGGCGGCCGCACGGGCGACGCCGAGCGTGGTCGTCGCCGGCGAGGACAATGCGGCGAGCGAGCTGATCGCCGACGGCGTCAACGGGTTCGTCGTTGAGGTGGACGATCCTCGCCGGATCGGCGATGCGATCGTGCGGGTGCACGAGTCGGGGATGGCGCTGCGAGAGTCCACCGCACGCTGGTTCTCAGAGCACGCTGCCGAGCTGTCGCTCGAGCACTCGCTGCGGATCGTCGTCGCCAGCTACCTGGAGCGGTAGCTGCCTTCAGCGCGTTGCGAGGCGACGCTCGGGCCCGTTGTAGCTGCCCGCGCGACTTCGCCGCCGGCGGTCACGTCGCAGCACCGGACCACGGGCACGGCCGACGAGGCGCAGCACGTAGGCGTCACGGGTCAGGCTGTAGCGAAACAGGGGACGCAGTGCGAGCAGCAGCGGCGAGCGGAGGTAGCGGCGTGGTCGTGGCGTGTGGCGCATCGGCAGCCCAGGAGGTTCAAGCAGGGGAAGGTCGCGGGTTCGCACCCTGTTGCGCTTGGATGGAACCCTACCGCGCCGGACTGACAGCGCTCCAGCTGTTGGACGGGGTGCGCCGCAGGACGGCGTGCGCTGCGCGGAGCGGGCTCAACGTGTCGCCCCAACGGTCGATGACGACAGCAGGGAGAGCCGCACAGCGACGCAAGCCACCGATCGCGGAGAACGATCAATGCCCAACCTATTCGCTCACAAGGCAGTCGCCGTGGAGGAGCCTGCGGTCGATGGCGCTGCGGACATCGCTGAGCTCAAGCAGCGCATGCACAGTCTCAACGACGACTGGCTGGCGACCCTCGTCGCGAACCTGAAGGCGACGCAGAACGGCGACCTGACGCGCCATCTGGCGACGACGGTGCAGCCGCTCAGCGGGACCAGCGATGACGAGGACATCCTCGCGATCATCGAGATCTTCAACTCCACGGTCCGCAAGGCCAACGAAGCGAGCATGAGCTACAACGCGCTGCGCGAGCAGCTGCGCCACGCCCTCGGCGACCGCTCGTGCCTGTTGGACCTCGAGGCCGGCATGCGGAGCCTCGCCACCAGCGATCTCAACGATCTGGCCGAGGGGCTCCGCGCGATCGCCTCCGGCAACCTGACGACCGAAGCGCCCGACATCACCAGCCTGCTCACGGTGCGCGAGGGGCAACGCCTGGGCGCGCTGGCGGAGACCTTCAACGACATCGTCGAGAAGGCGCAGGAGAGCCTCGACGCGTACAACGGGATGCGCACGCAGCTGCACGACCGAGTCGGCGGGATGGCGACCGACGTTGGCGTGCTCGCCGGGCGCGTCGCGTCCTCCTCGCAGCAGATGATGGCGTGCGCTCAGCACTCCAGCGCCACGATCGACCAGATCGCGAAGATGGCGGTCAACGTCGCGAGCGGGGCGGAGCGGCAGGTCGCGCTCGTCGCGACGGCGCGGGAGGCGACCCGCGGTGCGGTCGGCATCGCCGACGACGCTCGACGCGTCGCGCAGGAGGGCGTCTCGCTGACGAGCGAGATCTCCGACATTGCCGACCAGACCAACCTGCTGGCGCTGAACGCGGCGATCGAGGCTGCGCGCGCCGGTGAGGAGGGGCGCGGCTTCGCGGTCGTCGCCGACGAGGTTCGCAAGCTCGCCGAGTCGGCGTCGAAGACGGCCGTCGAGACCCGCGAGGCCTTCTACCACCTGGCCTCGACGATCGAGTCGGTCAGCGAGACGGTCAACCGGATCGCGGCGATCACCGATCAGGTCGCCAGCGTGGCCGCCGAGACGGGCGAGGCGACCCAGCACGTGTCGGCGGCAGCCGAGGAGTCGACCGCCTCGACGGCGGAGATCAACACCGCCAGCGAGGACCTCGCCCAGATGGCGAGCGAACTCAACCGCCTGCTCACCGCGTTCACGGTGTGAGCCCCGCGCGGGGCGCTCAGTTCGACGCGTGCCAGGTGTCGGTGAAGTCCTCGTTGCCCGCGCTGAGCGGCCCGGGCGCGGCGAGCAGGTCGTTCGAGTTGCCGAGCATGTCGAGCAGGAGGTCCGGGAACGTGGTGATCGAGCCGGTCGTGCCGTTGCCGGTGGCGGTCGCGGCGGTGAAGCTCAGCGAGCCGAAGTCGGTGAGCGACGCGAGCCCGCAGTCTCCGCGGTCGTTACAGATCTCCGGCCGCTCACCGATCCACTCGGCCGATGACTCGGCGGCCGCGTAGGTGACCTGGGTGCTGTAGCTCCAGTTGTCCGGGCGCGGTGGGCGTCGCGGATCGCCAGCGTCCAGGTGTCGCCGACGACGCTGACCGACGCGCTGATCGCGTCACCGGGTGTAACGGGGTAGACCGCCGGGTTCAGCTCGACCTCGTCGCCGTCGTAGTAGTTGTTGTCGCCGTACATCTCAACCCAGGCGTCGTAGCTGGGCGTTCCGCCGCTGCAGTCCGCCTCCGTGCCGTCCTGCTCGACGGAGTCGCTGCCCCACCCGTCGATGCCTACCCAGTGTGAGGAGTTCGTAGCTCCCCCCGCGCAGGTCTGGATCGTGGGGACCTTCCAGGAACCGTTCACGGCGGTGAAAGGGCCGCCGCCGGTGTCCACGTAGCCGGACCAGTTGCCAGACCCCAACGTGAGCGTAGCGGCATTCGTCGTCTTGCTCCCGGCGAGGTTCGTGAACACGGCGTGGTACTCGTACTCGCTCTCGGTCGGATCGGTGGTGAACGAGTAGCTAGTCGAGGTTGCCTGCGCGATATTGCCCCAAGTCGTTCCGCCGTCGGTCGAGACCTGCCATTGCACGGTTGGCGTGGGGCTCCCCGACGCGGCGGCGCTGAACCTCGCGGTGTCCCCGATCAGCACCGTCTGACTCGTCGGCTGGGTCGTGATCTGCGGCGCGACAGCCGCTGTCACGGTGAGCGTCGCCGCACTGGTTGTCGCGCTACCGAAGCTGTTGGTGAACACGGCCTCGTACTCGTCGCCGGTCTGGCTCATCTCCGACGTGAACGTGTAGGTGAGATAGTTCGCGCCGCTGATCGCGGTCCAGCTGCCGCCGCCGTTGATCGAGACCTCCCACTGCACTGTCGGGGACGGGTTGCCCGATGCCCTCGCGGTGAAGCTCGTGTCAGCGCCGGCGGCGACCGTCTGGCTCGTCGGCTGAACAGTGACCACGGGGAGCGATGTGACGGTGAGCGTCGCGGCGCTGGTTGTCGCCGTCCCGGCGCTGTTGGTGAACACGGCCTCGTACTCCTCGGCGGTCTGGTATGCCGCCGACGTGAACGTGTAGGTGGTAGAGGTCGCGCCGCTGATCGCGGTCCAGCTGATGCCGCCGTCGTCCGAGACCTCCCACTGCACTGTCGGCGTCGGGTTGCCCGAGGCGGCGGCGGTGAAGGTCGCGCTGGCGCCGGCGGAAACGGTCTCGCTCGCCGGCTGGGTCGTGATGCTCGGTGACGTCGTGGCCGGCGGTGGTGGCGGGGGCGGCGGGCTGGCGCTCTGAAGAACCGACACGGACAGAGGTTTGCTCTTGCCGTGCGGGCCCTTGAGCGAAAGCGCAAAGCGATAGGTCCGCGTGGCGGAGGTCGTGTTCTTCGGAATTTGGACTGTCGTCGATGCCGTTCCTGAGGCGCAGTGCTTGACGGCCGGGAGGGACGTCAGCTTCTCGGCGGACGAGAAGCGGCAGACCGTCGCGCCCTGGACCACGGCTTTGAGTCGCACCGCCCCAGCTGAGCTGGGCAGCGTTGCCGGGATCGCCGTGAACAGCGTCGCACGCGGCTTGCCGTTGTAGTGACCGGTGTGGGCGAAGATCGCTGGAGCGTCCGCACGCGCCGGGGAGTGAAGGAACAAGAGCCCAGGCGGCGCGCTGCGAGCGCTCGCGCCAGCGCCCGCCGCCAGCCCGAATGACAGCAACGCCACGCCAGCGGCAACCGCAGCAAGCAGCGTGATACCCACGAAAAAACTTCGCGCGGGACGTGCTGGGTATTCGATCTGTGTCACGACTGTGCGCCGATGCAGGCGTGGCGCTCCATGGCGAACATAGCAAGGCCCACGACCGCGTTCAAGTGACGGTGGGCGGCTCGCGCGACGCAGATCCGGACGAGGTCGAGCCCGGAACGCCGTCGTAGTTGCTCAGGCGTCGCGGCGCTGGAACAGCAGCAGCGTGCCGGCGGCGACGATCACCGCGTAGACCACGAGGACCACGAGCGCGTGGTGGTAGCTCGAGTCGTTGACGCCGCCGCCCTGGGCGAGCGAGAAGAGCAGCTGGCCCGGTAGCCAGCGGTCGCCGTTTGACCAGATCAGGCCGGTGACGATCCGCTCGATCGCGACGATCCAGGCGACCGCGGAGCCGATCGCCACGCCGGGCGAGCGCACGAGGACGCCGATCGCCCCACCGAACAGGCCGTAGATCACCGCGGCGATGAACGCATGGAGGACCGCCTGGAAGAGGTCGTTGACGCCGGTGCTGCTCGTCCAGGCTGTGGTGGTGATGCCTTTCCCGGGAGCCAGCGCGAACGCGACGGCGACGGAGGCACCCACCGCCACCACGACCACGATCAGGATGAACAGCACGAGGGCGAGGAACTTGCCGCTGAGCAGCTGCATGCGGCGCGGCTCGCGGACCAGCAGGTTGCGCAGCGTCCCCTGGCTGTACTCGGTCGCGAACGCCGCTGCAAACAGGCACAGCGAGACGATGCCGATCAGGAAGCTCACATCTGTCACGCCGTGCACGAGCCCGTTGGGCTGCTCCAGAACGCTGTAGAGGACGTGGAAGCCGTGGCGGCCGCCGGGGTTGAACTGGAGCGTGCGCGTCGCATTCTCGATCGTGACGATCGTTCCGAGGATCGGGAAGAACAGGCCGCCGCCGAAGCCCCACAGCAGCAGGTTGCGCCGGCGCAGCTTGACCCACTCGCTTACAAAGGCGCCCCACATCAGCTTCGCTCCACGGGACCGCCGGTGATCGCGAAGAACGCTTCCTCGAGCGTGGCGCGCGATACCTCGAGGCCGCGCAGCGTGATGCCCGCGGCGAACGCCTGACGGTTGAGCTCGGCCGCCCAGTCGGCGTCGGCGGTGACCCGCAGCAGCTCGCCGTCAGTGCGGGCGGGCTTGCCGGCCGCCTTGCACAGCGCAGCGAGCGCCTTGAGGTCCTTGGCGTGCTCGGGCGTCGCGACGAGGCTCGTGTGCTGCGCCTCGAGCAGGCCGCTCATCGGGCCCTGGAAGACGATCCGGCCGTGGTCGATCATCATCAGGTGGTCGCAGATCGCCTCGATCTCCAGCAGCAGGTGGCTGGAGACGAGCACGGTGATGCCGCGGTCGGCAAGGTTGCGCATGATCGTGCGCATCTCGCGGATACCGGCCGGGTCGAGGCCGTTGGTCGGCTCGTCGAGGATGCACAGCTCGGGGTCCGGCAGCAGCGCCGCCGCGACGCCGAGGCGCTGCTTCATTCCGAGCGAGTAGGTCTTGACGTTGTCGTTCGCGCGGTCGCTGAGCTCGACGACCTCGAGGACATGGGGGATTCGCGCGCTGTCGAGGCGGCCGAGGTGGGTCAGCACCTCGAGGTTGCGCCGTCCGCTGAGCGTCGGGTAGAAGGACGGCGCCTCGATCAGCGCGCCGACGCGCGAGAGGTAGCGCGAGGGATGGGTGATCGACTCGCCGAGCACCTTGGCGGTGCCGCTGGTCGGGCGCACGAGGCCGAGCAGCAGCTGGATCGTCGTCGTCTTGCCGGCGCCGTTCGGGCCGACGAAGCCGCTCACCACGCCGGTCGGCAGCTCGATGTCGACGCCGTCGACGGCCAGCACGCCGTTGCTGAACCGCTTGGTGAGCTTCGACGCGACGACCGGCGGTGTGCCGTTGCTGGTCGTGGTCGTCAAGAAGAAGCCATGGTGTCGGGGCGCCGCGAGGCGTGCGCGCGCAGAGTATGGCGCAAAGATGAACGCCTCATAAGCGGCGTCGGCGCGTTACGCCGGCGCGTTCTCGCCGGCGTTGAACCGTGGCTTGGCGAGCAGCAGCTGGACGTCGCCGATGCGACCGCCGTCGAAGCCGCCTTCGCAGTAGGCGAGGTACAGCTCCCAGCGCCGCTGGAAGCGGCGGTCGTAGCCGAGTGAGCGCACGCGGTCGAGCTGCGCGATGAAGTTCGCACGCCAGCAGCGCAGCGTGCGGACGTAGTGCGCCGTCAAGTCCTCGAGGTGGACCTGGCGCAGGTCGGTGACGCGGGCGACGGAGCGCGAGATCGCGGCGAGCGAGGGGAGGCAGCCGCCGGGGAAGATCAGCGTGTTGGCGAAGGTCCGCTTGGCCTTCTCCAGGTGGTAGGCGCGGTCGTCGATCGTGATCGCCTGCAGCAGCATCGCGCCCTCCTGCTTGAGCAGCGAGGCGCAGCGCTTGAAGAACGTGTCGAAGTACTGCCAGCCGACCGCTTCGATCATCTCGATCGACACGAGCTTGTCGAACTCGCCCTGCAGGTCACGGTAGTCGGCAAGCAGCAGCGTCACGCGGTCGCTGAGGCCGGCCGCCGCGACGCGTTCGCGCGCCAGCGCGAACTGCTCGGCGGAGATCGTCGTCGTCGTCACGCGGCAGCCGTAGTTGCGCGCGGCGTGAATCGCGAAGCCGCCCCAGCCGGTGCCGATCTCCAGCACGTGGTCGGTGCTCGACAGCTGGAGCTTGCGGCAGATCAGGTCGAGCTTCGCGACCTGGGCCTCGGCCAGCGAGCTGTCCGGCTGTTCGAAGATCGCGCAGGAGTACATCATCGTCTCATCCAGCATCAGCCCAAAGAGGTCGTTGCCGAGGTCGTAATGGGCGGCGATCTGGCGCCGCGAGCGTGCCGGCGTATTGCGGTGCAGCCAGCTGAGCGCAGCCTGCGGCGCCGCGACAAACGGTCGCAGCAAGCGCCGCCAGCGGTCGATCGCGGGCAGGTTCAGCGCCGCCAGGCGCGCCAGCGCCGGCAGGTCCGCGCAGTCGAACCAGCCGTCGGCGTAGGCCTGGCTGAGACCGAGCGAAGCGCGCAGCAGCGCTCGATAGAGGCGCCGGTCGTTGACCGTGACGCGCACCACCGGCCCGCCGTCGACCGCCTCCCCGAAGCGGTAGGTCCGCTCGCCGTCAGCCAGCTCGAGCGTGCCGTGACGGGTGCGGCGCAGCAGGGCGAGGACGATCGGTCGAGCGAGCTGAAGTTTCATCGAACATTTGCCGATACGGACGAAAGATCCCGCTTGTTCGTGAAGAACGTGGCCCGCAGCTCATCCACGACACCAAAACGACGATGGCGAGTCAAGCTCGGCATACGACAGTCACAGTAGCGCGATCACCAAAGGCGCGGGAAGGGAGAGCGCCATCCGCGGCGAACCATCCTCGGCGAAGGGCTATTCGCGGCCGCCAACCGGCCGGTCAAGCAAGCCTTAGAGGAAGTCAGGAGCGGATCGTCGAATGAGCACCACAGTTATGAAAAGAACAGCGGCCCCGGCGGAGCTCGTCGGCATGAACGGCAATGGCAACGGCAACGGTAGTGGGCCGCTGACGCTGTCGAGCTACATCCAGTCTCGCTTCGACGAGTGCTCGCGCTCGCAGAAGGACGTCGCGCAGTACATCATCGACCACCTCGACGAGGCTGCCTTCCAGACCGCCGAGGAGCTCGCCCGCCGCGCCAACACGTCGAGCTCGACCGTCGTGCGCTTCTCGCAGGCGCTCGGCTTCGAAGGCTTCCCCGAGCTGCAGCGCGCCGCGCGCGACGAGTACCGCCACGCCCACGCGGGCGCCAGCGCCGAGTCGCCGCTGTTCTCCGTCGAGCGCAGCGACTTCGAGACGGCGATCGCCGCCGACCACGCGAACGTCGAGGAGACCGCGCGCAAGGCGTCGGGCGCGAACATCGAGCGGGCGATCGCTGCGATCAGCGCCGCCAGTCGGATCGTCATCGCCGGCACCGACCAGATGGCGTTCTTCGCGAGCTACCTGCGGCATCTGCTGATGCTGCTCGACCTGCGCGCCGAGCTCGTCGCGAGCCCGTCGCAGGAGGCCCTCGGGCGGCTTGCGCGGATCGACGAGGAGACGCTCGTGATCGCGCTGTCCGCCGGCCGCCCGCACGCGCTGGTCGTGCGCGCGATGAAGCTTGCCCGCCACCGCAACGCCTCGACGATCGCGATCACCGACGCGACGCTGTCGGATGTCGCCAAGCTCGCCGACATCAAGCTCTACTACTCCTCCAACAGCCCGGCTTACGTGCGCTCGCACACCGCGCTGCTGAGCATGATCCAGGCGCTCTCCTACGGCGTGTACTCGCGCGACGAGGAGCAGTACGTCGAGCGGATCAAGGCGTTCCGGCTGAAGTAGGGGCGTGGCAGTGCTCGCCGCCTGCGCGCTGCGCGCTGGCACGCCTGCTTACGGCCTATCCCGGTAGGGGTTGAGCGATCGTCGCGAGGTGGGCTTTCTTGAAGGCGATCAGGCCGCTGGCGAGTTGGAGTAGCGCGAGGTGGTTGCAGTCTTTCTTTGACCAGCGGATGAG
>JBEKXB010000036.1:0-20992 GCA_049512455.1 Solirubrobacteraceae bacterium | reverse complement strand
ACCCATCCCTTCCGCCGCCTTCCGCTCGAGCTCAATGAGCCCGACACAGTCAGCAGCCGATCGGACGGAGGTGGGGCCAGTTCAAACGTCCACACTGGGGCCAGTTCAGATGTCCGCGCCCATGCATTCTCGCCCTCGAGGAGCACAGCTGGGATCTTCTCGGCCAGCGTGTTCAGAGACGTTTGGAGCGCAACAGGCGTTCCTGCTGTCGTCGTCATGTCGGCGAGCTCGCGGGCGAGTTCGCCGACCATGTCCTCGCGCTCGCGCAGCGTGTCGATCGCCGGCAGTGGCGGAGACGTGCTTAGCCGAATGCGCTCCGTCCACACCCGGTCTCGACCCGCCTCGGCCACCAGCTGCTGCATACGGTCGCGCCAGGTCGCCTGCGCATCGACGATATCGCGGTGCATCTCGGTGCGACCGCCAACGTCGATCCGCACGACGTGCTGCATCTGTTCGTCTCCGGAGGCGAGTACCTCGAGGATCTCGTGCTCAAGCGCGGTGAGCACATCGTTCTCGTCGCGTGCACCATCAAGATCGACGGTGATGGAGTGCCAGCGGAGAACATCGAAGTCGATGTGGGCTGGATCCTCAACAATGACGCCATCGTCGACGACGACGAGTGTGGCGCCCTTGGCACCGGTCTCCTTCGGATGACGACCCTGCAGGTTGCCGCAGAACACGACAGGCGGATCGCTCGCGAGCACTCCGCGCTTATGAACGTGGCCCAGCGCCCAGTAGCCGTAGCCCTTCCCGGTCAGCTGTGCGACGGAGCACGGCGCATATACCTCGTGCTCACCGGTGCCCGACGCGCTCGTGTGCAGCATGCCGATGTTGAAAAGCTCTGGATCGGCGGCGGGGTAGCTATCTACGATCGACTCGGTGACATGCTGGTCGGCAAAGCCACGCCCGTGGACCGCGACGCCCAGCTCGGGGAACCGGATCGTTTCCGCCGCACGCACCGAGAGCTCGCGGATACCCTCGGGAAGGCGCAGCTGCAGCACCTGCTTTGACGCCGCGTCATGGTTGCCACGAAGCAGCACGCACTTGACGCCGCTCTCGCCAAGCCGCCGGAGCTGGCGCTCGACAAAGATCTGCGTGTCCACATCGGCTCGGCCATCGAACAGGTCGCCCGCGAGCAGCAACAGGTCGATCCGCTCGCTGATGCAGTAGTCGACGAGCCGCTCGAACGCCCGCCTCGGCGCGCTCCGAATATCCTCCTTGGGCGCGTCAGCACGCAAGTCGAGCCCGCCCAGTGGGCTACCCAAGTGAATATCTGCGGCGTGCACGAATCGCATGGGTGCAGAGCCCTCGCCTAGCGTGTCACAACGATCGCCTGCCGAGCCGTCACTGACACTGTATGCCCATTGGTCGCACAGGGCCGAGCCCGGCCTGGTGGGGGCCGGTTAGCCGGAGCGGCGAGGAAGCAGCACGGGCCGTCAGCTCGTGGCTCGTCCGTCGCTGGTCGTTCAATGACGCCGGGGCACTCGCCTCGCGCGGCGCGTTCGTGGCAACTTTGGCCGTGGCACCATTACTGACGCAGTTGATGTGATTGGTGATCTGGTCCGCGGAGGAGGAGCTAGATGTTCGAGAAGGTCAAGGCGAGGCAGGCCGAGGAGGCCTACCAGCGGGATCTGGCGCACTGGCAAGCGCTCCGCGACGGCTACGCCCACATGCTCGAGGTCGCCGAGAAGTTCAACGGGGCTTCAGAGGCGGAAATCATGCTGGCTCCGGGGGAGGCGCTCTTCTTCAAGGTGACCGGCACAAGCCTGGTCGAGGAGCGACGGGGCCAAGGCACGTACGCTGGCCGCTCGCAGGGCGTGTCGATCCCGATCGGCAGCATCCATGGGCGCTCGGTGCGCTACCGCGTGGGTGCAACGCGCGGCCACTATGTTCAGGGTGCGTCGACGCCGACGGCGATTGACACTGGGACCGTCTTCATCACGAACAAGCGTGTCGTGTTCGCTGGTGCCCGTCAAACACGCGAGTGCCTGTTCGCAAAGCTGATCGGCTTCGAGCATTCCGACAGTGAGGGCTCGACGACGTTTTCGGTCTCGAATCGTCAGAAGCCCACGACGGTGCATTACGGGCCGAATCTAGCTGCGGACTTTGACTTCCGGCTCGATCTTGCGCTCGCCCACTACCGCAAGACTGTGCCTGACGTGGTCGCGCAACTGCAGCGGGATCTAGCCCAAATCGATGCACAGCGACCGAACGCTCCGACTAGCGCGCCCGGATAGGTCGGGCACGCGCCATTCGGCAGGAAGGTCGCAAGCTTGGCATGTGGATGAATCGTCAGCCGCGCGACGATCGGAGTGTCTTGCGGTTGGCCACAGCGCGTTCGAGCGATTGCAGTTGCTGTGAGATTTCGCGGATCTGCACGAGCAGGTCGTCCTCGGCGATCTCAACCTCTTCGACGGTGTGGGCGAAGAAGCGGTTGGCGACAGCGCCGATCACGAGCGTTGCCGCGCCGATGCCGATGAGCATGACCGCTACAGAGAGGACTTTCCCTATGGTTGTCTTCGGGACGATCGACCCGACGGTTGCCATGGTGCTGGCTGCCCAATAGACACCGTTTCCGAACGACACGTGTTCAGCGGCGCCGAATGCCGCGCCACCGCCGACGGCCGTTAGCAAGACGACGACCGCGGCGAACCGCACGCCTTCCGTGGAGAACACGCGGTCCGCCAACCCGGGTATGCGAAACACGCGCAACAGGCGCAGTAGCCGGAGCACGCGAATGCTTTGCAGGGCGGCCAGGAAGAACGGTGGCGTGAGCACGACAATCGCGATGTCGAGAGGATGGTCGAACAGGTAGCGACCGCGTTTGCGTGTGACCGCCAGCATCACCAGCAGTTCGCCGGCGAACGCGAGCCAGATCGCCCAGTCGACGACGGCGCTGATGGCGCGCCACGGCTCGCCAAGGTGCACGAGCTGCAGCACCGTTGTTGGGATCGTGAGGAGAGCAGCCGCGATCAGCGGCCGTGCCAGTCGATGCGCAACCGCCGTCGCGCGGAGATCCATCGTGTCCGGGTCCACAGTGATGTAAACGTTCAACGTGGCTGAACGCTGCCCTCCCCAGGTCGCCTGTGGGCAGCTGACTGACGGTGCGCTAGCCCGTTGCGGTGGCGGCGGCGGGCAGGACATGCTCGCGTAAGTGGAGAAACACCTGCTCGGTCACCAGGCGCACACCGTGCTCGCGCGCTGCGCGCGCTTTTCCCGACTGAGAGTGTGGATCCGCAGCGACGACGAGCGCCGTCTTGGCGCTTACCGACCGCATCACGGTCAATCCGGCAGCCCGAGCGAGTGCCTCGATCTCGGAGCGTCCCATCGTCATGTCCCCGGTGAACACGACGCGATCGTCGACGTGCAGTGCCGATCCCGGTTCGATGAGCGGGTCACCCGCCCGCGTCCGTTCAGCCTCGAGGATGGCCAGCGCCTCCTCCGCCGGCACGTCGAGCAACGACGCAACGACGAGCAGATCGGAGCGCTCCGCGTCGGACACGCTTCTGTCGGTCCACGCGGCGGCGGCCAGATGGCGAAGGTACTCCCTGTGAGCGTTCATAGCGCCCTCCCGGGTGACCCCGTGTTCAGCTGCCAAACCCGAGAGCGCCTTGACCTCGACGTCATCGAGCAGCCGATCCTCGAGCGCTCGATCGAGCATCCCGAGGTAAGGCTCAAGCTCGGTGACACGACCGCGCGGCAGGCTGTGCACAAGGTCGGCCAGCGGTGCCCTCGCGTTCGCGCGCCTGTACGTCTGGGTCTCGCGCGTGACCGGCTGACAGGACGCAAACACAACGGGACCGGGCACCCACCGTGCTACAGCTGCCTCTTCCAGGTCGTCACGCCACGACGTCGGGATCTGCCGATGCGCGGCCCGAAAGCACCGAAATAGCTGCGCGGCTGCGCGGGCATCAGCAAGCGCGCTGTGATGTTGCGACAGCTCGATCTCGGCTGCATCACAGCACGCCGGAAGCGACCGGGCAGGAAGTCGGTGCAGATAGTGGCCCGCAAGAGCCATCGTGCACATCGTTGGCGGAGGCGGAAGCCGAACACCGCAGCGACCGAACTCCGCATCGAGCATGCCAAAGTCGAACCTGACGTTATGCGCCACCAGCACACGGCCAGCGAGCAGCGCCCAAATCAGCGCGGCAGCCTCCTCAAACGTCGGTGCGTCGACTACATCGGCAGCCGCGATCCCGTGAATGCGCGTCTGCCCTACATCTCGACGCGGATTGATCAGCGTCGAGAACTCATCCACGACTGCCGCGTCCTCGTCCAGACGCACCACGGCGATTTCGACAACACGGTCCTTCGAGAAAAACAGTCCCGTCGTCTCGACATCGACGACCGCAAAACCCATCGTCACCGTCGACACCCGAACCCGCCTCTCAAACTGTAGACGCAGACTGTTCCCGCACGACAGGACCCTAGCGCTGGCTGCTTTCTGATGGTGAGCACACTCGCCAGTGATGCCACGCGCTCACTCCCGGCTGCAGTGTAGGGCGAACGAGCGTCTGAACTCGTTTCCCGGATCGGTGCCAAAACCTCCAAGACCCCAGCAAACACGGCTGGTTGACCATAACAATGCCTGATAACGCCCCCTATGGAAACCAGGCGTGAGCCGGGGGGACGACATGTCGGACAGGGTCAGTGGGCCGCACGCCGTTCCGGAGTGAGCGGCAGACTCTCCCACGGTCCGGCGCAGGCCGCGGAGGCACCGCAACGGCCTGGTTCTGAGAACACACAACTGACCCCGGGGCTTGCAGGTGGCGTTGCGCATAGCGACAGCTCCCCGAGCTTGGAGCCCACTCCACGTCGTGTCATGGCGAGACAAACCTCTCGGCCACTTCGGTTCTATGCTCTGCTGCTGTTGGTACCGGTGGCAGCCATAATGCGAGGTGACGACGATGGCGAACACGTCAGCGGGGTGGGCGCTTCTGCGCACGCTCGAGGGGCACACGGCTCGGGTGTGGGGCGTGGCCTTCAGCCGCGACGGGCACTGGCTCGCCTCCGCAAGTGAGGACATGACGGTGCGGCTGTGGGATCCCGCGAGCGGCGAGTGCCTGCGCACGCTCGAAGGGCACACGTCGCCGGTACATAGCGCCGCTTTCAGCCCTGACGGGCGCCTGCTCGCCTCCGCGAGCGATGACAGGACGGTGCGGCTATGGGATCCGAAGAAGGGCAAGTGCCTGCGCACGCTCGCGGGGCACTCGGATTACACGCTCCTTGGGCACACGGACAAGGTAAGGAGCGTCGCCTTCAACCGCGACGGGCGCCTGCTCGCCTCCGCAAGCGCCGACAATATGGTGCGGCTGTGGGATCCGAAGAAGGGCAAGCTCCTGCGCACGCTCGCGGGACACACCGACGACGTAGAGAGCGTCGCCTTCAACTCCGACGGGGGCCTGCTGGCGTCCTCCGGCTATGACGAGACGGTGCGGCTCTGGGATCCCGCGAGCGGCGAGTGCCTGCACACGCTCGACGGACGTTCGGGGGGCGTGGTATCGAGCGTCGCCTTCGACCCCAAGGGCGGCTGGCTTGCTTCCTCAGGCCATAACGGGACAGTGCAGCAATGGGATCCGGAACACGGCTACTTTCTGCGCACGCTCGACGCGCAGCGGGCGGTGTGGAGCGTTGCCTTCAACCCCGACGGGAGCCTGCTCGTCTCCGCAAGCGACGACGGGACAGTGAGGCTCTGGGATCCGCAACACGGCGAGTGCCTGCACACGCTCTATGGCGGGGTATTCAGCGTCGCCTTCAACCTGGCGGGGAGCCTACTTGCGGGCGCGGGCGGCGATCGTCGAACGGTGTCGCTGTGGGCCTTGCTCTGACTCCTCATCGCCATCGTCGGCCCTTGGGAACAATGGAACGAGAAGTGCCGATAAGACCGAAAGCGGACGTTCTTCGCGGTTGGAATCGTCGGATCGCCGCCGGGCGGATTCGGACCAGGCACCGCTTGTGGAAATTGGAAGCGCTCCGCCTCACCTCGCCGGCCACGCCGGCTGGGTCCTCGCTTGTGCGGTCAGTGCGGATACGGACTTCGTCGTCACGCTCGAGCCCGTGCTGAGTCCCCAGGTTGCAGCAACCTACGAGTCCTGAGAAGAGAGGCCAGGATGCTGAATGCGGAGATAACGATCGAACGCCCTTCACAAGATGTGTGGGCCTATTTCGCTGAGCCGAGCAACTGGGAGAAGTGGTGGGGTGGCGGCCTGGAAGCCGCAGAATGGCGCGCAGGAGGCCAGCTAGAGTGGACGTTAGGAGGGCCGTCGCTGATTACGGCCGTCGTCCCGGGCAGGATGGTCCAGATAGCTGGAGCCTGGGCGGACACGACTTGGACGTTCGAGCCGAGCGGCGCTGGCAGCACGACAGTCAGTTGGGAGGAAAGTTCACCCAGGGGTGGTGCGTCCTTTAGCGATGGTGGAGCGGCCCATCTCGCCAGCTTGAAGTCGTCCTTGGTCAAGCTGAAGCAACAGGTCGAGGCTCCGGCCACACTTCCTCAAACGAGGCATGCCGAGACGAAGGCATCGGCGGAGTGGGCGCTCCTGCACACGCTTGCGGGACACACGCGCGCGGTGAGCAGCATGGCCTTCAGCCCTGACGGGAGCCTGCTCGCCTCCGCAAGTGAGGATATGACGGTGCGGTTGTGGGATCCCGCGAGCGGCGAGTGCCTGCGCACGCTTGCAGGGCACACCAACGGGGTAGAGAGCGTCGCCTTCAGCCCCGAAAGTGGCCTACTAGCCTCCGCAGACAACAACGGGACGATTCGGCTGTGGGATCCCGCGAGCGGCGAGTGCCCGCGCACGCTCGCAGGGCACACGGACCCGGTAAGGAGCGTGGCCTTCAGCCCTGACGGGAGCCTGCTCGCCTCCGCAAGTTTCGACATGACGGTGCGGTTGTGGGATCCCGCGAGCGGCGAATGCCTGCGCACGCTGGTAGGGCACACGCACTTCGTCTGGAGTGTCGCGTTCAGCCGCGACGGGAGCCTGCTCGCCTCCGCAAGCCACGACAAGACGGTGCGGCTGTGGGGTCCCGCGAGCGGCGAGTGCCTGCGCACGCTTGCAGGGCACACGCTCCCAGTAACGAGCGTGGCCTTTAGCCCCGACGGGAGCCTGCTCGCCTCCGCAAGCGCCGACCACACGATTCGGCTGTGGGATCCCGCGAGCGGCGAGTGCCTGCGCACGCTCGCAGGGCACACGGACCCGGCAAGGAGCGTGGCCTTCAGCCCCGACGCCAGCCTGCTCGCCTCCGCAAGTGAGGATATGACGGTGCGGTTGTGGGATCCCGCGAGCGGCGAGTGCCTGGGCGCGCTCGAAGGACACACGGACCACGTGCTGGGCGTCGTCTTCAGCCCCGACGGGAGCCTGCTCGCCTCCGCAAGCTGGGACGACGCGGTGCGGCTGTGGGCCGCGCAGTAGCTGGCCCGGTGCTCGGGTCCGTGTCACCAGGCGAAAAGTGGAGTGGATCACAGGGGGAAGGCGAGACCGATACCTTCGTCATCATGCCCTGAGGAATCGGCGTGGTATGTGCAGTGGGCGGGGCCGGGCTGGTCACTATGCCAGTTGTTGTCCGCGTGTGAGGTGGTGATGACGTCCTGTTGCGCCAGGGAGCAGAGGTGCGGGGCTTCGGTTAGTGGAAGTCCGACCTCGGTTAGCATGGGGCGAGCTGGTCAGCGGTTGCGGTGGACGGTGGACTTGACTTCGCCCATGCGGAGGATCATTGTCTCTTCCGATCCGGGCATCACGACTCTCGGGAACGTAATGCGTCATTCTGTTTCGCGGTCGAGAAGCCTGCCGGTCACCCGGTCCGGGCAGGCGGGCGACTTGGTGCTACTCGAGCAGGCCAAGGCTCTCTTCGACGAGGGGGTGACGCTTGCTATGCGCGGGCGCGATGAGGAGGCGCTCGCGGTCTATGAGGATGTGGTTGCGCGGTTCGGGGGGTCGAGCGACCCGGCGCTGCTCGAGCCGGTCGCCAAGGCCCTTGTGAACAAGGGGGCCGCGGTTGGCCGGCTGGGGCGCGTAGAGGGGGCGCTCGCGGTCTATGAGGATGTGGTTGCGCGGTTCGGGCGGTCGAGCGACCCGGCGCTGCTCGAACAGGTTGCCATGGCGCTCTTCAGCAAGGGGGTCACGCTTGGTCAGCTGGGGCGCGTAGAGGGGGCGCTCGCGGTCTATGAGGATGTAGTTGCGCGGTTCGGGCGGTCGAGCGACCCGGCGCTGCTCAAAGAGGTCGCCAAGGCGCTCTTTAACAAGGGGGTCACGCTTGGTCAGCTGGGGCGCGATGCGGAGGAGCTCGCGGTCTTAGAGGATCTTGTCGCGCGGTTCGGGCGGTCGAGCGACCCGGCGCTCCTCAAACAGGTTGCCAAGGCGCTCTTGGACAAGGGGGTCACGCTTGGTCAGCTGGGGCGTCCCGAGGAGGAGCTGGCGGTCTATGAGGATCTTGTCGCGCGATTCGCGCAGGCGAGCGACCCGCCGGTCGAACAGGTTGCCAAGGCGCTCTTGTTCAAGGGGGTCACGCTTGGTCAGCTGGGGCGTCCCGAGGAGGAGCTGGCGGTCTATGAGGATGTCGTTGCGCGGTTCGGGCGGTCGAGCGACCCGGCGCTGCTCGAGCCGGTCGCCAAGGCGCTTAACAAGAAGGGGGTCACGCTTGATGGGCTGGGGCGTCCCGAGGAGGAGCTGGCGGTCTATGAGGATGTGGTTGCGCGGTTCGGGCAGGCGAGCGCCCCGGCGCTGTTAGAACAGGTCGCCTACGCGCTCGCAAACGAGGGGGGCAAGCTTGGTCAGCTGGGACGCCTTGAGGAGGCGCTCGCGGTCTACGAGGATCTCGTCGCGAGGCTCGCGCAGACAAGCGAGCCGGCGCTGCTCGAACAGGCCGCCGAGGCGCTCGCGTATAAGGGGTTCACGCTTAGCAACCTGGGGCGCCGTGAGGAGGCGCTCGCGGTCTACCAGGATGTCGTCGCGCGGTTCGGGCAGGCGAGCGAGCCGGCGCTGCAACAAATAGTCTCTATCGCGCGCACGCAACTCTCACGAGCGTAGCGTTTGGGTTGGACGCGACGTTCCCGGGAACCTGGGCCAGATTAAGTGTCGCCTGAACCAGGGAAGTCCAGTCGCCCGTGAATGCCCGATAACCTATATTATGTAAACAAATAGCGGTGTTAGGCGGTGTTCTGTTTGGGGTGTTGGCCGCGGATGAGCTGGTAGGCGAATGCGCCGAGTGCGGCGCCGAGGATGGGGGCGGCGATGTAGATCCACTGGTCGGTCCAGGTGCCGGAGACGAGTGCGGGGCCCAAGGAGCGGGCGGGGTTCATTGATGCGCCGGTGACGGCGCCGCCGAACATGGCGTCGAGGGCGACGGTCGCGCCGATCGCGATTGCGGCGCCGGCGCCGACGGCGCGGGTGTCGGTCGCGACGGAGATGATCACGAACATCAACATCGCCGTCAGGGCGGTCTCGTAGACGAACGCGCTGCCGATTGGGACGGTGGGGATGGTCGCACCGAGGTGAGCGGGTTTGTTGGTCCAGACGGCGAGCAGCAGGAGTGCGCCGGTGGTCGCGCCGGCGAGTTGTGCGGTGATGTAGGCGATCGCGTCGCGTGGGGGGAAGTGGCGCGTGAGCGTGAACGCGATCGTGACCGCCGGGTTGATGTGCGCGCCAGATAGGTGCCCGGTCGCGTAGATCATTGCCATGATGATCAGCCCGAAGACGAGGCTCACGCCGACCGGGCCCAATGCACCGTGGTCGTTGTGGTTGGTGATGATCGCGCCGCAGCCGGCGAACACCAGCGCGAACGCGGCGAGACCCTCGGCGCCGGCGCGGCGCCACAATCCGAGCGTCGCATCCATTAGCTACCGGCGGTTCCCAGCAGGCTGCAGGTGTCCTGGCGCAGGCAGTCGCGGGTTTGCTTGTGCGCGATCGTGATGATGTGCGTGCGGACCGGGACGTCGTCGTAATCGGCGAGGACGCGGTCCGCGCAGGCGCGGATCAGCTCCGGTGAGCGGGTCTCAGCGAACTCGCTGATCAGATCCGGCAGGAGCCGCTGGAGGCGGAAGCGGTGTGCGGTCTCGTCGGCGTAGATCGCGTCGAGCTTGCCGACCGCGAGCTCTTTGACGTGGCGGTCGATCAGGTCGCGGATCTCGCGCACATCGTCGATCGGGCGGCCAGCGGGGTCGGGGATGTCCCAGGTGTCAACGGTCGTGGGGACGTAGGGGCAGGCGTCACCGCAGCCCATCGTGACCGCCCAGTCAGCGTGCAGCTGCATCTCAACGGTCAGCTTCTTCGGCCGGCGCTGGGAGAGGTCGATGTCGAGCTCGCGCATCACCTCGATCACCTCGGGCCAGATGTGGGGGACCGGGTCGGTGCCCGCGGACTCGCCGCGAACGTCCTCCGGGGCGTAGCGCTCGAACAACGCTTGGGACATCTGTGAGCGCCCGGCGTTGTGGTTGCAAACAAACAGCACGTACTTCATCTCACCCTCCTGGACTGGCTATTGAGCGGCGACGAGCTTCTCTGCGAACTCGCCCGGCAATCCGGCAGCGAGCATCTCATCCGCCACGGGCTGCGCGTCATACGGGACACGCTCAATCGACGCGCGGACGTCGCCGCCCTGGTCGAGCTCAAGCAGCGCGAAACCGGCGCGGGGGTCACCGTCCTTGGGCTTGCCGATCGAGCCGCAGTTGACGAACAGCACCCCGCCGTAGGCGTGGATCCACGGCTTGTGGGTGTGACCGAACACCAGCACGTCGCAGTCCGCGTCGGCGGCGATCCGCTCGAACGTGTGCGCCGGCTTGTCCTCGAACAGGTACTCGTTGACCTTGCGCGGCGAGCCGTGCACAAGCCGCACGCCCTGCCCACCTAGTTCGAAGCGCAAATCGAACGGCAGGCCGCGCATGTAGTCCTTGGCGTGCTGGGAGGTATGCGTGAGCGTCCAGTCAACTGACTGGTGACCGAGGTCGCGGTCGTGTTCGGTGATGTACGCGCAACCGCAGTCCTCGAGATCCCGGCCGATCGCGTAGTCGTAGTTGCCGTAGATCGTCGGAATCGCACGCTCCTCGATCAGCTCACAGACCTCGGTCGGGCGGGGGCCGTAACCGACCAGATCACCACCGCAATACACGCCGTCGACTCCCATCCTGTCGATCGCTGCGAGGCTCGCCTCGAGCGCCGCGAGGTTGCCGTGGATGTCGGTGATCACCGCGACGCGCGTCATCGGCGCGCAGCCTAAGCGATTGACAGCCATAAGTCCAATCGATATGTTTCGATCCAGTGAACGTCGCTTTGGAACTGACACCCAAGACCAAACGGCCCGTCGGGGAGCCTTGCTGCGAACCCGTCGTCTACCCCGACGTCGAGCGCAACCACGCACAACGGATGGCGCTTGTCGCTAAGGCGCTCGGTGACCCGGTCCGGCTGCAGCTGATCGACGTCCTGCGCAAGCACGCCGGCAAGGTCTGCGTGTGCGAGCTCGTGCCTTTGTTTGATCTGCAGCAGCCAACGGTGTCCCACCACCTCAAAGTGCTCCGCGAAGCCGGGATCGTTGGCTGCGAGCGCCAGGGCCTGTGGGCCTACTACTACGTCAACCCCGACGCGCTCCAGGAGCTGTCCGCATGGCTGAGCTGAACGAGATTCGCGAGACCGTCCGCGAGCGCTACGCCGCCGCCGCTACCAAAACCGCACCCGGCGACGCGAGCTGCTGCGCACCGATCCGCCTCACCGCTAGCGACGCCACCAAGGAAGTGTTCGGTGGCTCGCTCTACGACCCCACCAGCCGTGAAGGGGTCCCGGACACGGTGCTCGACGCGTCACTGGGCTGCGGTGTGCCGACCGCGGTCGCCGACCTGCACGAGGGCGAGACCGTCCTTGACCTCGGGTCCGGTGCCGGCGCTGACGTCCTGATCTCCGCGCGGCGCGTCGGACCGACCGGAAAAGCGATCGGACTGGACATGACCGACGAAATGCTCGCCCTCGCACGCGCCAACGCGACCGCCGCCGGCGTCGAGAACGTCGAGTTCGTCAAGGGCTACCTCGAGCAGCTGCCGCTCGGTGACGCGAGCATCGATGTCGTGATCTCCAACTGCGTGATCAACCTCTCCGCCGACAAGCCCAAGGTCATCGCGGAAGTAGCACGCGTTCTGCGCCCGGGCGGGCGGTTCGCCGTGTCCGACGTGATCGCCGACCCCGACATGGACGACGCCACCCGAGCCGACATGGCCGAATGGACCGGCTGCATCGCCGGCGCCCTAACCGAGGCTGAGTTCCGCGCCGCGCTCAGCTCCGCCGGCCTGCAGGACATCGAGATCCGAACCACCCACCGCGTCCACCAACACGCCGGTGCCGCGATCATCCGCGCCCGCAAACCAGACCCGAACGCGTGCTGCGAACCCGACACGCTCAACCAATGCTGCGAACCAGAAGCAAAACAAGACTGCTGCGGCGCCAGCGCCAGCGGCACGCCAACCAGTTGCGGCTGCACGGTCGACCAGCCAACGGTGTCCGGCAAACCATGAAACGGGGCCCGGTGGTCCGCCCGGAGGCCCAGGCATGACGGACACCACGACCGCGCTCGCAGCGCGTCTTCAGCTGCGCCGCCTAGAGCAAGCCGACTGGCCCCAAGTAGCCGAGATCTACGACGCTGGGATCGCGACCGGCAACGCCACATTCGAAACCACGCCGCCCTCCTGGGCAAGCTGGGACGCTGAGCACCTACCCGACCTGCGGTTCGTCGCGACAGACAGCGAGGAGATCGTCGGCTGGGTCGCCGCGAACAGCGTGTCCGACCGCTGCTCCTACGCGGGCGTCGTCGAGGACAGCGTCTACGTCCACCCCGACCACCAAGGCCAAGGCATCGGACGGCTCCTACTGGGCGCGCTCATCCAGGCCAGCGAAACAGCCGGCATATGGACCATCCAGTGCGGCATCTTCCCCGAAAACACCGCCAGCCTCGCTCTCCACCAAACCTGCGGCTTTCGCATCATCGGCCGCCGCGAACGCCTCGGCAAGCTCAACGGCACCTGGCGCGACGTCCTCTTCCTCGAACGCCGCCGCCCAGAATCCGACTAGTCCAGGAACCGGCTCGACTGACGACCGCATCGCCTATAAGCGGTCACGTCCTGGACGAAGAGCGAGCGGCTCCGCTGCCCAGAGTGTCCCTGATACGCGAAAGCAGTCACGCGAGTGGCGTCGCGGTTCGCGCAGCTCCTCTACGCCCGGAAAGCGAGCATCTTGACCGGCGCCGGCCGGAGTACTGCTGCTCGCTGGACCGAGAGTCAGGTGAGACGGAGCGACCCTGAGGGCGCGAGGCGCTGCGGGTTCAGACGATTGTGCCTTTGCGCCCACTGTCGGTTTTGACGTCGAGTCCGGCTGAGGCCCAGGCGCGCATGCCGCCGCTGAGGTTCTTGGCGTCGAAGCCGTTGCGTGTAGGTAGCGCAGTGGCTCGAGCCGATCGTCCGCCCGCGCGGCAGACGGCTACGACTGGTCGGTCGCGTGGGAGTTTGTCGAGTCGGCTGTCGAGCTCGCCGAGTGGAACGTGTTGCGCGGCTGGCGCGTGGCCGGCCCGCCATTCAGCCGGGCTGCGTACGTCAACGAGCGTTGCTCCTGCGCGCACGAGGGCGTCTGCGGCGCGCGCGTCTATGCCCTGACCTCCGTTTAGCGCGGTCTTCAGCCAGCCCATTGCGTCCTCCGTTTCGTCGTGTTCGTCCGACGGCCTGTTGGCGCCGGGGTGTTTCGCTCAGGCGTGGAGTGCCTGGGGCGGGTCAAACTCGAGTCGTTCGTTGAAGTCGAAGCCGGCTTCGAGTGCGCGGCGCACGGGGCAGGTGTCGGCGACGCGTTTGAGGCGGTCGGCCTGCTGACTGGTGAGGCCCCCGGGCAGGCGGACCTCGATGTCGACGTGTCTCGGGCTGGTGTCGGCGTCGTAGGCGACATCGACGCGCATATCTCCCAAGTCCCAGTTGTGGCGGCGGGCGTAGAGCACGATCATTGTCGACACGCACGAGGCCAGCGTCGCCGCGAGCAGCTCGTGCGGTGCTGGTGCGGTGTCTGTGCCGCCCATGCTCTGCGGCTCGTCGGTGGTGATCGTGTGTCGCCCGTTGACGTCTATCTCATGGCGCAGCGTTCCGTCGATTGAGTGTGCGCTTGCTGTGAAGCTCATGGCTGGGTCCTTTGTGCTCAGGCCGCGGCGCGGGCGGCCGGCTTCTTGGTGCGGGTGGGTTTGTCGGGGTAGATCGCCGAGCGCAGCCGGCACCCGTGGCGAAGCAGCATCGCGCCGGGGCAGTCAGCGACCGTCACGTACAGCAATTGACCGACACCAACCAGCGCGGCGGCCAGCAGGAACCAGCGCGACACGAACACGCCAAGCACCACCGACAGGAGCGTGATCGTGCCGGTGAGCGCGAATAGCGCGCTCCAGCGGCCAACGTGACGGCGGTTGATCTTGCGGGCTCATCTTGTCGCTCCCTGACGATCGAGACAATCTACACAGTTGTGTACTTGTGGCCCCAGCCTAGCCCAAACTCGCCAGGCTGTCAACTACACGCCGGTGTAGTTGTGTGCTGAGGGGTCGCGCTACCTTTGATCCGGCGCTGCGCCGACACCGCTCTGCCAACTGTACAACTGTGACGCCGTGATAAGCTTGGCTTCGTGGCTCGCGTCGTGACCGTCACGCATCCGCTTTCGGACCCGCTGATCGAGCTGATCGCGCAGCGTTTTCGTGTGCTGGCCGAGCCGATGCGAATCAAGCTCTTGGACGAGCTGCGTGGCAGCAGCGCGACGGTCAGTGAGCTGCAGGAGGCCGTCGGAGCGACCCAGCAAAACGTTTCCAAGCACCTCGCGATCCTGCACGCCGCCGGGATGGTCACGCGCACTAAGGATGGCAATCACGTTCACTACGCGATCGCCGACGACGGCGTGTTCGAACTCTGCGAGCAGGTGTGTGGCGGCGTGCGACGCCAGCTCAACGAGCTCGACGCAGCCCTGCAGTCCGTAACCTCCGCCTGAGCGGCGTACTACGGGGCCACCAGTACGCGCGCCCGCTACGCGAGGACAGGTGTCCTGCTATTCGCGCTTGAGTGGCTGTTGGTGCCTGCCGGTGGGAGTCGCTCGGATCGCGAAGTGAAACGGCAGTCCGGCGTCGATCTCGGTTGTGTCGAATCCGTCGGAGCGCAGTTCGCTGGCTGTGTAAAGGATCTCGTCGGGTGGCCCGCCCGGTCTCGTGCGGCCGCGTTCCCAGTCGACTACGAGGAGTACGCCCGTGGAAGGACCTCGTCCACGATGACGGGGTCGGGCGACTGCTGCTCGGCCCGTCGCCGCACCGCCGGCGCCTTCGTGTCCTCTGAAGCGGCTTCGGGGACCCGCGACCGCGCTCGGAGCGCGTTCTCTGTAGCCGCACCCGGAGTTGCCTTCAGAGAAGCACACCTCTCTGAAGCTGGAGCGAGGTGTCGCAGGACGGCTATTACACCTTTGGGCTTATGTTGGCCGTACCCCTGATCGCACGCTGTTGCAAACGCCATCAACCGCCACAAGCGCGAACCAGCGCCACGTTGTTGCAAAGCGCGAGATCGAGGCGGCCTTTCGTGGACGGCGGCCGCTTCAGCTCTCGGACGGTGCGGTCGTCGACCTATCTGCGGCCAGCCGCTTTGCGACAATTTCGATCGAGTTTCCGGCGCTGCAAGCGCTGCTCGAGCGAGCTAGGTTTGGCGCGTGGTGGTGAGAGGCGAGCCCGACAGTAGCGATCCCGACGCGGAAGTCCGACGGCGGACCTGGCTGGCGGCCGAGCGGACCTGGCTCGCGTGGTGGCGCACCGGGCTGGGCGCCGCGGCGGTGGCCGTCGGCGTGGGACGGTTGGTACCTGGACTGACGAAAGGAACGACCTGGCCGCTCCAGCTGCTGGGCGTCGGCTACGGAATGCTCGCAATCGCGATCTTTGTGGTCGGCGCGGTACGTGAGCGCCGCGTGGCAGCCGCGCTGAGTAAAGGCAGCTACGATCGCCTCTCCTCGCTGCTGGTCACGTGGCTTACGATCACGGGGGTCGGGCTGTCTCTCGTGACGCTAGCTGTCATCACGTTCGCATGACAGCCCGTCCGTGTTCAAGCACGGCACCGCAAGAAAAACTTGTGGCCTTCCGGATACTTTCCGCAGACGGACCCCACTGAGCGAGAGAATCGCCCGCGCTAGGCCGCGACGAGCTGGGTCTCGCTCGAACGGACCGTCATCTCCAGTGCCGGAGCCGCGCCTGAGAGGTTTGACGGGCCGAGCGTCGCCGGGTCGATGCCGCCGTGAAGTTCGAGCGCCCTGACAACCGTCGCGATCGTCTCATGCACAGCGCTGATCGAGCCGCTGACGAGGGACAGGTCGATCTCGATCTCCGACGTCTCGAAGTTCGCCGACGCCGACGCCCCCTCCGCGTCCGCGGCGTACTCGTCCAGTACCTCCTGCAGACGCAGCGTCATAGCCTCAAGCTGATCGCGCGACGTCGCCTCGCGGAACGCGACAAACAACACCGCGTTGGCGGTCGTCGCCCCGTCATTTCCTGCGGTACCAAGCGGACGCACTTGGTTCAAGCTTACGCTCCCAAGCCGCCGCGCCGTAGCGCTGCGAGCTTGTTTGCGGCGGTCCGACTACCGCTCGGTGTCGACGGGATCGGCACCATCCTGCTGTCATTCGGCGCGTAGCACTTCACGTGATTGTTCCCCCCACGCTCGCACCACCAGCCCGCGTCCCACGCGAGCCGGAGAGGTTGTCCCGTGGCTCGTAGAACTTTGATGTGACGGCGGTCCCTCCGCCGCGTCCGTTCCGGTTGGGAGCGTGCGCTCATTCCCCGCCGCCGTCACTGGACGCGTTGTAAGGGTGGGACCGAAAACACCGAGAGTCATCGCTCGACTCCTTGCGCTCTCTGGTCGACCTGACGGCCGATGAGGCCTAACACGGCCGCTGCAGCCGGCGGAGCCCAGCATTTCGCCGACGGCATTATGCAACAGCCACAATGAAGAGCGAGAGCGCGCGAGCCAGGCCGCCCGCTCCTGGATCCGCCCTCAGATCCATGTCTTCAGCGGGCGTCTAATAGCGAACGCGGCGCCACGGTGCGCCGATTGGGGTCCGGGCCTGGCTACAGCGGATAGGCGGAATAAGGCCGTGGGCGCCCCTCGTATGCGTGTATGCCAACGAGGCGGTCGAAGCCTTCCTTGGACATCGTCTGGGTGATGCGCAGCCACACACCTGCTTGGCCGTAGAGCAGGCCAAGTACTGTGAGCCTGACGCCACCGAGGAAGTGCGTTAGGCCCACTGGAGTGCCGGGACATCGGTGGGGGACCGATGCCAGCCGCGGTAGCAAATCTGCTACGTTACGGTGGTGCTGACGATTCCTCAGAAGGAGCTCCGAAACAACGTAGGCGAGGTGCTTCGTCGCGCCGAAGCCGGGGAGCAGTTCACGATCACGGTGTCCGGCAGACCGGTAGCTGAGCTCGGCCCAGCCGCACGTCGCTCCTGGGTCAGCGGTCCGGCGCTCGCGACGGTGTTCGATACACCGGCGCCGCGCACGCTGGCCGATGATCTGCGGCGGTTCCCGGCGGCTCTCGATGACCCGTTCGTATGAGCCGCGTCGTGTTGGACACGTCCGTCCTGATCGGGGCGGGGATCCCCGAAGGGGTCGAGGGCGCGATTAGCGTCGCGTCACTAGCCGAGCTTCACTTCGGCGCACTGATCGCCACCGATCCGGATGAACGCGCCCTGCGCGCCCAGCGACTCGGCGTAATCGAAGCAACCTTTGACCCGCTCCCGGTCGATGCGCCGGTCGCACGCGAATGGGGTCGCCTCGCGGCTGCCGTCGCACAACGCGGCGGACAGCCACGCCGGCGAGCAATCGACCTAGCGATAGCCGCAACCGCGAACGTTCACGGCGTCCCGCTGCTCACCGCGGACACGGCCGACCTCGCGATCATCGACGACCTCGTCACCGTTCAACCGCTCACCTGAACAGGCCGGGGGAGCAGCGCGCCACCCGAACTCCGGACAGACGTTCCGTATTTGCGGGCAGTGGGCCAGTTACGAGCCGCGCGGCGAGCTGGTTGAGATCGGCCACGTAGGGGATCGCCGAGCCGCGGGTGGCGGACCGTGGGAGGATGACGCCAATGCCGCGACCTCGCCTGCTCACTGCGCTGTGCATGACGGCGGTTTTCGTCGCTGGCTGCGGCTCATCGAATCAGACTCCTAGCTTTGTCGCACGAGCAACTGCGGTCTGCGTGAAGGCGAACGCGGCAGTCGAGCATCTTGGTCAACCAACCAATCTGGCCGGGGCCAAGAGCGAGCTGCGTGTCCTCATCGTGACCGAGCAAGCCGAGTTGACCGGACTGAAAGCGCTTACGCCGCCAAGCGCTCAGCGCGCAGCGTACGCGGTCGTGCTCCGCACGCTTCCTGAGATGCGGCAGGGCACGAAAGAGCTGCTCGCTGACGTCAGCGCTGGCGACTACAGCGCGTACAAGCACGAGTTACAGGACGAGCCATCTCGCGTAGCCGAGCCGCTTCCCAAAGCCTGGCAGGCGCTTGGGCTTCCGCTGTGCGGGACGCTCTACGGCTAACCCGCCTCGGCGGGGCGCCCGATTCAAACTGACCCACTACCCCTGAATGCGCGATACTTTACATTCTGTAAACTAATTCACGGGCGAGGACGACTGTCGCGCCGGCTGTCGAGTGCCAGCGTGATGTCAGCGGATTTGCCGGCTCGTGTTAGCGATTGCGTGCATTCTCATGTCCGTGAGCCAGTAGGCGCTCGTAACGCGCTCGCCCAGGCGTAGTGAGGACCATCGCGCCGTAGGCCATCGCGAGCGCTGCCGCTGCGCGACTGACATTGCAGCGCTGTCATTCGACCGACGTTCCACACATCGTGGGGGTGGGGCGAGCAGCGAACGGATGTCGTCGTCCTTTGCGCCAGTGCCGCGCGTCGTTCTCACAGACGATTGTTAACGCGCGGATGCGGCGCCAGCGGGTCGTTACGATCTCGTGTGCGTGCTTGACAGCGCCTAGCGAGTTGCGTACGTTTCCGCGACACAACATCGCGTCCTGTCGGCGTGGTGGGGGGCCATGACTCGCGGAGAGAGCGCAGCATCGCGTAGACGGCGGAGGGTTGTCGCGGGCGTCGGGGGACGCTTCGTGAGGCTGTTGGCCGGGAGCGGCGTGGCCGCGTTGCTGATCCTCGGCGCGAGCGGGACGTTTGGCGGCCCGACGGTCGCCGGGGCGACGCCGGGGCCGCCGCCGTCGCCGTGCACTGACGGTCTTCAGGACGAGAGCACGACATGCCTGATGCCGGCCAGCGGGAGCATCACGATCGAGGCTGCGGGCGGTAGCGGCGGTAGCGGCGCGTTCGACGGAGCTGGCTCAGGCGGGGCCGGTGCGGACGTCGAGGACACCGTCACCGTGACTGGCGGTGATGTGCTGACGATCACGGTCGGTGCGGGTGGCGAGGACGCTGGTGCCAACGGCTCGGATACGCAGGCCCCGGGCCACGGTGGATCCCCGGGCGGCGCTGGCGGCGGCGACGGTACCTTAGGTGGCGCCGGTCAGGGTGGGGGTGCCGGCGGCGGCGGCGCCTACTCCTCCGTCTATGACGGGGGCACCGATCTGATCACTGCGGGTGGTGGTGGCGGTGGCGGTGGCGGCGGCCAGGGGGGTGACACCCCGAGCGGGGGCCACGGCGGATCGGCCGGCGGTGGCAGCAACGGCGGCTCCGCCCCTGGCGCGGGCGGCGGCAGCGCTGGAGCGAATGGGGCCGAGAGCGGCACCGGTGGCTCTGGAGGGGGACCGAGCTCGTTGGGCGGTGGTGGCGGCGGTGGTGGCGGCGGCTGCGATGGCGGGAGCGGCGCCGGTGCGGCGAACAGCCTCGACAACGGTGGTGGTGGCGGCGGCGCGGGTACCTCGTGCGGCTCCGCCAGCCTGACGTACCTCGGCGCGACAAGCCGCTCGAAGAACCCCAACTTCTACGTTTACGACTCCGGCGCGTGCGACTCGATCTGCGGGGCCGCTGGCTACGTGATCCTCTCGAACATCCCAACGCCGCCCAATCCGATGGCGACGATCAGCTCGCCCGGCAACGATCAGACCTTTACGCAGAACGAGGTCGTGCCGATCAGCTTCTCGTGCGCGGAGGCAGCCGATGGGATCGGACTGTCCGACTGTTACGACGACTACGGAAACGGCAATGACGACTTCGGCTCGCTGGGCACTTTGTCGTTCACGGAGCCGGGCAGCACCGCGTACCTGAACACCTCCCAGACCGACGCCGAGTATGGCGGCGCGCAGGTCTACGACGTTTACGCGGATAGCTACTCGGGCGCCTCCGCGGTTGCCACGATCTACTACGCCGTCACCGCTCCGGGCGCGGTGGGCCCGCCCTGGGCGTCGATCACCGCCCCGAGCAACAACGAGACGTTCTACGAGGGCGAGTCGGAATCGACGTCGTTCTCCTGCCAGGCCGGCAGCAACGGTGGAACGCTCTCCTCGTGCGATGACTCCACCGGGGAGAGCACCGCCAGCGGTGGCTCGGGCCAGCTCGACACCAGCACGGTTGGCACCAACGAGACCTACACCGTCACCGCCACGGACGCCGACAGCCAGACCGATACGTACGCGATCAACTACAACGTTGTGGCGTTGCCGTCGGCGTCGCTCGGCTCGCCGACCGGGACGCCGACCTATTACCAGGGTGAGTCGGTGGCGACGTCGTTCTCGTGCACGGAGGGCACTGACGGTCCGGGCCTGTCCTCCTGTGATGACAACAACGGCAAGGACACGATCGGCGGCGGATCGGGCGTGATCGACACCTCGACGGTGGGCACCGGTGAGCACTACACGGTGACCGCGACGAGCCAGGATGGCGGGGCCTCGACGAAGACGCTGACCTACAACGTGGCGGCGCTGCCGACGGCGTCGCTGTTGGTGGGTGGTGCGGCTGCGTCTGACGGCGTGACGTACTACCAGGGTGAGTCGGTGGCGACGTCGTTCTCGTGTGCGGAGGGTGTGCA
>JBEKXB010000035.1:0-21199 GCA_049512455.1 Solirubrobacteraceae bacterium | reverse complement strand
TGAGCGCGATCACAACACCAGTGCCGAACCCGGCGCGCAGCATCGCGGTCAAGATGTGCGCGAGCTCCTGGCTGTTGCGTCGCAGAGCAGCACTGCTCAGCGCGACCATCGTGACCAGCAGCGCGAGACCACCGCCGTCCGCCGCCATCGGGGCGAACTGCCTCTCGTACCAGCTGCTCGTCAGCTGCGGGCTGGTGGTCGCGGTTATCTCTCGTGCGATGAACGCTGTGATCGTTGTTGCCGCGCCGATCACCCAGCTGGCGATCGCGTCAAGCACACTGTTGCCCGCACTGCTCAGCAGCCCGCCGATCGCGTGCCCCGCCGCGCCGATCGCCGGCCCTATGACACACGAGGTGCCGGCCGTGATGACGATCACGATCGTGCTGCCACAGCCACTGCCGGAGCTCGTGGCCGCCTGCTTGCCGGGTTTTTGTGTGGCCGCGGCCTGTGTCGCGGTGCCCTGCTGCACGCCGGCGCGCAGCAGGGTCGCGTCGCCCGCCGCCACGGCCGCGGGCGTGACGGTGGCCAGCAGCAGCAGCGCAGCGAGCAGTAGGGAGAGGCGGCGGCGCATCAGCCGGCGCCGTAGAACGGTGCGCTCATACCAGTCAGCACACTGAACGCAGCTGCCTGGTTGTTAGTCCCGTCGACGTAGACGATCGACGGGACCGGTGCGATGCCCGCGATGTGGTTGTTGGCCAGCAGCCAGTGGCCGTCCTGCCACACGAGTGTGCTGCTGGCCAGGTTCCACGTCTGGCGTGGTGTGATCGTCGGCCCCCACAGCACGCCGCCGATCCAGGTCGTGATGACCGCCCGGCTGGGCGTGTAGCTGTCCAGGCGGCGTGCGGCAATGATCGCGAGCGCGTGCGCGCCATGCGCGTAGGCGCCCATCACAGCGCTGTCACTCGCGCGATCCTGGCTCGCGAGGCGCAGCGCGGTCCGCGCGAACGCTGGCGTGAACGTGTTCGCGGCCAGGGCAGCGAACAGTGCTGGCTGCTGCTCGTCGCTCTGCGCTTCAACGGCAAGGTAGTTGTCGCTCGCGGCAAGCGCACCGGCGGGCGTGTCCAGAACACCGACCGGCACGCCGTCGCTGATCGTGACCGCGTTCACCGCGACCGGGCGTGGTGTGACAGTGGTACGGCCGACGAGGATCCCGGCGGCGAACAGCACCACGGCGGCCGCCGTGGCGACGGTGAGCGCGAGCCTGCGCGTCTGGCTGGTCATGCCAGGCCGTATGCCCAGGACAGGATCTTGGCGGCCGAGCCGACGAGGAACGCGCACCCGGCGGCGATGAAGATGTTCTTCTTGCCGCCGGTCGCGGTGTAGTCGTTGCCGATCACGCCGCCCATCGCCCACAGCGCGGCACCGATCAGGAACCCGCCGGCCGCGGCGTACAGGCTGTACGCGGCAAACACGTTGATCGCGCTCTGGATCCCCGCGCCTCCTGGTGCGCCGGCCGCGTTCGGCGTGACCGTGAACGTGAACGGCGCCGGGCCGCTCGCGCCGGTCGGGCCGGTCGCAGCGCGCGCCGACGCTACCGGTGAGGCCAACAGCAGCGCGCCGGCGGTGAGCGTGATCCGGGTCTTGGCGCTCCTGCCGAGTCGTTTCATGCGTCCTCCCTCTGGTTGCTGGGCCCAAACCGTACCACGCTTAGCTAGCGTCTAGTAGTGTTTAGTACAGTCTCGTGCGGTCTACTAGGATGATGGTATGCGGCTGTGGCTGTGGCTGATCGGTCTGCTGGCCCTCACTGGCGCCACGGTCGTGGTCCTGGTCGCGGCCGTCGCGGGCGCCGCACCAACTGCTTGCGCCGCCGGCGGCCCGTCGTGGGGCGCGACCGGTGCGAGCGGCGGCTGGGTCGCGACCGCTTACGGCCCGCCGTGGGGAGGCATCCAGGGGGGTGGTGTGACCGCGACCGGCCTGGACTTGCGCTCAGACCCCCAGCTGTATGAGGTGGCTGTGGACCCGACCGTGATCCCGCTCGGCAGCTACGTGTACGTGACGCCGAACCCGTTCGGCACCGCGAGCGCGTTCTACGCCGGCGACACCGGCGGCGCGATCAAAGGCGACCATGTGGACATCTACGACTGGCGTGGCCGCGCCGACCAGGACGCGTGGGGTGAGCGCCAGGTCACGGTCACGCCAGCACCGGCACCTGGCGCTGGGAGTCTGCTCGGGGCGCTAGGGCCGGCTGACGCGCCGGCGCCGGGCGCACTCGCGTCCTCATGCCTGAGCGGGTCCGTCGGCCTGACCGCCGGTGAGACCGCACAGATCCAGCCCGACGGCAGCGCGCTCGCGCCGAGCTCGGCACCGACTGCGGTGCAGGCCGCGATCGCCGCGGGCAACCTGATTCACACCTACCCCTACCCGGTGCCCGACGTGCACTACGGATCGCTCGCGGTCATGTGGCCGGCCTATGACTGCTCGGGAGCGACATCGTTCGTGCTCTACGCCGCAGGGCTGCTGGACGCGAACGCGGAGACCTCGACGCAGCTGGAGAGCTTCGGCCTGCCAGGCCCTGGCCGTTGGATCACGCTGTACGCCAACGGCCGCCACGTCTGGATTGTTGTCGCGGGGATCGCGCTGGACACCGCCGGCTACGGTGGCCCGCCGGTACCCGCCGGCAGCGGGCCGCGCTGGCGCGCGCAGCCGCTCGCGAACCTCCAGGACGGCCAGGCCTACGTCGTACGCCACCCGGCAGGCCTCTAATGCGCCGCGCCCACCCAATCGTCCCCCTCCTCGCCGCGACGGTTGCGCTAGGCGGCTGCGCTAGCACACCGCTCGCGCCAGCGCTGTTGGGGCGGCCGATCGCCGCCAACTCACGTCCCTCCCCCATCCTGCCCGCGCCGGCGCCGGCGCCGGCAGGGGATCCCGCCGGTGAGCAAGGCGGCACGATCCCCGCGAGCCGGCTTGCCGCCGAGCAATCCGTATCCCGCTCACTGCTCGCAGCGACACCGCAGCTCGCGCTCGAGCGTTACGCGACCGCGTACGTGAACTGGCGTGCCGCGCAGCTCCCCGAGCACGAGACTCTGCTCGCACGAATGTCAGTCGGCCCGGCTCGCCTGGTTGCCCAGCAGACGGCTGCCAGTGCGAGCGGCGCGGCGGCGCTCGCAGCCAACCAGGTCGCGAACTCCGGCTGGATCCTCGCGATCGCACCCGCGCAGGGTGCCGACACTGGCCAGTGGGTTGTCGTCACCGAGGAACAGACGACCGGCAGCGGCGTCTACGCGGGCCTCCCCCCCGCCCCACACGTGACGCTCGCCACCGTCACCCGTGAGGACGGCGGCTGGGTGGTGAGCGCATGGAACCCACAAACATGACCCGCCTCGCCGCCCGTGTTGTGCCCGTCCGTGTCAGCGACCTCGGCGCAGTCGAGCACTACATCCTCGTGGCACTGGCCGCCATGATCGTCTGGCGTGTCCTGCTCCTCCTTTGTCGGCGGTCGCGCCGCTCGGGCCGACGCTGGTACCGCGAGGACTATTTGCACTCGGCGCACTGGCGTGAACGGCGCGAACGATCCCTTGCACTCGCAGGCTATCGCTGCCAGCGCTGCGGCAACCCGGCGCTGCCCGGCATCCCCCTGGACCCCCACCACAAGACGTACAAGCGGCTCGGCCATGAGCGTGACCGCGACATCGAAGTGCTATGCCGCAACTGCCACGACGCGGAACATCATCCTTTGCTTTCGCTGGTTCGGTCTCTCCTGCGCGCATTGCGACCGTCGCTGCGACCCTAAGTGCAACCGTACGTGCGACCGTGCGTGCGATCCTCCGGCCGTACTGACATCCTTGGGTCCGTGTGTGCTACCGTGCATGCGTGCAGGCTCACCCACCTGCAAGCGTGTCGGCGTGGGTGCAGGACAACGACCGTCTACGGCGAAGGAGAACAGCATGAGCAAACCTCGGGTCATCGCGATCGCCAACCAGAAGGGGGGGACGGGCAAGACGACAATCGCGGTTAACCTCGCCGCTGCGCTCGGCGCCGAGGGCAGGCACGTGCTCGTCGTCGACGTTGACCCTCAGGCCGACGCGACGTCGATGTTCGGCGTCGACCCGTCCGAGCGTGACGCGACTCTCTACGATGTCTTGCTCGACAAGGACCGCGCGCTGAGCACGGCGATCGCGCGCGAGGTCACTCCGGGCGTCGATTTGCTGATCGGTGACAAGCGCATGGCAGACGCCGAGATGACGCTCGTCGGCGCCACGATGCGCGAGCAGTACCTGGCCGGGCTGCTTGAGGACGGCATCGACGACTACGACTTTGTCTTCCTTGACTGCCCGCCGAACCTCGGGGTGCTCACGGTCAACGCGTTCTGCGCGGCACCGGAGGTCCTGATTGTCGTATCGATGACTGACCGCAACGCCTACAAGGGTGCGATGGCGGTTCAGCGCACGCTCGCGGATCTGCGCAGCAAGAAGATCAACGTCACGACAACCGCGGTGCTGTGCAACATCGTGGACCGCCACCGGCAGACGTACAGGGTTCTGCGTGATGCCTTGGCGGGCGATGGGCTGCCGGTCCTCGAGAACGAGGTGCCGATGCGCGCGGAGTTTCAGAATGGCGTAACGCGCGGCGTTCCGCTGGTGCATTTCACGCCGGCGCATCCCGGTTCGCACGCAATTCGAATGGTCGCCCACGAGCTCATGGGCAAGCCGGCTGCGGTGCTTGCGAGGGCCGCGTGATGCCGCGCCTGGAGTTGAGTCGCGTCGGGATTGATAGCCCACTGGCCGTCGGCGAGCGCGCTGTGATCGCGACGCCCAGCGCGCCGCGGGCGCGACCGGCACGCGCAGCCGGGCAGCGCGTGCGGTCTAGCGGCAGGCGTCCGAGCGCTTTGCCTTCGGGCTCGCTTCCTCACGTCGGCGCCGTGGCGGACGCGGCGTTCTACGGCGCAGGCGTGCCGTTGGACACTGGTGTTCGTGTTAACCCCGAGCATCTGAAGGTGCTCACCGGGCTGAGTCATGCGACCGGGCGCTCGCTGAACGCGATCGCTGTTGCGGCACTGCACGCGGGTCTCCCACGCGCGAGCGTCAGCGCGAGCGAAGCGATCGTGGCTGAGCAGCGGGCGCGCGTCGGCGCGCGAGAGCGTCGGGTCCGCATGACGTTGCGTCTCCCGGACGATTTGCGGGCGCGGATTGACGAGCTGAGCACGCCGGCGCGTGAGCGTTTGTCGCGCGGCGCTCGCGCCGACCTGATCAATGCTGCTTTCCAGCGCGGCTTACCTGCGGATGCCGCCGGTGCGGCCGAGCTTGTCGACGAGCATGCACGGCGCCTGCTTGATGCGCGCGCCGCAGCTTAGGCGCTGCGGCGTTGTTGTGTGCTGCTGGTAGTGGTGCGGGCGGCGTCTTCTCTGGCGACGGCGACGGCGAGCTCTTCGGTGATGTCGCCGAGTTTGCCGAATGCGGCGGCGACGGTCTCGAGGTCTGGTTCGCCGACCGCGCGGGTGAGTTGGTCGAGTGCCTGGTCGAAGCGGCGCCATAGTTCGAGTGGTCCGCGTCGGCCGGTGTTGCGTTGTAGTTCGTAGGGCGGTGGCGTGTCGGCTTTGGTTGGTGGCCAGCCGAAGCCGGCGGCGGCAGCGCGGCGGCAGATGACTGCTTCGGCGCGGAGTACTCGGGCGAGCTTGGACAGGCGCGCGGCGAAGCCGTGGTCGGGTGGTGCCATGCGGTGCTCGGTGAGCACTTCGCTCCACTCTTTCTGGGTTGCGGCGAATTCAGCCTGGATGTCGTCGCTTGTCGATCGTTCGTCCACTGTGTACCCCGCGGTCTGCTATAGGTCGTGGTGTGAGCGCTTACTACTCGGCTGGTTCCGGTGTGAGCGCGATCGCTGTTGGCGTGTCAAACAGCTGTGCGGGCTCAGCGGTGTCGCGTTTGGCTTCGAGCTCGCGTGGTGTTTGCGTAAAGAGGTCTCGTTTGCGCGGGCTGTATCCGGAGAATCCGGGGTCGCCGGCGTCGAGCATCGCCTGTAGGTCGCTAGCGAGGATCCTGTACACCCGCCCGCCGGGTCGTGTCGCGCGCAGCGTGCCGCGCGTGATCCAAATGCGCACGGTGTCGTGCTTGACGCCGAGGCGCTGCGCGACCTGGGCGACGGTCAGTGCGAGCGGCGCGGCTGTGGCGGGGTCTGTTTCGTCCATCTCGTCCATCATACGCGCTTGGTCCAGTTTCGTTGTGTTTGGTCGCCCCATTGAGTGTAAGCTACCAGCATGACCGGCAGCTCGAACGACGACTCTGATCTCGTTTCGCCGGTCGTCCCGTTGCGTAACGCTGGCGCGCGCGAGTCTCGCCAGCAGCACGATCTGATGACGCTGGGCGCTGAGAGCACTGCCGCGTTCACGCGCCCCGACAGCGGGGACACGCCGGCGCCTAACGCCGTACAGGCCGGGGTGCCGTGGCCGGTGTCTGGGCGATCGCCGCGCCGCTGGCGCCCAGGCCTCGGCGCGCTTGGCGCCATGGTGCTGCTGGTCCTTGTTGTCGCTGTATTGCTAGGCGGGAATCAAGGCCGCCCCCCTGTAAGCTCAGCGCGTCACAGCGCTTCCTCGCTTGTGGTGTCCAGCGTGGCGAACCGTGCCGCCGCGGCGGCCGCCGCGCGCGGCCGGGCGGTGCAGCTGGCGGCGCTGCGTGCCGCGAAAGCTCGCGCGCGAGCACACCACGCTGCGCCGGCTACGGGGGCCACCACGAGCACTGTGTCGTCGACGACGTCGGCGCCGGCTGTCGTGCCGGCCGTGTCGCCGAGCCCCTCGACCGCGGCCGCGGCGTGCACCGGCCCAGGTTCGCTCGGGTGCTAGCTCCGTCTTAACCCGCCACCGATGGTACGGGCCCGGTGGCGCGATCCAATGGGTCGTTGTTGTGCTCCCGACCTCAAGCCCACAGACCACTTCAAATTTGAGAGGACTGATGACCGATGTTTCGATTCTTCGCGCCTGCGCGAGCGCGACTTCAGGGCTCGAGGCCTCGCCGTGAGCTCGCCTTAATGACCTGCGTGTTGCCGCTCCTCCCGCGCGCCCGCGCGCTGCCGTCAGCGGTCGCTCGCCGCGCTGTGCTGGCGGCGGGGGTTCTCGTCGTGCTGGCTGGTGCCGGGGTGTTCACGCCGTCCGCGTATGCCGGGCAGTGGATGCAGGTGTCGTGCCAGAACCCGGATGGGTCCGCTTCGACGAATCAGGGCTGGTCGACGTTTGACACCAGCATCCCGAACTACTCGCAGCTAACGGACACCTGCCCGATGCAGGCACTGATCGCAGGGTCGCCTGTCTACACCGGCACGACGATGGGGTTGCAGTACACGCCGCCGGCGGGCTCATCACTGGCCGGCGGGGCGGTCGACGCCTTCCTCGACGGGTCGTCCGACTCACTGGATGCTGGCGCGAACGGCCTGGCGCAGATCGCGACCCCGACGAGCGGGTCGGTGGTGACCGAATGCTCCTCAGGGACGGCGGAGTGCGGCGAGCCGTCGTACTCGTTCAGCGGTGTCATCGGACTGCCCAGCAACCAGGGGGGGAACCTCTACCTCATCGCCGCTTGCACGGGGACCACGGGCTACACCTGCGATGAGAACGGGGGCGCCGGCGGGTGGGCTTCCGTGGATCTCTACTGGGCTGACCTGCTGCTGGACAACAGCTCGGTGCCCGCCGCATCGACGCCGTTCAGTGGCTCGGTGCTGCAGACGCCGGCGCATGGCACGGCAGATGTGTCGTTCACGGCGACCGACCCCGGCGGCCCTGGCGTCTACAAGGTCATCGTCGCGATTGACGGGACGGCGGTGTATGACGCTACGCCGAACACGAACGGCGGGGACTGCCACGCGGTTGGTACGGATCCAGGCTCTGGCGCGTTGATGTTCGACTACGCCCAGCCCTGCTTGCAGGCCGAGTCAGTTGACGTTCCGATCAATACGACAGCGTTCACGGACGGGACGCACCAGTTGAAGGTTGTCGTCGAGGACGCCGCTGGCAACGAGGCGACGGTCCTCAACCAGCAGGTCACGATCGCCAACGCGACAAGCCCAAGCGCATTGCTGTCGGGTTCGTGGCCGGCGTCGCCGGGCACGAACCCGGGCACTCCGCCGGGCGGCTCGGCTCCCGTGTACACGTTTGGGTTGGATAGCGCGACGAGTGCTCTTGGCAAGAGCGTGAGCCGGGCCTACAAGAAGTCGGCTGTGGCGCTGTCCGGGGTGTTGGACACGCAGGCCGGTGTGTTGGCGCCTGGTGTTGCGGTGTCGCTGTGGGCGAGCCCGGCGAATGGCGGCGCCTACGCGCAGGTCGCGTCGACGACGACCGATGGTGCCGGCCGCTGGTCTTTGACCGCGCCGAAGGGCAGCTCGCGGACGTTGAGCGTGGTTGCCGGCAGCGGCGCGTCACCGACGAGCTCGGCGAGCGTCGTGAGTCTCAATGAGACGGTCTCGCCGACGTTGTCGTTGAAGGTCGCGTCACTGCCGAACGCCAGGTTGTCGTTCAGCGGGAAGCTCGGGATCTCACCGTTGGGATCCCCACGACCGATCGTAGTCATGCAGTCGCGTGTTGACGGCCACTGGCAGAACTTCGGTTCGTCGCTGCGCGTCAGCGCAACTGGCGCCTACCACTTGGTGTGGGCGGCGTCACCGATGCTCGCGGGCCGCTCGTTCGCGTTCCGCGCGACGACCGCAGCGACAAGCCTGTGGCTGGCCGGCAGCTCGCCGGCGCACAGTGCGGTGGTGCAGTGATGCGGCGTCTTATCGCAGTGTCACTAGGAGTCGCGATGGGCGTGGCGGGGCTGCTCGCGGTGGCGTTGGTGCCGGCGTGGGCGTATTCGCCGCCACCGGGGGTTATCCCGGTCACGTTGCAGGCGCAGGAGGCGAACGCCGCGTTCCTGGCGTACGCGCCGGCGCCGGCGGGTGGCGCGGGCGCGCTGTGTCTTGTGGACACGGGGGTCAACTCGAACCCGGACACGCAGAACGCGCTCGTGTCAGCGACCGCGATCGACGGCGGCACAGGAGCCGATGTTGATCCGCTCGAGCACGGCACGATGATGGCGATGGTCGCCGGCGCTGACGGTCACGGCATGTGGGGCGCGTGGCCTCAGATCAAGATCGTGTCGGTCCGCTCAACAACTGTCCCGCAGGCCGGGCAGGAACCGACCTACGAGTTCGACGACTACTGGAAAGCCATCCAACAGTGTCTGAACGGTGCTGCCGAGTACCACGTCAAGGTCATCAACCTTGCGTTGGCGTCGCCGATCCCGCCGAGCCCGGACCAGGCGGCGAACTTCGCGACGGCCGTCGGCCAGGCACACAGCGACAACATCGCGCTGGTCGCGGCGGCGGGTAATTCGCCGGGTGCGATTCAGGAGCCTGGCGCGGAGCCGGGCGTGTTGGCTGTCGGGGCGTATGACACGCTGGGCAGCGGTGTCTGCTCGTTCAGTGCGACGACCAACCTGACGTTCTACGCGCCGGGTTGCGACCTGAACTTCGCGGACCCGTCAACCGACGCTCCGGATCCGCTCGCGGGCCGGGGAACGTCGCAGGCGTCGGCGTTCGCCGCGGCGGTGCTCGTGGCTTTGATGAGCTACGACCCGAGCCTGACCTACACGCAGGCGGAGAATCTGCTGATCTCAACGGCGTCTGGTGGCGAGCTGAATGCGACCGCGGCGTTTGACGCCGCGGGGTTGCAGTCGATCGTTGCTGCGGGCAACGCGAACATCCCCAAGACAACCACGACAACGACAACGTCGACGAGCACGTCGACCTCGACGGCCTCGACGGGAGCGGCGTCTGGCGTCACGGTCACGTCGGCCAGGTGGAAGGCCCACAAGCTGACGCTCGTCGTGGCGGGCCTACCGAGCGGCGACCGCCTAGCGGTGCAGCTCCGCTACAAGCATGCGAAGACCCGCAATCTGTCCACCCTGAAGGCCTCGACCGTCTTCCGAACCGCCAAACCGTCGGAAGTGTTGCTAACGGTATGGGACGGAACGAAAGACATCCAGGGCCCGATCAACGCGCACGTGTCGTGAGGTGGCGCGCGGCGCTGGCCGCTGTTGTGGCTGGCGCCGCGCTGACCGCCGCCGTTCCCGCGGCCGCGGAGGCCTCCGGCACCTACCAGGTAACCGCCTGCAGCCCGACGAGCTCCTCCGGGGCGTGGACGCAGGTCAACACCAACACGGCTGGCATGACCGCCGGCAACCAGTGTGGGGGGCCGGCGGACGGCAACAACCAGACCGGCACGAGCGGCACGCTCTACGGCGAAGACACCGAGGGCGGCACCTTTGTGACCTCCGGTTCAAAGGCTGGTTGGGACTTCACAGCCCCAGCCGGCACTGTCGTTACGGGCGTCACGTACTACCGCAATCTGGCCACCGAACCGAGCGACTGGGAGGCCGGCCTGTTCGCCGCCAACGGCGCGCCGATCGACATCTGTGAGTCCGATCCCGACACGTGCTCAGAGGACGCGAACGACCTGGCAACGGTCTTGACTGGCCTGGACACGACAGGCTTGTTCTTCGGCGTGTACTGCAACTCGACCAGCCCGTTTACGTGCCAGGGTGGCGACGGGATCCATCTTGCGCTCGCGGAGCTGTACTCGGTCTCTGTCACGCTTTCGGAGAGCAGCTCGCCGTCGGTGTCGGGTCTGGGCGGGTCGTTGTGGGAGGGGGGCCCGTTGTGGGGTACGGGCACCGTGAACTTTGATGCGAGCGATGTGAGCGGGATCGACCAGGTGGCGCTGGCTGGGTCGTCGGGCCAGGTTGCGTTTCAGCAGGAGGGCTGTAACTTCGCGTCGACATCGCCGTGCCCGGATTTGCCGGGGGGGAGCTTGAGCGTGAACACGCTGTTCTTGCACGATGGTCTGCAGACGTTGAGCCTTCTCGTCACGAATGCGGCGGGGAACGCGACGACGGTCGTGAGCCCGACGGTGGTGATCGACAACGACGGTCCGCCGGCGCCGACGAGTTTCGCGGCGAGCGCGATCAGCGGCAGCACGAGCGAGGTGCAGTTGACGTGGAGCAACCCGAGCGATCCGCCCGCACCCGTGTCGTTCGCGCAGGCCCAGGTGTGCCAGGGCAACAGTTGCGGCGCGCCGGTCGACTTGAGCACGTCGGGGTCGGGGGAGCTGCCGGTGTCGGGTCCGGGCACCTACGGGGTGCGCTTGTGGCTGATCGATATCGCTGGGCGTGGTAGCGCGTCCAACGCCGCGACCGCGAGCGTCACGGTCCCGCCGGCCGGCACGACCGGGAACACCGGCCCGACCAGCAAGCCGTCGTTGAAGCTGACGCGCAAGCTGTCAGGGCGCAAGCTGACACTGACCGCCACGGTGCCGAAGGCGGTCACGGGCGACGTTACGTTCACGCTGAGCGCCTACCACGGCTCCAAGCGCTTCGCGCTCACAACCCGTAAGAAGCAGCCGGCCGACGGCAGCGCAGTGGTTCATCTGACGCTCAGCTCAGCTGAGCTGAAGGCATCGAAGATCTGGGTGAAGGTCGCAGCTGCCGGCGCGAAGAGCGCGACGATCGAGTTCCGTGGCTAGCTTCGTGTTCCGCACCGTGCTGTTCATGATGCGAATCATCGGGCTCATCTGCCTGGCCCTGACCTTCAGCGCCTTGATGCTCGGCCGATTCGGCGATTTGGCCTTGTTTCTCTTTGCGGGTGTTGTGTTGTGGGTTGCTGGTAGCTGGTGGTACGCGCGGCTGTACGGGCACTGGCCGTCGTTCGTGTCGGCGCGACTACTTGATCGTCGCGACGTGCCGGAGATCCTCACGGACCGTGACGGCGACGGCGTGTACTTGTCGGCTGCGATCACCGTGCCGGGGCCGCTGGCCGTGTACGCAGCGCGCTTGCTCGAGGTGTCGTGGCGCGAGGTGCAAGTCGAGTCGGTGCTGATGTACCCGGACCGCCACCGGCAGGGGTGGTCCCGCGTGTCCGGTGTGTCCTGGAGGCTCCGGTCGCTGTTACCGCCACGGTGGAGCGCCCAGAAGTTCATCTACTGCGCGCGCAGGCCCTGAATGCGCTACCCGCCACCGCCACCGCAGCCCCCGCCGCGGCCGCTGCCGCCGCCACCGCAGCCCCCGCCGCGGCCGCTGCCGCCGCCGCCACAGCCACCGCCACCACGCTGGGCCTGCGCATGACGAGTCGGGCTGCACAGACGCGCGCGCCGAGCGACCCGCGACGCAGGACGGTTGCATCGTTTGCGTACGATGCGGCGCTGCCCAGCCCGTTCGACGAGGTGTTCGAGGGCTGCGAGGGTTGGGGCCCGTGGTGGGTGCCGCGCGCGGCTGGGCACACGCGCAGCAGCGTGCGCACGTTCATCGCGGGGCTTGTCGGCGAGCGTTACAGCGATCTCGGCGTGCGTGCAGTCCGCGGCACCGCGGAGTGGCGCGGCCCCTACGGCTGGTGGTTCACCGTGGACGCGGCCGGGTTGTTCGCGGCGTGGGAGGTCTACCAGCGATGACAGCGACGTCGCACTGCGCGCGCTGTGGTCACCCGCTCGCCGCCCACACTGCGGGGGCAATGTGCGGCAGAGGTCGTACGTTGAAGGTTCCAACGAGGAGGCGTCATCGATGAACGTCCATACGCGCAACATGCACGACCGCGGGGTGGACATCGCCACGGGCAGCAGCATCGTCGACGGCGCGGCGATCGGCCACGTCTATTACGACGACAGCGACCGTAACAGCCCGGGTCTGGTGTTGGAGATCCGCGGGGACCAGGAGACCTACTTGCCAGACGACGCCGCCGAGATTGTTTCCCTTCTGGCCGCTCGCGGCTACGAACTGGACGAGGCGAGCCGTGCAGACATCACACTCTTGTGCGAACCCACCGTCGAGCGGGACGATCCCGGGTACGATCTCGACCTGGACTGAGCCGCCGCCGGCGTGCTGCAGCTGCCGTTCATGGTTGTCGTCGTTCTCGCTCGTCGTTGTCCTGCGGTGGCCTGTGTCGCTGCCGCTCGTCGTCACGCTGTTCTTGGCGGCGTTGCATGGCGCGTGCTCGGGTGAGCATGCCGCCGAGCTGCTCAGCGGTGAGTTTCCTGAGTGCGCGGGGTGCCCTGCCGGTGAGCTGTGCGAGTTCTTCGACGATGTTGTCGGCGCGGCGCGCGGCGGGCGGGAGCTCGCCGGCGGCGCGTAGTTTCATCGTGCTGCGGCCGTCGAGCTGATCGGGCAGCTGGCCTTTGCGTAGTAGTAGGGCGTCGCGCAGGATGTCGCGAGCGATCGAGGCGCTTGGCGGGCCGGGGGGGCGTGTCACGAGAGCGTCCTCGAAGCGCTCGTCGAGTGTGAGCAGGGGTAGGCCGTGCGTGTCGAGCACGATCCACGCTGGCCACGCGCCGGCGCGAAATTCGATGCGGCCCGAGCGGTGGGGGGTGTGGCGTCGGCGTGCACGTTCGATCTGTGCGTGCTTGCGCTGTGCGCTGTCTGCGGTTCTGGCGGCGCGCATGCGTCGCGATAGTTGGTCGAGGGCGCCGATCGCGTAGGCGAGGTACATCGGCCCGTTCCGGTCGCCGGCCTGGCGGGCAAGGACGCCGAGGTGTAGGAGCGCGGCGAGGCCTCCGGCGGGGTAGCCGTCGGGCCGTGCCTCGCTGTGACGGTTGTAACGCGTAACGGCGCGACGCAGTGTCAGGTAGTCGTCGCGCGCGCCGCGGCGCTGCCATTGGCTCGCGGTGTGCTCACGCGCGAGTGGGCCGGCGGCGCGGCCGCCATGCACGGCGGCTTCACTGGCGCCGTGGCGTGCGACGACCCATGCCTCGCGTAGCCGGCTGAGCGGCCAGTGGCGGCTCGTGTCCCATTGTGCGAGTTTGATCGCGCGCTGTGTCGCCTGGTGTTGGAGCAGTTCTACGGCTGCGCGTCGTCCCTCGACGCGCTTACTAAGTTGCTGCTGCCAATCGCCAGGAGGATCACTCTCGCTCGCGCCTGCGGTATTTGATGCTGCCTTATCGGGCCACGGTGGCGCTGCGTGTTCGTTGGGGCTGTTCTCTCGGCCGTTTGCGCTCGCGCGTGTTCTGAGTCCGTAAGCGTTTCGTAGTTCGATGCGGTTGGTACTGGCGGGGTTGTTGTTCTCCAACGTAGTTGGAGCCCCGTAGGGGGGTGCTGAAATTGATATGGAGCGCTGACGGACGGTGCTCGCGCGTGCGCGTCGACGGTCGCACCCTCGGCGCTGCCGCTCGCTGCGGCTGAGCGGCGCTGTGGCCTGGTTGACGTCACTGATGCCGGTCCTCGAACCGGTGTCGAGAGGTGTGCCGTAGCGGCGCTCCCACCGCGTGAGCTGAGCGGTGGCCAGCGTGAGCTCCTCACGGAGCAGCTCGGGTACAGGGTGCAGCTGCAGCAGTGTGCGGCGTTGCTCGAGGTCCTCGTCGAGGCCGACACGCCAGTCGATGAGGCCGGTGCCGGCGAGTGCTGCGAGTCTGCGGCGGACCGCTTGGTGGTGGCGGTCACGGTTCTCCCACGGGTCGTCGGTCAGTGTCCAGCTGGGGTGTAGGGCGGCCAGGCCGGCGACGAGTTGGCGCATGCTGGTGACGACGGTCCCGCCGTGGCGTCCGCCGGCGGCGAGGCGGTGCAGGTAGGCGAGCTCCGCCCAGCAGGTCTTGAACGCGCGCAGGTCGTAGAGGCGTGTTTGGTCGAGCTCGCCGAGCGCCACGCGGACGGAGCGCACCCTGGTCAGTAGCGCGAGCAGCTCGACCGCCGTCGGCGCCGCCGGCATCGCTGTCGGCGTGACCGGGGGGCACGGGGCGTGGCGGCGGGTCCGCCGCAGTCCGCGTGCGCGTGCACGATCCTCGTGTGCTGGTTGTGTGTCGAGCTGCACCGCCAACGCCTCGAACGGCCGGTAGAGGCGCTCGCGGTGCGGCTCGCGACGAGGGGCGGAGGTCGGGGAGAGTGGTGCGCGCTACGCGAGGGCGCACAGGTTCGCCGAGGGTTGCGGTTCTGTCCGACGGACCGCTAAACTCCGCTGCACAAGAGCTACTCAAGAAGCTCAGGTTTTCTAGGGCGCTCCTCTGTGGAGCTATCGAGGTTCACAAGGCGTTGCCGGAGACCGGGGTCCGACCCGGTCTTCTGCGTTAAGCGGCTTGTGCTGAGAGCGTGCCCGGCACGCCAAGCGGTCAGCTCAGTGGCGCCCCCGCGAGGTTGGGCGCGCCCAGGCTGGCCCTGGTGTGGCTGTGTGCTCGGGGCGCGCTCGACATAGCCCTCGATCCTCGTGGGCGGGGCGGACGGAACAGCGCGGTTTTGGGTCTGTAGGAGCAGCCGCGGTCTGTAGGAGGAGCCGCGTTTGTCTGTAGGAGCACGCGCGGGGGGTCTGTAGGTAGACCCGCGGTCGCACGGGCGCCGGGCGGGGTCGCGCCGCGACGGGGGTCTGTAGGTGCATCCGCGGGGTCTGTAGGTACGTCCGCGCCCCGGCCTAGCATGACGTCGTAATGGAAGGCGAGCACGATCAGCAGCAGTCGGTCGTGCCCCTCGATCTGCACCCGGATGATGCGACCGCCGTCGGCTACCTTGAGCGTTCGCTCGCGACAAGCCCCGTCTGGCAGATGGGTAGCAGCAGCCTCGAGCAGCAGGTCGTGCGCCGGGACCCGCGGCTGCTGGACTTCCTCGCGAACGCGAAGAACGCGCCGTTGGGTGAGCTCGAGTTCGACGTGCTCACCTGGACGATCACCCGCTGGTATCAAGCGGGCCGGCCGGCCGACGGCCGCCTGGTCGCCACGATCGGCGAGCTCGCCTACGGCCTGTACGGCAAGCGCGGGGGCGGGATGCAGTACGCGCTGATCCGTGAGGCCCTCGATCGGCTATACAACGTGAGTCTCGACCTGTCGGTGTTGACGATCGCCGACGGCAGCGAGCAGTGGATGGTCAGCCGGCGCCGGCGGATCATCCAAGAGCTGTCGATCCACGAGCTCGTGACGGGCGGTGAGCGCAAGGCGTCGAGCACGCTTGAGATCCGGCTCGGCTCGTGGCTCGTCGACCAGCTCGACGCGCACACGGTCGCCGCGATTGCCTGGCAGGTCTTGCGCGGGCTGAGTGGAATCGCGAAGCGCCTCGCGATCTACCTGGCCGCGCACGCCTCTGACTTCAAGCCGATCACCGCCCAGACCGAGCGCTTCGTCGTTGAGCTCACCGAACAGCTCTACGAGGAATTCGGCATCACCGCGGCGCGCGAGCGAGACCGCCGCGCCTCGATCGCCCGGGCAGCCGCGCGCATCGCGAGCGTTGAGCGCCGCTACACGCGGCTGTCGGTGGAGTACACATCGGGCCGGCACGTGCTGCGCGCCGAGCGCCCCGTCGGCGCCGACATCTTGCTGCTGCCGGCGCGTCCGTAATAGACGCAGCTGACTGGCGGCAGTGCTTCAGCTGCCTGGCGGGTGGTAGCCGCTACCTCGCTTGTCGAGCTTGCCGTCCTTCGCCATGCCGGGGACGATGCGGTAAAGGTAGTTGGGCTTGATCTTCATTCGCTGCGCGAGCTCACTGATCGTGATGCCGGGTTGCTCGCGCACCAACCTGAGCACCTGGTTTGCGCGGCCGCCAGAGCCTCGCGGCCGTCCGCGACGCCTCGTTACGCGGCCGCCCCCGCTGGACGCAGAGGTTCTCGGTGTCGCCGGCGACGCTTGGTGTAGCCGTGGGCCGACGCCCTTGAGCGCCTCAAGGGCCTTACGGACTTGCGCGTGCTCCTCGATCAGCGGCTCGAGCTCGCGCAGCCGTTTCTCCAGATCGCTACGCAGCGCGCTCAGAGTGTCAGCCATATGGTCCTCCTACTCGCATTAACGGCACCGGGGCCACAGCCTAGTCGCAGCTGCTCACGGTGTGCGCGCGCACATGTTGTGCTGATCGGCACATGTGATGCGCCGCGCATCAACCGATGCGCTTTTTGCATCGTGTGCACGACGATGCGTCTACTGCATCGTCATGACTCCCACCACGCGCGGCTGGGGAGGCGGCTGGTGATTCGCGGCAACGGGATCCCGTTGGCGACAGTGATAGCCGCGGCGACCTAACGTTTCATCATCTGGCCGTGCTGGCACGACGTGCGCGCTGCCGGGCGCGGTAGACGGTGCTGCGGGCGACGCCGAACAGTTCGGCGAGCTCGGTGCTGGTGTGTTCGCCCGTCTCGTGCAACGCAACAAGATGTGCTTCCTGGGCCTTGTTGAGCTTCGGTGGCTTACCTTTGAGGTGGCCTTTGGCTTTGGCGACGAGCATGCCCTCGCGCGTGCGAGCGCTGATTAGGTCTGCCTCGAACTCGGCGACCATCGCAAGGACGTTGAACAGCAGCCGCCCGACTGGATCGGTCGGGTCGTGGACTGTGTTGCCGATCTGCAGGCGCACACCCTCTTCGGTGAGCTCTCCGATCAGGTCGCGCGCGTCGGGCAGTGAGCGGGCGAGCCGATCGAGTTTGGTGACGACGAGCGTTTCACCGCGACGCACGGCGGCGAGCGCTGTGTGCAGCCCTGGCCGCTCCCGGTTGGTGCCGGTCAGGCCATGGTCGACGTAGATGTCTTTGGGCTTGACGCCGAGCTGCTCGAGCGCGGCGCGCTGCGCGGTGAGGTCCTGCTCGCGGGTGGAGACGCGGGCGTAGCCGATCAGCTGCGGCACTGGTGCCTCCGGTGTTGTTGACCCCGGCCGGGCGGCGTGCCACCATTAGGGGGAAGCCCACCCGGGACGGCCGGCGTAAGCCGACCGCCCCGGGGGCTCACCCTCGCTGCTTCTACTTCGTCCTGATCACGAGGACCAGGACGATGAGGAGCGCAAGTGCAAGAGAGAGCGAGTCCGTGGACATCGCGTCCTCCTTGGCTTGCCCCGCCGCGGATTCGGCGGGCGCCACGATCGGTATGGTGGTTGTCGGTCGTCGCGTCCGCGGTCACGGTACAAAGTATGTCCCGTGTAGCGGATGGTGACCGGGCAGAGCACCGGGCGGGCTATACGGGACGCCACTTAGCGCTAGAGATCAGGGCTTGAGTCGCCGCGACTCAAGCGCCCGGTAGCCGATCCCCAAACGGGATGCGCTCAGCGCCGACTAGGACGGCGCCGAGAACGCGCATCCTGCTGCTCGCGCGCGGCCGCGGCACGGCGTTCGGCGACGAGCTCGTCGGCGAGGCTACGCCCAGGCGCGAGGTCACTAATGATGCCCCGTGCATGGTCGATCGCCGCCAGCCTGGCGGCTGGCGCCGGGTCGGCGGCTTTGGTTACGCGTGCCATTGCGTGCATCGTACGCCGCGGGCGCGGGCCCTTGAGCGCGTTTTTGCCCGAGGGAACGGTCGAGCGCGAGAGCCCGAAGGCGTTAGAACGCCTTACAACGCGCGCGCCGCCGCCGAAGTCGCCGGAACGTCACCTGCCGGTGCCGATTGTGGGGTTAGCCGCGGTCGAGGTCGTGTTGGGTGTCGACGCTCGCGCGGTCGTACTGGTCGCGGTCGCGGCCGGTCGGCGGGTGTAGTGGTGGTTCGCTGGTGCTGTCGGGGATGTCGTGTTCGATGCGGTAGCGCGCGAGCTGTTCTGCGGCGTGCTGCCAGCGTTCGCGTTCGCCCCCGCTGTCCGGCCGCGGGCCGAGCGTTTCGGTTAGCCACCGTGGTTGTCGCTCGACGGTGTCGCCCACCAGCTGGTCGCGGAGTGTGTCGTGCTCGCGCCTGAGGTCTTGGATTGCGTCGGTCAGGTCGTGGTGTTCCTGGCGGATCGCGGCGGGGTCGCCGAGCTGGCGGGCTAGTGTTGCTCGCGCGCTGAGGATCCGTTCGAGCTGTTCCTCGACGCCGGCGAGCGCGGAGCTGAGGCGTGAGCGTTCCACGAGGTGCGGGTCCTGGACGCGGCCGCCCCACGTTTCCTTGGGTGCGGGCAGACCGGCGAGTTGTTGGCGGTGCGCGTCACGGCGCTCGGTGAGGTCGCGGGCCCGCGAGTCGAGGTCCTCGATGTCTGCGAGTTCGCGGGTCGGTAGCGCGGCGAGTTGTGCGGTTAGCCGCTCGAGGTGATCTCGCAGCCGTGCTAGTTCGCCGCGAGCTGGCTGCGCGTGCCCGGCGCCGCCGCCGGCGCCGGCGAGGTCTTGCTCGAGCGGCTCGACCGCGGGGCGGCGCAGCTGCGGATCCCGGGCACGGCCGGGCGTGAGCTGGTCGATGGCGAGGTCTTGGTCGTCGCGTTCGCGCATGTGGTGTGCGACGTCGGCGAGCACCTCTCGTTCGGTGCGTCTGCGGGGCTTGCGGCCGGGCGCGTAGTCGGCGCGGTCCGCCGCGTTGAGGTGGCCCTCACGGACCAGCAGCCTGGTCTGGCCGCGTGCTCGCGATAGCGCGGTGTAGGCCCAGCCGCGCGTGAGCTCGTGCGGGCTGGCGAGGACGCGTGCTTGCTCGACGGTGCCGCCTTGCATGCCGTGTCCGGTGAGTGCGTAGGCGTGCTCGACGTGCTCGGCGACATACCCGGCGGGCAGCTCCCGGGTGAGGTGCGCGTCGGTTTCGATCACGACGCGGTGGTGGTCGATGTGCCGGACGGTGCCGCGCGTGCCGTTGTCGACGTCAAGGTCACGGCTGTTGTCGCGGCAGATCACGCGGTCACCGACAGCGACTGTGATCGGCCCGTAGGCCTGCTGTTCGCCGAGCTCGCCGGCGCCGTGGCGGTGGTCGCGCGCGAGCTGGTTGAGTGCTTCGCGTGTCGCGTTGTCGCGGCAGATCATGATGCTCTGCTCGACGCCGTGCGCGGCGGCGCCGGCGGCCCACTCGCTGACGGTTTGTTGCAGCGCCTCAAGCCCGTCGTGGAGTACCTCGACGCGGCCGGCGGGTTCGGCCCACTGAAGCCAGCGTGCCGGGTCGCCGTCGTGTAGGCCGGCGAGCGCGAGACGTTCGTCACGGTCGCGTTGGCGCTCGACCTCGGTGAGCCGCACGCCGCCGGAGCGTTTGCTGATCGCTGCGAGCCAGCCGCCTGCTTGGACGGATGCGAGCTGGCCGGGGTCGCCGATCGCGATGACTTTCGCGTCGACGTGCGCGGCGTTCGTGAGCAGCCGCTCGGTGAGCCGCGTGCCCGCCATGCCGGCCTCGTCGAGGATCACGACGCTGCGCCGCGGCAGGTCGTGCCCGGTGTTGATCGCTAGCACGCGGCTGTCGAGGGTGCGTGCTGTGACGCCTGCCTCTGTCAGCTCGCGCGCGGAGTGGTTGGTTGGCGCGACGCCGAGCACGGTGTATCCGGCGGTCTCGTAGACGTGGCGCAGCACGCCGGCGGTGTAGGTCTTGCCGGTTCTGGCGCCGCCAGAGGGGACTCCCGGCGCGCCGGTGCTGCGCGCGGCGGGCGGTGTGTTGACGGCTGCGCCGGCGCTGGTGCCGCGGGCTGTCGCGTCACCAAACGCGTGGCCCGCGCCCTGCATGCCGGCGGCTGCCGCGACCGCGCCGCCGCCTACCGCGCCGCCCGCACCGGCACCGAACGCGTTCTCAGCGGTTGAGCCGCCGCCGCCGTGGGATGAGCGGCCGCCACCAGCGGCGCCTTGCGGCCGTCCGCTGCTCTGACCGCCGTGCGATGAGGGTCCACCACCACCTGGGCCGCCCGGTCCACCGTCACGATTGGGGGAGCGCAACCGTGCGAGACCACCACCGCCATCACTGGCCGGCCCGTTGCTTTGCGAGCCGCGTGCTCGCCGTGCGCCGGCGAAGGCGCCGGTGCCGCTGTTGCCGTAAAGGCTGTTACCGGCGTGCGCGTGCTCAGCGTCGACGGCGAGCAGGAACATGAGCCCCCACGGCATCGCGGCCGCGAGGATGAAGATCGCGATACCGGCGAGGATCGTACCGATCGACTGTGACAGCCCGGCGCTGCCGGAAAGGCCTGCGGCAGCGGCGTTCGCGCCGAGTGACAGCGTGATCAGCGCGACCGGCTTGAGGATCAGGAACAGGCCGAGCAGCCTGGCGAGCCGTCCCGGCCAGGCCGCGAGGGGCTGCCAGATACCGGCGGCGAGCGAGAGCGGAAGGAACAGGACCGCGATATAGATGACGGCGTTGCGAACGATCAGCTCGAGCCACACCATCAACGCGCCGATCACCTCGATCAGCGCGATCAGCGCGGCGAGCATCGAGGACCCGAAGCCACCGTAGTTACTGGTGCCCCAGGCGTCGTTGAGCGTCGTCCAGAACTGGACGTGCGAGCCGTTAACGACAGCCGCGCTGATCTGGTCGGTGATGCCCAGGCCGAGCATCGTGAGCGCGATCACAACACCAGTGCCGAACCCGGCGCGCAGCATCGCGGTCAAGATGTGCGCGAGCTCCTGGCTGTTGCGTCGCAGAGCAGCACTGCTCAGCGCGACCATCGTGACCAGCAGC
>JBEKXB010000034.1:0-24284 GCA_049512455.1 Solirubrobacteraceae bacterium | reverse complement strand
CGCCAACCGCAACAACACAATCGAATCCTTCCCCCCACTAAACAACAACACCGGCCGCTCAAAACACGCCGCCACCTCCCGCATCACATGCACCGCCTCAGACTCCAACGCACGAAGATGGGTGAGACGGGTCGTCGGCGGCGCGGCAGAGCTCATCGGGAAGCGGCCGCGTGGCGGGCGGCTCCGGCTAGGGATGGAAGGATCACTCGCTCAGACGTCGATATGAATGCCGCACTCGGTCTTCTCGCTACCGGCCCAGCGGCCTTCGCGACCACTGCCGGGAAGCGTGCACGGCGTGCATCCGATCGACGCGTAACCGCGATCATGAAGAGAGTTGTACGGCACATCATGGCGTGTGAGGTAGTCCCAGACCGCTTGCTCGCTCCAGTCGGCGAGGGGGTTAGCCTTCCACACGTCGCGGCCGGTGTCGAACGAGATCTTCTCGACGCTCGCCCGCGTTGGCGCCTGTTCACGACGCAGGCCGGTGATCCAGGCGTCGAGACCGTCGAGCGCGGCGTCCAGCGCGGCGACCTTGCGCTCGGCGCAGCAGCGCCCGGGACTCCATGGCTCGCCGTCGAGGCTACGGGCGTCGAACACCTCTACCTGGACGCCGTAGCGGGCTTCGAGCGCCCGCCAGGCCTGGTAGGTCTCTTCGAACAGCGCGCCGGTGTCGATCGTGAACACGCGTGCGCGCGGCTCGAGCCGCAGCAGCATGTCGATCAGCACCGCTTCTTCCTTCTGGAACGAGCATGCGAGTGCCAGCCGCGGGTGGTGGCGCTCGAGCATGTAGGAGAGCACGTCCTCGGCGGTCCAGTCCTCGTAGTCGGCTTCGATCGTCCGGTGGGCTGTCGCTACACCGCGCATTCGCCCTCCCCGCGGATGACCTCGAAGGGCTCGGCGCGGCTCCAGTCGATGAACTGGGTCATCGTCTGGAGGCTGAACGCGGGTGGCAGTGCGAGATCTTCGACGATCGACTCGAACTGATCGGTGCCGACGCGCGCCACGAACGCGTTGAACTCCTCGCCTGCGCTGCGCTCGCGTTCGTAATGGCGCAGCCACCGCTCGACCGCTTCGGGCACGCGCTTGGACGGCAGCCGCGCCTTCAGGCGATGGCCCATCACGACCTCGCCGTTGTCGTAGTGGCCGGCGAGATGGGGGATGTAGGCGGGTACGCTGCGGTTCCCCACCTTGATCGCCGCGCCGGTGAAGCCGATATTCGCGATGTGGTGCTGGCCGCAGCCGTTCGGGCAGCCGCTCACCTTGATCTGGATGCGACGGGTCAGTGAGTCGTCGATCGCCATCGCATCGACGCGTTCCGTGATCGCCTGGTTGAGGCCCATCGAGCTCGTGATGCCGAGCTTGCAGCTGTCGGTGCCTGGGCAGCTCACGACGTCGCTGATCGCGCGTGGTCCCACGCCGGCGAGACCGATCTGCGCGAGCGCGCTCCACACCGCATAGACCGACTCGTCGCGAACCCAGCGCAGCACGAGGTTCTGCTGGACGGTCGTGCGCGCGAAGCCGCCGCCGGAGTCGCGCATGATCAGGGCGAGTCCGCGCAGCTGCTCTGGCGTCAGGTCGCCGCGCGGGATCTTGACTTCGACCGTCGAGAAGCCGCCCTGCCGCTGAGGGTGGACGTTGGCCGCGGCGAACGGTTCGAACTCCGCCGAGTCTCCGTTTGGCGTTGCAAGCGGCCGAGGCGCCTTCGCAGCGGCCGCCTCTTCATCGAAGACAAAGAGGCGCGGTGAGAAGTCCCGCTCCGCCACCCAGTCACCGCGCAGCTCCTGCTCGACGAGCTCGCGGAACGCGTCGATGCCGATGCGGTCGACCAGCACCTTGATCCGAGCGCGCGCGCGATTGCGGCGCAGATCATCCTGACGGTTGAAGATCCGCAGCACCGCCTCGGTGACCTTGAGGTACTCGCCATCGTCGGCGCCGACGAACTCGTACAGGGTCGGCGCGACGCGCGGCATGATCGAGGTCCCGCCGCCGATACGGATCTCAAAGCCGCGCCGTCCGTCCTTGACGCGCGGAATGAAGCCGCCGTCATGAATACCGGTGATAGCGCGGTCCTCGTCGGTCGCCGAGAACGCGGTCTTGAACTTCCGCGGCATCAGCTGGCAGACTGGATGGCGCACGAAGTAGCGCACGTAGGCGCCGACGTAGGGCGTCGGATCGAACAGCTCGCCCTCGCTGACACCGGCCCACGGATCGCCTGTGACGTTGCGTACCGTGTTCCCGCAGCCCTCGCGCGAGGAAAGGCCGGCGGCCGAGATCTCGCGGATCAGCTTGGCCGCGTCGGCCAGCGGCACGTGGTGCAGTTGAATGTTCTGGCGCGTCGTGATGTGCCCCTTGCGCAGCGGCACGTAGCGCTCGACGACGTCGGCGAAGATCTCCAGCTGCTCGGGATTGATGCCGCCGAACGGCAGCTTGACGCGGATCATCTGGCGCTCGGCTTGGCGCTGGCCGTACACGCCCTGCCTGAGGCGAAAGCCGATGAACTCGTCCTCGGCGAGCGTTCCCGCGAGGAACCGGCCGGCTTCGGTGTCGAAGTCGTCGAACTCGCGTGCGATGATCGGGATCACGTGCCCGGGGACGTTCTCGTAGATCTCCGGGTCGGCAAGCGTGCCGCGCGGGGCCTGGAAGCTGTCCGTCACCCCTCAGATACTACTAAAAGGCACTAGCCTTTTGGTTGTTTACTCCCCGCGAGTAGCCTGCCCCCAGGACCGCCGCGTGGCAAGCTCGCCTCTGAGGGCCTCTCGTCGCCCTGCGCGCAACCAGGCACCAGCGCGCGATGCCGGTGGCCGGGCCGGCGGGTGAGCGGTGTCGCGCAGGAACTGCTCCAGCGCCGCGAGGATCGCGGCGGCTTGCGCGGCGGGCGTGTGGTCGTCGTGAGCGGAGGGGATCCGCGCGACGACCTTGGCCTGGGCGAGGCGATCATCCATCGGCACAGTCTGACGTAGTCCCACTCCGCTCCAGCGAGCCCCCGACCGACAAAGCGGCGGCCCTGCACGCTACCTGCGGCGCATCGCTACAGCGGGATGTTGCCGTGCTTGCGCTTTGGTCCGGGCTCGCGCTTGTCGCCCAGGGCGCGCAAGGCCGCGATCAGCTTCGGGCGAGTTTCGTGCGGCACGATCACGTCGTCGATATAGCCTCGCTCGGCAGCCACGTAGGGGTTTGCGAAGCGCGCCCTGTAGTCGTCCATCAGCTCCTGGCGCCGCTCCGCAGGCTGCTTGCTCGCAGCGAGCTCGCGGCGGTAGATGATGTTGACCGCGCCTTCCGGACCCATCACCGCGACCTCCGCCGTCGGCCAGGCCAGGTTGAAGTCGGAGCGCAGGTGTTTCGAGGACATCACGTCGTAGGCTCCGCCGTAGGCCTTGCGCGTGATCACTGTGATCTTGGGCACCGTCGCCTCGGCAAACGCATACAGCAGCTTGGCGCCGTGGCGAATGATGCCTCCCCACTCCTGCGCCGTGCCCGGCAGGAAGCCGGGGACGTCGGTGAAGGTGATCAGCGGGATGTTGAACGCGTCGCATGTTCGGACGAAGCGCGCGGCCTTCGCCGAGGCGTCGATGTCAAGCACTCCCGCGAGCGCGGCGGGCTGGTTGGCGACAACGCCGACGGCGATCCCGTCAAGCCGCGCGAAGCCGCAGACGATGTTGCGCGCGTGGTGCTCGTGCACCTCGAGGAACTCTGAGTCATCAACGATCGGGCGGATCACGTCGCGCACGTCGTAGGGCTTGTTCGGGTTCTCGGGGACGACGCTGTCGAGCTCGCCAGCCATCCGCCCTGGATCATCGCCAGTGGTCAGCTCCGGCGGGGACTCGAGGTTGTTCGCCGGCAGGAACGACAGCAGGTAGCGGGCCTCCTCGAGACAGTGATCCTCATCCTGCGTCGCGAAATGCGCCACCCCCGACTTCGTTGCGTGCGTCATCGCGCCGCCGAGCTCCTCGAAGCCGACCTCCTCCCCGGTCACGGTCTTGATCACGTCAGGGCCCGTGATGAACATGTGTGAGGTCTCCTCCACCATGAAGATGAAGTCGGTGATTGCCGGGGAGTACACGGCGCCTCCCGCACATGGGCCCATCACGAGCGAGATCTGCGGGATCACGCCCGAGCAGGCGACGTTGCGGAAGAACACGTCGCCGTAGGCGCCGAGCGAGACGACGCCTTCCTGGATGCGGGCGCCGCCGGAGTCGTTGATCCCGATCACCGGGCAGCCGATCCGCGCGGCGAGGTCCATGATCTTGCAGATCTTCTCGCCCATGACCTCGCCCAGCGAGCCGCCGAAGACGGTGAAGTCCTGGCTGAACACGCATACGCGGCGGCCGTCGATCGTGCCGTGTCCCGTGATCACGGCGTCGGCGAGCGGCCGCACCTCTGCCATCCCGAAGTCGCTGCTGCGGTGGCGGACGAAGGCGTCCAGCTCCTCGAAGGAGTCCGCGTCGAGTAGCTTCTCGATCCGCTCGCGCGCGGTGTACTTCCCCTTGGCATGCTGCTTGCGGACCGCCGGGCCCTGCGCATGCGCGGCCTCGTGCCGAAGCGCGTGGAGTTGGGCCAGCTTCTCGGCGTAGGTGTCCGGGGCGTGCTCGCGCTTGGCCATAGACGCCCGGATATTAGGGGCTCGCCGGGGCTAGGCCCGCGAGAACGGACGATGCCGTGCGGCACCCACCTCGTCGAGCACGCCGACCAGCGCGGCCTGCGCCTGCTCGGGCGGGGTGGCGTCGTGAAGCGCTGCGCTGAGGCGCACCTTGGTACCCCAGCCCGACGCAGCGAGCTCGACGGTCCCGTGCGCGTTGGCGCTCGTCCAGCCGAGGCTCGTCTCGGCGGTCACGCGAGTGATCCTGATCTCGCCGAACTGCTGCTCGAGCAGGCGGGTGAGTACCGCCGGATCGCTCAGCTCACTCCACAGCTCCGGCGGTGACTTCACCAGCGTACGCTGAGTTTCGATATTGATCATCGCCCTGTCGTGTTCGCGAACGCTACGCCGACTCCTGCCACGCCGGCGCCCGCGGACGGCACCGCTCGAACCGCTAGGCCTGCGGCTGGTATCGGCCGAAGATCTCGCCCATCGTGGCGCACACCTCACCGAGCGAGCAATGGTCGCGGAGTGCCTCGCGAATCGCCGGCAACAGGTTCGTGGTGCTCGCGCACGCTTCGCGGAGCTCCCTCAGGCGTTGTGCCACGGCAGCTGTGTCGCGGCGCGACTTGAACTGCGCCAGTCGCTTGCGCTGAGCCTGTTCTGCCTGCGGGTCAACCCGGAGGATCTGCTCGACGCGCGTCTCATCCTCGACGTAGCGGTTCACGCCCACAACGATGTCCTGTCCAGTTCGGTAGCGCTCCTGGTAGCCCCACGCCGACTCGTCGATCTCGTCGACGATGAAGCCGATCGCGTTGACCGCACCGCCGAGCTCATCGATCTGCGCGATGAGCGTGCTTGCCCGCCGCTCGATCTCGTTCGTCAGCGACTCGACGAAGTAGGAGCCGGCGAACGGATCGACAGTGTCGGCTGCGCCCGACTCGTAGGCGAGCAACTGCTGCGTTCGCAGCGCGATCCTCACCGCGTCCTCACTCGGGAGCGCGAGCGCTTCGTCGTAGGCGTTGGTGTGCAGTGACTGAGTCCCGCCGCACACGGCGGCGAAGCCCTGCAGCGCGACGCGAACGATGTTGTTCATCGGCTGTTGGGCGGTGAGCGTGACGCCCCCGGTCTGTGTGTGGAAGCGGAGCATCAACGACCGCGGGTCGCGCGCCCCGAAGCGCGTGCTCATGATGTGCGCCCACATCCGCCGGGCGGCGCGAAACTTCGCGACTTCCTGGAAGACGTTGTTGTGCCCGTTGAAGAAGAACGCGATGCGCGGCGCAAAGTCGTCTACGGCGAGCCCCGTGTCGAGTGCCGCCTGAACATAGGCGATGGCGTTCGCGAGCGTGAAAGCCACCTCTTGGACCGCGGAGCATCCCTTCTCGCGGAAGTGGTAGCCGGAGATCGAGATCGTGTTCCAGCGCGGCATTCGCTCGCTGCAGTAGCCGAACAGGTCGGTCGTGAGACGCATCGAGGGACCTGGCGGATAGATGTAGTTGCCACGCGCGATGTACTCCTTGAGGATGTCGTTCTGGGTCGTTCCCCGGAGCTGCGCAGGCGAGACGCCCTGCTCCTCGCCGACCAGCTCGTAGAGGCAGAGCAGCACGGCCGCCGGAGCGTTGATCGTCATCGAGGTCGATACCTCGGCGAGCGCGATGCCGTCGAACACCGCGCGCATGTCGTCGATCGTGTCGATCGCAACGCCGGTACGCCCGACTTCGCCGAGGCAGCGCGAGTCATCGGAGTCCAGTCCAAGCTGCGTCGGCAAGTCGAACGCCATCGACAGGCCGGTGGAGCCGTTGGCGAGCAGATACCTGTAACGCGCGTTGGTCTCTTTCGCCGACGCATATCCGGCGTACTGGCGCATCGTCCACAGCTGGGTTCGATACAGCTCCGGGTGCACGCCCCGCGTGTAGGGGTACGCGCCGGGCTCCCCAAGCTCTAGCTCGCCGGGAAGATCTTCGGCGCGGTACACCGGCGCTATCTCGATGCCCGAGTCGGTGAAACGGCGACGATCGCTGCTGCCAACGACCGGCGCAACAGCGAGGTCTGCCTCCGGCGCTCCGCTCGCCGCGTCCGGTCCCGGCGCATCGGGCTTGTTGGTAGCGCTCATCGGGGGGCCAAGGATATCGTCGCCCATGTACGGCGCGGAGGTGTTGTGATCAATCATCTAGTCTTCGCACACAATGGCTACTTGCTTGGTCACGGGTGGTGCTGGGTTTCTTGGATCGCACCTCTGTGATGAGCTGCTGGCGCGCAAACACCGCGTGATCTGTGTCGACAACCTCGATACCGGATCGCTCGTGAACATCGCGCACATTCGCGAACCATCGTTCGTGCACCTGAACGCGGACATCACCGTCCCCTACTTCATCGATGAGCCGGTCGACTTCGTCTACCACCTCGCATCACCCGCGTCGCCCATCGACTACCTGCGCCTGCCGCTGCACACGCTCAAGGTTGGCTCCTACGGAACGCATCACACGCTTGGCCTGGCAAAGACGCACCGCGCACGGTTTCTGCTCGCCTCGACCAGTGAGGTGTACGGAGATCCGCAGGAGCACCCCCAAACCGAGAGCTATTGGGGACACGTCAACCCGATCGGCCCGCGCGGCGTCTACGACGAGGCCAAGCGCTACGCCGAGGCGCTGACCATGGCCTATCACCGCCAGCAGGGCGTTGACACCGCGATCGTGCGCATCTTCAATACCTATGGTGCGCGGATGCGAGCCTACGACGGCCGCGCGATCCCGACCTTGTTGCGGCAGGCGCTGGCCGGGCTTCCGTTGACGGTCTTCGGCGACGGGTCTCAGACACGCTCGTTCTGCTACGTGACAGACCTCATCCGTGGCCTGATTGCGCTCGCCGAGTCAGATCAGCACACGCCCGTCAACATCGGCAACCCTGACGAGTTCACGCTACTGGAGCTGGCGGAGATCGTGCGCGACGTGACAGGCTCGACCTCCCAGATCGTCCACGAACCGCTGCCGACCGACGATCCGAAGCAGCGACGTCCAGACATCACCTTGGCGCGTGAGCTGCTCAGCTGGCAGCCTGAGGTCGCGCTGCGGGAAGGCCTCGAGCTGACGATCAAGCAGTCCGGGCGCGAACGCCTGCTCGGCGAGCAACTGAAGTAGGGAGCGTGCCTCGACGGGCGCAACAATCGAGTGGATCGCGCGTTGAAACGGGCGAGATGCCTACAGTCCGGGACGCGAGCCGTGTCTTCGCCGAGGCCGCAACCGGCCAGTCGCAAAGCTGGCCTCGCCTGCGCGAGGGCGCCCGCTTGAGGTTCGTTGCGGGCACTCGTCGCGACGTTCGTGCCAAACGGCCCAACGGGCTGTCGCTGCTGCTGCGGCTGGATACGGCGCGTCGCGCCGTGCGCGTCGTTTCGTTGCTGACGATCGACTTCGCCGGCGTGTTTCTCGCGCTGTTCAGCGCGCTCGCGTTCAAGGCGCTCGTGCGCTCACACCTGGATGTCTCACTCGCCTTCAACCAGGCGCGCGCGATCGTCGCGTTCGCCTATCTCGTCAGCGTGCTGCTGTTCGCGCGCTCGGGCATGTACGCGAGTCGTGTTGAGCGACCGGGCTTCGCGCGGATTCTCGCGTCGCTTTTCCAGGTGATGCTCGTCGCGCTGGTCTTCGGTGTTGCCAGCGGTGACCGCCTGGGCGCGCTGCATGGTCACGCGTTCACCTCCTACTACATCTTCTACGGCTCATTTGGCTTCGCGGTCGTGTACATCACCGTGTTCCGTTCCCTTTACGAGCGTCTGTCGGGGGTGCTGCTGCGTGCTGCGGGCTATCGCCGGCGGGCCGTGATCGTTGGCTCGGGTGGGCACATCGAAGCGGTTGCTCGCGTGCTCGGCAGCGGCCCGCATCCGGCGGTTAGCGTCGTCGGCTTCATCTCGCTCGAGCCGCGCCCGGACAACGGCTTGCATTCGCTCGGCACTATCGATGACCTTGGGGCGGCGCTCGACGAGAACCAGGTTGACGAGGTGATCATCGCCGACCCCGACTTTCCGCAAGAGCGCGCGGTGGCGCTCGTCGATGTGGCGCACGCCCGTGGCGTGCGCGTCCGCGTAGCGCCTTCCACGATGGAGATCCTCGTCCACCGAGCGGAGTTCGTTCCGGGTCAGGTGCTGCCGCTGTTCGAGCTGCGCGCCCCCGTCTTCGAGGGTCTCGACTTTGCTACGAAACGTGCTTTCGACCTCGTTCTCGCGTCGCTGGCACTGATCGTGCTGAGCCCGGCGCTGCTGCTTGTTGCGCTGGCCGTGAAGCTGACCTCCCGCGGGCCGGTTCTCTATCGCTCGCCACGGGCCGGCATCGGCGGCACGCCGTTCGAGATGCTGAAGTTCCGCACGATGCGCGACGATGCCGATGCGCACCAGGCTGCGCTCGAGCCGCACAACGAGGCTTCGGGCGCGCTGTTCAAGATCCGTGACGACCCGCGCCTGACGTGGGTGGGGCGGGTCCTGCGGCGCTTCTCGATCGACGAGCTCCCGCAGCTGGTGAACGTCCTCCGCGGCGAGATGTCGCTCGTCGGGCCACGACCGCTGCCTCAGCGCGACTTCGAGCAACTCGAGGACTGGCACATGAAGCGCTACCTCGTCCTTCCTGGGATGACTGGCCTATGGCAGGTGTCGGGGCGCGCAGAGCTCGACTTCGACGACCTCGTTCGCCTCGACTTCCTCTACCTGGAGCGCTGGTCGGTGTTCCTCGACTTCGCGATTCTGTTCAAGACGCTCCCCGCCGTGGTTTGGGGACGAGGAGCGTTCTAGGAAGCGCCGCGGCCTGACGCACCAGGTCTCGGGAGACACCGCCGCCGGCGAGAGCACGGACGGCGTCGTAGACCTCCCACGTCGCCCTGGCGGCGTCGTTCCAGGTCCACTCGAGCGCTGGCGGCGACGGTCGCTGTGCGCCTGCTCCGGCTTCGAGCAGCGCCGCGATGTCCGCGCGCGGCACGAACGTTGCGCGGTCACCGAGCACCTCACGGACCGCCGGCGTGTCGCAGGCAGCGACCGGCGTGCCACAGGCGAGCGCCTCGACTGTGGGGAGGCCGAAGCCCTCGTCATCGCCGGGAAACACGAGTGCGTGGGCGCCGCTGTAGATCGCCGCGAGGTCGTCGTCGCTGACCTGTCCGGTAAGCGTCACATCCGGTAGCTCGTGAGCCCATTCGCGTGCCGGGCCAGCGAGCACGAGCGGCATCGATCGCGGGGCCGCTGCGAGCGCTGCGACGCGCTTGCGCGGCTCGGGATGCTGCAGTCCGCCGACCCACAGCAGGTAGCGCTCAGGGAGGCCGTAACGCGCACGAACGCCGGCGATCTCCGCTTCGGAGCGCGGGCGCATCGCAGCGTCCGCGGCCTCCGCGATCACAGCGATGCGAGCCATGTCGATCCCGAGCAGCTCGTGCGCGTCTGCCGCCACCGCCTGTGTCGGGACGATGATCCGCTCGGCCCGTTGCGCCGCGAGGTAGCGCAATCCGAATCGCGCCCCGGTGCGCAGCCACTCGCTATGGCGCTTGAGCGCGACGAGATTGTGCAGCGTGACGACGGTCGGACAGGGACTGCGCAGCTGCGCGCCGTCGAGCCACGGCGAGTGATACACGTCGCTGCGGCGCGGCCGATTCGTCTCGCTGATGCTTGCGTCGGCGGGCGCCGTCTCGCGGAGCGCTGCAAGCAGGCAGCGCACGTAGCGCCCGATTCCCCGAGGATCCGCTTTCGCTCGGCTGTCGAATGCGACCCTCATGTCTGCGCTGAGCCCTTGGGGCACGGCTCCATGCAAGCGCACGATACCCCCGCGCGGCGCGACGTGCCGGTCCTAGCCGGTGTGCGAGAAGATCTCGGTGGCGCGTGACGAGCTACTTCGAGGAGATCTGGGCGCAGGTTCCGCCGGCAGCCACGCCCGAGCGCTTCGCGCTCCGGCGTGATTTCGTGCGTGCGCGTGTCGCTCGCGGCGAGCGCGTCCTCGACCTCGGCTGCGGTGAAGGCGACTTCACGGCGGCGCTCGCCGCAGTTGGCGCGAAGGTCGTCGGCGTCGATGTCGCCGCTGAGCCGTTGCGGCGTGCTCGCTTGCGCTTCCCGGGGCTCGAGTTCGTCCAGGTGAGTGACGCGCTGCCGTTTGCTTGCGGCGCGTTCGACGTGGTGTGGGCGGGCGAGGTGCTCGAACATGTTCAGGACGGACTGGGTCTGCTCGCGCAGATCGCGCGGGTGCTTGCACCGGCTGGGCGCCTGCTCGTCTCGACCCCCGACCACGGAGCGTGGCGCAGGCTTTCGGTTGCGCTCAGCAGACGGCGTTTCGAGACATGCTTCGATCCGCGGTCTGACCACCTGCGGTTCTTCACGGCCGGCTCGCTGCGATCCCTGCTGGCGGCGGCCGGCTTTGACGATGCCGAGGTGCGCAGCGCACGCGGGTCGCTGCTCGCGAGCGCGCAGCGGCGCTGAGCGGACTCGGCTGTCGATGCCCTCAGTGCCGCCGGACGGGCTTCGTCGAGTGCCGCGCGGGCGGTCGAGCGGCGGCCCGCTTGGCGGCGGCACGGCGCCGTGCTGCGGCCGCGGCCTGGGCCTGCGCGGAGGCGAGGGCCTTCAGGTACAGCGTCTGCGCCGGAATGTAGTTGGGATACAGATGAAGCGCCGGCGCCACGTCGCGCACTGCGGCGCTTGGCGAGTTCAGGTCGATGAAGTCGAACAGAGCGAGGTAGTACCAGGTGAATGGGTTGGACGGCTCCAGCTGCACCGCGCGCGCAAATGCCCGCTGACCGGCAAGGAGATCGCTGCGCGCCACCGCCGGCTGTCGCGCTGTTGCGGCGGCGTCGCTCTCGCTGTAGCCAAGATCCTGGAGTGGCTGGTAGTCGAGCGGGTCGATCGAGAATGCCTGCTTCTCGTCAGCGATCGCCGCGGCAGTGTCGCCGTTGCCCTGTGCGATCAGCGCCGCGGTCGCGCTGTCCTGTGAGCGCAGCGGCTGCCACTGCGCCCACGCCACCACGACTGCAAGGAGGATCGCCGCCGCTGCCCCGAGGGCGGCAATCCGCGAATGGCGCAGGTGATCGAGGCGCAGCCGGCCCCGCGCCAGCACGGCGCCGTGCGGACCGCGGCCTGCAACCCAGCCGGCGCAGAGCAACGCGATTACCGCATCCCCGGGGACGAACCATGTGATGTCAACGCTCGAGTGGACGACGAAGATCGCGACGATTGCGATCATCGTCAGCAGACCGATGCGCTCCGCGGACTCGGTGCCCGGCGCGTTTGCCCCCCGGCGGAACGGTCCAGCAGTGCGTGCGACTGCCGCGAGCCACAGCGCAGCAACGATCAGGCTCAGCGCGAGGCCGATCAGGCCGAGATCCGCGAGGGTCTGCACGACGTAGCCGTGCGCATCCTCAACGAGCGTACCGGCCGGCGCGTACTCCAGGAAGGCAGTTTGGAAGCCGCCGGCACCGACACCGGCTACCGGATGGGCGTTCCAGATCTTCAGCGCGTCGCTCCAGTAGAGAGCGCGGATGCTGCCGAGCTGGGTGAGTCGCGTCGCGCTGTTGCCCGGTAACGGTGCGCTTGTGCTGGTGAGGGTGTTCCAGTCGTGCGAGATCGAGCCGAACAGGCCACGCTGGCTCGCGGCCAGGCTGATCGCAAAGCTGGCTGGCATCAGCGCGAGCACGACCAGCACGGCGATTCCGAGCCGGCGACGCAGGTGCGCCGAAGGCGGCGTTCGCAGCGCGGCAAAGCGCACGACCAGGCTCGCAGCGATGCACGCGACGAATGCGCCGAGCAGCAACAGACCAAGCTCATGTCCCGCCGAGTCACGCAACGCGAGGCTCGGTCCGGAGACGATTGCGCCGGTCGGGCCCGTCGAAACGTCCGTGGTGAGCGCCGGCTGGGCGAAGGTCCAGGCGATCACGGGAGCCGCACCGATCGCGCCAATTGCGAGCACCGCCGCTGCGCGCAGCCGCAGCGGCGTGAAGACGAACCACAGGGCGAGGCCAACGCCGAGCGCGAGCAGCGCGCCGCGCGAGTAGGCGAGGAGAATGGTCACGAGGAGCAGACAAACCGCGGCAGGCGCGAGCGCCGCGACCACACCATGGCCCTCGCGTCGCGAACCGAGCCACAAGCACGCCGGGACGCCGAGCGCTGCAGTGAGTCCTACGGCGTTCCAGTAGTTGAACACCGCGTTCAGGCGCGCCAGCGTCGCGCTGGGGTTGAGCGTCGCCGGGAAGACCTTCGTCGCGACGGCGTAGCCCGACACGTACACCGTTGCCAGCAGCACCCCGGCGAGCACGCTGCGCCAGCGTGTGGGGAAGAGACGCACGAGGGCGATCGCTCCGGCGAACGACGCGGCATAGCTCAGAGTGCGGTTCGCTTCGATCCACGAGTGGTTGGGCTGCACCGACCAGGCGACTGACAGTGCCGTGAACATCGCCAGGGCGAACAGCGCAGCCGCCGTTCCAGTCCCCCAGATTCGGCCACCGCTCGGCGCGTCCAACGCGAACGCCAGCGCGACAAGCGCCCCCGAGCCGAGCGTGAGCGCCATCTCGGTGTCCGTCGCGGGGCCGAGGTCGAGCCCCCCGGTGGCGCGGAAGCAGATCAGCGCGACCGCCACGGCGATCGCAGCGGAGATGCCCCAAGCCGAGATCGCTCGCTGCACGAGCGTCTCCAGCGACGGCGCCGTCGCGCCGGTGCTAGCGGGCGCGGCGTGAGCGGACATGTCTGCGCACGAGCTCCTCGCCGAGGACCGCGCCGGTCCCGAGCAGCGCTAGTAGAGCGATCAGCAGCGGCGTCGGCAAGGCTCCCAACAGCGTCGTGCCGTGAAGCACCACGGCGCCCGGAGTCATGCTCACCCCGTTGACGACGGTCCGATCCACGCCGCCCCGGGCCGCTCTTCTCAGCTTGCCGGCGTCGGCCGCGGGCGAAGGCGTGCGTGTGTTGCTCGTCCCCAGCCGGTTCTGCGCGGCGCTGTTCTTGCCATTGATCTCGGCAAGCTCGGCGGCCTGGATGACATCCTCACAGTTGCTGTACTGGAGCGTCGAGGTCTGCATGTCGGCAAGCGCCTGGGCCAGCAGTTTCTCCGGATAGTGGCGTGTCAGCTTGCCGTTGGTCTCGCAGTCGTTGATCACCTGTTGGACAGGGCTGGCTGACGTCTTCGACCGCTTGGCGAGCGCGACCGGCGCTGCCGTCGCCAGTAGCGCGCTGGTCAGCGCGAGCGCGAAACCGATCCTTCTCACAGCGCCACGCTACCAGCGCTGGCGTCGAGAGCGTCGACAAAGCCGTCCGCCCATCGATCGTAGGTGTAGGCCGCGACGTCAGCTCGGCCGGCCGTGCCGAGCGCCAGGCAGCGTGCGCGATCGCCGGCTAGCGCTCGCAGCGCGCCGGCCAGCGCCTGTGGATCACTCGCCGGAACGATCAGGCCGTTGCGTTCGTGACGCACGAGCCCCCCCGTTGCGGCGCCGACGGCGTCGCTTGCGATGATCGCGGCTCGCTGGTTCATGGCCTCGTTGACGACCAGGCCCCACGGCTCGAGGAAGCGCCGGGTCCGGATCGACGGTATGACGAGAACGTCGCAGGCAGCATAGAAGTCGCGCAACCCCACCGCGTCGAGCTGGCCAACGGCCCGCACGCCGGGCCCGCCCTCCACACCAGCGCCGACCACCGTGAGCGTCGCCTCGCCCACGCCAAAGCCTGCCAACCGCCACGCGTCGAGCAGCACCCCCAGCCCCTTGGCCCGATCCGCGCGCCCGACGAAGAGCACAGCGAAAGAGGCGGCGGCGGCGGGCGACGCCGCCGCTCCCCAGAAGGCGTTGTCGACGGCCTGCGGCGCGACGAAGATCCGCTGCGCGCCGTGGCCGGCGACATAGGCGCTCACGTGCGGCCCGTAGGTGACGACGGCGTCGGCCGAGCGGTAGATCCGGCGCATCAGGGGGAGCGCTGCGACGTGGGCTGCCGTCCGCGGCGTTCGCCACAGTGCCGCCCAGAAGATGAACGGCACGCCGCTGCGCCTCGCGGCACGCCAGGCGAGCGGTAGAGCCACGCGCCCCCCGGTGCCGACGATGACCGCTCGGTAGCGCCCGGAGGCGACCAGCGCGCCCAGCTCGCGCTGGGCGACGTGGCGAGCCGGCAGTCCCGCCGGCGGCTCGACCGGCGCCGCGGCATGGATGTGGCGCCCGCCGAACAGCGCCAGCTCGATCGGCGTGCGGGCATGCAGCGCCGCGAACGCCCCGACGCGAGAAGCCGGGACGTGTCCGGTAACGAAGAGCACGGGCTTCATCGCGGGCGACACGCCTAGGTGACTCGACGATGGACGGCGAACGTGCGTTGCAGCTCCGTCTGGGGAAGGTAGGGATGCTCGGCGAGGAACTCACGCGCCTCCGACACCGCCGCCTCGCGCGAGTAGAGCGCCGCCGCCGGCGCGACGCGGTGGGCCACCGGCAGCGCGTCGATCACGCCGATCGGCCAGCCCTGCTCTCGTGCGATCGCCGACCAGTGGGCGTCAAGGCCCCAGCCCATGCGCAGCGGCGGAAAGGGAACGAGCTTTCCGAACGTCTCGCGGTGCAGGGCGGTCACGGGCCCGATCTCGACGAATGCCGTCTCGCGCACGGCGCTGTGAGCGCGCCGGCGGGTGACGCGGTAGGCGGAGTGGGAGCGTATCCGGTGTGCCGGCTGCGCGAGGCGCAGCTCGTGACGCTCGGCCTGGTGGATCAGCCCGTCGAGGAAGCCTCGTGGGAGCACCACATCGTCATCGAGCAGCAGCAGCCAGTCGAAGCGTGACAGGTCCTGCCCGGCAAGCAGCTCGTTGAAGTTCTCGAACCGCCCCAGCGTCCCGACATCCCGCGCCGCCAGCGTCAGCGAATGGCGCGAGCGTCGCAGCTCGGCAATGGCTGCGTCGTAGGTTGCCGCGCGCGCCTGCCGCCAGGCGCAGATCACGAGCACCTCGCGAGTTGGTGGGTAGCCCCGAGCGGCGCGCGCGAGCGCGAGGCGCGTTGGCAGCGCGAGCACGTCGAGCCAGAGGTCTTGAAGCGCGCGGAGCGCATCGCGCTTGCCGCCGATCGTGCCGCTCTCGCCGGTGAGGAAGTCGTCGCGCGGATCCCCGGGTGCTCCCGCCTTCGGCGGTCGCAACGCTGCCGTGATCCTCCCAGCGGTATGCGCGACCATCGGCGGCCCGTTCGCGCAGCGGCGGCGCAGCGTGTGCCAGACGCAGCCGATCAGCGTGCGCAGCTCCTGACCCAGCGATGGCGTCTCACCGCGCGACTCGTCGTAGCGACGCGACGCGACCCCGCGGTGCGCCGCGGCGCGACACAGCGCCCGCAGCGCCGAGTCGCGGGCGTTGCGTCGATGGTCGAGACCCGCCGCGGCGAGGTAGCGGATCCGGCCGCCGCTCGCCAGGTAGCGCTCCTCCCAGTCCTCCTCGTCACCCGAGCCGGCCGGGCGGCGTTCGTCAAACGGCCCGACCGTCGTGAAGGCGCTCTGGCGGAGCGCGAGATTCGCGCCCCATGCACGCGAGACATCGCGATCCGCGGCGCCGTGGTCGGCGTGGGTGATCGGCGGACCCTCACGCCCGCACGTTCGGCGCGTCGCCCCGCGACCTTCGAATCGCGCCCGGATGGGTCCGCTGAACACGCCAACGTCTGCTAGTTCGGCGGCGCCCTCGATGTAGGCGGCAAGCCACCCGCCAGCCACCTCGACGTCGTCGTCAACAAGGATGATCAGCGGCGCGCGAGCGACGCTGATCCCTGCGTTGCGTGCCGCGTTCAGGCCACGCGGCGAGCCGAGCGAGAGGTAGCGTGCGCCGTGCGACGCGGCGACGCGCTCGGTGTCACGGTCGCGACCGTCGTCGACGACGATCACCTCAGCACCGCAAGCGCCGGCCTGCTCCACGATCGAGGCGAGCGCGACATCGAGGTAATCAGGCCGCCCGCGGGTCGGAACGATGATCGACGCGGATGGAGCCACGGACCGCAAGAGTCTACGTTGTGCCCAGGTGATCCTCTTCCTGCACAACCGCTACCGCGTCACCGGCGGTGAGGAGCGCGCCGTCGCCAACCTGGCCTGGCTGGTCCGCGAGCATCTCGGTGAGGAGGTGGAGCTGCTCGAGCGCGACTCGGCCGTGCTCGGTCGCCGCCGCGCCGCAAGCGGGATGCTGCGCGGCGGCCTGCGTCCAGAGGATGTCGCTCACGCCGTGAAGCGCACGGGTGCGCGCATCGTCCACGCCCACAACCTAAACCCGACATTCGGCTGGCGGGCGCTGGCTGCCGCGCGCGAGGCCGGTGCGAGAGTCGTCCTGCATCTGCACCAGTACCGCCTCGTGTGCGCCGTCGGCGTGTGCTTCACAGACGGAGCGGAGTGCACCCGCTGCCACGGCGCGAACACGCTCCCCGGGGTGTTGCACGGCTGCCGCGACGGTCCGGCGCAGGCGCTCGTGTACGCGTCGAGCATCGCCATCTGGCAGCGGCGCGTCGCCGCCTGCGCGGACGCCTGCATCGTCCCCAGCGAGTTCGCGCGGCGGCGGTTGCGCGAGCTCGGCGCGCCCGTGCGCGATCCGCATGTGCTGCCCCACCCGCTGCCGCAGATCGCCGCCCGCTCGTCCGCGACGCGCGACGGCTACGCGCTGTTCGCGGGGCGGCTCGAGCCTGAGAAGGGACTCGATGTGGCGATCGATGCCTGCCGGATCGTCGGCGTCCCGCTTGTCGTTGCCGGCGCTGGCTCCGAACGCGACCGCTTCGAGGGGACCGCCGGAGTCAGCTTCGCCGGCGCCCTTGACGAGCCCGAGCTGCGTCGCCTGCGCGGTGGCGCCGCCGTGGCGCTCGTGCCGTCGCGGTTCGCGGAGACCTTCGGATTTGCCGCGGCCGAGGCGCTGGCCGCCGGGCTGCCGGTCGCCGCCTCGCGGATCGGTGCACTGCCCGAGCTCGTTCCGGGAGAGTGGCTCGTCCCGCCAGACGACGCGGCGGCGCTCGCGAGCACGCTCAGGGGGCTGATCGCGGACCGCGGCGCCGGTGAGCGTGCGCTCGCAGCGGTGGCTGAGCGGCTCGACCCGCGCCGGCTCGCCGCGACGCTCGCCGCGATCTACTCGTAGGATCCGTGCGATGCGAGCACTCGTGACCGGCGGCGCCGGATTCATCGGCTCAAACCTCGTTGACGCTCTGCTCAGCCGCGGCGACTCGGTGACCGTCGTCGATGACCTGTCGACGGGCAAGGAGGCCAACCTCGCGAGCGCGATCGAGGCGGGCGCGGAGCTCCGCGTGCTGGACATCCGTGAGGCCGACGAGATCGACGAGGTCATCGCGAGCACCCGTCCAGACGCGGTCTTCCACCTCGCCGCGCAGATCGACGTGCGCAAGTCGCTGGCCGACCCCGCCTGGGACGCGTCGATCAACGTGCAGGGCACGATCAACGTGCTCGAAGCGGCGCGCCGGCACGGCGTGGCGCGTGTCGTCTACAGCTCGACGGGCGGGGCGATCTACGGCGAAGCGGGGACGATTCCCACCGGCGAAGAGGAGATCCCGCTGCCGGAGGCGGCATACGGCCAGAGCAAGCTGTCAGCGGAGGGCTATCTCGGCCTCTACGGGCGCCTGTTCGCGCTGTCGTCGGTGACGCTCCGCTACGGCAACGTCTACGGGCCGCGGCAGGACCCGCTCGGTGAGGCCGGCGTGATCGCGATCTTCTGCGGCTGCCTGGCGGACGCCCGCCAGCCGACGATCTTCGGCGACGGCAGCCAGACGCGCGACTACGTCTACGTCGCCGACGTGGTCGCCGCGAACCTGGCGGCCGTCACGAGCGCCGTCAGCGGACCGATCAACATCGGCACGGCACGCGAGACCTCGGTGCTCGAGCTCGTGGCACTGCTCGGTGAGCTCGCCGGCGCCGAGCACTTCGAGCCGCTTTTTGCGGAGCCGCGGCTCGGTGAGCTCGCGCGCAGTTGCCTGCAGATCAGCCGCGCCGAGCGCGTCCTTGGCTGGACCCCGGCGGTCGCGATTCGCGACGGCCTGGCGCAGACGCTGGCCTGGACGCACACGCTGCCGCCGTCTTGAGCTCAGCTGGCCGGCGCGCACGCCCCGCGGCGCTGATCGCGGGCGCGCTGCGCGCCGACCTCGCAGAGCTGCGTAGCGGCGCTACGCGACCGTGATCGCCGGCTCGAGGTAGACGTCCTGGATCGCGTTGAGCAGCGCGATGCCCTCCTCCATCGGTCGCTGGAACGCCTTGCGCCCGCTGATCAGGCCCGTCCCGCCGGCGCGTTTGTTGATCACCGCGGTCCGCACCGCCTCGGCGAGATCGCTGTCGCCGCTCGATGCGCCACCGCTGTTGATCAGCGGCACGCGGCCCATGTAGCAGTTCGCCACCTGGTAGCGGCAGAGGTCGATCGGATGGTCGCTGGTGAGCTTTGAATAGACGAGGCTAGAAGTCTTGCCGTAGTCCCCGCTCTCCATGGCCTTGCCGAGAGCCGTGTAGCCACCGTTGTTCTCCGGCAGCTTCTGCTTGATTATGTCGGCCTCGATCGTGACGCCGAGATGGTTCGCCTGGCCGGTGAGGTCGGCCGACACGCCGTAGTCGACGCCGCCCTGCTTGAACGCCGAGTTGCGCAGGTAGCACCACAGCACCGTGAACATGCCGAGGTGGTGTGCCTCCTCGAAGCAGTGGGCGATCTCGACGATCTGGCGCGTGCTCTCCTCGCTGCCGAAGTAGATCGTCGCGCCGACGCCGACCGCGCCGAGCTCCCAGGCGCGCCGGACGCTCGAGAACAGCACCTGGTCGAACTTGTTGGGGAACGTCAGCAGCTCGTTGTGATTGATCTTCACGATGAACGGGATGTGGTGCGCGTAGCGGCGGCTCACCGCGCCGAGGACGCCGAGCGTCGAGGCGACGCCGTTGCAGCCGCCTTCGATCGCGAGCTCGACGATCGCGTTCGGGTCGAAATACGACGGGTTGACCGCGAAGCTTGCGCCCGCGCTGTGCTCGATCCCCTGATCGACCGGCAGGATGCTCACATAGCCAGTGCCGCCCAGCCGGCCGTGGCCGAGCAGCGCCTGGAAGCTGCGCAGCGTGGTGTTGCTGCGATCCGTGCCGGATACGACACGGTCGATGAAGTCCGGGCCGGGCAGGTGCAGCATCGAGCGGTCGACCGTCTCACACCGGTGTGCGAGCAGCGAGTCGGCTTGATCGCCGAGCAGCTGCTCAACGCGGTCGAGGATCGGGTCCTTAGTCGCGACAGCCATCAAAAAACCTCCTAGTGATCAGCGAGCAACGAGCGTAGCCGAGATCATGCCCTCAACGCTTCAACAACTAGAGATCGGCAGCGACGCTCAAGCGGATGAGCGTGCGCGCCGTCTCAACCGCGCGCCGGCTCCCGCTCGCGCAACCACCGCACGGTGGCGGCGATCCCCTCCTCGACGCCGATCTGAGCCTCCCAGCCCAGCAGACGGCGTGCCTTCTCGACCGATGGCCAGCGACGCACGACATCGACCTCGAAGCTCGGCAGATGCTCGAGCTCGAACGTCTCCGGATCCTCTCCGCACTGCTCCCAGATGATCCGCGCGATCTCCTCGACGGTGTGTTCGTCGGACGCGGAGATGTTGAAGTCCTCGCACAGCGCCGCGGGCGAGCGCATCGCGGCGAGCACGCCGCTGGCGATGTCGTCGACGTGCGTGAGGGTGCGCGTGTGCTCACCCGTGCCGAAGATCTGCAGCGGCCGCTGCCCGGCAAGCACCTTGCGGATCAGGTCCGGGACGGCGTGCGCGATGCCCGGCTCGTCGGCCGGCAGCTCGCCGGGACCGTAGGCGTTGAACGGGCGGCAGATCGTGTAGCGCAGGCCGAGCTGGTCGTGCGCGGCGCGGCAGTAGACCTCGCCCGTGAGCTTCGAGAAGCCGTACGCCGAGCGCGGCGGCAGGCACTGCGCGATGTGCTCCTCGGGCGTCGGGTAGACGTCTGCGCGCTCGAACACCATCGAGCTCGAGATGTAGACGAAGCGCTCGATGTCCTGCCCGAGAGCCGCACCGATGACCGCGTTGTACAGCGCGTTGTTGACCTCGGTCAGGGTGTAAGGCAGCTTGTGGAAGTTCGCGATCCCGCCGACGATCGCCGCGCAGTGGATGACGTGCGTGCAGCCCTCGACGGCTTCGTTCGCGGCGGAGCGTGAGCGCAGGTCAGCGGTGTGGACCTCTGCTCCCTCGCGGATCCAGATCGGCACCTCGCGCTGGTCTGAGACGCGAACCTCGAAGTCGGGGTCTCTCAGCAGGGCGCGAACGATCGCCTGCCCGATCATGCCGGCGCCGCCGGTGACGAGGACGCGGTTCACCGGGCACCTGCCAGTGCACGCAGCTCGGAGCTGTAGGCGAACAGCTGGCTCGCGCCCCAGCAGTCCCACGGATCGACGACCAGGCAGTCGCCGCTGGCCTGCTCGATGATCGCCGCGAGCGTCTCGGGGGTGCGGAACGCCGTGTGGTTCGCGGCGACGATCACCGCGTCGGCGCCCGCGAGCGCCTGCTCGAGCCCCAGCGTCTCGTGCGCGACGAGCGGATCGTGCACGGTCACGTCGGCGAGCGCGCGGTCGAGCAGGCGGATCAGCTTGAACGCGAGCGAGTCGCGTTCGTCGTCGCTGTCAGCCTTGAACGCGAGGCCGAGGACGCAGACGCGCCGGCCCGACAGCTTGCCGATGCGCCGCTCCAAGCCGCTGACCAAGAACAGCGGCACGGACTCGTGCACGCGCGAGACGGCGAGCAGCATGCCGGGCGCGTTCGAGCGCTCCTCGGAGAACGCGAAGTCCTTGCGCAGGCAGGTCCCGGCGGTCAGGCCCGGCGACGCGATGCCTCCGCGCGGGTAGTCGCGGTTGATCAGCTCGATCACCTCGAAGACGTTCGCGCCGTGCTGCTCGCAGTCCATCATCAGCAGGTTGGGCAGCGCGAAGGTCGCGTAGCGCAGGATGTTGGTCCAGATCTTCGCCAGCTCGGCCTGCACCGGCGTTGTCTGGACGATCGGCGCGCCGAAGACCTCGAACAGCTCGGCCGCGCGCTTGCCGGACGCCTCGCCGACGCCGCCGATGATGCACGGCAGGGTGTGGATCTCCTTGAGGAAGCGCCCGACGGCGATCCGCTCGGGGGCGTGCGAGACGTAGATGTTCCGCCCCACATCAAAGCCGCGATGCTTCGCCAGGTAGCCGGCGACGAACTCCGTCGTGCCGGGCGCGATCGTCGAGCGCAGCACGATCGAATGCCCTTCATGCAGGTCGTCGAGCAACGCGTCGAGCGCCCCGCGGATCGCGCTGATGTCGATCTCGATGTGGGAGAACGACGGCGTCCCGAGCGTGATCACGATGTTGGCCGCGGCTGCCGCGTCGACGATCTCGGCGGATGTGGCGATCTCGACGCGCTCGATCAGCTCCTGCGTGCCCGTCTCCAGAAACGGCATCCGCCGCTCGCGGATCGCGCTCAACCGCTGCGGATCGTTGTCGATGCCGAGCACCGACAGTCCGTGGTCGGCGAAGCTGAGCGCGAGCGGCAAGCCGACTCGACCGAGGCCGATGATCGCTACGTCGTAGCTCATGCTTCTCGCAGGCTATCGGGCGTCGACGCTCAGGATGTCCGCGCGCGAGCGCGTTCCAGCCGCGCGGTCGCGTACTGGCGTGCGACGCCGGCGGCGAAGCGCGGGTTGTAGCGCACATAGCGCCGCGCCAGGCGCCGTGGCTCACGCACGAGGCGGTAGGTCCATTCGAGTCCGTGGCGTCCCATCCAGGGCGGGGCCTGCGGCACGAGCCCGGCGTGGAAGTCGAACGCCGCGCCCACGCCGACCAGCATCGGCGCGGCCAGCGCCGGCCGCATTCGCGCCATCCAAAGCTCCTGCTTCGGCTGGCCGGTGCCAACCCACACGACCTCGGCGCCGCAGCCATCGATCTCCGCCGCGATCTGGCGGTCCTCCTCGTCCGTCGTCTCGCGAAACGGCGGCGAGTGCCCGCCGACGATCTGCAGGCCGGGGAAGCGTGTCCGCAGGTTGACGGTGAGCGCCACGAGCGCGCCCTCGTTGCGCCCGCCGTAGAGGTAGGCGCGCCGCCCGCTCGTTGCAGCGCGCTCGCACCAGCGAAGCATCAGGTCGGGGCCGTAGACGCGGGCGCTGATGCCGTCGTGGCCGAGCAGGCGCAGCGCCCACACGAGCGGCTGCCCGTCGGGCACGACCAGCGTCGCGCCGAGCACGGCGTCGCGCACCTGGGCGTCCTCCCGGGCGAGCATCACGAGGTGGACGGCTGCGGCTGTGAGGTAGCCGCGCGCGCCGGCCTGCACCATCTGCTCGATCCACTCGACCACCTCGTCGTAGCCGGCGAGGGCCAGCGGCACCCCGAGCACTACGCCGCGGGGCGGTGTCGGCGGAGCGCTGGACGGACCGGGGGCGTCGGCCATCCAGGTGTTCTATCCGTTTGCGGCGCTCAGGCCGAGACCGGCGTGATCCGCGGCGCGGCGCGGACCGTCCGGGTGCGCTCGAACGCGAGCACGGCGAGTCCCCGGTCCGGGTCGGTGCTCTGGCCGCTGGGCGTCAGCATCTCACCGGTGCGCTGGTAGACAGCGGCGCTGACCATCTCCGCCATGCCCAGCAGCGGCGGGCCCGCGTGCGGCGCGGGCTCGCCGGCCTCCAACGCGATCCGCAGCACGACCAGGATCGCGTCACCGTCGCACCACGCACGCACTGCCGCCGGCGGGCGACCGTACAGCGTCTCGTGGATCTCGCCGAGCGCCGCCTGCGCAATCGCGCCGAGGCTGTCGAGCCGCACGCTTCCGCCGGCGCCTGCCCTTGAGCTCCATGATCCGGCCATGGCCAGCGATGCTATGGCCTGTCCGCCGGCGCCGCCAGGGAAGAAACGTCCCCCGCCTGGTGAAGATCGCCCGGTTCGGTGGCGGCGGGGCAAGAAATGCACCTCTCGCTCCGCGCCGGGGCTCCTACGCTGGGGTCGATGAGGCGCAAGTCCGCTGAGCAGGAGACGGACCGCCTGCGGGTCCTGATCGCCGACGGCGATCCGCTCGCGCGCCGCGTCATCCGCGACTGCCTCGGCACGGCTCCGGGCTTCGTCGTCGTGGCGGAGGCAAAGGACGGCGTCGAGGCGGTCGAGCTCGCGCTGCACTACCGCCCGGAGGTGGTGCTGATGGAGGTCAACCTGCCGGGCATCGACGGCATCAGCGCCTGCCGTGAGATCGTCGCGCGCGCTCCAGCGGTGCGTGTCGTGATGTTCAGCGTCCCGCAGGAGCGCGACATCGAGCTGCAGGCGCTGCGCGCCGGCGCGAGTGGCTTCCTGTCGAAGGACACCGAGGTGTCCTCGCTCGCTCGCGCGCTGCGCTCCGTCGCCAGCGGCGAGGCCGCGGTGTCGCGCTCGCTGACCAGCCACCTCGTGACGGCGCTTCGCGAGAGCACCGAGAACGGCGCCGGGATGCGTCCGATCCGCAGTCCCCTGACCACCCGCGAGTGGGAGGTCCTCGACCACATCTGCGCCGGCGAGTCGACGCGCGAGATCGCGGCCAGGCTGTTCCTCACCGACGACACCGTCTACAGCCACACCAAGAGCATCCTGCGCAAGCTCGGTGTCCACTCCCGCGCCGAGGCTGTGATCGTCGCGGCGCGCCTGCGCCAGCCCGGTCATGTTTAGACAATATGGATTGGTCGTTCGTCCGGTCTGCGGTGTAGAAGGGGCCGGTTCCCCCATGTCGTTCGTGGGGGTTTGTTCAGCCGTGCGGCTGTAACCCGCGCGGCGGCCCACAATCGAAT
>JBEKXB010000033.1:0-24813 GCA_049512455.1 Solirubrobacteraceae bacterium | reverse complement strand
AAGGTGATCCTCCCAAGCTCGATCTTCAGGCCTCGATAACCAGAAGAATCGCCGCAAGGGCGGACAGTCAAGCGGCCCCGAACCCCGGGGCCGCAACTGCCTCACGCACAATCCGGGCTAGCTGGCGGCGTTCCAGGTAACCGTAAAGGCGCTTTCCGTGCTTGTGTCCGTGAGCGGGCTGGGAGTGGCCAGGATGGTCTTCGCGGGCGTCATCTTCAGCGCCCTGTGCGGGAAGTCGGAGATCGGCCCGCCGATCGGGCTCTGGGCGCTCGACGCGCTCGCCCCGGCGAAGCTCGCCGTGCCGAAGTCGGAGAGCAGCGCGATCCCGGGAGTGTCGGGTCGCTCGACGATCCACTCGGCGGTGTCCTGCGCCGGCGCCGGGCTTGGGGCGGCGATCGTCGCCGAGAAGACCCAGCCGGCGGTGCTGTCGTAGAGGCTCAGATACCACGTGTAGCGGTGTGGGTCGTTGGGGTCGTTGGGGGTGGGTGAAGAAACGCCGGCGGTGATCGAGTCACCCGGGGATACGGGGTAGCTCTGGGGCGACAGGTTCACCGCGTAGCCGCCGTTGACGGCGGGGTCGCCGTACATCTCGTACCAGGCGTAGTACTGGGGACTTCCAGCATTGCAGTCCATCTCTACGCCGTCCTGTTCGACGGTCGGGCCTCCCCAGCCGTCAATGCCGACCCATTGCGAGGAGACAGTCGTGGCATCCGCGGCACAGGTGACGGTGGGAACCGTGAAGTCGCCGCTGACGATGCCGAACGTCTGGCCTGTGGCAACGTAGCCCGACCAGGTCGGTTCCGGGTTGGTCCTCGCGGCCGTGCGCCCGCGCTCGACGACGCTGACACTCCGCGTGATGTGGCGTGTGCTGGTAATCGACACGAGCACGTGGAAGTGATAGTCCTCGGGCGCCGTCGAATAGTTGGGCGGCAGCGTTGCGGTGACCGTGGCGGTGCAATCGCGGGCCACGTCGAACTCTTGCACCTGGCCGTTCAGCGGCGAGTAGAACAGGCAGGCGCGTGCGCCCGGCGTCACGTATGCGTGCAAGTGCACGCGCCCCCCGGTCGCCGGGACCACGGCCGGATAGGCAACCAGGCGGGCACTGGCCGCGGCGTCGCTCGCGGGCACAGCGGTAACGGCGGTCAGGACCACGACAAGTACGATTAGGAGACGGGGATGGCGCATGCGCTCAGCACCGACAGTGAGCCGCCTCGCGGCGGGCATTTGTGTTTGTAGATGGTCCTCGCGGCTAGGGCCGGCGCGTCGTCGAGATCAAGTCGGGTGGCGCATCGCGCAACCGTCGCGAACAAGGCATCGGCGACGACCCTTCCTCCCCTTATCGGACGCTAGCGCCGGCTCTTGATCCGCTGAGGGCGCCAGCCAGAAAGTCGCCCGTGCATCGGACGCATACGTGAGATCCCAAACGCCGGGGCTACCTTGCACGCGTTTGGCGCGCAGCGCTGGCGGGAACGACGGCGACGCTCCGATCAGCTTCGAGCCGCTACGAATCTCCCGATGACCGCAGCGCTGCTGCGACTTGTTGAAGGCCTTCTTCGCGCTGGCGGGCGCGAACGCCTATGCTCCCGCGACCGTAACCAAGACAGGGGGCTCTACAGCATGCCGCGCATACTCGGTTTTCACGAGGTCAAGGACGTCCAGCACTGGCTTGCCTCACCAAAGCGCGAGGAGGTCTTCGGACCGCTCGGCGTCACCGAGATCAAGACCTACGTCGACCCTCAGGGCTCCAAGCGAGTCGGCCTGACGATGAACGTCCCCGACATGGACGCCGTGATGGGCTCGATGCAGACACAGGAAGGGATCGACGCGATGGAGCACGACGGCGTCATCGCCGAAACCCTGGTGATCCTGGTTGAGTCCTAGGCAGAAGAACCAAGCTGACTCGGACTGTCTATGTGCGGTCCGAGCCAGCCGGTTCCTCAAATGCTCGGATCGACGACTGCTCCCGCAGAACGCGAGCGTGAGCAAAGAGCCACCCCCCGCGCTCCCATGGCGCGACGAGCGGTCACGCTCTCGTCGTGTACGCGGCGGCGCCCAAACGCGTGGCTGCCTCGCTCCAGAGGCCGCGCCGAGGTAGCGTGTCGCGAGGCGCTGCTTGCCAACGCCATCGTTGGTCCCGTTTCGGACGCGTCGGATTCGTAAGCTCGCCGAGAGCGTGAATGGAGGACGAGACGTCGGGCGGACACAGTCGTATCAACCTGGCCGACGTCGCTGACGCGGCGCCGGCAAATGGCTTCGCCGACAGGTGGGAGGCACGCGGGGCGCGCACCGATCTCGACGCCGAGCAGACCGGCTTGACCCATTTCCGTCTTCGGCCTGGCAAGCGCTCGCCGTTCATGCATCGCCACCAACAGGCGGAGGAGGTCTACGTGGTCCTTGGCGGTACGGGGCGGATCAAGCTGGACGACGAGATCCTCGATGTCCGTGTGCTGGACGCCGTTCGTGTCGCACCCGAGGTCGCTCGGGCCTTCGAGGCGGGCCCGGACGGGCTTGAGTTCATTGCTTTCGGCCCCCATCGAGAGGCTGACGGTGAGACTGTCCAAGACAGCTGGGTCGACTGAGCTTCTCGCCTGCTGCGCGCTGCTGCCGTAGTTGCCCCATTCGGCCTGTGCGCGAGGGTGCTGAATCCACAGATGCGCTCCCGTCGGGCAGATGCGAAGCGGCCGGGTCGTCGTTGTTTTCGTAGGAAAGGGAGCGTCTCGCCCGGCTCACGCTCGCGGCGCGCGCGATGATCATCTGGTCGGTGACCGGCGCTCGTGAGGCTTCCTGATTCTCGCGCTGGGATTCGCTTCTGCGGGACTGGGCGGCTGCGGCGGTCGCGGGCAGGCATGAATGACGCCGTTCGCGGTTCGAGTCCTGGCCGTCCCATCGCGAATCGGCTTGCACCGCGCTTGCGGGCTTCGATCATGCGCGCCGAGGTTCAGGGGGTGATCGGCGCGATACCTGTTGTTGAGCTCGATGGCGTGGGGGCCGGATACGATCGGCGGACAACCGTCGTCCGGCGGTCAATCGAGAAGCTAAGGAGGCGTGATGGGGCTCATCGGCAAGTTGTCCGAGATGAGGATGAAGGACCCGGTCGAGGGGGTCGTGCGCGTTGTCGGCATCAACTATCCCGATCCGATGGCCACGAGCCAGAACTACAGCATGGAGTGTGTCGTGACAGCGCCCGGCGTTGACGCGGTGGCCGTGACGCACCGGGGCATGGCCTCGACCGCGAAGTGGCCGTCACCGGGCGACGAGCTGCCCGCGACCATCGATCGTTCGAAGCCGGAGCATCTGGTGATCAAGTGGGACCAGCTACGGACGGGGCGCGAGCAGGCGATGGGTCAGGCGCAGGCGCTGGCCGAGCAGATGCGTACCGGCAGCGACGCCACTCCGCAGGATTCAACGAGCGGTCTGCCGCCGGTCAAGGATCACGTCAGTTCTGCGGACGTCCTCGCGAGCGGAACGCGCGGCAGTGCGACGCTGCTCGGGACGTTCGCGGCACCCGAGACCGCTGGCGACTCCGAGCACACGGCGCTCGGCCTGACGCTGAACGTGATGATCGACGGCAGCCCGCCGTATCAAGTTCAGAACTACTACAAGGCTCCGAACGAGAAGCTCTCCGCGCTCATTCCGGGCAAGCTGCTGCCGGTTGCGGTCGCCCTGCCCGACAAGACCATGGTGGCGGTGGACTGGGACGCCGTCTCCTAGCGACGCGGCGACCCACCATCACGACGAGCGATTGGGAGTCACCGTAGTCCAGGGCTTTCAAGAGCGGGGCGCGTGGTCGAGTTCACCCGAACGTACGAGCGGGCCAGCGTCAGTGCTTGCCGGCTACCACAGGGTGCGATCGCGTCGCCACTGAATCGCCCACGCGGCGAGGGCGCGATTAGCTCGCGCTGGGTGGCAACGACGCCCGTGCTCTCTTCTCTCTTGAGTGTGCCGACGCAGACGCGGAGTCGGTGAGGACTGGAGATGATCGGCCGGTCCGGCCGTGGTGGCGTCGCGCGTGCTCAGCTCAGCACGCAGGAACGCTGAGCGGCTAGCGACGTGTGAACACGGCCCACATGTCCGTCTGGGAGGAGCTCGAGTCGAACCCGTCGACCGCCCAGAAGTTGATCAGGGCTTCCTCGCCTGGGTTCCATGCGAACCCGAGGGCCGCGAGGCAGCTGGTGACGTCCAGTGTGTAGGTGATCGTGTTGGCGGGGTTCGCCGGCTGGTCGGCTGCCAGATCCGTGACCCCCCTTCGTGCAGGGACAGGTTCAGGTCCTGGGGCGGAGACAGGCTCGGATCGTTGTCGGAGTAGGCGCTTGCCGGGCAATCCGAGCTTGCCCCCAGAACCCTCAGCTCACGGGACGAGCACGGCGGCGCCTGTGAAGCGGCCCTCGCGCAGATCGTCGAGCGCTTCGTTCGCCGACTCGAGCGGGTAGCTGTGGACCCGCGTCGACACGCCGGCGCGCGGGGCCAGATCGAGCAGCTCGACGGCGTCTGCGCGCGTCAGGTTGGCGACCGAACGGAGCACGCGCTCACCCCACAGCACGCTGTAGGGGACGGCTGGGATGTCGCTCATGTGGATCCCGCCGCAGACGACGACGCCCGCCGGCCGGACCGCTCGGAGCGCCGCCGGCACGAGTGTGCCGACCGCGGCGAAGATGATCGCGGCGTCGAGTGGCTCGGGCGGCAGATCCTCCGAGCTTCCAGCCCACACCGCGCCGAGCTCGCGTGCGAACGCCTGCGCCGCCACGTCGCCCGGGCGGGTGAACGCGAACACGTCGCGTCCCTGCCAGCGCGCGACCTGGGTGAGGATGTGAGCCGCCGCGCCGAAGCCGTAGAAGCCGACGCGCCGTGCCTCGCCGCACATCTGCAGGGCGCGGTAGCCGATCAGGCCGGCGCACAGCAGCGGCGCCGTCTGTTCGTCGCTGTACTCGCTCGGCAGGTCGAAGCAGAAGCGCTCGTCGGCGACCGTGTACTCGGCGAAGCCGCCATCGATGTCGCGGCCGGTGAAGCGCGCCCGCTCGCAGAGGTTCTCCCGGCCGGCGAGGCACTGAGAGCACTCGCCACAGGTCCAGCCGAGCCACGGCACGCCAACCCGCTTGTCGCCCGGCACCGTCGTCGCGACGACCTGATGTCCGAGGATGCGCGGCGGGGCGGCGATCTCCACCTCGCCGTCGAGCAGGTGTAGGTCGGTGCGGCAGACACCGCAGGCGTGGACGCGGAGCAGCAGCTGTTCCGGCCCGGGGACTGGCAGCGCCATCCGGACAGCGCGTAGCGGAGCACCGACACGCTCGAACACCATCGCGCGCATGCTGCTGGGAAGCGGACCTGTCATCACTTCATCGTTGCGCACGGCGGCCACCGGTGCGCACCACGACGCGGGCGAGGCTCGGCTGCCCCGCTCGCACCGCGCTGCTCGTGCGACGATCCGCGCGCCCGCATCCCCCGGCCGAGCTGTTGGATGTCGTCCACCACCCTAGATCCGTCCTGGCGTCGCGACCAGCCCCCAATGGTGTCGCCCCTGCCACTCCGGCTTCGCCGGCCGTGTGGGAGACTCCGCGGCGATGGTAAGCCTGGTTGTCCGCGCCGTGCGGATCTTCATGCGCTGGCTCGCGAAGCGGCGAGCGCGCTGAGCACCCCGCTCGGCGTGCCGCGAGGATCCGTGCCTGCGTCAAAGACGATCGCGGCGGCGCTCGCAGCGCTCAGCGTCGTGCTCGCCGGGTGCGGCGGATCGCACGCCGGCGTCACCCCCGATTTCGCCGCGCAGGCAAATGCGATCTGCACGACCGCGGACCGCGAGATCGAGGCGCTCCCCGCGTCCGGCACGGGGCTTCGCGCGCTCGCCGCGGAGGCAGAGGAAGAGGTCCCGGTCCTCCAGGCCGAGCTGTCGGGACTGCAGGCGCTGACGCCACCGCCGTCCGAGCAGGCCCAGTACGCGACGGCGCTGTCGACCACCAAGCAGGAGCTCTCGGTGATCCAGGCGCTGATCGTCGCCGTTCGCGCCGGCGAGGACGAGCGGGTTCTGGAGCTCGGCATTCGCGGCGACAGCGTCATCGCGACGGTGCAGACCGAGATGACGACGCTGGGCTTGCCCAAGTGCGCCCTCAGCGTGGAGCCCCGCGGCGGCTAGCGCGGCGCCGCCATCCACTCGCTACCCGCCGGAGACCCCCGGCTTGAGTTTCGTGCCGGCCTTGACGATCGCCGAGGTTGCCAGCGACGCGCCGGTCGCGTCGAGCGCCTGGACCTCGAAGTAGGGCCCGAGCGCTGGTGCGGCGATCCCCGTCTCGAAGCCGGTGCTCGGGTAGGTGCCGACGGCCGTGAGCGCCGTAGGCGAAGAGCCGGCGAGAACCTGCCAGCTCGCGACATCGGTCGCGCCGTTCCAACTCATGTAGAGCTGCGTCGTAGCGCCGGCCGGAGCGGCGGCGACGAGCGTCGGTGCCGTCAGCGGCTGCCCGCTCCATTGGTAGCGAAACGCGCGATAGGAGTTCCCCGGCGTCGCGATATGCATGTCGAAGGTGAGCTGGCCGGTGGGCGAGAACTCCGATACCCCGCCCGCCTGACCCCAGCCGACGAACTGGTCGCCATTTGGCAGCTGCTGCACGTTGCCCTGGCTCGGCGACAGCACGCCCTTGCCGGGATAGGTGAGCTGACTGACCAGCGTCGCGGTATCGGTTTGCGTGTTGATCGCGATATCGAGCGCGCGCGACTCCTTGCCCTCGTCCGGCGAGGCCTCGTTGTCAAACAGCGTGATCGTCCCGTCGGGCAGCAGCTCCGCGTCGTGCTGCCAGGCGAAGCGCACTCCCGGGCCGAGCGCGAAGGTGCTGGCTTTGCCGCCGAGCCGCCAGATGACGGCCCCCGCGGTGCCGTCGATCAGGTAGGTCGCCCAGGTGTCGCGCGACGAGATCAGGATGTCGCCGTCAGACAGCAGGTCGATCGAGTTGATGTGGAAGAAGTCAAACACCGTGCTGGGCAGGTGTGGCACCGTCAGGTACGTGTCCTTGATCGAGACGTGTCCGAGCGCGTGCCACTCGAACATCACGAGGCCGGTCTTGATGTCGATCTCCTGCATCACCCCATCGTCGATCAGGCCGCTGCTCGGACCGCCGTACGGGGCGAGATCCCAGTGCTCCGGCTCGAACGCAGTGATGAACGCGGTGCCCTGCGACGTGATCTGGAAGTCGTGCAGGTCGGCGTATAGCCCGTTCCCCGCGCGCACGGTGGCGAGGTGCGTGTAGTTGTCGGAGTAGATCTCATCGACGCCCTGGCCGTGCGCTTCGACGACGCGACCCTGAAACCAGGTGAGTACCGGCTGCCCTTCATAGAACTGGCGGTTGAGATCAAACGCGATCTGGCCTCCGGGCAGCGGATCGAACCAGACGAGCTGGCCGGTCGGTGTGATGATCATCGGCCCCGCCTGGCCGGGCCCCGAATCGGGCGAGATGAAGATATCGCCGAGCGTGGGGTCGGCCGCCGGCCTCGTCACCGTCACCGCCGTCGGCTCGAGATCGTGCCGCGAGTGGAAGCGCTGAACATCTGTGGCGGTGATGGCCAACGGCTTGCGAGGCGGAGACGCCGGCAGTACATACGGCGAGGCGACGGCGAAGTACGTCGTGACCCGCTCGCTGGTCCCGTTTGCGACGACCTCCGCCGACACATGCACGTGCTCGCCCGGCACGAACGGCGTGCGCGGCAGGAAGCTGCCACCGGTGTGGGTCGAGTAGAGCTCGAGCCGGCCCGTGTGATGGCCGCTCACCGAGCCAACCACGACGATGTCCTGAAGGTCCGTGCCAGGGGCGCCGAGGAAGCTGATCTGCGTGGTCGGCATCGCGTCGGGCGTGCCCGGCAGCGGCGAGATGACCTCCGGCGTGGTCGTTGGCCCGGTCGCGCCCGTCGTGCCCGTCGTGCCGGTCGTGCCGGTCGCGCTCGCGTGGGCCACGAGCGGGGCGTAAAGGCCGATCGCCACAACGACGCTCACGGCGATCGCGGCGCACCCGACCCGGGCGCGCGCTCGCCGCCACGCCATCGGCATGCCGATCCCCGCCGGGTGGTCGTCTGGCGTCGGCCCTGCCGAATGGGAGGCGCTCGAGGGCATCGCTGGACCAGTGGGGATCGGCATCTGCGAACGCGGAGTGCTGGCTCGGACCAGGATCTCCCGGGCGGGAAGCCTAGCCGGTCGTGGCACCCAGTAGCCTGCGCCGGTGCATATCGACCCCTACGTGGTTGTTGGCGCAGCGGTCGTCGGCCTGCTCGTCGGCATGACCGGCGCCGGCGGGGGTGCGTTGATGACGCCGATGCTGATCCTGCTGTTCGGCGTCACGCCGTCGACGGCCATCTCGAGCGATCTGGTCGCGGCCGTCGTGATGCGCCCGTTCGGCGCTGCTGTGCACCTCCGCAAGGGCACCGTCAACCTGCGCCTCGTCGGCTGGATGGTGCTCGGGTCGGTCCCGATGGCGTTCCTCGGTGCCTATCTGCTGAGCCGCGTCGGTGGCGGCAAGACCGCTCAGACGCGGATCGAGGTTGCGCTCGGCGCTGCGCTCCTGCTCGGTGCCGCCGCGATGCTGCTGCGTTACGTGCTCGACCTGCGGCGGGGGGAGCGGCGGGCCACGATCGTCCACGACGTCGAGCTGCGGCCGATCCGAACGGTTGCGATCGGCATGCTGGGCGGCGTCATCGTCGGCATGACTTCGGTCGGCTCGGGTTCGCTGATGATCGTCCTGCTGCTGTTCGCCTACCCGATGCTGAGCGCCAGCCAGCTCGTCGGCACCGACCTTACGCAGGCGGTGCCGCTGACGCTCGCCGCCGCGGTCGGCGCGCTCACCTTCGGGCACGTCGAGTTCGGCGTCACCGCCTCGCTCGCGATCGGCAGCGTGCCTGCCGTGTTCGTCGGCTCGTTGCTCTCCGCCAGTGCCCCCGACCGCTACATCCGTCCGGCGATCACCTTCGTCATCTTCGCCTCGGGTCTGAAGTACGTCGGCCTCGAGACGACCGCGCTCGGCTGGGTGCTGTGCTGCGTCCTCGCGCTCGCGGTCGCGCTTTGGCTCGGCCTCGCACGTCCCTGGCGCCGTCCGGCCTGAGCAGCTCTTCCTTTGGGGCGGTCTGTGCGGCGCGCTGCCGTCGCTCTTCACGACGTAGGCGCGGCAGACACATGAACACCTGTTCATGTAATAATCAATGCCGTGAGCGACGAGCACGACGTCGACCTGGCATATCTCGACTCCGCGACCGCGCGCGTCGTTGCCGACACGATGCAGGCGCTCGCGACACCGAGCCGCGTGCGCATCCTCAGCCGCCTCGGCGCCGGTGCCTGCTCGGTGGCGGAGCTCGCGCGCGATGTCGAGATGGGGCAGTCCGCCGTCTCGCAGCAGCTGCGCGTTCTGCGCCACCTGCGCCTCGTCGTCGGCGAGCGCGACGGCCGCCAGATCATCTACGCGCTGCACGACGATCACGTCGGCGTGCTGCTCGCGCAGGCCGTCTCCCACGCTGAGCACCTCCGCCTCGGGCTCACCGACCGCCCGGCGCGCGCGCTGGCGAGCGCGTGAGCGGTGAGACCCCAGCGTTGATCGCGGCGGCCGCGGGCGTCGGCCTCGGTCACGCGATCCTCCCCGACCACTGGATGCCGCTCGCGGTGATCGGCCGCGCGCAGCGCTATCCGGTTCGCCGCGTGGCCCGGCTGTCGATCCTTGCCGGCATCGCCCACGTGCTCGTGTCGATCCTGCTCGGCGCGGTCATCATCATCGTCGGGCTGCAGTTCCGCTCGAGCATCGAGCGCGCCCAGGGGGTGATCGTCGGCAGCGTCCTGATCCTCACCGGCGTCGGCTTCGCCATCTACGAGCTGACGCGACGCCGCTACCCGGAGCACCATCTTCACGAGCACGCGCACGAGAGTGACGGCGGCCGGGTGCGCGGGGCCGCCGCGATCATGGTGCCGTTCGGCGCTGCGGCCTCGCCCGACTTGACGATCCTGCCGGTGTTCCTCGCGGCCACCGCGGCCGGGGCGTTCGCGGCGGTCGGCGCGCTGGTCGTCTTCGCCGCGGTCACCATCACCACGATCGTCACGCTGACCCTGCTCGCCTGCTTCGGCGGCTACCAGATCAAGGGTCGCCTGCTCGACCGCTGGGGCAACGCCCTGACCGCACTCGTGCTCGTCGCGATCGGTACGCTCGTCGCGAGCGGCGCGATCTGACGCGAGACGGCGCGCTGGGCTAGCCGGCGGGGTGGTCGCGGTAGTAGTCGCGCCAGATCAGCTTGTAGATCGGGATCACCCGTGGGATCGAGCGGACTCCCGGGATGAACGGGATCAGCAGCAGGGCGAGGCTGAGCACGCCCATGATCGTCCCGGCGAGGATGTCGGCGTTGGGCGAGGTCCCGATCGGCTTGACCTGATACCAGAAGGTGTAGAGCCACAGCCAGACCTGCCCGGGGTAGCTCCCCGTCTCGTTCATCATTCCCCACTGGGTTCCGAGCAGGTGCTGCGCCGTCGCCCGGTCGGTCAGCGCGGAGCCATCCTCGAGGAACAGCAGTGGCGCGGTGTAATCGGTCTGGTAGAACTGCTTGTTCGCGAGCAGGTCGCCGTCGAGGCCGCCGCTCTGCGCGAGCGCGAGCAGCGAGCTCATCATCGTCCCCACCGGCCCGTAGGCGCCCGCCGGCACGGTTAGGCTCCCGTTGGCCGCCGCCGCCTTGTTCAGCGCGTTGCCGTACGCGGTCGTCCAGGCGTTCTGCTCCTTGGCCGGTGCCGCGAGGTAGGCCTTGAGCGCGCTCTGCACGGCGGGATCGTCGGGGATCGTCCGCAGCGGAGCGAGCACGTAAGCCTGGGCAGCGTCGATCGGATGGGTCACGCCGAGCCACTTCTCGATATGAATGAACCAGATGTGCTGCTGGAAGTTCGTACCGTCGTAATAGGTACCGTTGTTGGTGGGACCGTTGTTGTAGGGCGGCCCGTAGTTCGCCGTTTCGCTTTGCCCGTCGAGCTCGCTCAGCGCCGTGGTGACGAAGTCGGCGGGCATCTGGCGTGACCATTGCGCGATCGTTGACGGCGATTCGTCCGGGGAGGAGAAGACGAAAGCGAGCGCCAGCACGAGCAGCACAACGGCCGCGCTCGCGATGCAGACTTCTTTGACGATGTCGTACGGCCTGGTGGGGCCGTCGTAGTGGCGAGCGGCGTCGTTGAGCTCGGCGTTGCTCAGTCGCGGGAGCCTCAGCCTCACGCCTTCGGCTCCGTGACGGTGGCGGCGAGGTCGGCCAGCGGGATCGGCGGGACGATGCCGTGGCGGCGCACGAGCAGGAGGTGCAAGCCGACGATAGCCATGATGGCGGCGGGCAGCAGCACTACGTGGTAGCTGTACATCTGGCCGAAGTTGAGGACGTTGAAGAACGAGCCGACGCCGAGCGCGTTCATGCCGTCCTTGCCCTGCGTCGCGATCCACTGCGAGTCGAAGTTCTGCTGTGAGAGATAGCCGGTGAACGCCGTCGGAATCGCGACGAGGAAGCAGATCGTGCCGCTCATCCAAACGCGGGACCGTCCGCCGCGCCACGCCGACATCCAGAACTTGCCCCACAGGTGGATCACCATGAAGAAGAAGAACAGCTCCACCGCCCACAGGTGGACGCTGTTGAAGAAGTGGCCGATGTCTGACGTGTGCCACCACGTCGGCCCCTTGAGCGCGAGGATCACGCCGGAGGCGATGATCGTGAACAGCGCGCCGATCGTCAGCGCGCCAAAGACGTAGATCGCCGACTCCATGTACGCCGGCTGGCTGTCGGGCAGGAGCTTCTCCGGCGGGAGGTTCCGCAAGTAGGTCTCGCGGAGGCGGGCGGTCCAGGAGCTCATGTCTTGCGCTCAGCGCGGGCGCGTCGCGTGCCGGGGGCCCGCAGCCACAGCACGATCGCGAACACGACGAACATCAGCACGATCACGGTGATGTTCGCCACCGACATCTGAAAGAAGTGCCAGTGCACGTAGTGCGCTGGATGGTTGAGATTGATGATGGCGGCCATGGGCGATCGGTACGGGCGTGTAGCGAGTCGGCGGCGATCGCTGCGGGCATCGTAAGGGTCGTCGCGGATAGCACAACCGTAGTTACCCGCAAAGTTACAGCGCCCTGGGCCTGCTACAGTGCAACCGGTTGCAAGCCCTGACGGGGGATTCGATGGACCAATCAGCGCAGACGGAGAGCTTGTTGTGATTGCGTGGCGACCGAAGACGACGCCGCGCGAGCTCCTGCTCGCGCGCTGGAGAATCGCGCAGCTGCTGCCGCGCGCGGGCGGACGGCTCGTCGCAGCGATGGTCACGATCGACTTCGTCGCCGGAGCATTGCCCGTCGTGTTCGTCATCGCGACCAGCATCGTCATCGGCCGCGTGCCGGCTGCGGTCAAGGGCGGGCTGCACTCTGCGGCCTGGCGCGACCTCGTCACGGTGTTCCTGTTCGCGGCGGGCGCATTCGTCGCGCAGCAGATCCTCACCCCGGCGGGGACGGCGCTCGGCGAGCTCGTCGCCAGGCGCGTTGACGGGCGCGCCTACGACGAGCTGATGGCCGCATCGCTTGGCACCCCGGGGATTGCGCCGCTCGAGGACCAGGAAGCTCTAGACCAATTGCAGGCGGCCGTCAACACGTTGGAGTTCGGCATTCGCAGTCCCGGCCAGGCCTGCGCCGGACTCGTCGCGCTGATCGTGCGCTACACGGCTCTGATCGGCTACCTCGTCGTCGTTGCGGTGGCCTTCTCCTGGCTTGCGGCCCTCGCCCTGCTCGCTGTCGTGATGCTGTTCCGCTACGGGCAGCGCGGCGGGATTCGCAAGTACACGGCGATGTTCTTCGAGGTCGGCATGTCGGGGCGCTGGCGCGAGGCCGAATACCTACGCCGGCTGGCGATCGAGACGCCGGCGGCGAAGGAGATCCGCGTCTTCGGCATCGTCGACTGGATACGGGAGCGGCTTCGCGGTGTGCGCCTCGCTTCGATCGAGCGGGTCTGGGCCGAACGCCGGCGCGTCTACCTCTGGCCGTTCCTCTGGTTTGCGCTGTTCGGATTGCTGGTCGCGGGCGTCATATTCGGCGCGATCGGCGCAGACGGCGTGCATGGCATCACGCTGACGAAGTTCGCGCTCGGGATGCAGGCCAGCCTCGGCGCAATGCGCCTCGGTGAGTACTACTCCGAAGCCGACCTGCAGACGGCGACCGGCATGCGGGCCAACGACGCGATCCAGGCTTTTGCTGCGCGCATCGCGACGGTGGCGGAGCAAACACCGGTGCGTCCCAACGGCGCGTCAGCGCCCGCCGTGCCCGACCCGCTCCAGACGATTCACTTCGACGGTGTCAGCTTCGCCTACCCCGGTCAGCAGCGCCTCATCTTCGACCAGCTCGACCTGACGATCCCGGTCGGCCGCTGCACGGCGATCGTCGGCGTCAACGGCGCCGGCAAGACCACGCTCGTGAAGCTGCTTGCGCGGCTGTATGAGCCAACGGCCGGAGCGGTGCGCGCCGACGGAGTTGACATCCGCGACTACTCGATTGATCAGTGGCGCGGCAAGCTCGGCGTGATCTTCCAGGACTACGCGCGCTATGAGGTCTCGGCGGCGGACAACATCGCGCTCGGCGCAGTCGACTTCATCGATGACCGCGGCGGCGTAGAGGCTGCAGCCGAAGCTGTCGGCCTCGCCGCGACGCTCGACGAGCTGCCGCGCGGGCTGGATACCCCGCTGGCCCGTCATCTCGCCGGCGGCGCGGACCTTTCAGGCGGGCAATGGCAGCGCGTCGCGCTGGCCCGCGCGTTGTTCGCGCAGCGTCACGGCTCACCGATCGTCGTCCTCGACGAGCCGACCGCAAGCCTCGACGTCCGCGCCGAGGCGAGCTTCTTCGACGAGTTCGCCGGCCTCACGCAGGGCGCGACGACGCTGCTGATCTCGCATCGTTTCTCGACCGTGCGGCGTGCCGACCTGATCGTCGTGCTCGCCGACGGCCAGGTCGCCGAACAGGGCAGCCACGACGCTTTGCTTGCGCGAAACGGTCGCTACGCAGAGTTGTTCCGTCTCCAGGCCGATCGCTTCACCGATGAGCTGATCGCATGAAGGACCTGCTGCGCGGCTCGTGGAAGATGCTCTCGACGGCGTGGCGATTCGACCATCGCAAGACGGTCGTCGCGGTGGTCCTGATGGTCTCCGGCTCCGCTGCTGCGCCGCTGCTCGCCGCCGCGCTCGGCTGGATGACGAACGCGCTGATTGACGGGCGCGCATTGCAGGCCGGGCTCGCAGGCGTGAGCGTCGCGGGGCTGGCGATCATGACGCTCACCTTCGCGCATTTCGCGCATATCGCCTACTTCGAGCTGTCTGAGCTAGCCGAGCTTGAGTTCGAGGAGCAGCTGATCATGCTCTCGAACGGGTCGGTGGGCATCGAGCACCACGAGCGCGCGGAGCTCCAAGACTCGCTGACCGTGCTGCAGCAGGAAGGCCGGCGGTTCGAAACGGGTTTGCAATCGCTGCTGACGGGTCTCGGGCTGCTCTTGGCGGTGATCCTCACGGCGGTGCTGCTGGCCCAGCAGAGCCTGTTGTTGCTGTTCCTGCCGCTGGCGGCGCTGCCACCACTGTTCACCGGCCGCCTGGCTGAGCGGATGCTCGACGCCGCCAAGACCGCAACCGCCGAGCAGACACGCGTCGCACACAACCTGTTCGCGCTATCGACGGCCGCCCGCTACGGCGGCGAGCTGCGTGTCTTTCGTCTCGAGCACGAGCTGCGCCGTCGCCACGGGGAGCTCTGGGCCGCCGCAACGCAGCGCCTGTGGCGGGCACAGCTGACCTCGACGGTCGTGCGCGCGGCAGGCCAGGTCATCTTCGCGCTGGCCTACGTCGGCGCGGTGTTGCTCGCCGTCCACGACGCCATCACCGGACACAGCAAGCCCGGCGATGTGGTCCTCGTGATCGCGCTCGCGTCGCAGGTCAACCAGCAGGTCACGACCGCCGTGACACTGCTGCGGGACCTCCTGCGCATGGCGAGCACCTACCGCCGGCTCGACGATCTGCGCGACGCCGTGAGCGCTAGCGAGGAGACGGGTCCGATCGACGCCTCGCCGCCGACGCATCTGCGCTCCGGGATCACGCTCGAGCGAGTTGGCTTCGCTTACCCAGGCACTGCCGCGACGGTGCTTCGCGACGTGACGCTCACGCTGCCGGCCGGCTCAACGGTCGCGATCGTCGGCGAGAACGGCGCCGGCAAGACGACGCTCGTCAAACTGCTCTGCGACTTCTACCGCCCGTCGGCGGGGCGGATCCTCGTTGACGGTGTCGACCTCCGCCGCATCCCGGTGGCCGATTGGCGGGCGCGGATCGCCGTTGGCTTCCAGGACTTCGTCCGCTTTGAGTTCGTCACGCGGAGCGTCGTCGGGCTTGGCGACCTGCCGGCGATCTCCAGCGACGCAGCCGTCCTCGGCGCGCTCGATCGGGCTCACGCCGCTGATGTCCTCACCCACCTTGGCGACGGTCTCGCCACGGCGCTCGGCAAGAGCTACGCGGATGGTGCCGAGCTGTCCGGCGGGCAGTGGCAGAAGCTGGCGCTCGGCCGCGCGATGATGCGCGAGACGCCGCTGCTGCTGGTCCTCGACGAGCCGACCTCGGCGCTCGACCCCGAGGCCGAGCACGCGCTGTTCGAGCGCTACGCCGAGCAGGCCAAGCGTGTCGGCCGGGCGACCGGCGCGATCACGCTGCTCGTCTCGCACCGCTTCTCGACGGTGCGCATGGCCGAACTGATCATCGTCGTCGCGGGCGGTCGCGTCGTCGAGCTGGGATCCCACGCCACCCTCGCCGCCGCCGGCGGCCTCTACGCCGAGCTGTTCGCGATCCAGGCCAAGGCCTACAGCTAGGTCACCGTCACGAGCCGTCGTGCTCGGTGACCGCGACGCCAACGCCGCGGGCAAAGCGCTGAAGCGCTTCCAAGGCGTCGTTGGGCACCACTCAGCGCCAGGGTCAGCGGCGATCCGATCATGTCGGTAGGCCAGACGAACGCCGCAAGCCGCGCGGTCTCTCAGGGCCCGCTGTCGCTGGACGCCGCGGGTCTGGGGAGTGTTGAAGCGATGCCGTCGCCCTGCGTCGTTGCGGCGCCGTCCGGCTCTCCGACGCCGGCCCGGCCCGAGCCACGGTGGCCGATCCTGACGCGGTGGGCGTGGCGGTGGAGGTGTGCCTTCTGGGCGATCGACTCCTCGTCCTCGTGGATGAACTTCTCGCCGCGAAGCGCCGAGGCGATCGCTGCGATCACGCTCATGACCACGGCGACGGTGAGGATCATTATCAGCCCGTGCTTGAAGGACGGGCCGATCAGGTGCGGGAAGAACGACCTGCTGGTGAGGGCGGCAACCTGACTGGGTCCGAGGTGGCCGAGCACGTGCGGACCGAGCAAGCTCTTCAGCGGGTTGTAGCCGAGGAACGCGGCGAAGATGTAGCCGAGCGGCGGCAGGTGGGACAGCTGTGTGGCCTTGGCGACGGGGATGCCGTGAGCGAGCAGGCCGCTGTACATCGCCGCCGGCACCTTGGCGTTGAGCCCCAGCACGAGCAGCGTGAAGAACAGCCCCATCGACAGTGGCATCCCCGACTGGGCGAACGTCACCCGCATGCCTGAGGCCGCCCCGCGGTGACGTGCGGGGACCGAGTTCATGATCGAGGCCGTGTTCGGCGAGGCGAACAGGCCACCGCCGATCCCCGAGACGAACATCACCGCGGCGAAGGGCGGGTAGGAGAAGTTCGCCGGGAAGGTCATCATCAGCGCGTACATCGCGGCCGAGACCAGCATGCCGGCGGTCGCGAACGGTCTTGCGCCGTACTTGTCCGAAAGCTTGCCCGACAGCGGCCCCGACACGACGAAGCCGACCATGAAGGGGATCATGTAGATCCCGGCCCACAGCGGGGTGTCGGCGAAGCGGTAGCCGTGCTGGGGCAGCCAGATGCCCTGGAACCAGATCATCAGCATGAACTGGAGGCCGCCTCGCCCGATCGACCCGAGGAACGACGCCGCGTTACCGGCCGTGAATGCCCGAATGCGGAACAGCGACAGGCGGAACATGGGGTCTTCGACCTTCGTCTCGACGTAGACGAAGAGGACGAGCAGGGCGATGCCCCCGATGAGCATCTCCAGGACGAAGGGGTTCGACCAGCCGGTGAGGGAGTGGTGGTAGGGCTTGATGCCGTAGGTGACGCCGGTGAGGATCATGCCGAGCCCGCCGGCGAAGGCGAGGTTCCCGAGCCAGTCGATCTTGGCCTTGATGCGGACGCCGATCTCCTTCAACTTCAGGTAGGCCCAGACTGTCCCGAAGACGCCGATCGGCACGTTCGCGAGGAACACCCAGCGCCAGCCGACCTCCGCCAGCACGCCGCCGACGATGATGCCGAGGAAGGAGCCGACGATCGCAGCGACCATGTTCATCCCGAGGGCAAGGCCGAGCTGCTCTGAGGGGAAGGCGTCGGTGATGATGGCCGCCGAATTGGCCATCAGCAGCGCCCCACCGATGGCCTGGAACATCCGCAGGATGACCAGCTCCAGGGCTCCGGTCGACCCCTTGCTCCAGACCAGCGACAGCAGGATCGCCCCGACCGTGAACCAGGCGAAGCCGAGGTTGTACATCTTCACGCGGCCGAACATGTCGCCGATGCGCCCCACCGTCACCACGATGGCGGCCGACACCAGCATGTAGCCCATCATGATCCACAGCAGGTAGGGGAAGTTGGCGGCAACCAGCGGGTTGAGGTGGATGCCCCGGAAGATCACCGGCAGGGCGATGATCAGGCTCGTCGCGTTGAGCGTCGCCAGCAGCACGCCGACGGTGGTGTTGGAGAGGACAACCCACTTGTAACGCGGTCCGACGGTCGGCTGCGTTGGCGCGGTCACCGCGTTCATGGTCGAGCCTCCATTGTTTCGGGATGGTCGCCCGTCAGGGCTGCTACTTCGCCCGGGCGTTCGGTCGCGAACGATTCGAGCACTGCCACAGCCCGCTCGATCGCCAGCCGGTCCGCCTCGCCGAGAGCGCCGAGGTGCTCGGCAAGCCAGGCGTCGCCCACCTGTGCGCGCCGCGCGAGCAGCTCTGTGCCGCCGGCCGTGGCGATGAGCTGCACGCCCCGGCGGTCAGCGGGGTTCGCATGGCGGGAGATCAGGCCGGCCTCCTCGAGCTTGTCGGCAAGGCGCGTCGCGGCCGGAGATGGCAGGCCCTCGATCTCGGCGAGGTGGCCAACGCTGAGCGGTCCGCTGCGGACCACCGTGGCGAGCGCAGAGATCTGGGTGATCGTGAGGTCGGACGGATCCCGCCGGCGGAGCTGGCGTGAGAGACGAAGAATCGACAGGCGAAGCCGGCCTGCGAGCAGGTGGGATGGGCCCGCCCCTCCCTCGCCGCTCACCGTCTCGCTCATCGCACCAACGCTCCTTCCCGATCCTGCCCAGCATGCAAGCTGGAATGCTCAGCCCCCGGCGACCGACGCGGGGGACGTCTACTTCTGTGCCGATGTTACTATATGTCGGCAGCATGGAGTTGCACTTGAACATGAGGCTCACCACGGCGATCGTGCGATCCTTCGCTGCCCCGATGCGAAGGAGGCCGTGATGGAGCTGAAGACCGAGTGGGTGGACCTCGACAGCCCGGCCGGGCAGGTTGCGGCCTACCTCGCCCGACCGGCGTGGGCGAAGGCCCCGGTGCCTGGCGTCATCGTGATCCAGGAGGTCTGGGGGGTTGACGGCCACATCCAGGATGTCGCCGACCGCTTCGCCAGCGCGGGCTACGCGGCGCTGGCTCCCGACCTGTACTCCGTCGGCGGCAGGCCCCCGGCTCTCGCGGCTGAGCGCGTTGCGCAGGCCAAGGCCTTCCTGAACACGATCCCCCCGCCGGAGTGGCAGGCCGTGCTCGGCGACGAGGCAGCCCGGGCCAAGGCGCTGGGTGTGCTTGGCGACGACGAACGCAGGCAGGTGGGGGAGACCCTCGGCGTGCTGTTCGGCGGTATGCGCGACGGCCCCGAGCGGCACGTGAGCGTCCTGCGCGCCGCGCTCTCCTCGCTGCGCGCCCATCCGGCGTGCGCGGGACGGGCTGTCGGCTCGGTCGGGTTCTGCATGGGCGGCGGCCTGTCCGCGCTGCTGGCGTGCGAGGAGCCGGATCTCGGTGCCGCAGCGATCTTCTACGGCTCCTCGCCGAGCGCCGAGCAAGCCGGGCGGATCCGCTGCCCGCTGCGTGGCTTCTACGGCCACGACGACCCCCGTATCGTCGGCGGCCTGCCCGCGTTTGGCGCTGCGCTCAGCGCGGCCGGCACCGATCACGAGCTGCGGATCTACCCCGACACGCCGCACGCCTTCTTCAACGACACGCGACCCAGCTACCGCCCCGAGGCAGCCCGAGATGCCTGGGGTCGCACCCTCGCGTTCTTCGCGCAGGCGCTTGGACCGGTGGCCACGGTGCCGCTCGAAGAGGCGGCGGCCTCAGGTGACGGCTGAGCGGGCCCGGCCGTCCGCTACGCCGGCGCGCGATAGCTCGTCGCACAGTGAGGCCGAGCCGTTCGTCGTGATGGCCAAGCCGGTCGGGCCGGTCTGCAACCTCGACTGCGGCTACTGCTACTACCTGGACAAGGCGAAGCTGTTCGGGGCGGGCCGGCGCCTGCGGATGAGCCGCGACGTGCTCGAGGCCTACATCTCCTCGTTCATCGCTGCGAGCCCGGGCCCGGTCGTGCACTTCGTCTGGCACGGCGGGGAGCCGACGATCGCCCCGATCGCCTTCTACCGCGAGGCGCTGGAGCTGCAGGCGCGCCACCTGCCGGCGGGCTGGACCGCTCTCAACAACCTGCAAACCAACGCCACCCTGCTGGACGAGGCATGGTGCGCGTTCCTGGCCGAGCACCGCTTCGCCGTCGGCATCAGCATCGACGGCCCGGCACACCTGCATGACGCCGGCCGCCCCGATCGGCGCGGACGGCCAACCCACGACCGGGTGATGCGCGGGCTCGGCCTGCTGCGGGCGGCCGGAATCGAGCCCGACGTGCTCTGCACGCTGAACGCGCTGACGGCGGCCGAGCCGCTGGAGGTCTACCGCTTCTTCGTTGACGAGGGCATGCGCTGGGTCCAGTTCCTCCCGGTGGTGGAGAGGGCGGGCGATGGCGGCGTATCGGAGCGGTCGGTGACGCCCGAGGCGATGGGAGCGTTCCTCTGCAGCGTGTTCGACGAGTGGGTCCGTCACGACGTCGAGCGCATCGGCGTGCAGAACTTCCTCGAGTGCCTGCTCGTCCTCAGCGGCCGGCCTGCCAACTTGTGCATCATGGCCGAGCGCTGCGGGCGGGCTCTCGCGCTGGAGCACGACGGGAGCGTCTACTCCTGTGACCACTTCGTCGACGACCCTCACCGTCTCGGCGGCGTGGTCAGTGACGGGCTTGCCGCGCTGCTGGCGGCGCCCGCGCAAGAAGCCTTCGCCAACGCCAAGCGCGACGCGCTGCCGGCGTGCTGCCGCGCCTGCCCGGTCGGCTTCCTCTGCCACGGCGGCTGCCCGAAGGACCGCTTTGCGCTCACGCAAGACGGCGAGGGCGACCTCAACTACCTCTGCGCCGGCTACCGTCGCTTCTACGGTCACCTGCTGCCCTACCTGGAGCGCATGGCCGAGCTTGACCGCGCAGGGAGCTCGCCGGCGGCGATCATGGCAGAGCTCGAGCTGGCCGAGCGCGACGAGCGAGCGGTGTGGCGGACGGCTGGGCGCAACGACCCGTGCCCGTGTGGCAGCGGCGCCAAGTACAAGCACTGCTGTCTGCCGATCCGGCGACGCTGAGCGCCCGGAGTAGGATCAAGCGCGTGCGCCTCTACCATCGCCCGGGGAGTCGGTCGGCGCGGGCCCGCTGGCTGCTGGAGGAGATCGGCGCGCCATACGAGCTGATCACGCTCGACGCCGAGTCCAAGCAGAGTGACGAGCATCGCGCCCGGCACCCGCTCGGCCGCGTCCCGGCGATCGACGACGGTGAGGGCTTCGTCTTCGAATCGGCGGCGATTCTGCTCCAGCTCGCCGATCTGCACCCGGAGGCCCGCCTGATTGCGCCGGTCGGAACGCACCAGCGGGCGCTCGTCTACCAGTGGTTCTCGTTCGGGCTGACCGAGATCGAGCGCCCTGCGGTTGAGCTGTTCGCGGCCCGCCGGCGCTCGGATGCCGAGGCCGAAGCGGAGGCGCTCGAGCGGTTCCTTCTGGCCGCGGCGGTCGTCGAACAGGCACTCGACGGACATGACTACCTGGTGGGGGACCAGTTCAGCGTCGCGGACATCCTCTGCTCAGGCGTGTTGGCGATCGCCAGGCGACTCGAGCTGCTCGAGACCCTGCCGCAGATCGCCGCCTACCTGGAGCGGCTCGACGCGCGGCCCGCACGCCAGCGGGCCTACAGCGACGTCCCTGCCACGAAGTAGGCGGTGTGGCGCCCACCGCCGGGCGCGCGACTGGGTGCCAGGCCGTGGTCCAAGGCCGGCAGCGCGAGACGGTCGATAGCCGTACTGCAAGCTCTTCGCAATGCGGATGAGCGGACTCGAACCTCCACAGAGTTACCTCGACACGGACCTGAACCAGATCTGGGCCGCGTAGATGCGTCCGCGAGCGTCCAATACGTCCAAATTGCGAGGTTCTGCGGACGCACTTGAAGCCCTGGAATGTTCGGATGTTGTCGCGGATGTTGTCACGGACGAGCCCGGTCGGCCGTGCCGTGTCCGTCTCGCGTGTTGCGTATGTGGTACGCTACGCCGTATCGTATGAGCAACAGTTGAGAGGATCACAAAGGCCATGGCCAGAGCCGCTTCCGACTACTACCAGCGCCGCAAGGAAGCGTGGCTGAGTGATCCCGAGACGCGCGGTCATTATGAGCGCGAGCGGCGCGAGATCGAGCAGATCGACGCGGTGATCCGCTCGCTCGATCAGCTGCGCGTCGATGCGGGCATCTCGAAGACCGAGCTTGCGCGTCGTATCGGCCGCAATCCGTCGAGCATCCGGCGGCTGTTCACGGCGCAGACGGCGCGGCCCGAGCTGCCGTTGATCGTGTCGATCGCCGACGAGCTCGGCGCGCGCGTCGAGATCACCGCCGGACTCCCCGCGCGTTCAACTGGCTCCCGCAAGCGCATCGCGGCTTAGACAGTCATCGGTCGCACGCCGCGCGCGCAGGAGGCGTCTGACTGCGGTGCGAGGCTTGGAGCGTGCCGTACGAGCGCACGATCGAGATCGCCGTCAGCGAGAAGGTCGTGGTGCACTTCAGCCAGTCCGGCCGGCCGATCGAGCGCTACGCCGTAGTGCTTCTCTTGTTCGATGACGGCCACTGGGACACGATCCGCGTCTACGACAACCATCTCGGTTCCCACCACATGCACCGATACACTCGTAGCGGCGGCAAGCAGGAGCCGGAGGCTTTCTCCGCCGGCGCGATCAACGAAGCGATTCCCGCCGCCATCGCCCACCTCAAGGCCCACTGGGAAGCGATCATCACGTCATGGAACGCCTAGCTCACAGCAAGAACACTCCAGCCACGGACGCGTCGTTCGAGCTGCTCACGCGCATCGCTGTTGACGCCGACAGCGATGAGCGCTACCCGGATGGGACCGTCTTGGTGCCAGCCGACTCGGCCGACACATCGCTCGTGCTCTCGCGCGCGATTCGCGAACGCAGGCCAATCGCGTTGGTGTTCCCGGACGGCTCCGATGTCGTCGCACGGCCACCCGAGGCGGTCGGCCTGGTGCTCGTGATCGTGCTCGGCCTGACGTGGCTAGCCGACTGGATAGGTCGGAGCCGCGACCGGCCGACGTTCGTGCCGCGCGAGTGGGTCACGGAGTTCCACGCGGCGCCTGCTCGGCGAGAAGCCGAGCTCGTCAGCTAGAACCCTGCGAGCTCGGTACGCACGACGGGATCGCGGATACGCCCTTTGCAGTCACACGCAACGCCGCGCGCACACGCCGTCGGCTGTTCGGATTTGTCACGCCGTTGTCAGCGCGCACTGAGGATCCCGTGCCGGCGCTTGTCTCCCGGTGCGTGAATCATCGGGTTTGCAGCTGGTTCGCGATGCAAGAGAGTGGACGTTGTTACAACCCTCTCTCGCCTGTTGAGACGCTGCTCGAGCTTCTGTTTGAGCCCGGTGGGCGAGCCAAGCGCCAGAAGGTCTTAGCCGTGCTCACTCGTGGATTCAAGGGACAGGGCAACGAGGTTCAACCATGAGCCTCAGTGCCGGCGAGACAGGGGGAAGGTCGAACCCTCACCTACCCTCAACCCCCGCCCTGATAGACGCGCTCCTCGAAGCCCGGCTGGCCACCGCCCACCGGCCGCGAACCGCGCGCCTGACCGGCTCCTGACCATCCTACCCCGAGTGTGCGGCATGCGGGCGACTACGGTCAACGCTGCCACTGCTGGTGAGGCGCTGTCTCCGGGCGTACAATGCTTACAAGGTAGCCAACGATGTTCATCACAAGCATTACCATCAAGAACTTTCGGTGTTTTACAGACATGCAGCTCGGTGGTTTCAACGTGCCGAATGGGAGCCCCGCGAGCGGCCTTAACCTGTTGATTGGCGAGAACGGCAACGGCAAGACCACGTTCCTTGAAGCGATCAACCTCATTACGCAAAGCTCTTACACGGTCGGCAATATTCTGGCCGTCGAGGACTTCGCCGATATGGCGAGGAAGCTGGAGGTCGATTACACGAGCCATGTGCCGTTTAGGTGCAAGATGCCGGCGACATATCGCGACTGCTACTACGAGTCCAATGGGATCGCCTTTAGTGCCAAGGTACGGGACGCCAAATCACCAGGCCGGTTGCTCTCACCGCCGATCCAGGCCAATGCATTCTTCAAGAACACGACGCCAAAGTACAAGAACGCGAAGGGCCGAGACTCCGGCGACATCACCAACTACACGCGCGGGTTCAACGACGAAAACATCGACGGCGACAGCCTGAACATATTCTATTTCGACAAGAACCGCAGCCGCCAGCTGACACAAGGCACGTACAAGACGACGTTCGAGCGGATCTGCGACGACCTCAACTGGCGGTTCACGAGGGCTCTCAACAAGGACCCCGCGAAGAAGAAGGCTCTCATCGATAGCCTGTCCGGGGATTTCTTCGAGCAGGCTAAGGACGCCGCTCAATCAGGGGCCGGGCAGCAGGTCGCGGACGACCTGTCCGCGTTCTTCGATGACCCGAGCTATAAGCACCTAAGGCTCGATCTCGTGCACTACCTGAGGCCGTTCGCCAACGGGATGCTCGCGTTACGCGAAGATGGCTCGCTCACTCAGATCATGGCGCGAGACCTGGGGTCCGGCATCGAGATCATCATCGCCCTTCTGATGCTCAGGAACATCAGCGGCGCGTCAAAGGGAAGGCTCATCTATCTCCTTGACGAACCTGAGGCACATCTACACCCGAAGGCTCAGAAACAGCTCCTGAGACTCTTGGTCGAGGAAGCTAAGGACAAGCAGATCTTCGTTTCGACTCACTCGCCCTACATCTTCAAGGATGCGTTTCCGACCAAGCCAGGCATGTTCATCTTCCGACGCGATGCGAGGAACGCGATTGAGGTGGTTGATGCGAATCTCACAAGCTTTGGCCATTTCCCGTGGAGCCCATCGTGGGGAGAGGTCAACTTCAGCGCCTACGATCTGGCTACCGTAGAACTACACAACGAGCTATACGGCTTCATACAGGAGCAAACAAGTAATACAAGCGAGCCGGCGGTAGAGTCATACTTCGCGTCTAAGAGGCCCTAACAGAATGAAGGGTTATGTAATGCTGTGTCGAAGCACGCGGCATGGCGAAACCTCTTGTCAGTGACGGGTTGTGGGCTCGGATCGAGCCGGAGCTGCCGGTCGTAAGGCGTC
>JBEKXB010000032.1:0-24926 GCA_049512455.1 Solirubrobacteraceae bacterium | reverse complement strand
TCTACCGAATCAAATACCAGCCGGCCGCACCCGAAGCCGTCGACGAGGAGGTCACAGCCGCCTAAACTCATCCCCGGGAACCACAACCCCAAGCGAATTTACAGCGCTAAAGGGACGCGACCCGTGGCCGCGACAGGCTCCTGGTGTGCGTCCAAACCAGCAGTGCGACCCGGGCGCTGCTGTTGCGTCCTACGACGCGGTGCATCTGGAGAGCAGAGCCATGGCCTTACTGTTGCCAACGGCGGCCTTCTCGACCAGAAGCACCGTGAAGCCGCCGTTGGCCGTGCCGATCAGGTCCTCTGGGTTGTCCTTCTGAATGTCCACGATGTAGCTGCTTGCCTGCGCCTTGCTGGTGAACAGGTAGACGCCGATGCCGTTGCCGGTCGGAGCTCTTCCGAGCACGCTTCCGTACTCCGACGGAAACGCCTTCAGGGCAGGGCGTGGGGTGGTGACGTCCTGCGCACCGGCGGCCTTCAAGCAGGTTGCCACCTTGCTGGCGGTCGGCTTCGCGGTGGCGGCACTGGCGGTGCCGGCGACGACGAGGGCGAGCACTCCGGCGACTGTCATAGTGCCACGAAGCGTCATCGTTCTTCCTTTCGCTAGAACCGCTCGAGTGCAAGCGGCGAGAGGGTGTGCAGATACTCGGCAAGCGCCAGCAGGTACGCCATCATGCCCGGCAGGCTTCACCAAACCGATCCAGTGGCACGGCGAATGCTCCTCAAACGCCCGCTGCTCACGACCGTGCGGACTACCGAACTGACTGTGGCTTTCCCACAAAGCCAGTCGGCTACCCCCACATCCGGGCTACCCCAGTCCCGCCCTCAGCAGCGCTATGCCGCTAGGCATGAGTGCGGCAGCCGTCCCCGTCGTGGGCGGGAGCGGTAGCGAGCGACCGGCTCGCGCGCTCCTGCTGCTCGGCTGTTGCAGTAGTAACGGCGGCCGCGGCGTGTCCGGCCGCGGCTCAGAGCGTCAGCGAAACCGCGCCACCATGGTACTATGCAGCCATGGCGAAGAATCTCACTGTGCGCCTCGATAGCGAGCTCGCGGCAGACACCGAGGCGCTGGCGCGCGCGGAGGACAAGAGCCTCAACGAGACGGTCAAACTGGCGCTGAAGGAGGCCGTCGAGCGGCGCCGGCGCGATCCAGAGTTCAAGGCGCGTGTGCAGCGGATCATCACGGAGGATCGCGAGCTGCTCGAACGCCTCGCGAAGTGAGCTTCGAATACGTCGACCTCGTCGACTACATCGCGATCGCCGCTGAAGTCACCGGCCTGGAAGTCGACACCCTCCTCCACGTAACGAAGCTGGACCTCGCCGACTCGGCCCTGCACGCCCCGGCGGCAGGGTTCGGCGACGTCGAGTTCTACCCCGACTTCGTGGACAAGGCCGCGGTGCTCGTCGTCCACCTCGCCAAGAACCATCCGCTACCCGACGGCAACAAACGCGCCGCCTGGGTCACGCTCCGCGTCTTCATCGAGACCAACGCCTGGTCCTGGACCACGCCACCAACAGCCGATGACGCGGAGCGCGCCGTCCTTGCAATCGCCTCCGGCGACTGGGACGAAACGACGATGGCCGACTGGCTGCGCGCACGGCTCGTGGCCCCGAGCTAGCCGAGGCGCGCGTGGTTCTGGGCGGATCCAGAAGCGGACCACCCTGGCTGGTCGCTCCTCCTTTTGTTTCTTTGGGAGAGCGTGGCGCGCAGCTGATCGAACGCTCGCAGCTCGTGCCCGGCAGCAGCGTGTAGCGGGTCGGCGGGATTGTCGCTGCGGCACCTGCCGCGGCCCACACGACGCCGTCTGGTGAGTCAGGTCACGGTGGATAATGGGATGGCGATGCGCGTGAATCTGAAGAGCTTCGGCGTGCTGCTCGAGGTCGAGGTGCACGATGAGTCGCTTCAGCCGGCCGTTGAGCGGATCTTGCCGCCTGGCTGGGAGCCCTCGGAGAAGTTTGCAGAGGACGGCCGCTTCATTCTCGCCGGCCAGCGAGACGGCCAGTACAGCGTGCTTGTCGACGGCCGGTCGGTCGGCTCGGCTATGGATGCCGATGCTGCTGTGCACGTTCTGGATGCCGAGATGCGCCTGCGGATAGCTGCTTCGGCGCGCGACTACCTGTTCGCGCATGCGGGCGTTGTGGCTGTAGAGGGCCGGGCGCTGCTACTGCCGGGCAGAACATTCCGGGGCAAGACAACCCTTGTTGCCGCGCTCGTCGCGGCGGGCGCGACCTACTACTCGGACGAGTACGCGGTACTTGACGAGACCGGCGCCGTCCATCCTTACGCGCGACACCTATCAATGCGCTCCAGCAAAGGCGGGCGGGGAACGCTCCAGTCGGTAGAAGGCTTTGGCGGCGTCGCGGGGACCGTGCCGGTTCGCCCGGCTGTGATCGCGATCACGATGTATGTGCCCGGTGCGTGTTGGCAGCCCGAGGTTCGCAATGCGAGCCGCGGCGCGCTGGAGCTACTGTCCAACGCGTTCCTCGCCAACGAGCGCCCTGAGGCCAGCGTGCGGGCTGTCACGCGCGCTGCGGCCAACGCTCTCGTCCTCGAGGGCGATCGGGGCGAAGCCGCCGAGACGGCCGCGTCACTGATCCAGGCACTCGCCCGGGCCGGCGCGCAATCAGCCTAACCTGGCGCCGCCTCGCGCCGAGCGTGCGGCCTCTGGAAACGGTCAGCTCAGCGTCACCACTAGCTTGATCGAGTCGCCACTCGAGAAGTCAAGAAAAACCTCCGGGTTCGACGACGACACAGACCCGGAAGTGTTGCGGGAGCTGTTAGTTGAATCCGTGAAGACGTACCCGATCGATCCCGACGGCGGCGCCGCACCAAAGTCTAGGCGGAGCAAGGGACTACTTATGAAATAAGCGACACCCACATACTCAAATAGATTCGTAGCGGGCACGTTGCCCTGCTGGTCGACGCTGATGCCTCCGAACTCTAATGAGCCATTGTCACCCGTCGGCGTGCTCACATATGACAGCGTGCTGCCGCCGATGCCGGTGATCGTGAGCGTGGCGGTCCCGAGGCTCGCGTTGGCCAGCGCCGAGGTCGGGATGCCCGCTGACACGATCAACGGGGCGCCTACCGCGAGCGCGCCGACGCCGGCGATGCGCCGGAGCGCCTGGCGGCGCGGGATGCCGCCGGGCTCGAGGCTTGTCTCGAGCAGGCCGTTCTCGGCGAACTCGGACAGCGCGGTCTCAGCGAGCGTGGTCGCCTCGCCGCGCGAGCCGGCGAGCTTGTGAGCGACGAGCATTTTTGCGAGCTCGCTGAGCGTCGCGCCATCCGCGCACGAGCGCCAGATGAGCGCGGCCGGCTCGCCAAGGCAGTGCGCCGTGTCGCTACGGCGATCAAAGATCAGCAGGTCGCTACCAACGCCTTCAATGACTACGTCATCTCGGCGTGCCGAGAAACGGCGTGCGCATGCAGGCATGTCGAACTCCATACGGTTCGTCCGGCTAGTGCGAGCACCCTACCAGCGAGGAGCGCCCGCGAGCAGGGGGATTATCCCCCCACCCCGAGAAACGCGAGCGCCTGCTGAGTCTCGCTGCTCACTCCCGCGCTGCGCGCGATGAGCGAGCGTCCACTCCGAGCGGATCCCGACTACCGAGTTGAATGGTTTGCAGGAGCCCGCGGAGATCGGCCGCCCGTTACCGCAACCGCCCAGCCTCGCTACCACGCGCGACGCACGCCTATCGCCGGCGGTCGTCCTCGTCGGGCGAATCCGGGCCTCGCCAGGGCGTCACAGTCGTCAGCACGTCACGCCTCGGCAATATCGCCGCGTCCCCACTTACCGATCCCTGGATACGCCCGAGCGTGGTCGAAGAATGCGCGGCTGTGGATGTACGGGAATGACGTCGACAGCGACACCAATATCGATCCAACTGCTAGCGGAGTCCCGAGCCTCGGCTTGCGACGGACGGCGTAGGCGACCAGTGGTGTGAACAGCCGCGTCTTCCAGCCCAGGAACCGCTTCACCTGGAAGCTCTCGAAGTCACCCGTCGCGCACCAGATCGCGATGGATTCGCAGTTTCGATAGCCAAGCCGGTAACCGGGTGGCTGGTTCGCGCAAAGCCAAAGAGCCCGATCTACACTCTCCTGCGGTGGCAGAGCCTCGGAGTAGGTGATCCCGCCATGCCGGATCGGGTGGTTTACGACGTGGGCTTCGCCACCGGCCCGGAAAGCCTCGAGGGTGACACGCCGGACTTGAGTTGCGCCCTTGTGCAGCAGGTCGCCGCCGCCGAAATCAACAACTTTGCCGTCGCCAACGACGATCCCGTGGTGCCAGTAGCGTACGCCTGTCTCGACACCGCATATCTTCAAACGGCGCCCAATCCTGAGATGCGTGCCGAGTTCGAACACCTTTTCAAGGTAGCGTCCTTGGTGTGGCTGAGTCTGACGTGCATTGCAAGGCTCTGAGTGGTGTTCCCAACCGTGGGGCCTACATCAGCTACTACGAGCGCCTGGAGGCCAGCGGCTGCGGCCCGAGGATCGCCACGGTTACCGACGAGCAGATTTGCATTGAGAAATGCGAGACACTGCGTCACTGGGTGGATGAGCGCGCGGTTGATGGCCGTCTCCCTAACGAGCTGCGCCGCGCGATGGGCCGTGAACTACGCGAGCTGTTGGAGCGGGTCCATGACCTGGGGTTTTGCCATCGCGACATCCACGTTAGAAACTTCGTGGTTCGCAATGGCGCTCCGCTCCTCGTGGACCCCAAGTATGCGATCGAGCACCGTGGGCGCCGGTGCTACGACCTAGCAGGCCCGGGAGCCTCCGGAGTGGCAATTCCGCTGCAGCACCTCGCGCAGGCGGGCAACCGAAACGACCACGGTGTCTGGTGGGAGAATGCCGACCCATTGAGCGAGGCTCTGACGAGCACCTTTGGCCCTCTCGCGGAACTCGGCGAAACATGACAGTTTGATTCGTGCGAGGGACCGAATGCCTGCACTGACTCCTGCTTTCGCCCCCACGAGGAGGACGACCGCCGTGCTAGTGCGTCGCGGCGTAGCGCTGTGGGCGACAGCGAGAGCGGGCGGACGACCTCCGCGGGCTCCTGCAAATTGTCCGAGGCAGTAGCCCGCGGCTCCGGCCCAGACGCTCCAAATCACGCGGCAGCAGGCGCGTGGAGCAAGAGCCGCTTCGCTGTTCCTTTCGCCGGGCGAACCGACAGTGAGCCGCGCTCCCCGGCGCGTTTGGTGCTGCTGACAGGGTCCGTGACGTTCACGGAGGTGGGCGTCCGCCAGGTTCGTGTGCCGGTCCGGTTGGCGACGTAGATTCCGGGCATGTTTGGCGGTGTCCGCAGCGTCCTCATCGCGGGCGCTGTGACGGCTCGACGGGCTGGTCGCGGCCGGCAAAACGACCGCTCGCCGCTGAGGACGATGGCGGCGGAAGCTTCTGGCTACCCGTGCTGCAGGCCTTTCTCCCAATACAACGAGAACGTTGTCGGAATGCTCGCGCCGCACAGCGACTCCGAGACGGTGCCGGTGACCGCGATCGTCTTCTTGCTTTTGATGTGGCCCGACGTCTTGAAGCGCCCGCTGATCGTGATCGTCCCAGGGTTGGGATTCACGCCCGCGGTCGCGTCGTAGCTCGGGTCCACGTAGGCGGGACCCGAATAGGAGAACTTTCCGTTGCGGATCGGGATCGCCGTCGTGTAAGGGACGGCGAACGAGATAATCGTGCTGGATGTGCCATAGCCCAAGCTCGCAATCGCACTGGTGAGCGGGCAGGAGACACCTTGGGCGTAGGGGTCGCCGACGCTGCCCTTGCCGAGTTCCTTGCCGTTCTTGTCGACGTAGAGGTCCACGGGCGCCCCGGCCCCCTCGTGGGCGGCATAGACGCCGTCGTGAATCGAGCTCGCCCCCCCTGCGGCGTAGGCGACGCCGGCGAGGGCCATAGCGACAGCGACACTCATGGGCGCGACACGCGTCAACAGCTTGCTCATCTGCACTCCTCCCGAAGCTCGACCGCTTCAGGGAGACACTAGCGAAACCCAAGGAACGCGAGCGCGCCGACGAACACTCGCATCGCGACGAAAGCACCGACGCACACCGACCGGCGTTGCGCTTCCCGTCAGCGCGAAACGCGGACTGCGTGAAGGTGACCGCGGCTCAGTCTTGGAGTTCGCGCGCGGCTGCGACGATCCGCGCAATGTTGGTGCTACGCGAGTTCATCCCAGCACAGACTGTCGCGGTCGCCTGACCGCGTCCGCCCGTCGTCCACAACCCCCGCGGGTACTACGGCGAGCCTAGGTCCGCGTCGGCCGCATCGGCGACGACGGCGCGCGGCTGTTGTTCGCGCTGAGGCGGCGTCAATGGAACGGCGTCGGGCGCTGGCGCATTTCTTAGGAGCAGCCGTCGGGTGTGGCGTAGCCGGCTTGGGTTGGGGAGTCAGCCGGTGATATGGAACGAGGCAGTGCTTGCAGCGCCGGTGAGGTTGTAAGAGTTGAGCGGTGCGGCGCTCAGTACGTAGGCGCCTTTTGCGAGTCGGCGTCCGTGCACGCGCCCGCTGAATCGGAAGTTGTTAGCGCCGGCAGTGTCAGGATGCGTGAACGTGCCGAGTACGACGACTCGAATGCAGCGCTTTGGCTTTTTCTTGGGGTGTGCGGGTCGAGCGATGCAGCGGTTGCCGCTTCGCATACCGGGCCGGTTCTGCTCGACGGTGAAGGTTGTCGTGGCAGCTTCGGTGTCGTCATATGAGACCAGGGTTCCGGTCTTCGCCTTGCGCTTGGCGATGCTCGCGCCGCTGTGCGCTGCGTGGAAGCGTTGCGGTGTCAGCATGAGCTCGCTGAGCTGCGGGGCGGCGACCGTCTCGAAGCTAGTGACGGCTGTCGAGGCGGTGCCGGCGGCGTTCGTGGCGGTGAGCTTCCAGTAGTAGGTCGTGCCGGGGGTGAGGCCGCTGATCGCTTCGGCGACTGGCTGGGCTGTGAGGCCTGGCTGCAGCGAGCCGGTGGCGCTCGTGTCACCGAGGCTCGGGCTCGTCCCGTAGTCGAATGCGTAGCTCGTCGTGTCATGCCCGGGGTTGAGCGTCGCGTTCAGCGTCGCCCCCACATCGCTAACCGCGCTCGGACTGCCATTTGCCGGTGTCGGGGGGGCGATGTACTCGTCGGCGCCGATGTCGGTCAGGCCGCCCTCGGTGCGGGTCTGTCCGTCGAAGTCGAGGCTCCCATTGGCCGGGCTCGTGACGCCCGCGTCGATCGTCGGTGACGCGGCCGTCTCATGAAAGTCCTCGCCCGCAGGGTTGACGAGCGCGGGGTCGGTCTCGATGTTGCTCGGCGTGCCGGCTGCCGTCGCGGTCCCTCCGCCGGAGGTGTCTACGGTCACGTAGTCCGAGTGGGTAGCCGTGATCGCGGCCGTGGCCCCGGCCGCGCTTTGCAGTGTGACGAGGTCATGTCCGCCGGCGCCGCCCCGCGCGATCACGTTCGTCAACACCACGGTCACGGTGGCCGGGCCACTGCCGGCGCTGGCATACACGCCCGCGCCACCCGATCCCGTGCCGTACAGATCCGAGTTGCGTATCGTCGAGGATGTGCTACACGCGCTGCCGCAGCCGATGTCAGAGTTCAGTCCGTAGCCGTCGTTGCCGGTGCCGTCGCAGACGGAGTTGGTGACGGTCGCGTCGATCACCACGCACCCGCTTTGGTTCGCGGCGCCCGTGCGAGCGATCAGCTCATCGATGGTGCCGTCCGAGAGGAATACGGCGGAGCCCGTACCGGACTGCTCGATGTCGAGGTAGCGCGCGGTCATTGAGCCGCTGCCGTTGAGGTCGAGCCCATAGCTGGACACCGCCAAGAAGATCTGCGGGCGCGGCTCGCCTGCGACGCCGTGGATGTACAGATCGACGCCGGGATGCAGGCTCGCTGCGAGTGGCGTGCTGGCGGTGCCGATCTCGTAATAGCTGCCCGGCTCGACGATCACCTCGTCGTTCTCTACGGGCATGTTCATCGTGATCCCGTTGATCGCTGTCTCGATGTCGCACGGCAGGAGCTGCGAGCAAGACAGATTCGCCGTCCCGTTTGGCGCTGCGTAACGCTGCGCCGCGCTCGCCGATGCTGCGAGCACCAACGCGAATAGGAGCGTCGTCCCGGCCGCGAACAGCCATCGCTTCATCACGCGAGTCTACGGCGTCCGCCAACCGAGCCATGCCGCGCTAACACCGACTGCTAGTAGCGGGACGCCAACGCGCACGAGCACCACCACTGCCTCCGGCCAAGCGACTGCTCGTCGCGCTGAGCGGCGAGGTCAAGGCGAGCGGCTGACGCGGTTGCTTTCTGCGGGAGCAGGCGTCAGGCAGGCGGGTGCTGATAGGCGAATGGTGTGCCCGGAGCTACCCGAGCGCTTCCGTGATCGCTGCAATTGCTGCTTGTTCGCTGGCGCTGACGGCCTCTTGGCCGTGACCGTGCTCCCGGTGCGCTTCGGCGACCTTGTCTGCGAGGGTGATGATGAAGCGCTTGTACTCGTCGAGCTCCTGCGGTGTCACCTTGCCTTGGAGCAGCGCGACTGCGTCGCGCAGATGCCCGAGCGAGTGCTCCTTGAGCTCTTCGGGTGAGCGATAGCGCGTGTGATCAAGCTTCGGCTTCACCGCGACGATCTCGTCGAGCAGCTCGCTTTGACCATGCTGCTGGCGCGCCTGGACGTAGGCCTTCGCGATCGAGACAGTCTCGCGCAGCATCCCGCCTCGCTGCGCCGTGATCACGATCATCCCGGCGCCCGTCGGGCCCTCCAGAATCAGCTCCCACTCCTGCGGCGTGAAGTCGGCCTTCGTAGTCATTGGATGCTCCCTCTCGGTGTCTGAACCCCGTGAGCCAGTGTAGGCGCCGCCGTCGCCAGCCGCGCGTGTGTTGCGCGACTGCTCATCGCGCGCGAACCGCCGTTCGCCTGGAATCATCCATCTACACTCGCGAGGCGATGACGCTGCTGACGCTCGAGCGAACGGCGCGTGGCCAGTACACGCTTGGCGAGGTCGGCTCGCTGCGCAACCTCAAACGGTTCTCGGCGGAGATCCGTGCGGGTGACGCGACCTGGACGCTGAGACGGACCGTCGGCGGGCTTGGTCAGGTGATCAACGCGTCCGACAGTGCAAGCGGAGCGCGCGTCGGCCGCTACGTCCCACACGGGTTCCTGCACCTGCGGGGCGTTTTCGCCGGCACGTTGACCGCCGGCGAGACGAGCTACGACTGGCGAGCCAAGCACCAGTTGAGCAGCCACTTCTCGGTGAGCTCCGGGGGCGTGGAGCTGGCCCACTTCGACGCCGGCTCGCAGGCGCAGCCCGTGCGGGTCCAGATCGAGGACCCGACGGCGCTCGAGCCGCTCGTGCTGCTGTTCTGCTGCCACCTCGTCAAGCAGATGGCCGACACCGCGAAGGTCGGTGCCGCTGCCGCCGCCGGCGTAGCGATCGGACGCTAGTAGCCGCCACCACCGCGCGCACCGCCAGGTAAACACCCCCGCCGGGCGAGAGCACCGTGATCTCAGCGCTCCCTGTTCGCGCAGTGGGGCTGGGTGATGAGCTGCGGTGGACGCGCCTCCTTTACCAAAAAGCAGGCGCGTGGGTGAGGCGGTCTCGGACTCCTGCTGGTGAGAGGCTGGTCACACGCCAAGCAGAGCCGGTGCTTCCGCATCGCGCGCGACAGCGAGCGTGCGCCAGCCTGGTCCGCTACCGGTTACCCAAACGAAGCGCGATCGCCGACGCGCTAGTGGGCATAGCCCTCATGACTGAGCATTCGAGGGACGCCCGTAGCGGCGATCGCGTGGGACGAGGAGGGTGGGTGCAGCGGCAGAAGGGACCTGCGGTAGCGACATCAGCCGCGCGTTTGGCAACGCTTAGTGCTAGCCGTGGTAGATTCGCACGCGTGAGTGTCCCCGCCCGACTTCGCATCGCGTGCGCGGCTGCCGCTGTGGCGCTCGTCGTCGGGACGAGCCTCGCCTACGCCGCGAGAGTTGCCTTCAAGAGCGGCACCTACAGTGGGACGGTGACGGCCCAGGACTACGGTGTCTCGCCGTTCCCGGTGAGCCTTACGGTGGTCGGCAAAAAGTACGCGACGACCAAGAAGATCACGAAGCTTGAGATCGGCCCGATCCAGATGACGTGCCTCAGCAACGTCGGCTCGGTCGATGAGGCCGTCACGATCCCGGTCCTCTCCGGCTTCCCAACGATCAAGAGCCATGGGTTCCTACAGGCAACGTTCCTCTACACCAGCGCAGGCTGGACAAAGGCATCGTTCGATACGAACCAAACCGCCGACTCGGAGATCACATTCCGAATGGTCAGCGATTTGAAACCCGCGGCGTTCGTTTCAAACGGCGGCAGCGAGCCCGGGATGAGCATGATCATCAAGGCCGATGTCAGCGGCACGACCGCCACGCCGGCAGCGAACGGCACATCGACCTGCAACATCGACAATTCGGACCCGACGCTCAAACTGGGATAGCGCCTAGGGGCGCGCATTCTCGGAGGACTCGGGCGCGAAACCGACCATCAAGAAGTGCTCGCCGACCTAGTCGACCGCTTCGGCGACGACACCGATCCCAACATTGCGCGGATCGTCGCAGCCGCGCGCGAACTCCAAGACTGAGCCGCGGTCACCTTCACGCAGTCGCGTTTCGCGCACTGCGAGCGTCAGGAGTGAGGGCGGCGCGTGATCGCTTTCAGATTAAGCGAGCGTCGGAGCAGCCTTCGATCGGCGCACCGGCGGTCGCGGTGCTACTTCGTCGTGTAGCCGCGCGCTGCCTTTCTGATCTCGCGGGCCTTTGCGAGCTGCGTCAAGCGAGTTGAGACAGTTCCGCGATTGAGGTTCAGGCCCTTCGCGACATCACCAGCGGTGCTGCCAGGGTGCTCGGCGAGGAAGTCGATGATCCGCGGCTTGACATCGAGGCGACGGTTGCGCGCGGTGGCGCGCCGGTCGCTCGCGCGCCGTGCGGTTGCGCGGCGCACCGAGCGAGCCGGAGCGCTCGCCACCAAGCCACCGTCGTGGGCGTGGAACTCGTTGATCTGCTGTTCAAGCCAAGCCAGATGCTTCTGGACCTCAGCGCGCTCAGCCTCGAGCGTTTCAATGACCTGGCGAATACGAGACAAGCGTTGCTCCTCACAGACGAAGATCCCAAGATTCGAGCAGCAACGTCATAGCAGACCCGCTCGCGAAAGCGAGAGCGATCCGCTCGCAATCGTCAGCGCCCAAGCTGTCGTTGCGCCCAGCTCACACCAGCGCCGGCACGCCTCGTGTTCGCGCGAGGCGACAACGTGGCACGGGTTCGCGCTTCGTGGCTGCTTTCGGGGTGGCTGTCGGGTAAATGTCGCGCCGTGGGACAGCGACCTCAACGGGACCAGATTCCGCGGTATCGATGTAGCTGGCCCACGAGAGGGCATCGGGCGGGGCTTGCGACAGCGTCCGCGGAGCGAGAGGCCGCCGAGCTGGTTGGATGCGGGTGCGGCCAGCGGTTCCGCGGCGGTGAGCGCCAGCGGACGTTTTCTCGGGATCGCTTCGCGATCCGGTGTAGCTCGCGCGCTAGGGCCAGGTCAGCCCGAGCGCCTCGTATCTCGGCTGCGCGGTCAGCTGCCGCGGTGACCGGAGAACGACACGGTGCCGGTGTCGCACGCGGGCAGTGCCTCGCCGGCCTGCTCCGGGAAGAGGGCTCGAAGTGTGCCTGTGAAGCTGTTGCCGGTGATCTTGAGCGTGATCTTCACGTAGGTGCCGGCTGCGATCGTGCCTTCGGTCACGCTGAGCTTGCCGCTCTTGGAGATCGCGCCCTGCGGGTAATTGAGCACGCCACCGCCCGTCTGCCCGTTCGGACAGGGGGCCGGAACCGACGGGTAGGTGTCGCTGTAGAGGCAGCGCGTGGCCGGGTTCTTCACGCAGTGCGTCACAACCTTGAACTTGAAGGCCGAGCCCTGCGAGGTCACCGCCGAATAGCTGCCCGTCTTCACACGCGCGGAGCTTGCCCAGGCCGCACTCGCGCCGACCGCCACGAGCAGCCCAGCCACAGCCAGGAGCCGGAAGCACCGGCTGCGTTTCAACGACACGGCGCGCATCCTAGCGATTCCCGACGGGACGGCGGGCGGCCTGCACGGGCCAACCAGCTCGGTGGCTGCCTCTCGCGCGAGGCAGCAACGACGCGCGGTGCAGACGCCTCCTGTTGGGCGAGGCTGTCGGGTTTACGCCTTGCCATCCGGCGGGGTTAAGAAGATTTCTGGATGAGCCAGAACTTCGTGTCGTGTGATCGCGGGCAGGTGTTGTTGATGCCGCCGGCACTGGCGGATTGGGTCGATGACGACCACCTTGTCTGGACTGTCTTGGGTGCGGTGGAGAAGATGGATCTGACGAGCTTCTACGGGGCTTACCGCGCGAACGGGCAGGGTCGAGCCGCGTATGACCCGGAGATGATGGTCGCCCTGTTGATGTACGCCTACGCGCGCGGCAACCGGTCCTCGAGGGGGATCGAGCGCGCGTGCCGGGAGGACGTGACCTACAAGCTGATCACGGCGATGCGGGTGCCTGATCATTCGACGATCGCGGAGTTTCGCCGCCGCCATGAGGCTGCGATCAGCGAGCTGTTCGTCGAGGTGCTCGTGCTCTGCCAGGAGGCGGGGCTTGTGTCGGTCGGGGTGATCGCGATCGACGGGACAAAGGTGAAGGCGAGCGCGTCGCGCGATCAGAACCGTTCTTATCACGGGATTGTCGCGGAGATCCTCGATGAGGCTGAGCGGATCGATCGCGAGGAGGACGAGCTTCACGGTGACGCTCGCGGGGATGAGTTGCCGGAGCGCTTTCGCTCGCGCGAGAGCCGCCGCCAAGCGCTCGCGGAGGCCAAGCAGCGCCTGGATGAGAAGAAGGCTGCTGCAGAGAGCGACGCGGTGGAGCCGGTCGTTGAGCTTGAGATCGACGGGCAGCGCATGATCGCGTTGGAGCACGGTCGTCAAGGCTGGCTGCGTGAGGGTCGCCAGCAGCTGAACCGGCGCCTCGCCAAGGAGCGGCGGCCGATCAAACGTTCACGGGCCGCGCGGCTCGCCGAGGCCAAAGCCCGCCTCGAGGAAGCGCACGCAGTCGAGCGCGCGGCCAACGAGGCTTATGAGGAGTACCACCGCACCGGTTTCAAGACCAACGGTCGGCGCTTCGCGCCGACCGCTCCCTACGAGCTGCCGACCACACCGGCGGGCCGCATCAACATCACTGATCCCGACTCGCGCGTGATGCGCACGAAGGGCCAGCCGACGATCCAGGGCTACAACGCACAGGCGGCCGTGACCAACAACCAGGTCATCGTCGCGGCAGAGATCACGACCGAGTCACCGGACTTCGGTCACCTCGAACCCGTCTTCGAGGCTGCGCTGCGCGACCTCGAGCTCGCGGGCGTGACCGACCGGCCCGGGGTGCTCGTCGCCGACGCCGGCTACTCGCACAAACGCCAGATGGAGAAGATCATCAGCAACGGCACCCAGGTCCTGATCCCGCCCGACTCAGACCTCCAAGAGAAACCGCGCGCCGGCTGGACCGGCGGGCTCTTTGACCATATGCGTCGGGTGCTGAAGACCGAGCTCGGGCACGCGATCTACCAGCAGCGAAAGCAGACGATCGAGCCCGTCTTCGGACACACGAAATACAACCGCAAGATCGACCGCTTTCAACGCCGTGGCCGCGCTGCAGCGCTCTCAGAATGGCGACTGATCGCCGCCACCCACAACCTCGGGAAGCTCCACAGCCACCAGATAGCAGCAGCCACCGGCTAACCCGGGCGAGGATGACCGGCCCGCGCGGCACAAACCGTTACTCGCGCGCATCGACAATCGAGATCGCCGCAACTTTCCCCGACAGCCTCGGGCCGGAGGAGGAGCGAGCGGCCTGGCTCGCGCGCTCTCGCTCTCGTGGCGAAGCAGCAGCGGGGTCTGGCTCCGGCGGGCCACTGCCACTCGTACGGAGCGAGCGGCTGGAGCGAGGCTGGGCAGACGCTCGTATCTGGCGCGCGGAGCGACAGCGCGCAGCTCAACGGTCGAGGTCCAAGCGGTTGCGCGCGGCGAGCTTGAGCTGCTCCTTTTGGCGTGCGGCTTGGTGCGAGCGGGCTTCCTTGTGTGCCTGCGCGTTACGCTCGGCGATCTCCTTTTTGAGATCGCTGAACTTCGCGTCTGCCGAACGCCCAGCTGGTTGCGGCTCGGAAGGCTGTTTCGCCATCTCGTTGCACTCCTTGGACTCTGCGGAAGACCGGGCCACAGGGAATGCGAGAGCACAACACTCAGCCGTGGAGCAACTTCTCCCAGCCTATCGGAGCTGGCCGCGCCACCCGGCAGGCGACCCGGCCCCCTCGACGCCCGGCCGCGCCATCGCCGTCCGCGCGAGCACCGGCCCGAGACGTTCGGCGTCAGTCAGCGGGGCGGATCAATAGCGAGCTGACAGTGCGCGGATCGGTGGCGTTGATCCACGTCGCCCTGAAGCTGCCGTCGCTGCTCAGCGTTAGCTGCACGGATTCGATGGGCACCGGCCTGCCTGCGAGCGCTGCAGCGAGCGTCTCGAACTCGCTTCGTGACAGCTCGAATCCGCCAACGCGGACGCCGTCCGCTGTCGGCTCGTTGGCCGCAGGCTCCGCAATCAGAAACTCGTCGGTGATCGCTTGGAACTCAGCAGCACTGAGGACGGTCGTCGTTGGCTGTCGTTGTGTCATGTCAGCGAGCCGTCGGGTGACTCCGCGGTCGCGCCCCCCTACGGCGCGCCAGCACTGGCCGCGCCTTTCCGCATCGGGCACGCGCCCGGAAGCCAGCAACGACCCTACTCGACACACGGCCTACAGGTGCGCCGCACGGCTCTTCGCTCACTACCCAGACGGCGGCAGCGCGTCCGAGCGTGCTCCTTCACCGCGGCAGGGTGCTGCTAGTCGAATTCGACGGTGGTGTAGGTCTGGCGTTTGGTTACGGTCTCGCGGCCGCCGCGCCACAAGATCATGTAGTCGCCACCGATGTCAAAGATCGCGTGCACGGTCTGCCCGGCGGCAGGGTCCTGCTTGCCGACGCACGTTTCCCAATCGGTGCCGCCGCGGCGCCAGCTCAGCTTGAAGATGCGCGCTGAGCGAACCGGGCGGCCAGCGGTGAGCTCCGCGTAACAGCGCAAATCCGCGTAGGCGCGGGCGGTCGACTCGCCGGCCGGCGTGTCCGGGATGAAGAACGCGGTCACGGTCGCCCGGGTTTAGAGCGCCGGCGATCTGGCTTTGGGAAGACCGCTCGCTCCTCGGGTGTCATCGGGCGAATCGTCAGTGACCCGTCCTTGACCTGGCGCTCAAGGTCCTCAAGCTTCGACTGCCGCTGCTCATCGGCCCGCTCGCGCTGCGTCTTCATTTCGCGGCCCTCGCTCGGAAGACGATCCAGGCCACCACCCACAGTAGCGCGCCCAGGCCAGCCCGGCACACGACACGACCCTTCCTGCTCGTCGCGCGCGAGAAGGAGCCCTCGGCGTCACGCCGAGGGGAGTTCGTGCCTGCGGTAATCGCTAAACCTGCTGGCGTTGGCAGGTGGGCCGGTTCCTGCAGGTCGGGGCTGTTGTGCCTGCGTATAATCGGCTTCCTGCCGGTTCTAGCAGGAGCGTACTTTATGCAGGCTACGGCTCGATCGGTGGAACGCGAAGCGGTTCGACGTCTCCCGTGGCTTCTTGCAGACCTGCTCGAGGAGTCCAGCGTCGAGGTGGTCGAAGAGGGTGTCTCGGGTGCAGGTGCTGACGTGGTCGTGCGCGACTCGAGCGGGCGGCTGTGGGTCTGTGAGGTCAAGACGTCGAGCGGTCCCGGCCAGGTGGAGCGGGCGGCTGAGCAGCTCAAGATCTACGGTCAGGCCAACGCGAACCCGCTGCTGGTTGTGCCGTTCATGTCCAAGGCGGGCTCCGAGGCGGCCGATCGGGCGAGGCTGAACTGGATCGACCTATCGGGCAACGCGAGCATCCGCGTGGAGAACATGTTGGTGCGGGTGCAAGGTCACCCCAACCAGTTTCGCTCGCCGGGGCGTCCGTCGAGTCCGTTCGCGCCGAGGAGCGCCCGCGTGGCGCGCGCCCTCCTGTTGGATCCCGTCCGCTGGTGGCGTCAAAAGGACCTCGCTGACGCGACTGGCCTGGATGACGGCAGCGTCTCGCGCGTTGTGCGCCGGCTCGCGGATGAGATGCTGCTCGAGCAGCACGGCAGAGAGTTGCGTCCACGCGGCCCCGGCTTGCTACTTGATGCTTGGGCGCAGGACTACCGATTCGAACGCCATGATGTGCTCGCCGCGCACGTGAGCGGGACCGGGATCGAGCTCGCGCGCAGCCTCAACGATCGGCTTGACGCGCTTGATGTTCATCACGCGTTCACGGGACTGGCGGCCGCGTGGGCATTGGATCAATTCGCGCGCTTTCGGCTCACGACGGTCTACGTGGACGGAGATCCTCGGGATGTCGCAGAACGCCTCGCGGTCCGCGTTGCCCCGAAGGGGGCCAATGTCCAGCTCGTTGGGCCTGACGACGTCGGTGTCTTTCTCGGCGAAGAAGATCGCGACGGGCTACGTTGCGTTTCGATGGTGCAGGTGTATCTCGACCTGCTCCATCTCCCCGAACGAGCGGACGAGGCCGCGCAGCATCTGCGCGATCGTCGGCTGAACTGGCATGACGCCGCCGCGTAAGCCGAGGCACTACAGCGGCTACAGCCGCGAGGAGACGCAGCAGGTCGAAGCCGCGTGCCTCACGCTGGCGGTCACCCTTGGCGCTCTGATGGACCGTCTGTGCATCGTCGGCGGGCTTGTGCCAAGCCTGATCATCGACCGCGAGCTCGGGCCCGACCGAGCGACCGGAGCCGTGCACTCAGGCACGAATGATCTCGACGTCGGCCTCGCGGTCGTGCTCCTCGATGACCGGCGCTACACGGAAATCAGCGAGCGTCTGCGCCAGGAGGGCTTCGAGCCAGACAACAACGACCGCGGCAACCCCACACCCCAACGCTGGAAGCTCGGCGAGCTGAACGTCACAGTCGATTTCCTGATCCCTCCGATCCAAGGAGCCGAGCAAGGCGGGACGATTCAACAACTCGAAGGCGACTTTGCCGCCCTCATCGCACCCGGGCTGCAGCTCGCGTTCGACGAACGCATCGAGGTCGTCGTCGACGGGCTCACGTTGAAGGGCGAGCAGGTCCGTCGAGCCATCCCGGTCTGCGGACCCTCCACGTTCGTGGTGCTCAAGGCCTTCGCGTTCGCCGACCGCGGCGAGCCGAAAGACGCCTACGACCTCATCTACGTCCTACGCCGCTGGCCAGTCGGAATAGCCGACATCGCAGACCGACTGGCAGCTCACGCGACCCGCCATCGCGAGACTGTCAAGCGCGCGCTCGGACTACTCACACACGACTTCGCCGATCCACAGGGACACGGGCCGCGCCGCGCCGCCGAGTTCGAGGGAGAGAGCGGCGAGGAATCTGGCGCGGCGGCGGCGGACGCCCACGGCTACGTCGACGACCTCCTACGAGCGTGCGACGCACGCGGCCTCACCGACGCGTAGTCCCTCCGGAAGTAGCGGGCCAGGCCGGCTCACGCCCCCTTACGCAGGTGATGCGGAAGCACTCACGCCGCCGGGTCTCTGACATGCTCCTCGTCCAAGGCGCAAGCGCTCGTCGTCTACGCCCGCTCGCGGATTGGTCTGGGAGCAAGCGTCTGGCGACGGCCTAATGGAATCGGACGACGCCTCCAGCGAGCCTCGCTGCGCATAAGACGGTGCCGTGCCGTGGCGAGGCTCAGGCCGTCAGTGGTGCTTCTTCTTGGGCTTCGCGAGGTGAATCGTGACGGGGATCGTGCGTGTTGTGTAATCGCCGTTGGCGTCCACGAGCTGGACGTACAGCTTTGCGTGGAGTGTGTGGATCCCCTTACGCCACAGCTGCTTGAGCTCGGTGCGTGCGGCCTTCGATATCGGCAGGCTGACCCGCTTCTGCTGACCTGCCGCCAGCTTGACGGTCTTGCTCTCTGCAAGCACGATCGACGGAAGGTGCTTGGTCTTGGCAGTGCGGGCCCTGTGTCCCGCTTGTGCCGGCTCCACGGCCGAGCCGCGGCTGGTCTTTTTGGGAGTCGACGGTTTGAACGGCGCATTCACCTCCCAGAACAGCTTGGTGTTCGCCAGGTCGGCGAACGAATCGTCGACGAACTCTTGCATCTCCTTCATGTTGTTCAGACACGTCGCCGGGTTCTCGGTGCTCGCGCACCAGGCGGTCGGAAGGATGACGCCCACATTCGAGGTGTCGGTGCCCTCCACGGCCACTTGTGCGTAAGCCTGTTTCATGCCCTGCGTGATAGCGAGGCTCAAAACGTTGGCGGCCGTCTGGTTGTAGCCGCCCTGCGCCGCAGCCTGCGCAAAGTACACCTGAAGTGCATTCAGTTTCTCGGCGCTCTCCGATTGACGTCATTCACGTACGAGTTGTAGTTCAGTTGGTACTGGACCCTGTCGACGACGTCCTGGCTCGCCGTGCCGTTCAAGTAGGCCTGAAGTTCACACGCCGTCAACCCGGCCGGGAGCACTTGTCCGCTCGCGCCGGTACTTCCGTCGGCGATCGTGGCGACCGGGTTCTGGCGCGTACTCTCGGTCGCGGAAGTGGTCCCGCTCGCGCCGGTGTCCCCGCTCGCGGGAGTATTCCCGGGGCAATCGACGTTTACCACGAGCGAGTTCGCGTCAGGATCGAGGGTCACGTTCTGCGTACCATCGCCCTGCGCGCCCGGCAAGCAGGTGGTGCCGAGCGACACGCACAGGTCGGCGAGCGTGGTCGGCAGCGGTGTGAACGTGGCGCAAACCGGATCGTAGACCGCTGAGCAGAGACTCGCCTCGATCGCCTGCAGCGTCTGCGGCTGGCCGCTGCTCGAAGCGAACACGCTGCTGCCCGAGTAGGTCGCGGTGATCGGCGGTTGCGAGCCGATCGCGATCCCGCCGGTCGGCGGGACATAGTTGACCGAGCAGAACGCGTCCGGCCCGCCCGTCTGTGAGGGCACCAGATCGCACGTGCTGGACCCCTGGAAGCCACCGCCGCCACCCGCGTTGACGGCGAATTGCACGCTTCCGCCGGGCACGTCCGCCGGCGACAGACTGCTCGCGTCCCCGACGTCCGCCGTGCACTGGAAGTAATCGCCCGGGGCGCCCGGGTTCGTGTCGTAGCAGTCCACCTGCGTCGCCGACTTACGCGTCCCGGGCGGTGGCGGTGGCGGTGGCGGTGGCGGTGGTGTCGTCGTTGCCGCGGTGATCACGGTTGCTGTCACGGTGTTGGCGGTGTAGTTGATCTGTACCGTGCCCGCGGTGCCCGACGCGGGCTGACAGCCGATCGGGACCACGGTGCCGTCCGGGATGCCGTTGAACGTCCCGCTCAGGGTCCCTGTTGTCGTGACGAGCGTCGCGACGTTGCCTACGGTGAGCGGCACGCACGCCGAGCCACCGCCGGACGGGACACTGCCATAGAGCTCGAGCGACGCGCCGCCAAGATCAACGGAACCGGTCGCGCTGAGCTGGGAGTAGTCGGTACCCGCAGTGGTCCCGGCGCCCCCATAAGCAAGACTGAGCGTGCTCGATGGGTCAAACGTCGCCCCGCCGTTGACCATGAGCTGCCCGGCGATGCCTCCCTCGTCGCCGATATAGACGATGGACCCATCGGAGGTTGTGAACTGGCCAATACCTGAGGTGCCGCCATTATCTGCAGCGGCCAGGAGGCTGTCATCAACACTGACCGCGTTGCCAGTCGTACCGTTGATCTGGCCCTCCGGGGCGGCGCGATCTCCGTAGAGAGCGACCGTCCCGCCGAGCGCGACGGTGCTCGCCTCAATGTTGGCGCCTACGATGAGCTCCCCATTTAAGGCGGTGTCAAGCGTCAGCGCGTGCGAGCCGCCGGCGACCGCGCCGTTGATTACGAGTGCATTGTCGTCGATCGACCACGTCTGGGACGCGCTCAGCGTGAGCGGAATCCCGAAATTTGTCAGCAGCCGACTGCTGCCAGCCGTGCTCGCGGTAAACCCACCCGCACCAAGCGTGATCGAATCGCCGAAGATGTGGTAGCCGCTGCCGGCATGGCCGGCGCCGTCATCCAGCGCGATCGCATCAGCGCTCAGCCCACTAACGTCGTTGCTGCTTGTGTAGCACGTCGCTGGCGAGGCGCAACTCGTGAGCGACGGGAAACTGAGCGTGGTCACCGGGTTGCTCGGCGCCGAGCCGCCCCAGTTCGTGCCGTCCGACCAGTTCGCGTCTGTCGTCGAGGCGCCGCTCCACGTTAACGGACCATTGGCCGTCGCCGACGCCGCGGCGAGCGCGAGCACGCCCGCGACGAACACCACCGTGGCCCCGAGACCAGCGCCGCGCCTGGCCCGGCCCAACCTACTGAACCTCAAAGTCCCGGGTGACGGTTGCGAACGGCCTCTCCAAACGCTCATCGCGGCCCCCTCATGGCGTGTGCTGCCGTGGCGAGCGTCCACACCGCTCGAAACAGTGATCCGTCACTCGCCTGATGGGAGTGCTCGCGCTACGCCGGGCCGCCAACTTCGGCTCGTTGCGTTATGCAAGCCAAGCTCAGTCGATCACGGGATGTGTACCAGGTTCCACGCGCCCGCGCCAAATGTGACGTGTACGTATCTCTACGTATCTCGCGTCCTGATGGGAGACGACGAACGCACGAACCTGTCCTGGCCGGTCCGAGCGGCTGCGTCATTGGACATACTTGCTCGCGCGATGCGCGGTCAAGCGCTCACCGACACGCAGCTGCTCTTGGATCTCGTTGGCGAGGCCTACGCCTTCGACGATCTCGCCGAGTACCGCCAAGGCATTCTCGAGGTCGTCACTCGCGTGGTGCCCTGCGACCGGATCGGCTACAACGAGACCACCCCTGAGGAGTCCTTCGCGATCACGGTCCCCGAGTTCGACCAGAGCCTAATGCCCGCCTTTGCGGCGCTGATCTACCAGAACCCGCTGATCGAGCGCTACGAGCAAACGCGTGACGGTCGCCCATACCGGATCTCCGACATGATCGACCAGGAGACCTTCCACAGTCTCGCGCTCTACAAGGACTTCTACCGCAAGATCGGCATCGAGTGGCAGGTCGCGTTCACGCTGCCAGCTCGCGCGCCGATGATCGTCGGCATCGCGCTCACACGCACGCACGAGGACTTCACGAACCGCGAGGTGCAACTGCTCGCGCTCGCGCGTCCACACCTGATGCAGGCCTACCGCAACGCCGAGCTGTGGGGCGCGCGCAAAGCGATGCTCGCCGCACTCGAGCAGGGCCTCGACACGCTCGGCCACCACATCGTCGTGCTCGACCCCCACGGACGCGTCGAGTTCGCCACCGACGGCGCACGCCGGCTGCTCGGTGACACGCGCGCCAACCGCCGCGGACTCCCAGAGCAGATCCGCGCATGGATCACCGAGCACCACGACCCACGCCCAGCAGCCGCACCGCTGATCCTTGACATCGCCAGCAACACGGTGCTCGTGCGCCTGCTACCGAACAAGCGAACCGACCGCCGAGAGGTACTGCTGCTCGAAAACGGGACCGGGCAGCTCAGCGTCAATGCACTACGCAGCCTCGGGCTCACCCAGCGGGAAGCCCAAGCCTTGCGCTTTGTCGCCCTCGGCCACACCACCACCCAAACCGCCACCAAGATGGCGATCGCGCCACGGACCGTCGAGAAACACCTCCAGCGCATCTACGAAACGCTCGGCGTTCGCACACGCTCAGAAGCCGCCGCAACCGCCTGGGCCGCGGTCGGGGTACAGCGCTCGCTAACAGCCTGACCGCGACCGGACCCGTCGACCGCAACTCAAAGGTGGAGGGTGTCCTGCTTACTGTGTACGCGCACTGACAGACGCGCTCGCTCCCGAGCCGATGCGAGCGCGTCAGCGGCCACAAGTCGCGCTCCCCCCCACGACGAAAGGCAGGAGCTGGTCGCAGTCACGCACCGGCTACTGCTTGCGCCCAATCGTGAGCATGGTGCATACCGGCCTAGCGGGATCTCCTTTCGCGGCCAGGAGGGCAGTGCTGCGAGCAGCCGTGGCTTGAGAGCATTCGCGTATGGGTGAGGCCTGCGCGAGAATCGACCCGTTCTGGCTCCCGTTTTCCGCCCGCTAGCTGTGCAGTTCGAACGTGGCCCACGTGCCGGCCTCTGTGGCGCTGGAGCCAAACCCGTCGTCCGCGTAGAAGCTGACGAGGGCTGACTCGCCTGGTTGCCATTTGAGGCCGAGAGCCGCGAGGCAGTTGGTGAGGTTGAGTGTGTAGGTGAGCGTGTTCGCGGGGTTCGCGGGCTGATCGGGCGCGAGATCCGTGACGCCTCCGCGGTTAGAGCTCAACATTTCGGGTTGGGAGAGGTTCGGATCGTTGGTGGAGTACGCGCTTGGCGGGCACAGCCGATTCAGCGGCGAGGTCTGGGTCGTGCCGAGGCTTTGGACGTCCGCGCTGTAGCTGAGCTTGCCCATGTCGATCCAGGAGCCGGTTTCTGGCGGTATCGGCTTGCGCTGGGGACGCCAGAACGTCAACTTCAACGCCACGTCACCGTTCGGGCCGGCCGCGACCGGGAAGGGGTTGCCGAGGGTTCCTGGCCCGTTGCTCGCGTGTGGGTAGCCGACCGTTGCAGCGTTGCCCTGCCCGTCGTCGTAGGAGACGAGCGCTGGGACGGTGGCGAAGATGTACGGCAGCATCGCGGTGTAGTCGGTCTCCACGCCGTTGCTCGTCACGCGCTGGATCAGCACGTCACCGGTCCCGATCTGGCTGGTCGTCGCGCGAGGGTCAAAGAAGAACGCGCCCGGCGCCGGGTTCGGCGAGTCGTTGGAAAGGTTGCCGAAGCCGTTCCCGTCGGCGTCGCAGCAGACCGGGAATGGTTGCCATGTCGAGGGCGCGGGCCAGCCGGGGAGCTCCGCCTGGCCGGTGCCACCTCTCGTGCAGTAGCTCAGCCCGCCGATCCAGCCCTGCGGGTTGTTGGGGTCCGGAGCGCCGCCGCAGTCGAGCTCCGGGTTGCCCGGCACGATGGCGAGGGCCAGCCACTCGTAGGTCGTGAGAGTCTGGTCGATCTGCGCGTCGGTGACCGCGCCCGCGTCGGCGTTCACCGTGTCGCTCAGCGGAACCATCAGGTTGGCGCCGATGAAGAACTGGTCTTCGTCCTGTGCCGCGCGCGCCGCCTTTCGGCTGGACTGATCGACGTTGTTGAGGATCAGGTTGCCGTTGATGTCGACGTCGAAGGCGTCGGGAACACCATCGGCATCCAAATCACCCGGCGGCGAGACACGCGGAGGCGCTGAGTGCACGAGGCCGAAGTTGATTCCGTTGCCGATCGGGAGGCCCTGTTTGGCGCGTGCCCAGCGGCTCGCATCAACCCACCGCTTCGCGACGCGATGCGCGACGCGCGCGTAGCCCTGCGCAGCGTTGAGCGTGATCGCGCCCAGCCGGGCGCCGGCCTTGACGCCGGTGATCACGCGCCTACCTCTCTGCGCCGAGGCGATCACAACAGGTCCGGCGTAGATCCCGTCCGCTCTCCGCAGCTGCAGCGTCACGCGGCCGGTCGGCGGTATCAGCGTGAAGCTGCCGTTCGTAGCGCGCACGTATGTCGCCTTGCCGTTCGCGGCCAAAGCGATCACCGTGTAGCCCGGCTGGCTCAGCGTGCCGCTGATCGGCGCAGGCGGCGTCGCGCCACTCGCGGGCCCGACGGACGCCAGAACGGCCGCAAGAATAAGAACCGCCGCGGCACCACAACCGAGATACGCCCGCCAACGCATGCCAGGCCAGTATCAACGCGTCACGTCGCCTGTCATCGGTAATCGCCCGCCGCCCTCACGTAACGACTACCGACCCATCCCCGCGAATCGTTCAAGCCAAACACAGACGCGACGACAGTGCACTAGGCAAACGACCGCGCCGTCACAGCGTCACCGCGACCCGGCCGGCAATCCATGGAGCTACCACGGAGCACGCAGCCCGCTCAGCTCCCGCCAGCCTCGCTCCCGCTGCCAGAAAAGCGAGGGTGTCCTCATCGGGGCGAAAACTGCTTGCTTCCCCAAACAGACGGTTGCGGGAGCCTGCGCAGGTCGTCCGCTCGCTCCTGGTCCCGCCCAGAACGACACACGCGGCTACTGGTATCGGCTGTGTAGGCGCTTGTGTGCGCGCTCGTAAACGCTGCGTGTCCGCGGATCGGAGGGATGGCGTTCACCGAAGGCGATCATGTTCCAGGCGAGCGTACTGTCGGGTTTCGCGATGAGCTGGAAGATGAAGCCGTAGGGCGCTTCGGACGCCGCGTCGTGACCGAGCGGCACGTAAAGCTTGCGGCATCCGGGCAGTCTCGTGTCGTCGGGCCCGTGGGGCAAGCAACGCTTCCACGCGAGCTTGACGCGACCGCCTTCAATTGCCTTGCGCGCAGCCTCGGCCTGTGCTCGAGCGGGTGAACGAGCGTCGAGGCGACGCACCTCTTCCTCCCATTCCACCGCCCCGAACTCGACCGGGACAATCACCGGCCGCGCGGGCGGCCCTTCCGGCACGAATTAGCCTTCGTCGTCTACAGGAACGTCGCTGGAAAGCCGCTCGAAGTCCTCGACTGATGCCGGCCTCGTCCCGCGCTCCGCATGCAACTGCGCCGCCGGTGTGATCGGCGGCTCGAGCGTCACGCCACCGCGTCGGTCCGGCACCACCTCGTAGCGGCGGCCACCGATCTCGACCAGCTCACCGACCGCCAAATCAAGCTTCTTCGCGGACACAGCCATCGCTCAATGGTAGCCGCGCAGACACCCGTAACGGCGAAGACGCCTTTGCCCCGCGTGTGAAGGCGAGCATCTCGGTTGCGGTCACTCCCGCGTTGACGAAACACCAGGAGCGCACGGAGCCCGGCGGTCGCGTCCCAGGATTGCTGTAAATAGCCGTCGGGTGCTGTCGAGGTGACGGCGTAGGTTCCCTCAAGTCCTGCAAGACGATGAAGGAGGCCTACGCCGTGAAACGCACCGTACCGCCATC
>JBEKXB010000031.1:0-26799 GCA_049512455.1 Solirubrobacteraceae bacterium | reverse complement strand
GCGCCGAACTCCACCGCCGCTACGCGTCGGCTCCGTTCGACGCCGGCGGAAACCCTACCCTGCAACTACCAACCACCCACCAGCTCTCACAACAGGTGGACCCATGAACGGGGTCCGGTCACCGGCAAACGACGGCCGCCCACAAGCGGCATCTGAGGTTGCTGCGTCTGCGCCGCCGGCCAATTGACTTTGGGGCGCCGGCTTGAGAATCGCGCGCGTGTGGGGGCGCCGGCCGGCCGGAGAGCGAGGCGCGTAGCGCCGAACGAAGCGAGCGATGCTCACCGCTTGGGCCCGACTCGTGGTGTCACATGAACCTCTACTCGGACGGCGATCACGGCGGTGCAGGGCTAGCTGCATGTCCCGGGCCTGGCTTTCCCCAAGCAGTGCCGCGTCGTCCGCGACGACCACCACAGTCGCGCCGGAAGCTGGGGTGCGAGGCGGCACCCAGGGCGCTCTCGAAGCCGTGTCGGCAGCGCGTGTGTCACGTGTGGAGCCGGCTACCGCCAGCTACAATTGATGGGTTCGATCGGCATCGTGGAAGTGGCGAGCGTCGTCCTACGATCCCGAGCCGCGGAAGGGAAGTCCGTTGCGGCGCATCAGCGTGGCACGTTCAGCGGGCGCACGAAACTCGCGCCGAGGCTGCCGTTCGGCGCGATGGGCGATGACTTCTCGCTGGTGCGGCGCCGTAGTGCTTCTCGTCGGCGCAATCCTCGCGGCGACATGGACCACGCGCCCGCCATCTGCTGCGATCGCCAGTCCGCCGGCGCCGACGATAGCCATAACGAGCCCCGCGGCGGGCTCGACGGTTGAGGGAACCATCGCCATCACGGCGACCGCCACGGCGGGAACTGGTGACTACCCGACCGGCATCAACTTCTATGACGGCCCCAAGAACATCGGCTCCGCCGGATGCCAAGCCCCGCAGCCGTCCTGCACCGACACAGTCAATCTGAACGGCACCGGCATGTCGGGGCAGCACACGCTGACCGCCCAGGTGTCGACAAACGCCGGCTTGTCGGCAACGAGCGCACCAGTCGTCGTGACAATCGTCAGCCCGCCGCCGGCGGTGTCGATCACGAGTCCGTCGGCAGGCGCCACGGTCGAGGGAAACGTGACCGTGTCGGCCGCCGCCGAAACCGATCCGAGCCAGGACGACTTTCCCGGAAACATCACGTTCTACGACGGCTTCAGCAGGATTGGCTCCGTGAGTTGCCGCCAACAGGAAGCTTGTCAAGTCAGTCTCACCTGGAACGCGACGGGCCTTTCGGGTACGCACGCGCTCACAGCGCAGGTCACCACCCAAACAGGCGTCAGCGCGACGAGTGCGCCTGTCGACGTCACGGTCGACAGTCCTGGGCCGACGGTCGAGATCACCAGTCCGGTATCAGGCTCGCCGCTGGAGGGATCGATGACCATCGAGGTGACCGCTGCCACGGACCCGAGTCAGGTCGACTATCCGTCGGGCATCACGGTGTCCTACGGGGTGAACCACGGGATTGGCAATGTTCGCTGCCAGGCCCAGCCAACTTGCAGCGGATCGGTGCAGTGGAACACCACGGGCTTGACGGGACAGCAGACGCTCACAGCGGTCGTCAACACCAACACCGGCCGAACGGCGACCAGCGCCCCGGTCCTGGTGGGAAAGCGGTTGATAGCCGCCACCTGCCAGCTCGCTACTCTGCAGGTCGCCTCAGGACGGAAGGACGGCGGTAAGTGCAAGGTACCGGGTGTTCCTGCCGGTACCAAGGTCCGGATTCAGTATCAGAACGCGTCGGGGGGGTGGACGACGGTCGTGCGCGGCAAGGTGACGCGCCACGGCACGTTCCACTTCACGGTTTTCGCGAAGCAGCCGGCGACCTACCAGCTGTCGATCCTCGTCAGCGGAGATCGGACGTACGCCACGACGAGGGTGATCATCGGCACGCTGGTCATAACGTGAGCGCGACGGCGTCGCCTGCCACCTCTTGCGTTCCTTAGGGCCCGGCGCTCCCGGATAGCCCGCCGCCGCTTCCGCTGTTGCCGCTGCCGCCGGCGGTGCCTTGCAGCCCGCCGCCGCTTCCGCTGTTGCCGCTGCCGCCGGCGGTGCCTTGCAGCCCGCCGCTCGGGTTGTTGTTGGCGCTGATGCTGGCGCTGCCTCCGGCGCTGTGTTGTAGCCCGGCGCTTGGGTTGTTGTTGGTGCTGGCGGTGGCGCTGGCGCCAAGGCCGCCGCCGTGGCTGTGTGCCGGCGTCGACCCGCTGCCAGTTTGACGTTTGCGGCCGGTTGAGCGGCTCGAGTTCGAGACCTTCGCCTGACCGGGCGCACCAACGAGCTGACCGAGCCCGTGCCGCCCGCCGACGGCGAACGTGGCGTGAGAGACCGTTGTGGCGGTTGCGGTGGTTGCCGGCGACGAGTGCTCCAAGGCGGAGATCCCGACGGCCATGCCAACCACGGCGAACACCGTGGCCAGCCCGAATGCGAGGCTGCGGCGGTAACGAGCGAAGCCGCGGCGGACCGGGGGCGACGGGGGTGGCGTCACAGGTGGCGTCGCCGGTGTCCGGGCGCGCTGACCATGCGCTCGAGCCAATGCCGCAACCACCGCCTCGTGCTCGGTAACCAACGCCTCGTGCTCCGCAACCAACGCCTCGTGTTTGCACCAGGGGCAGCTATCGAGATGGTCCGGGTAGATGTGGCGCCCAGCGCTCTTGCGCCGCGTGCACGTCTTCAGGTGCCGTTGTGTCTTGTTCAGCTCCACGTGCCATTCGCGTCCCGTCGGACGCGCACTCGGATCCTGCGCGCCTGCGACGAACGCGCGACTGAAGAGGTCTTGCAACGACTTCGGGATCAGCTCGTAGTCCACCGCAAGCGGCTGCGGTGTGAGACGCTTGTCGCCGGCGTGGACGTAAAGCCCATGAATCGCCAAGTTGCGACGCTTCGGCTTCTCCCCTCGGCCATGCCAGACGCCGTCGAACGGATGCACCCCTTCGAGCAGGAGCTGATGGATGTGCACGGCGAGCGGAAAGAGGTCTGAGCTCCGCTTGCGGGCGACGGACTTCAAATTGCCAGGGCCCAGTTCCGGCGCGGTGAACTCCGGCCGCCAAACCTTGCAGAGGAACTCGCCACCGTCGGGATTGGGCACCTGCATCGAGTCGCAGTCAACGAACGTGACACGCGCTTCTTTGGTCACGAGGATGTTCCGCTCGTTGAAATCGCCGAACACGATGCCGCCCCTGTGCAAGGCGTCCGTGGCCAGCGCGAGGTTGGCTGCAGTCCGCAGCAGGTACTTCCACGTGAAGCCGCGAACCCAGTCGGGGGTCTTGGCACCCGGGTCACGACGGACCGACGGGTTCGAGACAAAATGCACTTCGGCGGCGTCCTTGGGGTCGATCCAAGGCATCAGGTAGCCGACGAAGCGGCCGCCCTCGAAGACAGCGTCTACAGGCCAGGCTAAACAGACGTGACCGGACCGGTCATGCCACCCCGCTGGCCGCTTGGCGACCATCGCCGCCAGCCGGCGCTCGAGGTCCGGAGCCGCGACCAGGGCCTCGTCCTTTAACCGCTTGAAGACGAAGTCCGAGCTTCCCTCGACTTCGTAGATGTGGCCTTGCCCGCCCTTTCCCAGTTGCTCGCCGACGCGGACTGGCCCGTAGTGTGTGGCGCGGTATGTGGCGCGGTGTGAGCGCGTCCGCTGGTTCCTGCCGTGCGGGGAGGCGACAGGCCGTCTGGCGGTCGTCTGTCGTGACTGCACCATGGTTGTGCGTGGGCGAGGTGACATCGGATCCGCCTCACCCGGCTCCCTAATTGTCGCACGCGGGATTGCGCTAAGCGAGCTGTGTTCCCGGCGATCGGGTTGCGGAGGTCCGAGAGCAGATCACGCCACCGGGCTGTCGGGCTGCTCAGCCCCGGGCTCCGGGTCGATCGACGGCGGTCGTGGGGTTAGGTGGTCCTTGCGCCCGGCCCTGCCCGCGAACTCGCGGACCGCGAGCAGGAGCGTCTTGTCGTCGCCGGTCTGGTCATCGACTTCGCGGAGAAACTTCTCGACGGCCTCCGAGGTGGGGTGCCGCTTGCGAGCCGATGCCCAGGACTCGCGAAAGAACGGTTCGAACGGAGCGCTCGTGACGACGTCGAGGATCTTGTAGCGCAGTCCGTCGGTGCACAGCGCCACGCTGCGCACCGGGTCATCGTCCGCTGCGTACACCTTCAGGTGGTCTAACGCATCCGGCGCGGTGGCGAACACCACCTCGTTGGCGTATTCGAAGCGTTCGGCCACAGCGACTGTCTCGATGGTCCCGCTCTCGTGTTCCACGACGGCGATGCCGTCCCCGATCTGCGCCACCACGACGTGGTCTCCGACCAGGACCGCGACGCAGAGGGTCGTTGCAAGCGCGCCGGGTTCGAGCTCCAGGATCCTCGCCTCAGCTGTGAGCGCAGCGATTGCCCGCTCCACGAGGACGCATGTGGCAGCGCTGGCGTTCTCAGCGACTGCGGTCGCGAACCGGCGATCGCGACTTGCGCCGAGTACGGCAGCGACCGCGACGTGAGCGCCGATCGCGGAGGTTCCCGGCCGCGAGCCGGCGCCGTCGGCGATGACAAGAATCGACATTGCCTTGCGCACAGACCATCCGTGAGCGTCGTCACAGCCGCGGTCGCCCTTGAGATGGAGCGAGCCGACCGCCGAGGCGCCGAGCACCCGCCAGTCACTCACGCTGTTGCCGCCTTACGGGTGGGCCCAACCGTCTGCCGGCGGCAGCGCCAGCTGCTCTTCGGAGTCCTGCTGTGCGATATCCGCGTCTGATGCTCCCGGGACCGACTGCGACACGACCATCATGCTTGCCGACAGCCACTGGAACAGCTCGATGAACTTGAGGCCATCGAGCATCTTCGGCTCGCGCACGTTTGACAGCGTGGCGAGGGTTTCCATGTTCGCGTCCTTGATTCCGACCGCGAACACGGCCACGCCCTTCTGGGCCTCGACCTCGCGCACCCGACCTGCTGCGGCGGTGAAACGCTCGCCATCGGTTGGCTCGCCATCGCTGATCATGAACAACCAGGGGCGAAAGTACTCGAGTCCGGCCTCCCTGTAAGCCTGTTTGCGGGCCAGCAGCTCGCCGAGTCCAAGCTCGAGCGCTGCGCCCATCGGCGTCATGCCCTGCGCAGTGAAGGTCGATGGCTCGAGATAACGCGCCTCGGTGAACCCCACGGCGAGCTGCGCCGTCCCCCCGAAGGTGATCACCGCTATCTCGGTCCGGTTGCGAGCAAGAGGATCCTCCGCAAGCGACTCACATAGCGCGGCATAGCCCCTGTTCAACTCGTCGATGGCTGCCCCCGACATCGACGAGGACGTGTCCAGCAACAGCGCACATGCGACGCGCGGATCGGGGTTGTCGCTTCTTATGGTCGGGTGGAAGTCAGGCACGGAGTCACATCCTGTTGTGCAACGGTTGAGGTCGTCTTGAGGCTTCGGATCAAGCGTACCGCCGCCGCTCCGCGGCGGCAATCCCGCTCCAATCACGCTCGCGGACAGCGACATTCTCGTGCCGGTCAAGGACGGCGGCGGCTGGCGGATGTCGCCAATTGCCCCGACCGACACGCAATACGCGGACTGGCTGAGTGTGGTTCAGCAGCGCGGCTGGCCCAGCGCAATGCTGGCTGTGGCCCACCCGCTGGGGCTGATTGTCTCCACACCCGCGTCTCACATCGCCAAGGTCACGATCTCGTCTACCCCGCGGCGTTCAAGCCGACCAAGCGCACCGGCGTCTTCGGCCCGTAACGTGGCCTCGCGCGTCACCCACCGCTGCCAACGCGCATGAGCCGAAGCCGACCTACTCAGCCTGCGGAGCGACAAAGACCTACAAGCACCTAATCGCCGGTACCCACATGTCCTACGCGCGCGCCGCCGGATCGGACTGCATCCACCCCTCCGCCGTCGAGCACACCTTCTAGATCGCCCGAAATGCAGCCCGTGACCGGTCCGCGCCGGCCAGTCCCATTTTGGGGTGTAGCGAGGCCAGGGCTGGAGGTCTCTGCGCGCGGGTTGTGCTCAGCGCTCGAACCCGAACTCGCTCGACTCCTGGCCTTCCGCTGTCGTGGGCTGACTAGCCAACGCCGAGCGTCCAGCTGCCGGTGCACCCACCGTTGCGATCGATGCTCTCGCGGAACCAAACTCCCGTCGCGTTTGCGCAACGTTAGAAAGGACACCTGGACTGGGGCGACTCTGAACTCCAGTTGAGATGCTCGTGGCGACGATTCTAGGCGTGCTATCCAAGGGGCGCGCGTGTAGCCTGACGTGAGGCGACTGCACTCCGAGATCGAGCGGGAGCGTCAACCCAACGCGTTGACAGACCGCGTAGCTTCCAGCGGCAGCCGCGATACACATCGCGACAACGCCCGCCTTGATAGCACCTGCGCCGGTGGCCGAGCTAGCTGCCAACCCCGCGGTGCCGGCTCCGCCCGCCTCGGCGGCTGGGTGTCGGATGGCGAGGACCATACGTCGCATGATGGCGTCGCACCAGCCGGCGCGCGTTGAGGAGACCGCAACACCGATGGCCGGGATCGGCACAAGAGCGGCAACGTTACGTGCCGCGCGGTCCAGCTGGCTGAAGTGGTGTGCGCATCCGCGGCAGTTTTCTATATGTGACCGCGCGCGACGCGTCTGGTCTTCGCGGGCAACGCCAGCCGCGAGAGCGAGTAGATCTGGAGCAAGACGACGACAGCGGTCTCCGCTCTGGTACTCAGCCGTAAGGACTCTGAGCTTACCTCGAGCCCGCTGGGCGACCTTCCGAAACTTCTCAGCGGACCATCCATAGCGTGTGCAGAACTCGGCGGCCTCCATCTGAAGATTGACCTGGCAGTGGAGAACGAGTCGTTGGTCGGTAGTTAGGTCGGCGATGAGCTCGCGCAATCGGCGGATCTCGTTGCGTGCTAGCACTTGGCGCTCCACCGCGGCCGAGTGGTCCTCTAGCTCGTGTGCAGCTTCGCCAAGTACATCGACCGACATGGCGTTCGCAAATGCCGCCTCGATACCGCTCCGACCACCAAGCGCGCGCCGCCGATCATCGATACGACTCACAAACTTCTGCTCTAGCGCGTTGCGTATATGAGCGGAGTTCTCGAACGGGGAGCGCCGCGAACGAGCGAGAAGCTCAAGGGTCGCTTGGCTGTAACAATCCTCCAGATCCTCCCAACGCAGGCGTCGACGGTAGACGCGCAGAAGCCGGTCACGTCGGTCTGCTGCGATCCGCGCTACGGCTTCAGCTGGATCACTGCGTGTGTGATCTTCCACGAACCCCATGGTGGGGCTTCCGACGCTCCGACGTTCAACGGGACGCGAGGCGAACACGAAACCATGTGCCTGCGGCCCTTGATGGCATGCTGGCCAGCCTAGTCGAAACAGTGGCGTTCGTGCGCGCAGGAATGGCCATGGTTCCGCCACGCTTCACTGGTACGACGCTGGGTGGCGGCGGGGCCGTGGGTTTCTCCGCCGTGGACGTACTGCTTGCGAGAGCGACCGAGCTAGCCAAACCGAGCTAGCTGCGACCCTCCTCGTCCCGTGTCGCGCCCGCGGTCGGAAGGTTCGACGAGGAGCGTTGTGTCTGTAACCGACTGCGACATCACAGTTTGCGTACCGACGCCGGCATCCGCCATTCGCCAGTATCCGGGCCGATGGCCGGTGCTCGCTGGGGTGGCGACAGCCGGCCGACGCAGACCTCTGATTGCAGCGTTCTGGACGAACGCCGCCGAGCTAATGCCCGCCGTCCGCTATCGGCGGTGTTGAGGTGATGCGTCGTCGTCCAGTCGCCGTCTACCGTGTGGTCGACGAGGTAGACCTCCTTGGAGAGGAGTCTCCACTGGCGTGGCCCTCATCAGGCGATCACGGGCTCCCGCCCGATGCCAGGCCCGGACTTGTGGGAGCGGCGCCTGGCTCGTCTGCTGCTGGGGCGTCGGGTCGGCCCCCCGCTCCGAGCCGCTGGCGGCGCTCCTTCTCCGGCGCATTGACGCTGTCGTTGCTCGGTGCGGCGGTGTTGATTGTTGTCCTGGGGGGCCGACCGCCGCACGACGGACGAGCGAGGCGCCCAGTCGCCCCCCTGCAGCTTGCGTTATCGCCCGGTGGGCTGCCGGTGCCGACGGATGAGCGCGCATACGCAAACAAATCGAGGTCGGCCCCACGGGCTCGTCAGCGGCGCGAACGTCCCGCCCACAGCCCAACCGCCGTAGGTGTCAGCCGTACTGTCGGCGAGATCGCGCCGGGAGGCACCCTGGCCCAAGGCGGGGCGTCGGCGGCATCAGAGTTTGGGTTCGAGCGATGAGCGAAGTCCGACCACGACCACGGGTCTTGGTGGCGTCGAGGTCCATGCGTTCGATGCGGTGGTCGATGTCGCTAACTCGCTGGGTGCTTTACGTTGTGGCCGCAGTAGGAGTAGCGGCAACAGTGCGCTTCTCGGTGGCGCCTCCGGCCGGGGAAGTGGACGTACGGCCGGCTCCCGCTGCTGATGACCTCGGCGGTGAGTGGTTCGTCGAGCAGTTTGCGCGGGCGTACCTCACGTGGGGGTACGACCCCAGCACCCGCGATCAGGCCATGGCGCCATTCGTCGGACCGCTGGACGATCCGAGTCTCGGCGTGCGTCCAGCCACGGGCAGCAGGCAGGACGTCGCCTGGCTCGACGTGGTGGCGCGCCGCAGTTTGGGGGACGGGACGTGGCAGGACACGGTTGCAGTCCAGACGACGACGCACGGACTGCTCTACTTGGACGTCGACGTAGCTTCCGCCGGTCCGCGATATGTGCTCGTGAACTACCCGGCGATCGTCGCGTCTCCGTCGTTCGCGGCTGCTGGGGCACTCGACGGCGCGAATCTCCCGGCAGTGTCAAACCCAGCGCTCGAAGCGGTTCTCGCACGTGCACTCGGCAACTACCTGAGCGGCTCTACCCAGAACCTTGCCGCGGATTTGACGGCAAACGCCGATGTGACGCCGCCGAGGCCGGCACTAGTGCTCGACACAATTCAACGCTTGGCGGTGGAACCAACCGGTGAAATCCTAGTGACGGTAGTTGCACACGACCGCTGGGGTGACAGCTACACGCTGGCTTACACCGTTGCCGTCGTCCTGCGGTCCGGACGGTGGGAAATCTCATCAATCAACGCAATGGCGAGTTAGTAGGTCTCGATGGCCAACAATGAGCGAATAGGAATCGGAATGCACTTGACACGTATGCGGCGCCCAATAGTGAGAGCAGCTCTCCTCGCGGTCGGAGTTGCGCTCGTCGTCAACCCCGCCGGTGCGTTGGCACGGGGGGTGCCGGACCGGCCAGCCGTGCTGGCCGACGGGGCAAGTGCAGAGGCAGGGACTGGCAGTGACTCGCTTGTGACAGCTGCGAACAACGCAACTAACACCGGGCGGACGATCGCCCTCAGCCTCATCGGGCTCGCGCTAGCGGTGGCCGCGGTGGTGTTGGTGTTCCGACGCGACTTCAAGGAGGCCGTCGGAGTGCTGGCCATCGGCATTATTGCAGTATTACTCGTTAGCCCCGCTGGCTTGAGTGTGCTCCAGGACACCGTGTCCACGCTCTTTGGGTCGGGGTAGCTGTCATGGCCGAGCCAGACATCGAGATTCGCTCGCATAACGCCGTATTCGCGCTTGAGCGGCGAATATACCGTATTGACACACTGCGACTGAATCCCGGCGGCATTCCGCTTCGCGGGATTGCGTACAGCCTCGTTTGCATCGTGGCGTTTCTCATGGCTGGCACGCTTCCGGTCGTGTCATGGCTTCTGGACGCGGTGCCGTGGTACTTCCGCGACATCGCACTTCCTCTGGGGTCAGCTTGCTTGCTAGCCGTGCTTCGTATCGACGGAAGACCATTCCATCTCGCGGCGTTGGCCGCTGTGCGGTACAGCTCACGTTCGCGTCGCTTCGTGGCGTTGAGTCCGCGCCCGCGACTCAGGCGCAGATGGTCGCCGCCGCCGATCGTGTGGATTGCCGACGGCTCCGAAGCAAGGCCGCGCGCCTTTCGCTATCGCGGGCCGGGTGCTGTTCTCGTCCACTATCCGCACGACCGCGTTGAATGGGGGCACAGCCACGGCTACTGGCGTCCCGATGTCTCGCTCCATCCCGCGCACGGCTCCTGGAAACCGGTATCGGCGGCACTGGAGCTGGGTCCGGGAGCCGTACTTGAGGTCTCCCGCAGGCCGCTGACGGCGGACGGACCAGGTTCCTGCTGATGGCGAGCCGTCCGCTGTCGTTTGTGTACGGCAATTGTCTCATGGGGTCGTCCGGTCCGTGGGCCCTGTTCAGTCTCGAGACGTTTAGCTACGCGACCCTTTCGCGCGAGCGCAAGAGCGATCGCTTCGCGCGCCTGATGGCAGCGTTTGAATCAGCGGACGCCGATATTCAGATACTCCGCGTTGGCCGAACGTGGGATCCCGTTCACTATGCCGACTCAATGGAGCGCGACTACACCGGCCCACATGGCAATGCTCATCGGCGGTACATCGCGGAGCAACGTAGCGCGCTTGGCGTAGGTCAGGCGACCGATCCCGGTGTGTACCTCGCGATAAGCCTTGAGCCACCGGAGCGAGACGTGGCAGGGTTCGTGTCGGCGCTCGCCGAGGGCAGGTCTCGCGACCTGCTCTCAGGTATACGCGCGGCGTTGAAGTGGGGTGACCGGCGGCTGCTCTCGGTGAGCGAGTTGGAGCGCCTCCGCGTGCACGCCGATGAGGCTCACGCGCGCCTCGTTGCGTTCGTCGATGCCAGACCAGCCCGGACCTCCGAGGTGCAGTGGCTGGTACGCCGCGGATTCTGCCGCGCCCTCGGTGATCCGGTGGTCGATGGGCTCCATGAGCCCCAGGCGCTCGTGTTTGAACGCAACGGGAGTGCGACGTTGGCACCCCTAGAGGCCGATGTCATGCGATGGTGTGACAGCTGCGTAGAGGATCGAGGACGTGCGCTGCGCGTCGAATCGGAACTGGGGATCAGCTGGCAGGCGCATCTCGTTGCCGGAGCCTTTCCGGAACGAGCGACGTTTCCGAACTCGCGACTAGAGCTCATGTTTTCCCCGCCAGAGTCATTGTCGTTCGCGATCGACATTGCGCTAACGGGGCGGTTCCTGCCAAATGACCTCGCGATTCGGCTCGTGCGTCGCCGGGTGCAGGACGCCGACGAGATCGCTCGGGCAGAGGCAGGAGGTGATCAGGGCGTGTCCGATCGCGGCTATGAGCGCACGCAGGAAGCCCGCGACCTCTTGTCGTATTTGCAGAGTGCCAGCCATCCCCCATTGCTTCGGGCCACGCTCGCGATCGCTGTAGCCGCAGAAGACGAAGACGATCTAGAACGGCGCGTTGAAGCGTGCAGGCGCGCCTTTGGCGAGGTCCGATTGCATCGCCCGCTCGGCGATCAGCTGCGCCTCTTTGTCCACCACCTCCCGGGGCAGCGCAGCCGCGTGCGGGGATACGACGATGTGCTCACGCCTGAGCAAGTCGCGGCAATGATGCCGATCGCCACGCACTCGGTTGGCTCGCGACGCGGGTTTCATCTCGGCCACACCCTTAGCGGGTCCCACCATCCCGTCCTGTTCAACCTTCGAGAGGGCTCTGACAGCGACCGCAACGCTGCGATCCTCAGCCTGGGAGCACTTGGCTCGGGCAAGACCACCCTCGATCAGAAGCTCGTGTACGAGGCATTCTTGCTCGGTGCCCGGATCATCGACTGCGACCCGAAAGGGGACCACCGCATCCATCAGCTAGACGAGGTCGCGCCGCACGTTGAGACGATCACGCTGCGAGGAGATCGTGCGCTCCGCGGCATGCTCGATCCGCTGCGCGTCGCTCCGGCTCACATGCGCCAGGACGCCGCAGTGTCCTTCCTATGCGACTTACTTCCGTCGCGCTCGGAAGCGACTTGGGAAACGGCGGTAGTAAAGGCCGTTGACAGCGTGCTACGTCGGGCGAGCATCCCAACGAGCTCTGAGGTCGTGCGGGCTCTCATGGCGGGTGACGAGATCGATCGGCAGGTTGCTAAGACGCTCGCTGTCTACGCGGATGCCGGCCTCACGCAACTCGGCTTCGCGGACCCCGATGTGCGACTGCCTGACATCGGCACGAGTCAGATGACGTACGTGCTCATTCGTGACCTGCCGGCTCCGCAACCGGGGAGAACCCGCGGCGAGTACTCGCCGCTTGAGCGTGTAGGTGAGCAGATCGTGCGGCTGATCGCGATGTTCGCGATGCAGCTGATGGCAGCGGAGCGAGCGCGGCTCAAGGTGTTCTCTTTCGACGAGGGCTGGCGCCTGCTCGGCGATCCTGTGGGGCGCATGCTGCTTGCCTCGCTCCAGAGGATGGGGCGCAGCGAACTCGCCGTTCCCATCATCAGTACTCAGCTTGTAAGCGACACGCTTCTAGACGGGCGAGCGTCGATCGAAAACCTCGTTGGAGCGACGTTTGTCTTTGGACTGCGCTCGGAGAACGAGGCCGCGCGCGCTCTGCGGTTGCTTGACCTCGACCCGGACGATCGGGCATTGCGCAATCGCCTGCTCGAGTTTGACAGTGGGCGTTGCTTGATGCGAGATCATCGTGGACGGGTCGAGGCGGTGCAGGTGGAGGTGCTTGCCCCCCGTCTGTTGCGCGCATTCTCGACTACGCCGGCTTCGTGAGCTTCGGCCCCCAGACGCGTGCCCATTGGCGCGTCGTCAGCGCGCTTGCCCTCGCCGTGCTGGTGGCGGCGTCGAGCGTAGCTCTCGCCTTGCCGCTCAAGCGGTCTCTCCTTGTAACACGCGCGTCAACTACTAGTACGTTCGCGTCGAAGCCAGCGGCGGAACTACCGGGCGCCGTCGAGCCGGCCGTACTCCCGGACCCTCTTGCGGCAAACGGCTTCTCAAGTCCTTCGTGTACGACGGCGTCGCTGTTCTCCGAGATCTCTGCGACGGCGCGCACCGACTGCGACGTGTCAGGCGTCGCGGTCGCGTCTGTCCCGCTGTCCAACTACGCGATCGATTCCAACATCGACTCAGGCTTGGGAGCCAGCTTCACCGACGACGTCGACTCGATCATCGAAGACCTCGTCGTGACGCCCGTTTGGACGGCACTTGTGTGGCTCATTCACGTAGCGGTTGTAGCGCTCGAGTGGTGCTACTCCATCGATCTACTCGCTCCGAACATGTTGGGCAACGTATCGAACGCACTCGGCGGGGCGGAGCGCATCCTCACGGCTCCCTGGCTAGGCCTCGCCCTTGCGATTGCAGCTATCGGGTTTGTCTGGCACGGGATGGTTCGACGTCGCGTCGTCGAGACGCTTGGCCAAGCAGGGGTGATGTTGGTGATGATGAGTGTGGGCCTGTGGATCATCGCTGACCCAGCCGGCACGATTGGCGCGGTGGCGCACTTCGCGGATGACGCGGCCATCAGCACCGTTGCGGCCACCGCCACGGGCTCTTCAGGGGATCCTGTTGGGAGTCTCGACGGTGCACTCGGCGAGGTGTTCGACAGCGCCATCACCGGCCCCTGGTGCTATCTCGAGTTTGGTGACGTTGATTGGTGCCGCGAGCCGTCACGGCTGGACCCTCGGCTCGAAGCGACCGGTCGGCAACTCGAGCGTCTCTACGCTGCCGGGGCCACGTGTCGAGGTTCGGCTCCAGGGCTCGTGCAATGCGCTCCCGGCGGGAGTGCGGAACAGCGCGAGTTCGCAGGCACGGCGCTAGCTCTCTCAGCCGCACGGACCAACGGTGCGCTGTTCCTGGCACTTCCAGCAAACGGACTCGCACGCAACGCCTTGTCGAGCGAGACGCCGCTCCCGACGGTCTACGGAACCCTTTGCGGCGGCACTAATGCAACAAGCTGCACTGCGAGCACCGCACCGCAGGCGGAGTTTCGCACCGAGCAAGGAACGTGGCCACGTGTCGGTGGCCTCATCCTGATAGCGATTGGAGTCGCAGGGATGCTTGCCACGCTCGGGTTCATCGCCCTACGGCTTCTGGGCGCAGCGATGGCTTTGCTCATGTACCTGCTCCTGGCGCCCGTTGCGGTGCTGGCACCGGCGTTCGGTGATGCCGGGCGCGACACTTTTCGCCATTGGCTGGTCCGTCTCGCCGGCGCCTCGCTGGCCAAGCTCGTCTACTCGGTAACGCTCGGCATCTCGCTGCTCGTGATCAGACTACTCACGAGCCTTACGACACTGGGATGGTGGACACAGTGGCTGCTGATATCGGTGTTTTGGTGGCTTGCGTTTGAACACCGTCACCGCCTCCTTGGGTACGTGATTCATGAGCGTGGCGAGTCTGGGAGCCACATGCCAATCTCTAGTCGCGTGCGCCACGGGACACGTGCTCTCGCCGCCACCGTCGATACAGGTCGCGCGGTGGCGCGCACGGCCGGTACAGGAGTAGCAACAGCGCACGAAGCCTGGCACCGCGCACTAGGCGGGTCATCTGGCGCGCGCCCCGACTCGTTGGCGGGCCGAAAGAGCATTGGGACGCGAGAAGCGCACGCCGCACTTGTCACACAGGTCGAGCGTGCGCTGGCCAGCGATGGGGTTGCGGACGAAGCCCGTGTCCCCGTCTTGGGCGAAGAGGTGGCGACGCTACGAGCACGCCGCGACCGACTTTCGAGCGAAGAGATTGCGGCGCGTGGAGCAGGCGCGCGGAGGCGCGCTGCGTCGCTGGCATTGCGCGCTGACAACGTCAACGCCGAGATCGCGGCTCGCACGCGTGACCTAGCCGTGCTTCGTGATCGCGTGTCGACTGCGGGTGGGCGATCAGGCTGGGAGCAGTCGCGTCGTGCCGACCACGAGCGGTCGCTTCGTGCGCAGCTGCTTGACCGTGAGGCGTTGGCTCCGGACGCCAAGGGCGCGCGGCCGGTTCGCGACTACGGTGCGTTGGCGAGTCTCGCGGGCCTTACGGCGGCGGAGTATGAGCGTCAGCCAGAGAGCGACCGCCGGCGAACTAGACTCACAATTGAGCGTGAGCTAACTCAGCGTCGAGTCTGGCTCTACGAGACCGAAGGCGAGCCGCGCATGGGCTCCCCGCGGATGCCGACGGGTGTTGGCGACCTGCGGCGAGCGAGCGCCCGACCGGCTCTAATTGGTAGGCGCGCGCGGCAGTTCTTGTCTCGCGAGCGCTGAATGCACGTTCGCACCGTCGCCTCACTTGCCACAGCAGCCGTTGCGTCTACGGCCGTGCTTGGCGCATGCATTGCGCTGCTGGTGCTTGGCCTAGTGCGTTACTCGACGGGGCTTGTTATGGCCCTACCAGTGCCAGACTCGTCGGTGATCTACCAGCCATCGGCCGAAGCAGTGAACGGCATTCCGTCGCTGTACCTCCACCTGTATGAGGCGGCCGCCGCGCGGTACGGTCTCGATTGGACGATCCTCGCTGGCATAGGGAAGGTGGAGTGCGACCACGGGCGGGATCCATCACCGTCGTGCACAGTCCCTGGAGCTCTGAACTACGCCGGGGCTGGTGGACCGGCACAGTTTCTAGTCTCCACCTGGCAACGGTACGGTGTTAGTGCGAGCGGGCAGGGAACACCGAACATGTGGAACCCCGCGGACGCCATTTTTAGTATGGCGAACTACCTGCGGGCCTCTGGCGCCCCCGCCAACTACCGGCGCGCGATCTTTGCGTACAACCACGCGTGGTGGTACGTCGAAGAGGTGCTGGCATGGGCACGGCGCTACCGCGCGAGCTATGGGAGCGAGTCGGCTGCCCCACTCCGCGGGCGCGAAACGGCACTCAGAGTCGCCTAGGAGCGCCTGCCCGCTACGCCCCGTGATTCCGCCCCGGCTTCCATAGCGCCTCGGCACCTCGCGCTGCGTCTCGCGCCAGAATGAACAGCAGGTCACTGAGCCGGTTGAGGTAGCGGAGCGCCTCCGGGTTGACCTCATCGCCGAGTGCGACGACGCGGCGCTCGGCCCGCCTGCACACCGTGCGACACACGTGAAGTGACGCGGCGGTCGCGTTGGCGCCCGCGAGCACGAACGACTTCAGCGGCTCTAGTGTCGCGTTCACCTCGTCGCACGCGCTTTCGAGCCAGGCGACCTGATCGCTGACGACGCGCAGGCGCTCGCGTGTGTCGCTCTGCGGCACCGACAGGTCCGCGCCGAGGTCGAACAGGTCGTTCTGAATGCGTGTGAGCCACTCGACGGTTCGTGGTGGCGTTCCGGTGGTCGTGATTGCGACGCCGATCTGGGCGCCGAGCTCGTCCACGTCGCCGTAGGCCTCGATCCGCGGGTCGGTCTTGGGGACGCGGCTCATGTCGCCGAGGTGGGTTTCGCCGCCGTCGCCGAGCTTCGTGTAGATGCGCGTGAGGTTGATTGTCATCGGCTCGTTTCCAGTGTGCCAGAGCGCTAGGATGCGCCGGTCAGAGGTCGGTGGCATGGGAAGCCGGTGAAGATCCGGAGCGGACCCGCCACTGTGACCGGGGAAGTCCGCCGCACGCGCAGCACGCGCACGCCACTGGCTCGCACCGCGAGCCGGGAAGGCGCGGAGGGATTGGCCCGGAAGCCAGGAGACCTGCGCCGACCGCAAGCCCACAAGACCCTCGTGGAAAGGGGTTGGCACCCATGAGAAGCACCCGTTCCTCCCGCGCGACGCGTGTACGTCGAGCAGCTGCCGCGACGGCAGCGCTGTTCGCGCTCGCCGCACTCGGCGCGACCCAGAGCAGCGCAGCGCCACACACCACAACCGTGTCGGGCGTCACGGTCCGCGTCGAAGGCCTCACAACGACGCTCCTCCCACGGACGACGCTGACGCTGCACGCGACCAAGTTCTCCAAGGATGGCCTCGCGGCCGACAGCTGCAGCGGCCTGAGCGTCCTCGGCGCGCTCCAGGAAGCGACCGGCGGCGACTTCAACGGCACCTGGTCGAAGTCCTACGACGGCTACTTCATCACCTCGATCCTCGGCGTTGCCTACAAGAGCACCGCCAGCTACTACTGGAGCCTGTGGGTCAACGATAAGCCGGCGACCGCCGGCGCCTGTGCGATCGACCCCAAGCCCGGCTCGAGCATCCTGTTCTTCCCGCAGTACGACGGCTCCAACAAGAAGCTGCTGAAGCCGGGAGTGCTCGGTGTCGCCGGCCCGACCTCGGCACTCCTCGGCAAGCCGTTCACGCTCACCGTCTACAGCTACGCGAACGCCAACGGCCAGCGGAGCCCGGCGAGCGGCGCCAGCGTCACCGCGCAGGGCCAGTCCGTGTCGACGCAGCCGACCGGCAGGGCGTCGCTCACCCTGAGCTTCCCCGGTGACACCCCGATTGAGGTCAGCGCCCCCAACTCGATCCGCACCGAAGCTACGGTCTGCATCCACGCGCCCGGCAAGACCTGCAAGGCGCCGTACTCGTACTGATGTTGCGCAGCCCACTCCGACCAGTCGGCAAGCTACCGACGATCGCGGCGGCCGCATTGGCGGCCGCCGCGATCGGAGGTTGTGGCCTGGGCGCCGGCACCACCCCGAGCGGCGTGCAGCTGCTCGTGACGCGCGGCTTCGGCGCGCAGACCGTGACGTCGGCCTCGCAGCCGAAGATCGTCGGCGCGGACACCGTGATGCGGATGCTCGAACGCAACGCCACCGTCACGACGCTCTACGGCGGCGGCTTCGTCCAGTCGATCGACGGCCTGTCCGGCGGCAGCGCCTCCGGCGAGCCGACCGCCTGGTTCTACTACGTCAACGGCCTGCAGGCCGGTAAGGGGGCTGCCGCGACGAAGCTCCACAGCGGCGACCACGTCTGGTGGGACCTGCATGACTGGGCGGCCAGCGAGAGCATCCCCGCGGTCGTCGGCTCGTTCCCCGAGCCGTTCCTCGACGGCTACGGCGGCGAGCGCTACCCGTCGCGCGTCGAGTGCACGCAGACCCAGTCGGCGGCCTGCAGCGAGGTGGGCAAGGAGCTCGCGAAGTTCAACATTCCCGCCGCGCTCGGCTGCCTCGAATGCTCCGAGTACAACCAGTCGCTGCGCGTGCTGGTCGGGCCCTACGCGACGCTGACACCCGACCCGGCGGCCGCGAGCCTGCAGGACGGGCCGGCGACGAGCGGCGTCTACGCGCGCTTCATCGACGGCGGGCGCAAGCTCGAGCTGCTGAACGCGAACGGCGCCGTCAAGCAGACGCTCGGCCCGGGGACGGGCCTTGTCGCGGCGACGCGCTGGCACGGCCAGCCGCCGGTCTGGTTCGTCACCGGCACCGACGCCGCCGGGGTCGCTGCGGCCGAGCAGGCGTTCACGCCCGGCACGCTCGACGGCAACTTCGCGGTGGCGGTGGTGAACGACACCGCCGAGCCGCTGCCGCTCGCCGGCCGGTGAGCTACCAGCGCCGCGCAAGCCCGCTGCACGCGGCCCGCGCCACCGTCGGCGCCGCCTACTGCGGCGCGCTGATCCTCGCGGCGATCCTCACCCGCCACCCGCTGATCCTCGCCGCGATCGGCCTCGCCGTGACGCTCGCCGCGCTCAGCGCCGGCGCCGGTCGCCGCGTGCTCCGCTCGCTGCGCTACTCGATCCCGATGGCGCTGCTGGTCGCGATCGTCAACGCGCTGGTCTCGCGCAACGGCCTGACGGTGCTCGCCCGCTTCGGCTACTTCGGCCCGTTCGGCCAGGTCGACCCGACGCTCGAAGCGCTCTGCTACGGCGCGGTCCTCGGCCTCGAGCTGTGCGTGATCGTCGCCGCCTGCGCGCTCATGAGCGCCGCCGTCGACCCCGACGAGCTGCTGCGCTCGCTGCGCCGCGTCTCGTTCCGCTCCGCGCTCACCGCGACGCTCGCGACGCGGATGGTGCCGCTGCTGGCGCTCGACTCCCGCCGCTTCGCCGAGGCGCAGCGCACCCGCGCCCACGGCGCCTCGCGCGCCGCGGTGATGCGCGCGATCACCGCCAACGCGCTCGACCGCGCCCTCGACGTCGCCGCGACGCTCGAGGTTCGCGGCTACGCCGCCGCACGGCGCCCGCCGCGCGCCCGGCGGCCGCGCTCCCGCCACGACCTCGCCTTCGCCGCCGCCGCCACCGCGCTCGCCGCGCTGGCGATAACCGCCGCCGCGACCGCCATCGCCCCGTTCACCTTCTACCCGACGCTCCACGGCTCGTTCGGCTCGCGCCAGCTCGCGCTCGCCGGCGCGCTGATCCTGATCGCCGTCGCACCGCACCTGCAGCGCCGGGGGATCGAGCGATGAGCGCCGCTGTCCTGGCGCTCGACCGCGTCAGCTACCGCTACCCCAAGGCGACGCAGCCGGCGCTGGACGCCGTGACTCTGGAGATCGGCGAGGGCGAGCTGGTCCTGCTCGCCGGCCTGTCCGCCTCGGGCAAGACGACGCTGCTCGGCCTCGCCTCGGGCGTCGTCCCGCACTTCCACGGCGGGCGCTTCGAAGGCGACGCCAGCGTCTGCGGCCGCGACCTCCGCGACGCGGGCCCCGCGCAGCTCGCCGAGCACGTCGGCACGCTGTTCCAGGACCCCGAGACGCAGGTCCTGATGAGCACCGTCCGCGCCGAGCTCGCCTTCCCGCTGGAGAACGCGGGGCACGACGCGACGGCCGTCGCGCGTGGGGTGGAGGAGGTCGCGCTCGCGCTCGGCATCGAGGCGCTGCTCGATCGCGCGACCGAGAACCTCTCGGGCGGTGAGCTGCAGCGCGTCGCGCTCGCCGCCTCGCTCGCCGCCCGCCCGCGGTTGCTGGTCCTCGACGAGCCGACCTCGCAGCTTGACCCGGTCGCCGGCGATGAGCTGCTGTCGCTGCTGCGCCGGCTGAACGAGGAGTGGGGGACGACGATCCTGCTCGCCGAGCACCGCCTCGAGCGCTGCCTGGGCGCCGCCGACCGCGTGATCGTCCTTGAGGGCGGCGCGGTCGTCTGCGACGCCCCGCCGCCGGACTTCCTCGCCTGGGCCCACGACGCGGCGCCGGCGCTCGAGACCCCGGGCGCCAGCCTGATCGCCGGGCTGGGACTGCACCCGCCGCCCGCCGGCGTCAAGGCCGCGCGCGCCACGCTCGCCGCCAACGACCTGCTGCCCCCGGCCGCGCCGCCGTCCTTCGCGACGGCGCCCCGCCCGAGCCGCCGCGCCCGTCGCCACGCGCCCCTGCCGGCGCTCCGCTTCAGCCGCGTCTGGCACGAGCTGCCCGGCGGCCGCGCGATCCTCGCCGCCGTCAGCCTCGACGTCGCGCCCGGCGAGCTCGTCGCGCTGCTCGGCCGCAACGGCGCCGGCAAGTCGACGCTCCTGCGTCACGCCGCCACTCTCCTCAAGCCAACCAGGGGCACCGTCACGGCGACGGGCCGCGTTGCGCTGCTGCTCCAGAACCCCGGCGCCTACCTCATCCACGATCAAGTCGGTGATGAGCTGCCCCGAGCGGCGCTCGAGGCGGCCGGTCTGGGGCAGCTCATCAGCCGTCACCCCAGGGAGCTCTCCGGCGGTGAGCGCCAGCGCCTCGCGCTGGCGATCGTCGGCGCCGACGACGCTGCGGTCATCTGCCTCGACGAGCCGACCCGCGGCATGGATCGTCAGGCCAAGGCTGATCTCGCGGCCGAGCTGCGCTCCCGCGCCGCCGCGGGCGCCGCCGTGATTGTCGCGACCCACGACCCGGAGTTCGCGGCGAGCTTCGCGACGCGCGCCGTGCTGATGGGCGACGGCCGCGTTATCGCCGACGCGCCGCCGCCCCAGATCCTCGCCGGCGGCTGGTACTTCGCGACCGAGACCGCCCGCATCCTCGGCGGCCACGCCGGCGCGCTGACCGCCGATCAGGGCGTCGCCGCGCTGACCACCGTGACCGCCGCAGCGCCCGCCGCATGAGCTGGCAGCTCGCCTCGTTCACGCTGCTGGGCCTCGCGCTGCTGGGCGGCTTCGCCTGGTATGAGCGCTCGCGCCCTTCCTCGCGCACCGTCGCCCTCGTCGCGACGCTCGCCGCGCTCGCGACGCTCGGCCGGATCGCCTTCGCCGCGCTGCCGAGCGTCAAGCCGACGACCGACATCGTCCTGATCGCGGGCTACGCGCTCGGCGGCGCCCCCGGCTTCATGGTCGGCGCGGTCGCCGCGCTGGCCTCGAACCTGTTCTTCGGCCAGGGCCCCTGGACGCCCTGGCAGATGCTCGCCTGGGGTCTCGTCGGCCTCGCCGGCGCCGCGCTCGCGCTCGGCGGCCGGCGCATCCCGCGGATCCCGATGGCGCTGATCTGCGCCGCCGCCGGCTTCGGCTTCGGGGCGGTGATGAACTTCTACACCTGGACCTTCACCGGCGACCACAGCTTCGCCGGCTTCCTGCTGATCGAGGGCCAGGCGTTCCCCTTCGACCTCGCTGCCGCCGCCGGCAACCTCCTCTTCTACCTCGCCTTCGGCCCCGCCCTCGTCCGCGCCGTCTCCCGCTTCCGCCTGCGCCTGGACATCCAATGGGGCGGGATCGTCGTCGCTTTGCTCCTCCTCACCTTCGTCCCAGTCGCGCGTGCGGACTCTCAGCGCGACGCAATCCGCGCGCAGCTGCACTACCTAGAGAGCGCCGAGAATCCGGATGGCGGTTTTGGGGGCGGTCTGCATGAGCCGTCAGCGCAGCTCTTCACGGCGTGGGCGGTGATCGGGATTGCCGCCGCCGGCGGCGATCCCGATGACGGAGCGGCGTGGATCGAGCGACATCTCTCGCAGCTGCAAGGACCCGGGGACCTGGAGCGCACGATCCTCGCCCTCCACGCAGCCCACTTCCCGCTGCACAACCTGGTCGCGGAGCTCCGCCACGACCAGCTCCCGAACGGCTCGTTTGCGGACCAGTCCAACCTCACGGCCTTCGCCATCCTCGCTCTCCACGCGGCCCACGCACCCGGTATCCCCGCCGCCGCAACCTGGCTCGAACACCAGCAGAACACGGACGGCGGCTTCAGCTTCGCAACCCGCGGCAGCCCCAGCGACGTCGACGACACGGCAGCGGCAATCGAGGCCCTTGCCGTAGCACGCGCACCTCAGCCGGCGATCGCGAAGGCGATCGCCTTCCTAGGAAGCAACCGCAACGCTGACGGCGGCTTCCCCGACGAGCCCGGCGCCGCCTCCGACGCCCAGTCCACCGCCTGGGTCCTGCAGGCCCTCCACGCCGCCCACGCGACACCAGCCGGCGTCGCCTACCTGACCCGCCTGACGACAGTATCCGGCGCCGTCGACTACAGCCGGGGCAACTCCCAAACCCCGGTCTGGGTCACAGCCCAAGCCCTCGCCGCCCTCGCCCGGTCCTGGCAGGTCACAAACGCGCGGTTGGTTGCGGTAGTGCTCATGTGGAGCAGCGAACGTCGTACCGGCTTGGGTGGCTGCCGATGGGATGCGACGACCCCGAGGAGTGGGCGCGGATCGGCGCCGCGCTGAGCGCCGATGGTGTGCATGTGCCGTGGATGGTCGGTGATTGGCTGCGCTTCGGCCGCGCCCGGTTCGCAGCGCGCTATGCGCAGGCGCGCCTGGTGACGGGCTATGGCATGCAGAGCCTGCGCAACATGGTCTATGTGTCATCGCGCTTCGAGCTTGAGCGCCGCCGCCGTCGCGTGCCCTGGAGTGCTCACGCTCTGCTTGCCGGGCTGCCCTTCGAGGCGCAGGAGCTCTGGCTCGACCGCGTACAGCTCGAGCGGCTTTCGATGCGCGTGTTGCGCGAGCTGCTGCGCGCCGAGCGTAGCGCGAGCTCGGCGGATGACGAGGCGCCCGCCGTGGGCGTCAGCTCGTTGTCGTGCCCTCACTGCGGGCAGCCGCTCGGCAGGCTCGTCGCTGCGCGGTCCGGCAGCGTCCCGGCGACGAAGGGCTGACAGGCACTCGACCGCGGGTGTGCGTACTTTCGAAAGTACGTTTCTTGACCGAGTGAGCACAACTGCGATACCCATGATCGCGGTGATCGTCTGTGATCTGTAGGTCACTCAGGCGCACGCTGGGATGAACAGCCCTGCCCGCAGGGCAGGTCGGCTGGCGTCCGCCTGGTCGCGATTACGACCGGAGGCGATATGCGAATAATTCGGTGTTCAAGGCCGTCCAGCGGGCGGCACCCCAAGTCGCGGTTCCTGGTCCTGGCGTTGGCTCTCGCTGCAGCGCTGACCACGGCCGCTGTGACGACAGCGCTCGCTGGCGGCTCAGGCGACTTTGTCGGCTGCCAGGACGTGTACCTCAGCTCGGGAACCACATGTTGGGGTCCCAACGTGCACACGTGGATTGAGACAGAGGGATGGAACGTGGACAACGACGGGTATGCGAACTGCAACGGGGTCGGCAACGGCTCTGGCAACGGTTCCTCGAGCTGGTACGAGTATGCGTGTGACACGGGCGACAAGGGGTCAGGCAGCAACAACCAGATCTACTGCACGTCCGCGTGCGACGGCGTCAGCGGATATGGCTTCGTGCACGACCACAGCGCCAACAACGGCGATTTCACCGGTTGGGGGGAGTACTCATCATGATCTCGTTCGCGCGGTTCAAACAACTGAAGCAAGCCCGCTTGATGGCGGCGGTCGCCGGTCTTTGCATCGTGGTGTCTGGTGGGAGCGTCGCGTTGGGCGCAGGCGCGGCGGGCAGTGCCCCAACGGCCTACCCGGCGAGCGTGCCACTGGCGTCGGCAGTCGACACCGCCGACGCCAACACGTTTGCGGTTCTCGACGTCGGCGTGGGCAGTCAAGATGCCGTGCCCGCCACCGAGACCGAGGGCCTGGCGGCAGGCGGGTTCACGCAGATGTTCGGCGGGAACCTGTCGCTGGCGCGCCAAGCCACCGGTTTCCAGGCCGGCGGGGCCTGGGTTGTGCCTGGCGACGGTGCGGTGTGCCTGATCGCCGATCCGAAATACGGAACGGCTGACCAGCCTGACGGTGCAGCGATGTGCAGCGCCGATGCGGGAGCCGCCGGAGGCTACCTGGAGTTCACGACTGGCACGCTCGGCACCGACACCTCGGTTGCCGGACTCGTGCCCAACGGTGTCGGATCGGTGCAGCTCCAGCTGGCGGACGGAAGCCTGGAGACGCTCCCTGTGCACGACAACGTGTACATGTCTACGCTGAGCGAGAACCTCTCGGCGGTGACATTTGTCCTGCCGACGGGTCAGACGGTCGATCTGACAAGCTGACGAGTAGGCCGAGCGGCCCCGTGTCGTGTTGCGGGGCCGCCTCCGCCGGGTCGTTGATCAGGCTCTAGTGGATGGTTACCGAACCGTTGGGCCCGATGAACGTCATTGACTGGAAGGCTCCGCTGAGCGTGGTCATGTAGACGTTCTCGACGACCGGCAGCGTGAACGACTCGCCGGCTGTGTTGGTGACGGTGACACTGGTGACGCCATCGGGGACGACGCCGGCGAGGGCCGACTCGCCAGGATGATCGCGGGACCCGGTCATGACCGAGAGATACCCCTCCTCGGCTTCAGCGTCGGACGCGCACTGCCCGGCGCCGACGGCGATCAGGCAAAGCGTGCCGTTGCCAGGCACGACCCATGCCGGGCTGGCGAGCCCGCTTACGCGTCGGGAGAGCGCGACGTTGGGGCCGTTGCCGGCTGCCGGGCTGTCTGTCAGGACCTGGCTGTCGTCCGGTGGCAGCGCATCCGAGGCAACTCGCGGACGAACGAGAATCGCGAACTGGCCTGCCTGGTCGGGCGCGATCGACGCCTCCGGGTTAACGCGGCCGCCGTTGAGCCACTGCTCGGGAGTGATGACTCCGGGCAGATCGCCCGCCAGCGCGAGGCCACCGACAGTGCCGGAGGCTCCGACGAGGATCAGGACCGCGACGAGCGGACCGTTCAGTCGCCGCCTGCGCCAGCGGGCCCAGATCCAGCGACGCCGGCGCGCCAGCAGGCTCGCCGCAGCTACGCCCTCCGTGACGGGGATGCTCGCGACCCGAACCAGCTCGTCGGCGAGACGGTCGAAGAAATCAGGCATTGTGGTCAGCCTCCAGATCGTGTTCACGCAACGTCCGCAGCGCCCGGCTGACGCGCTGCCGCACGACCGCCTCCGAGCAGCGCAGCTCGCTGGCGATCGAGGGGTAGTCGCGGTCGTCCAGGATGCGCGCGCAGGGCCTCCAGCTGGTCCGCCGGGAGGAGCTCCTCGAGCTGACGCAGGAGATCCGTCTCGGCTGCGACCTCGTCGATCCGCTGCAGGTCGCCGTCTTCGATCGTCATCGGCTGCATTGCCAGGCGCGCTCGCGCCGCGGCTTCGACCTGGCCCTTGCGGTAGCTGGTGATGATCAGATAGCGGGCGGTCAGCAACAGCCAGGCGATCGGTATCACCGGGATCGGCCGTCGCTGATTGCGCACGAGCTCGAGCAATGCAGCGAACGTCTCCGCAAGGAGGTCGGCCGCCTGCTCCCGCTCGCGCACGCGCTTGGTGACGAACGACAGCACCAGCGGGTAGCGACGGCGGTAGACGACCTCGAACGCGGCAGCGCTGCCGTCGCGAGCCTGCAACAGCAGATCCCGGTCGTCGATCGCCGACTCGTGTCGCATCTGTCACATCAAACCGGACTAGGGCGGCTTTTTGTGACCGACCGGCGCAGCGCCCGACGGACGTCGCCCGCCCGAACCGCACGGCGATTAGGGTTCGGCGCGACGTGGCGAAGCGCCCGACTGCTCCCGAAGATCACGCCGGACTGTCACGCGCCCTCGTCGCGCTGCTCGCGATCACGAGCGGCGCGGCGGTGGCGAACATCTACTACGTCCAGCCGCTGCTGAACCTGGTGACGCGCGCGTTCGCGGTCTCCGACGGCACGGCCGGCCTGCTCGTCACCGCCGCCCAGGTCGGCTACGTCGCCGGCCTGGTGCTGCTCGTCCCGCTCGGTGACCTGCTCGAGCGCCGGCGGCTGATCGGTGTGGTCCTCGCGGCCGGGAGCGCCGCGCTCGCGGCGTGTGCGCTGGCGCCCGGCTTCTGGGTGCTTACCGGGGCGCTGATCGCCGTCGGCGCGACGGCTGTCGTCGCACAGATCGTGGTGCCACTCGCTGCGACGCTCGCGGCGCCGGCGGACCGCGGCCGGGTCGTCGGCACGGTGATGAGCGGCCTACTGATCGGGATCCTCCTGTCGCGGACGCTGAGCGGGCTCGTCGCGCAGCTGGGCGGCTGGCGGCTGGTGTTCGCCGTCGCCGCTGCCGGCATGCTGATCCTGGCGATCACCGTCAGTCTGCTGCTGCCACGCCTGCAGCCGGCGGAGCCGATGCGCTACCGCGCGGCGCTGCGCTCGATCTTCACGCTGATCATCGACGAGCCGGTGCTCCGCCAGCGAATGGTGTTCGGAGGCCTCGGGCTATGCGGCTTCACGATCCTGTGGACCTCGATCGCCTTCCTGCTCAGCCACGCGCCGTATCACTACGACACCGCGGTGATCGGCCTGTTCGGCCTCGCCGGCGCAGCGGGAGCCTCGATCTCGCCGGTTGCCGGCCGCCTCGCCGACCGCGGCCACGGCCGGCTCGCGATCAACGTGTTCCTGCTGGCGGTGCTCGCCAGCTGGGCCCTGCTCGCATTCGGCCACTCCTCGCTGGTGGCGCTGATCATCGGCATCGTCGTGCTCGACCTTGGCATTCAGGGCGCGCACATCAGCAACCAGTCGGCGATCTACCGGCTGCACGCGACGGCGCGCAGTCGCCTGACGACGGCCTACATGGTCTCCGCGTTCATCGGCGGGATCGTCGGCTCGCTGCTGTCCGCGAACATCTACAACGCCGCCGGCTGGTCGGCGGTCTGCCTGACCGGGGCTGGCGTCGCCGCAACCGCCGTCGCCTACTCGGCCGCCACCCGCCGGCTCGCCGTGCCGCCGCAGTGAGGGCTCACGGCCGGCGGCCCTGACCGGACCCCGTTCATGGGTCCACCTGTTGTGAGAGCTGGTGGGTGGTTGGTAGTTGCAGGGTAGGGTTTCCGCCGGCGTCGAACGGAGCCGACGCGTAGCGGCGGTGGAGTTCGGCG
>JBEKXB010000030.1:0-27600 GCA_049512455.1 Solirubrobacteraceae bacterium | reverse complement strand
GCCGGTGGCGGCCCGGCACCGCGCGGGGAACCCGCGATACCCCTATGAGCAACCCGCCCCTACCGGGGTGGGCCACGCCCGCTCCTAGACAGCGGCTCCCCACGACGAACCATGGTCCTGCGCACCCAACCCGCGAATATCAGCCTGACCGCGCGTCGCGCACAGCCCGCCGGACCGCCACCAGCCCAGCCGACCACACACCCAAACACGCCGACCACGACAGCTCGCCGACACTCACTTGACAAAACGCCCTCCATATCAGGGGATCGGCGGCCGTTGGCAGTCACCGCGGCCGGCGATTTGCGAGGCTTCAGTGTTCAAGCGCGCAGACAGGAGCTACAGATGGCCAGCGAACCGTTGAGAGCCACCGTGACTGAGTGCATCCGCGAAGCCGCAGTGGAGCATCCATGGTTGCAGGATGCCATCCTCGCCGGCCGCACGCCGGACCTGACGAACGTCAGCGCGGACGAGGGTCTCGCGGCACTGGCGTCGTTGCTCGGCGGGGTGATCCGTGCGCTGGAGCTCGTCGCGGATGAGGTCGAGCGCCAAGGCATGCCCCCCGAGGTGTTTCTGTAGCTCGCGGCGGGGCCGTCGGCTCTTTCCTCTAGAATACGAACGTGTGTTCGTATAGCGAGGAGTCGGGATGAACGAGCAGAGGCTGCGGCTCTGGTTGAGCCAGGGGCTCTCGCTGGAGCAGATCGGCCGCCTCGTCGGGCGTCACCCGAGCACGGTCGCCTACTGGCTCGGTAAGCACGGCCTGACGGCGCCCGGTCGCGTGAAGCACGCTCCGCGGGGCCCGCTCGACCGGCTCGAGCTGCAGTCCCTCGTCGACAGCGGCGCCTCGATCGCGGAGATCGCCGAGAGCGTTGATCGCAGCAAGGCGACCGTGCGGCACTGGCTGGCGCGGTACGGACTGCGAACCACCAACGGTGTCGGGAGGCGTTCGCGACCGGAGGTGCTGGCCGCTCGCGCCAGCGGGAGTGACGAGGTGGAGCGCGACTGCGAGCGTCACGGACGGACCACGCACCGTCAGGACTCGCGTGGCTACTTCCGCTGCCGGCGCTGCAGCTCCGAGGCCGTCTCGCGGTGGCGTCGCAAGGTCAAGCAAACGCTTGTGACCGAATTCGGTGGCCGGTGCGCACTCTGCGGCTACGACCGCTCACCCGCTGCTCTCGAGTTTCACCATCTCGATCCAGCGACGAAGCTGTTCAGCATCGCGCAGCAAGGTTTTGGGCGATCGCTCGACCAGCTGCGTGTCGAGGCAGCGAAGTGCGTGCTGCTCTGCTCGAACTGTCATGCGGAGGTCGAGCACGGAAGCGTTAGTCTGTCGGACGCCGCCCTTCATCGGGGGTGACACGGCTGCATCGATCCGGGGTAGCTCAATTGGCAGAGCGGGACGCTGTTAACGTCAAGGTTGTGGGTTCGAGTCCCACCCCCGGAGCTGACCCGCCAGCGCGCGCCCGCCAGCGCTAATCCGCCGCCGCCAGCCCGCCGCCGGCGCCACGCCCCCGCCCGGCCTCAGACCTTCACCTTCGCGAGCGCCGCGGCGTGGCCCCTGCAGTCGAACAGCGCGAAGTTGAGGCCGCCGAGCGGGTAGAAGATGTCCGGATGGCCCGGGGTGCCGGCATTGACCGGCAGGCGCCACAGGTAGGGCGGCAGCTCGTAGCACGCCTCCGCTACCGCAGCTGACGCCGCATTCCCGCCGCGCCACGAGTACGCCCCGCCGAGCAGCACGTAACGCGCCTCACCGTTCGCGACGAGCCGCGCGAGCGCACGCGGGGTGAGCGCCGGGTCGCGCGTCCCATAGCCGCCGAGCGCCGCGGCACGGGCGTCGAGCAGGATCAACGGTGCGGCCGTGACGGCCGACTCCGTGAGCACCGCCCAACGGACGTTCGCTGTGCGCGCGTCGATGTAGCCGAGCATCTTGTAGAAGAGCGGAATGTCGGGCTTGGCCAAGCCGAGACCGCCCTCACCGGCATTCACGTACGGCCCGGCGGCCGGGAACGTGCCATCGACGGGGACCTCCCAGACCGTGCTCGCGTACACCGCCGGCACGAACAGCATCGCCAGCAGCCCGACGACGACGCCGAGCACCGAGCGGTGAGGTGCCAGCACGAGCAGCGCGATGCACGCGATCACGACGATGCCGAGCACCGGCCACAGCGCCTCGAGGTAGTCGTATTCGCGGTTCAGCAGACCGAGCTCGACGGCCAGCGTGCTCGCCAGCGCGAGCGCCGGCAGCGCCAGGTAGCGGCGATCACGCCGCCCGAGCGCGATGAACGCCGCGGCACCGGCCCCGACCATCGCAGCCACTCCCGGTCCGAGCGCGGAGGTGTAGTACGGGTGCACGATGCCGCCGGAGAAGCTGAGCACGATCGCCTCGGTGACGAGCCAACCGCCGAGCACGAGCAGAACGCCGACGCGCCGGTCGCTGCGCGGCACCCGGCGGTACAGCAGCAACGCGAGCGCGAGCATCCCGAACGCCGCGAACGGCAGCAACCACCCGGCCTGGTCGCCGAAGCCGATGCCGAGCAGCCGCAGCGGGCCGGGCGAGGGGCCGAGCGCGATCGGCTCCGTGGCGCGGTGCGCGCTGCCGGTGAGGTAGTGGTGGATGGGCATGACGGCGGGCGCGACCGGCGTGTTGACCGCCGGCACGCTCGACCCGGTCGCGGACGTCGAGCCGGTCAGTCCGGTGGCCTCGAGGTTGACGTGGCGGGGTGGCGTCGGGAACGCTCGCGGGATGAACTTGGTGCTGCCGGGTCCGCCGTTCTCGCCGGTCACCCGCCCGAACCCGTTGTAGCCGAGCGTGAGGCTCACTTCGGAGTCGTTCTTCGTCCCGCCGACGTACGGCCGCTGCGCGGCCGGCACCGAGTCGACGGTGACGATCCACGCCAGCGAGACCACCGCGAGCACGACGCCTGCGGCGAGCAGCCGCACGATGCGCCGCCGCAGCGACCCGTTGGCGCAGACGAGGTAGGCCAGCGCCATCCCCGGCACCATGAGATATGCGGCGAGCGCTTTCGTGTTGAACGCCAGCCCGACGAGCGCTGCCGCCGCCAGCAGCATCCCCAGCCGGTCCGTTTCGAGCGCCCGCAGCATCGCCCAGCAGGCGAGCAGCATCATCAGGACCAGCAGCGCGTCGAGGTTATTGTCGCGCGTCGAGGCGACCCAGGCCGGGAACGTCGCGAGCGTCGCAGCGGCGGCGACGGCCGGCCAGCGCCCGAACCGCGGCGCGACCATGCGGTAGCTCACGGCGACCGCGAGCCACCCGCAGAGCGCCTCGGGCAGCAGCAGGCTGAGCGGCCTGAAGCCGAAGACCTTGGCGCTTACGGCCTGCAGCCACAGGCCGAGCGGAGGCTTGTCGACGGAGATCAGCCCGCCGGGATCGGACGAGACGAAGAAGAAGTTGTGCAGCGAGCGGAGCATCGAGTACACCGCCGCCGAGTAGTAGGTGTTGGCAAAGCCGTTGTGGCTTATCCCGTGCACCTCGAGCGCCGCCGACACGACCAGCACGAACGCGAGCGCGATGTGCTCGGGGCGCACGCGATCCACCAACGGCTGCCGCTCGGGCCCACCGGCTCGCCCCCCGCCTGTGCCGTCGCCGGCCGCCGCCGCAGGCTCGCCGGCGCTCATCGAACCGCCGCGTTGGAGATCTCGCCGCGCAGGCGCTGTTGGGAGAGATCCGTCACGGTGGGGTAAGACTATGCAAGCTCCGCCCGCAACGTTGCGCAACGCGCATCGTCGGCGTGCGCCGTCGCCGCGCGCGGTGCCCCGCCCGTCTAGCCGATCGACTTGGAGCTGACGACGCGTGCCGCCGTGCAGCGCTCCGACCACGCGGTCGCACCCGCACCCCGCGTCTTGGTGCACTGCTGGCGGCGCGTCACGACACGCCTCACGGTGTGGCAAACCTCAGCGGTGCGCTCGGCTCCCGACGTCCCGGCGGGCTTGCACTTGAGCTGCTTCGTGCTCGAAACCGTGGTCGTCGTGCAAACGCGCACCGTCTCGCCCGCGCGATGGCTCGTGGCCGCCCGGCACTTCGTCTTCGTGCCTGACGTCCGGCCACTTGACCCCGACGATCCAGCCGTCTTCCCAGCCGTCGCCGACCCAGGCGCCGCAACATCGATCGTCTCGCTCACCGAGCCGCTGTTCCCATAGGCATCGGTGACGGTCAGCGTGACCACATAGCTGCCTGCGGTGCTGTAGCTGGGACTGACGCTCTGGCCCGTCGCGGTCTGGCCGTCGCCAAAGCTCCAGCTGTACGCGCTGTCGCTCACCGGCGCGCCCGTTCCCGGGCTGCCCGTCAGCGCCACGGGCGTTCCCGGCGTCACGCTCGACGGCACGGCGAAGCTCGGCTCCAGCGCCGACATCATCTGGCAGCCGGACGCCTCATTGCTCCACGCCCCTTGCAGGTAGTAGTGCGCGCCGCCGATCGTCTGCGTGTACAGCGTGCCGGCGTCGGCGTTCCCGCCCTCGACCGGCAGGAACGAGTCGGCGTTCCAGGAGACGCCGTTGCACAGGTCGGCGATCTCGTCGCCGCTGGCGGTGTACCAGGCGTCGGCCAACGGGTCGCTGATCGTCTCGAGCAACTCGTGGGTCAGCGACCTCAGCGCGACATCGCCGAAGTCGGGGTCTCCGTTTGGCGACTGCACGACGCCGTTGCCGTCGTCCTGGCAGGACTTCGCGTCGGCCGCGTTGTCGAGCAGCGTGAACGGGAGCCCGATGTACAGCAGCGTTGAGGATCCGGTGCTGACAGCCGAGTGGAATCCGCAGTACGCGTTGTTCGAGCACTCATTGCCGCCGTCCATGCACGTCACCACCGTGTCCGGCGTGAGGATGACGTAGACGGTGTGCAGACCGGTGGGCAGGTCGTGGCCGCTGATGTAGCTCTCGAGCTCGCTGACGGCTTGCGAGTCGTAGAGGCAGGTCGTGGCGGTTGCGGTGCTCTGCGTGCAGCCACCACCGCTCGGGTAGGGGTCGCTGTCGATGAACGTGCCGCCGAACGTCTGTGTGTACTGCGCGCCGCCGTCGGCGTCGGTGTATTGGGGCGTCACCGAGAAGACGTTGCTGGTGCTGCCGCTCGCTTGTGCCACGGCCGCGAGGTACTGCGCGACGAGGCTCTCCGTCTTGGTCGTGAACCGGTGACTGGGATCCCAGAACAGCGCGTAGGTGGTGAGTCCATGCACGACCGGGCCGCCGTGATAGACGACCTGGCCGCTCACCTCCGGACCCGCCAGCACGTCGCCGATCCCCGCCGGCGGACCGGCGGTGGCGGCGAGGCTCGCCCCGTCGACCGGCTGCAGGCCATACCACGCACCGTCGGAGCCCTTGACCACGACCGCGCCCGCGCATGGCGCAAGTGCCAGCAGCGCGCCCAGCGCGACGGCGGCGCCGACGAGCAGCCCCCGCACACCGCGGGGGCATCGCTGATCGGCTGTCCGGGGGCTTGGGCGTGCCACTCACCTTTCCGATCGGCGCCCCCTCCAAGGCCCACACGGCGCCATGGACGCCTGTCCTAGCCAGCCGACCGACGCCGCGGCGACTACGCTGTCCGTCGCGGGCCGGTAGCTCAGCTGGTTAGAGCAGCGGACTCATAATCCGTCGGTCCCAGGTTCGAGTCCTGGCCGGCCCACTGAGCTCATCTTCTGGTGCGGTCTGCGCAAAGCGCAGCCGCGGCTCTTCACGACGAGAGCGCCTCAGGCGATCGTGATCAGCGGGCCTGGCAAGCGCCGCCACCACGCGCTGTGGCGCGACGTCAAGGACTTCGCGCCGCCGCACGCCGCGCGGCGCGGTCATCTGGCGCAGCGGCGAGTTCAACGTGCTCACGCCGGTGCAGGTCGCGGCGGTCGCGCGCGTGAGCACCGACGAGAGGGACGCCGCGTTGTTCACTGTCGCCGCGTTCACGGAGCTTCGTCTCGGCGAGCTGCGGGCGCTGCGCTGGGGTGACGTCGACTTCTCGAAGCGTTTGGTGCACGTTCGTCGGAGTTACACGCATGGGCATGCTGGTCCGTCGAAGTCAGGCACGGTGCGATCGGTGCCGCTGATCGATCACGCTGCGGTGCCGCTCGATCGCCTCAGCCGCCGCGAGCGATTCACCGGCTCCGACGACCTCGTGTTCGCCACCGCGATCGGTACGCCGCTCGACGACAGCGCGCTGCGCAAGCGCTTCTACGCGGCGCTCGAGGCAGCCAAGCTCGGTGAGCTGCGCCGCAAGGCCGATGCGCTCACCTTCCACGACCTCCGCCACACGTTCGGCACGCTCGCCGTGCAGGCGTTTCCGCTGTCGGATGTGAAGGCCTACACGGGCCACGCGGACATCCAGACGACGATGATCTACGTCCACCACGTGCCCCGCCACGGCGCCGCAGCGCGCCTCTCAGCCGTCGTGGGGGAGGAGGCAGCGATGAGCTTCGCTGAGGCGGCCAAGGATGCGTCGATCGAGTGAGCGGCAGCTTCCGAATCACGATCGCCTGGGGACTCGTCGTGATCGTCACATGGGTGACGGATCGCCGCGACGTCACCGACTACTCGGTCGTTCTCGCCTTCGAGGAAGGCGCCCAGACGCACACCATCCGCGTCTACGACGGAGCGCACGGCGTCAACGAACTCCATCGCTACACGCGAAGCGCCGGCAAGGCTCCTGCCGAGGTATTCCATCGCGGTACCCTTGGCGAAGGGATGCGGGTCGCGCTCGCCGAAGTGGATGCGAACCACGAGGCGATCCTCGACAGTTGGAGCCGATCGTGAGCCAGAATGGAACATCACCCGCGATGCGAGTCATGAACGAGGCGATCGACCTCGCCATCGAGGGTCGCTCGCCTTATCCGGACGGCAGCGAGTTCATCGACGCCGAGCAGCCCTGGGCCGGTGAAGCGATAGCTCGCGCGGCCGACGAAGGTCGCCACGTCGTGCTCGTATCCGCCGACGGCACCATCCGCACACTCGTAGCGGCCAACGGCCGCTAGCGACAGCGCACGAACCCACTGGTGCCGCTCGGCACCGGTCCCACGTCCGCCGTCCCGTCGGCTGCCGTTCCTGACTCCTTCAAGCGTCAAGAAGCCGTGCAGGCCATACGCACCGGCTGTGCTGGCAGGTGCGAACCCGCCCTGAGTCGAGGCTGCGCAGGTAGTCTCCGGCTCCGCTGGCTGCAAAGGGCTGGGATCCGCCCGCGCCTACGGCGCGCCCCTGACGGGGCAGCCCTTGACAGCGCTCCGCCTACGGCTGGTTTGGCATCCAAGTCGGCAGAGCCGACCTTGGATCAGTCCCGAGTGCTGCTGCTGGGCGAGACCGGTAGCGGGCGGCCTGGCTAGCGCGCTCTCGCTCTTCGTTCAAGGCAGGCACGCGGCGGGTGCCGGCCCCGTTGTGGCTGACCGATGCCGGTGCGACGATCTCCGCCGTGAACTACAGGCGTTCGTCGAGTGGTCGAGTGGCTTCGTGGGCGACTGGGCACCCGATGGTCGCCGTGGTCGTCATGGGGATCGTGTTCCTCGGGTGCGAGGTGTTCTGCGCCGTACGCGTGGCCATCGTGTATGGCGGGCGGTCAGCGCCCGCGGTCTGGTTGGTGATGGTGGGTGCTATCGCCGGCGTCGCGGCAGTTGCATTGATGCGATTGCAGGCTCGGCGACGCAGCGTGCGTCGCGTCATCGGAGTAGGCACGGGGCTGATCTACATCGGGGTATTGGTTGCCGTCCTACCACCAAGCCACGGAGCTACCACGTACTGGCAGCCGCTCTGGCTGCAGGCCCTCGGACTTGGGGCCGCGCTCATCGTTCTCGGCTACGCGCTCTTCTTCTTCATCCGCGCCGTGGCCTCGCCCGAACGCCGCGCAGCCGCAAGGAGCCGTCGGCGACCTCAACCACCGCCCTCAGGCGAGCACCTCGTTGCCGTATACGACACCCGGCCGATGCCCGGCGACAAGAACCAGTTCGAGCCGTACTACGTCGCGATCTGCGACTGCGGTTGGCTCGGCCGGACCCACGACACCAGCCCGCCAGCATTCGAGGACGCCCACAACCACTCCGTGAACGTCGAGTCAACGATGAGGCGCCCTGTCGGCTGAGCGCGCCTGCTTGAGAAGGCCCCACTCAGACTGCTGCCTATCGCGCCAAGGAGCTGCGTGGTGACGATCGTCGGGGACGGCTGCTTTGTAGCGGTTGCGGTCGTCCGAGGAGCCTCTCCGGTCACGCCGTTGGCCTCTAGCCAGCCGGTGACAGTTCGACGAGGCGTCGGGCCAGCTCGCGCGGGCGTGAGAGCATCGGCAGGTGGCCTCCGGCCACCTCGTCGATTTCCAGAGCGAGTCGCTCGCGCGCGATACGACGCTGGAAGTCAAGCGGGAAGAAGCCGATCGCCGTTCGGTACCAGGACGCGTGTGGGCACATGGGGCCACATGTCCAGCGGCCAGGGCTCCATGAACATGCCGCGTCCGGGAGCGCCATGGAAGCGTTCGTTGGCTCGGGCGACGGCCGGATCGACGTCATGGAGGAAGACCTCAGCGATGGCATCGCGCCCCCAGCTGCTCATCGGCCCGTAGTGTTCGAGAATCTCGGCGATCGCCTCGTCGTGCCGGGTGTTGTCCCACCATTCGCCCGCTGTCTCCCGTGGCTTGGGGATCATCGGTGCCAGAAGGATGAGCTGCGCCACAGGCACTCGCGCGGCGACCAGCGGCCCGGCGAACGCGCCGAGTGACTGGGCGACAATGACCAGCTCAGCGTCGTCTGGCAACGCCCGCACGATCGCATCGGCGTGATCACTCGGTCGCGCATCCTCATTGCGTAGGGGAAGAGGCGGTGCCACAGAGCGCTGGCCGAGATCGCTCAACGCCTCGATCGTGGCGCCATACACAAGCGGGTCGATTCCCGCGCCTGGGATCAGGACGAACGTCGCCATGCGTCCGGGGCGCCCGGGGTTAGGCGGCGACGTGCTGGTCTGGCCAAGCCCCGGTGCGAACTCGTTCGTACAGCGTGTCCGGGGCGAGGTCGGCGCCGCCCGGCCACACGATCGTGCCCGTTTCGGCGTCAACGGTTACTTCGCCGAACCCAGACCGTGTGCGGGCTCGCGCGAAGACCGGGCCGTTCATCCGTTCGAGCACTCCAACCTCGCCGCCGACCCCGTCGGCGAACGTCAAACGCAACACGCCGTAGCGTGCGACCGTGACAGCAGTGATATCGGGGTTCAGGTCGATCATCGAAGTGGCTCGATCTCCTTCAGTGTCTCACCCGCGCGAGCCAAACTCCAGTTCTCAACGAGTTCCTGCTGGTGAAGCTCAGCCCACGCGAGGACGAAGCGCTCCTGGCGCAGCGGGAGCGTGCTCACGATCAACTCGAGCGTGTCGATGCGGACCTTCGCGCTCCCGTCCGCGTGGCGGGCGTGAAAGTGCGGCGGATCGTGATCGTCAAAGAACATCGCGATCGTGATCCCCAAGAAACGACTGATCGCCGGCACACCACAATCCTGCCGACCACTCCGGTCAGTACTCAACGCTCGAGGCGTTAGAACCAACACGATACGCGGGACCCGCGTTGTCGCATTGACGGGCAAAGGAGCAACGACCCTGCTGGCGCGCCGCGCTGTCGCAACCGCGTGAGGCTGTCGCGTAAAGGGCCGGGGTTTGGTCAGGGTGAGGCGACCTCCGGGTCCAGCGTCCGCCTCACAAAGAACGCGAGCATTGGCGCGGCGTGCGCGATAAAGGCGCGAGATGGAGGCAGCATCCAAAACCATCCGGTCGATCCAGCGACGGTACATCCATATAGGCGTTCAACGCGAAAAGCTGTGACAGCGACCACGCGGACGCGGCCGCTTCCTGCGAACGTAGCCGTCTCGAGCCACGCCGCAACCGTGGCTGCTCGGGTCACTCGCAGGCGGGAGAATGGGGTCAATGAAGATTGAGCAGTACGTCTTCTTCGCGATCGCGGGCGCTGTCCTGGTGGCCGACGAGATCCCCCGCCGCGCTCGACACCCCGAGTCTCGCTTATGACGTCAGCCGCCGAGAGGGCCCGGTGAGCGCACGAGCCTTCGCCGGTCGCGTGGGTGACCTGGCTGGTGCGATGCGCGCCTACCGGCAGCGGCCAGGGGTCCGCAGCACACGCGAGGACCTGCTTGCCCTCCAGCGCCGGCGGTTGGTCCAGACGGCTCGTCATGCTGCCGCAGCCTCGGTGCTCTACCACGAGCTGTACGGCGAGATCGAGCTGAGCAACGATCTGGAGCTGCGCAAGCTGCCCGTGGTGACCAAGGAGATGTTGATGGGGCGCTTCGATGAGTGGGTCAGCGACCCGCGCCTGCGTCTGCGCGAGGTGCAAGCGCATATGGAGCGCATCCACGAGGATGAGCGGTATCTGGGCGAGTACCGCTGCCTGGTCAGCAGCGGGACGACGGGGCATCAGGGCGTCTTTGTCTATGGCCGCGACGATTGGCGCCAGCTGCTGGCGATGGTGCTGCGCAACAGCGAACTGGTGGGGCTCCCGCCGGGCGCAGGCCGACGTGTCCGCGTCGCGACGGTCACGGCCACGAGCCCCTTGCACATCACTGGGCGCGCGGGAATCGGCCTTGATCTGCCCGGTTATCCGATACGCCGGCTTGACGCCGGCACCCCCTTGGCTGAGCTTGTCAGCGCGCTCAACGAGCATCGGCCCGCGTATCTCACGGGCTACGCGTCGGTCCTCTCGCTACTGGCGATTGAGCAGCTCGAGAATCGCCTGGCGATCTCCCCGCGGATGGTCGCGACGGGCGGCGAGGTCCGCAGCGAGGAGATGACGGCCAACATCCGCAACGCGTGGGGAGTCGAGCCGTTCAACCAGTACGCCACCACCGAGGGCCTGTTCGGCAGTGACTGTGAGCATCACCAGGGAATCCACGTGTTCGAGGACCTCTGCCTGGTCGAGGTCGTCGACGAGCACGCCAACCCCGTGCCTGAGGGGGCCGTGGGCGCCAAGCTGCTCTTCACCAGCTTCATCAGCCGTTCCCAGCCGATCCTGCGCTACGAAATCACTGACCGCGTCTCGCTCACAACCGCGCCGTGCCTGTGCGGCCGGCCGCTCGCACGGATCATCTCGCTCGAGGGACGAAGCGAAGACCTCCTGCGCTTCGAGGGCGCCGACGGGCAGCGCATCATCGTGCACCCGTACACGCTGCAAAGCACGATGGCGGCGCTCCCCGAGCTGCGCCAATACAAGATCGTCAATGACCCGACCGGACTACACGTGCTCGTGCGAGTGCGCGATGGCAGCGATGCGCAGGAACTCTCCCGACGGATCGAACTCGAGCTCCGTCAACAGCTCCAAGCGGCCGGCGTCGCGGCCCCACGCCTGGATGTCACCGTCGTCGAGGAGATCCCCCGCCAACATGGCCACGCGGCCAAGTTCACGCAGATCGAATCGCGCGAAACACGAAGCACCCCGACCTACTGATCGCGGCGGCAGCCGAAGCAGCCGAAATCGCCGTAGTCCACCACGACGAGGACTACGACCTGATCGCCCAAATCACGGGCCAGCCGGCCCGCTGGATCGCCCCACGCGGGCGGATTCGGTAGCGAGCGGTCTGGCTCGCTCAGTCTCGCTCTCCCTTCAACTCAGTAGCCAGCTCGGCTCCGAGCAGACGCTCGCTCGTCTCGCACCGGGACGACGCCGCGATCGTCATCGCGCGTGGCTGCTTCCGGATGATTGCGGTAGCCATGCGGAGCGCGGCCAGGTCGAAACGAGTGGTCTGCGGCTCCGTCCGCAGAAAGCGATCGATGCGCTCGTGGGACCGATGGGTCGACGTCAGTTCCTTACCTGGAAGTCGACGAGCAGATGGCCGGTTGGAGAGGTGACGCTGCGGGTCAGTGACAGTCGCTTGGCGCTGGCGTGATCGAAGAGCCGCCGGCCCCGCAATTGCACGGCTGGGGCGATTACAAGTCGCAGTTCGTCAACCAGGCCCTCCTTGAGGAGCGATCGGGTCAGCGAGATGCTGCCGTGAACTCCGATGTCGCCACCGGGCTGCCGCTTGAGATCGGCGACGAACTCGGCTAGGCCGCTGTCGACGACGGAAGCGTTCGCCCATTGCGGCTCGAGCGGCGTCGAGCTCGCCACGAGCGCGATTCGGGCGGGTTCGTCGTGAACTATCCGGGGGTCGGCTCGCGAGTGTAGAGCCCAGGCCAACTCACGGGGTTGGATACCGATCGTCCCGAGACCGTGCGGCGTCAGTTTGGGTTGACAAACGCCGGCTGTCAGTCTAGACGGTAACGATATACTTGACTCACCGCGCGTGACGTAGTAGACTCACTCGTATGCCGAGAACACAGGCTCATCCGAAGAATCTCCTCGAAGCGGTTAGGTACTTCTCAGACCTCGATACGTGCACGGATTTCGTAGCTCGTTTGCGGTGGCCGAATGGTCCCACATGCCCGCGCTGCGCTGGTAGCGAGTACAGCTACCTGACCACCCGTCGGCTCTGGAAGTGCAAGGCGTGCAAGCGCCAGTACAGCGTGAAGGTCGGGACGATCTTCGAGGACTCTCCGCTCGGCTTGGACAAGTGGCTCCCTGCGGTCTGGCTGATCGCCAACTCGAAGAACGGGATCAGCTCACACGAGCTGGCGCGCGCCGTCGGCACGACGCAAAAGAGCGCGTGGTTCATGCTCCACCGCATCCGGCTCGCGATGCAGACCGGGAGCTTCAACAAGCTCGGCGGCGAGGTCGAGATCGATGAAACCTACGTCGGCGGCAAGCCCGCGAACATGCACCCTGCGAAGCGGGCGCAAGCGATGGGCAGCACGACGAGCAACAAGGCCACCGTCCTCGGCATGGTCGAGCGCGGGGGAAGGGTCCGCACCGAGGTCGTACCGGATGCTCGCCGCAGGTCCGTCGAGCCGCACATTCATCGCCACGTCGAGCCGGGCAGCACCGTCTACACTGACGGTCTGCGGTCCTATCAGGGACTCGGCTCGATGTACTCGCATGAGGTCATCGACCATGCCGAGGCGTACGTCAACGGCAGGGTCCACACCAACACCGTCGAGAGCTTCTGGAGCCTCCTGAAACGGTCGCTGCATGGAACCTACGTCAGCGTCGATCCCGAGCACCTGTTCCGCTACCTCGACGAGCGGTGCTTCGCGTTCAACCTCCGCGACCGCACCGACTACGGGCGCTTCGAGGCCGTGCTGCGCACTGTGGCCGGTCGCCGGCTCACCTACGCCGACGTGACCGGCCGCGCCTAGTCTTCGCGGCGCTTCGCGTCGATCTCCGCCTTCGGCACGTGCACGAGCGTGCTCGCAAGCCTCTGGAAGTTCTCGAACTCCGAGCGCTCGGTTGTGTCCTGATACGTGATCGTGACCGGGTTCACGGTCTCCGGGCTATCAAGCCCGACGGTGATCCCCATACTCACCCTCCTATCAGCCCCACATTGACATGACGGACCACAAAGTTAGCCCTAGCCCTCGGCTCACCGGCCACCTCGAATATCCAGACGTACGGGCCTGGCTGGAGCGGCAGGCCGGGGAAGTTGAAAGCCATCATGGCATCGAGTGGCGAGCCGCGCTCCAGTCCCGGCGGCCGCCCGACCTCGATCACGCCGCTCGCCTCAATCGGCGGTGCGCCCTCGACCTCGATCGGCTCAGCGTCAGAATTGGCCAAGAACGCCTTGACTGGGAATTGGTCGTTCGCACGATCCCACGGTATGCGCATCCTGATCGCGAGTGCCATGGTCACCGGCGCGCCGGTGGGCACGATGACCTGCGTCCAGCCGCCGCCGAGGATGTAGAGCTTGCCCGCCATGCTCTGTGCGGAGTCACAAAGCAGCATCGTGACTTCGATGTCCGTCGGGTCGTCAGCGGGGGACAAGCTACCGCTGTGCTCCGACGCCCACAAACATCTGCTCGGCGCCCGTGAACGACGGCATGAACTCCACGCGTTCGCGCAGCGGAGCGATCCAATGCTCCCAGCACGGCTCGATCAGAACCGTGCGCTGGCGGACAGCCTGCACGAATCCCGGGCAGCCGTTGCCCTCGTCGTCCTCCATCCAGACGCATTCGCCCTGATCCGGCACGCGCGGGTTCAGCACGAAGCGCAAGCTCGCAACGACATGCCGTCCCTCTTCGCGGTCCCGCTCGTTGAAATCGACGTTGAAGACGAGCAGGTCTTTCTTCAACTCATACATCTGGTCTCCATCCTGGGTTCGGCTCCGGCGGCGCGAACGCACCGTTCAGCTCGCCGACGAGTCCCTCCAAGTCATCGTCCGACTGGGCATCGATCTTTATCAACGCGTGGCCTACTCGACCATCGTGAACCACCGGGAAGCCGGCGGTGGCGATGTCGCGAACGATCGCCTGCCGCATCAGCCTGTAACGCGGGATGGGGTCGCCCGCTTGCCGGGCGATTTCACGGCCCGTACAGCCCAATCGGTATTCAGCCGATAGCGCGTACTCCGGCTCGCGGCCTTCGTCGAGGCAACTGTCCCAGTGGCTGAGTGCTGACTTGACCATCGTATTGATCGTGCTTTCGCCGCCCCGGATCACGACCTCATCCGGTGGCACAGCATCCCCATCAGCGAGCGACGGCGCGGACACACGTAGCGAGCATACCCGTCAACCCTAAGCGTGTGGCGAATCTTCCCAACCGCGCGGTGAGCCAAGTATATCATTGCCGTCTAGACTGACGGCCATGAACGCCGAAGATATCGCCTCCGCGATCGCGTCCAACGACCCGTCGCTGGGGCTCCGCGCCGCCCTAGCTCTGCACCGGCTCGCGGAACGGGTCGAGGCGGACTACGTCGCGACCGCCCGCCAGCAGGGGTGGTCTTGGCAGCAGATCGGAGACGCTTTGGGCGTCACCCGGCAATCCGTGCACGCCAAATACAACAAGGAGTCTTCATGACCACCGAATCCGTTGTGCCAGAGGTGCTGTACGGATGGGCCATCTGTTTGCGGGCCAGTGAGGAGGCACGTCGCCGAGGTGATCGCCGAACTGGCACCGATCATGTCTTGCTCGCCTTGTTGGAGGATCCCTCGATCGAAGTCGTGTTGGGCGTGAGCCTGCAGCAAGCTCGCCAGGCCCTTGAGTCTCTCGATCACGAAGCCCTGGGCGCCCTGGGCCTGTTGCCCGGCACCGACGCTCCCCCACTGCCGATGCGCCCCGTGCCGAAGAAACCGACGATCAGAGACATCATCATGCAAAAAGATCGCCTCCGGATGACCCCCGCGGCAAAGAGAGTGCTCGAGGAAGCGGTCAAGCCCAATCGCCGGAAGACCCAGGTCACGGCCCAGCAGGTGCTGGCCCAGATCCTCACTCTCCAACCACCAGATCCTGCGGCAGTGCTGCTGGGCGCGCTAGGCGTCGATCGCGCGGCCACGCGGCAACGTCTCGGCGTGGAACGCGCCGCAGCGTAGGCAGACCGGCACGAGCAGCGAAGGGTGCAAGCGAGTCGCTGAGGCAGCCATCTCGTGCGCCCGAAGGCGTGCGCCCGGAGGCCACTGTCGCTCGCGCGCTCTCGCTCTCGTTCGGATGCGAGTTCCCCCACCGCGGAGTAACTTTTCGGCTCACGCTAGGCACCAAACAAACAGAAGGGGTTGATGAGAGATGAGCACGCCACCGTCAACGACGGGCGGCACCACGCCGCAACCGGCGGTCCCTTCCCCGGCATCCCCGCCGACAGCCCCGCCGCCGAAGCCGAAAGGGCGGAACCTGTCGGGGCCGCAGCGACTGGCGAAGCACCGCCTTGACAAACTCTCGCAGCGCTTCCTTCCAAAGGGAGCCCAGCTCCGGCATTTGTTCATCGCAACGGACAAGCCGGGTGCTTCGGGACGACCACAGCCCAGTGCCGCGGTCTTTGGCCCATTGACCGGTTTGGCGTTCGGGGTTGGCGCCATGACTGGTGCGGTCTATCTCCTGTTCGCGGTCACCGACGAGGCGACGTACGTCCTTGGTTCGAGGTCCGACCGTACGCCTACGGTTAGGGGGGATGTTCTGCCGCGCGACACGGTTCTGTCTGAAGCGATGACTCTGGGCAAGAAGAAGAAGGAGACGACCTTCTACCTGAGCCCATTCTTCGGCGGTGACATCCAACGTGCGCTGGCGGCTGTGAACGGCGAGGAGGGCCTCTCCGTCGAGGACGGGTCGTCTCCCTACGGCAGGTTTTGGTGGGACGGCAAGGAGTGGGTGGCGGTCACGTTGTCAGCGGACGGACATTACTGGTGGGACGGCACGGAGTGGAGGCTATCCCGCTGAGAGTCGAGTCTTGATGACTGATCGCCGCGACCCACAACCTCGCAACGCTCCACAACGCCGAATAGCAGCAGCCACCAGCTAACACCGGGCGATCACGGCCGGCCCGAAACGCATTAGCGCCCCGAGCGCGCGTCGCCGGTCGACACCGCGCCGACTTTCCCCGACAGCCTCAGGCGCGAGCAGCAGCGACCGGGATTCAAATCGCCGCCCTGTTGCGCGACGAGGAGCTGCGTGGCGATGGCGCGCGCCGCGGGGCTTGCGCGCTTGCGGCGCGGTCTTCCGTGGTCGGCCCGGCTGTGTAAGCATGCTCGTCATGCGCCTCCCGCGCAGGCCAGGTACACGGAGCCCTGTGGAGAACGAGCTCGATGTCGCGCAGTTCTCGAACGCGGAACCCGAGCCGTTTGAGACCCGCGTGGTGCTGTGCGTGAGTCGTGAGGCTGCCGAAGCCGAAGCGCAACGCCAGCAGGCGCTTGACACCGACGACGCGACGTGGATCTACCTGCACGTTGACGGTCAATGGGCGGCGAAGCGAACGCCGACCGATCTCCCTCTAGACGAGCCCCAGCATCGCCTGGTCGAGGGTGTTGTCGGCGAGGTCGTCTCCGGGCTACTCGACCCGAGCGTCTGGCTCAACCCGTAGCGACGGGTAGCGATGTCGCCAGTCATGGGCGCGCGGTCGAAAGCCGCCGAGGCCATCGATCCCCCTATGCGCGGGTCGGTGGTGCCCATGTGGGCGACCGGCCCAACTCAGATGCGTGGGCCGGCCAGCCCCTCCGGGCGCACGGGCCAACCGCGCCGCTACCACTTCACGAGCATCGCCACTGACGGATTCGCGGCGTCGTAGCGGACCTGGACGGCCGTCCCTGCAGTCAATCCGAGCAGCTGCGACGGGAGGAAGGTCTGCGTGAAGCTCGTCGCGAACGCCGCGGCGCCTGGCGGTGAGATCGTGACGTCGACCTGCGTTGGCTGGCCGGCGCCGCGCGCGATCGGTCCGGCGGGGTGCAGTGCGTTGACGACGCCTGGCGCCACGATCCCCGTGGCTCGCAGGCTGTTGAGTGCCTGCGCTTGCGCGATCCGCGCTCCGATGTCGGCCGGGTCGATCGTCGGTGTGGGGGCGGCGAGTCGCGCCGCGAGGGCCGCCTCCGCATCTGGTCCCCGGTAGTGGTCCGGCATCATCCTCGCCATTGCCGCCGCCTCCGCAGCGGTATCTCCCGATTCGACCGCCTTCTCATAGGCGACGTTTGGAGCATCGACGCGCGTGTCGATGAGGATCTTCGAATGGTCCGCGGCGTCAAAGACGACATCCAGCTCCTGACCGACGAGCGGCGAGGTGTCGGTCAGCAACTGCTCGAACTCGACGTCAAACTCGGCGCCACCGGGGGGTCGTACTCGCATTCGGAACGCCCACTTGAGGACGGGCGCCCTCCCATCGCTGTAAGTCGCGCCCATCCGGCTCTTGCAACTGGTCGCAAGGACGGTCGCCTTGGCAGAGACGCCCGTTGCTCGCAGCTTCCTCTTCAGGAGCTCCTGGGTGATTGCTGACACGTTGTTCCCTTTCTGGTCGGGCTGCGTTCACCGTGAGCGTCGCAGATCCAGATGTGGCGTACCAGTGCATAAGGTGTTGCTCACGCCACCCTCGGATGATTGACACGGCACCTGCGAGCGTCTGCTCGGGGCCGAGCTGGCTACCCCGCCAGCAGCGAGCCCGGCGGTCATCGCCCTCCCGACCCGGCGTCCTCCTAAGGACGCCCCGTCCACGCATCCTCACTGCCGGCTAACAGGTCCCTCTCCATCGAAGCAGCACCAACGACAGACAGCGGTACGCAGCGCATGCGACCTCCAGAGCTGCGCTGCCTCGGCCGGCCGTTCGGCGTGCGCGCCGTCCAACGCGCTTTGGGCAGCATGGCAAGACGCATGCGGTAGACGTCTGCGGAGGAGCGTGTCGGATCATCGGGGCGCTCTTCGGGTTTCTACGAAGGGCGGTGCGCTCAATTGCTGTTGCGAGCGGCGCGATTGTGCGTAACGTCGGGTTGTTGGTCTCGGCAATGCGACGGTCGGCAAGGCCGGCCAGGAGGAGAAGCATGAAGCGTCTACTCGTCGCGGGAGCAGTACTGGCGGCAGCCGTCCCGCTGGCTGGATTCGGCGGTGGCAGCAGCGTCACATTGCGCCTGCACACCAAGTACAGTTCCAGTGGTACACATATCATCTACGGCACCATCAATCCGTCACAGCGTGTGACCGTACCATGGACCAACGCTGGCGGTGGGTTACTGTACATCGCACTCGCTCCCAAGAAAGGGCACGACCTGAAGCTCGTGTTCAGCAAGGCAGCGAGCGGGACGGCGGTCATTCCTGCCGGTTCGTACACGGCCCTAGTAGTCATCACCAAGGATCGCTGGAGCATCACAGTCTAGTCGTGGGTGCTGACTGTTGCCGCTGAGGAGGTGGGCGTCGCTGTTGTGACGTCCACCTGTCGCCTGCAGTGTGCCGCTCGAACGCGACTGGGGCCCCGCAGCGGGGTGGTTGCACGTCTTCGACGGTTTCGAGCAGCCGGAGGCGCGGTACACGAATGTTGCCTGCTAAGGCAGCTGCTCGATGATTTCGAGGAGCTCGGCGCGGTTGTAGCCGCTTTGGCGGCCGAGTTGGACGAGTTCGAGTGCTTTGGCGAGCACGGCGCCGCGTTGCGCCGGCCAGGTAAGCCTGCTGATCAATCAGGAGCTCAGCGGTGGTAGCGACGGCTCCTACCCGACAGCGAATGCGCCACTGTTCGGGCCCGGCGCTGACAACGAGAGAGTGGGGTCCGCTCCGCCGGGCGTTGGTGAGCTCTACCTCACGCTCGTCGGCCCCGATGTCGCGTCGATGCACGTCGGGCACGTCGGAGCGTTCAAGCCGGTCCACGTGCTCGGCGTGCTGCCGGGTGACCGGGCGATTGTGTTCTACCGCCCCCCAGGTTCACGCGGCACGGTGATCCCCCCGGGCAGCGGCGGCAACAACCTCTACGGCACCCAGCCGCCCGCGCTGTTCGAGACCGCCTATGACGCCGCCGGACGGGAGATTCCGGACACCCCGTACTGGGCGTCACAGGCACGCTTCCAGCTCCCCAGCCGCTACTGGCACGCACCAGCCCCACCCGCAGCGGGTCGCTGCGCCATCAACTCTTCGCTTGGCGGGGTCAGCCCACGGTGGGGCGAGGTCGCGCTCGCGATCGCACCAGATCGCGAGGTCACGGGCACCGCGTTCCTTAGCTGCCTGAACACCTGGTACCGCTGGCGCGGGAGCAGCTTCGACGTAGGCGTTCTGCTCAACGCGCAATCGCCCGGTAGTGCCCCCGGACCGCTGTGGAACGCAGCCACGCTACCCAGGAGCCCCGGCATTGTCGTCATCAAGCCGGCCCAGTACGAGATCCGTCTCCGGGCGTCGGGCGATCCTCCACTCGCCAAGCCCCTTGAGCGAGTCACGCTCGCCCCCGGCGGTGTCGCCCGCCGAGCAGGCAGCGCGTGGATCGAGGTCAGAGGCGGCAACAGCACCGCGCAAGCCATCCGATTCCTACGCGCACTCCGGCTTACCCGGCTCGACGTCAGTCAAACGAGCTGACCAACGGCACGAACCCTAGGGAGTGGCCGGTCCGCTGTCGCATGCGGCCCACCAGCTGCTCACTCGGGGTTACACACAGGAGCATCGGCGGAACCCAAAATCGGGTGATGTGAGCGCATCTGACAGCGCCCCCGGCCGTGCCCGACGGTCTCCGTCAAGGTCGGTCCGGCTCACTGTAGAATCGCCTCGGCGACAGCGAAACCGTTACGTGACCTGGATCCGACGCATAGCCATGGTCTCCGCCCTTTTGGGGGCGGTATCGGTGACGGCCAGTGCCGGCGCGAGGCCGGCAGCGCCCGCTGCGCCGCAGCCGCCGGCCGCGCGGAGCGCTGCTGTTGCGGCGCAGTTCCCGGCGCTCCGCGAACGTCTCCCACGCCCCCTGTCAGCGATCTCCAAGCTCTCGACGCGCGGTACGCGGCGACCGCATGTGAGGGCCTTCGTGGCGATGCCGGCGACGGTGCCGGCGTCAGGCGGAACCGTCAGCCTGCTCGCGATCGTCCAGAACGCGAAGATCTGCCGCTTCTCCTCGACGCCACAAGTCAAGGTGCGCCCCGGCGCTCTCTACTGCTCCTCGGGCACCGTGTCGGCCAACGTCACACTCCCGCACAACCCCACCAAGTCGGCGCAGACGTACCTTTTCAAGCTGTCGGTGCGCGGTCGTCACGGGACCAAGACCGCCAATACCCTCGTCGTCAGCGTGCAACCTCAGGGCAGCGCGACAAACGCCACCGAGATCCCCGCGATCACGACCGAGCCGAGCAACGAGGCGGTGAGTACCGGCCAGGTCGCGACTTTCACCGCCGCGGCGTCGGGCAAGCCGACCCCGATCGTTCAGTGGCAGCGTTCGACCAACAGCGGTCGAACCTGGGGCACCATCACTGGTGCGAACGCAACTACCTACGCCTTCACCGCTACCCAGGCGGAGAACGGTGAGGAGTTCCAGGCTGTCTTCGCCAACAAGGCGGGGACGGCGGTGACGAGCGCCGCGTCGCTCACCATCGCGACGTCTCCCGCAGTGACTACCAATCCGTCGAGCGAGGCCGTGCTGAGCGGCGCAACCGCGACGTTCACCGCCGCGGCATCGGGCACCCCCGCCCCGACGGTCCAATGGATGTACTCGACCAACGATGGCCTCTCGTGGACGAACATTGCGGGTGCCACGTCGCCGAGCTATTCGTTCACCGCCGAAGCAAGCGAGACCGGCTACCAATACGGCGCCGTGTTCACCAACGTTGCCGGCAGCGTGGCGACTAACGCCGCGACGCTCATCGCCACGACCGCGAGCGGCGCGGCGCCCGCGATCACGACCCAGCCCGCGAGCCAGTCCGTTGCGAGCGGCGAACCCGTGACGTTCACCGCCGCCGCGTCGGGCACCCCGACGCCGGCAGTGCAGTGGGAGTACTCGAGGTACGGTGGCAACGGTCTCTGGGTCGGCATTGATGGTGCTAACTCACCGAGTTACACCTTCACCCCCACAACTAGCCAGAACGGCTACGTATACCGGGCCGCTTTCACCAGCTCGGCGGGTCAGGCGGTGACAAGCCACGCGACGCTCACGGTCACGGTCGCAAGCGGCACCCCACCAGCGATAACGATCGGGCCCGTCAACGAGGAAGCCCAATACGGAGGCAATGTCTCCTACTACGCGGCGGCAACCGGCAATCCCATCCCCACCGTGCAGTGGCAAGTCTCGAGAGACTTCGGTGCCTGGAACAACGTACCGGGTGCCACATCCGCGACCTACGGCTTCGCGGTGGGCTCGAGCGAAACCGGCCACAACTACCAGTATCGCGCCGTGTTCACCAACACAGTCAATGGCAGGGTCGTGAGCACGCCCACGGAGCCCGCCACGCTGAGCATTGTTGCGGAGCAGACGAGTGACAACTGGTCGGGCTATGTCGCGACCCAGGAGATCTTCAGCTCGGTGAGCGGGAGCTGGACGGTGCCGAGTCTCACGTGCCCGCCCGACGCGACCAGCCTGTCTGCGAGTTGGGTCGGCATCGACGGCTACGACGATCCGATCGACAACGCGACCGTCGAACAGGACGGGACGGAAGCCGACTGCATCGGCGGCTTGCCGAGTTACGGCGCGTGGTTTGAGATGTACGGGGACGACAGCGTCGCCGGCGGCTATCCGGTTGACCTCTCCTATCCCGTCTCGCCCGGCGATGTGATGACGGCCTCGGTGAGCGTCGCCGGATCTACCTGGACCCTCGATATCGCCGACGTGACGCAGTCGTGGCACGCCAGCGAGACCATCGCCATGCCGTCGACGCCACCAGCACAGACTTCCGCCGAGTGGATCGAGGAGCGGCCCGAAATGTGCTCTCCCACCTGCGGCATGTCCGACCTCGCAAACTTCGGCGCCGTCAGCTTCACCGCCTCTGGCGCAGACGGCGACAGCACGTCCGGGCCGCTCTCATCGTTCTCGTTCTTGCCGCTCGAGATGGTTAGCGACTCCGACTCCGCCGTGCTCGCAGCACCGAGCGGGCTCGACAGCAGCGGCGAGAACTTCGTCGACACCTGGCAGGCGCCCGACTGAGCATCGCCCAGCGCGCGGCTAGCGCGGCGCCCCGTCGCCCTTGATCGAGGCGCCCAGGTCCAGCTCGAACCAGAACGTGCTCCCTTGCCCCGGCTCGCTGTCAGCGCCGATCGTTCCGCCCATCGCCTCGACCAGCTCGCGCGCGATCGCGAGGCCCAGGCCGGTGCCGCCGTAGCGGCGCTTCATCGAGGCATCGCCTTGCGTAAACGGCTCGAACATGCGCTCCAGCTTGAACGGGTCGATCCCGATGCCCGTGTCGGCGACCTCGATCCGAATCCGCGTGTTGCCCGGCGCATCCGTCGTCCCGGCGGCGCGGACGCCGATTGTTCCCTCACTGGTGAACTTGACAGCGTTGGAAACCAGATTCACCAGCACCTGGCGCAGCCGCCGGCCGTCTCCGCTGGCACGTTGGGGCACGTCGTCGGCGATTTCCACTTCCAGGGTGAGGCCTTTCGCCTGTGCCTCCAAGCTCGCCACAGCGCACGCCTGTTCGACCGTCTCGCGCACGGCGAAGTCGGACACGTCCAGTTCCAACTGTCGCGCTTTGATCGTCGACACATCGAGCAGGTCGGTGAGGATGCTCATCATCTGCTTGCTCGAATGGGCGACCTGCTCGGCGTATTCGCGCTGCTCGGCGGTCAGCTCGGTCCCCAGCATCAGCTCGGTCATGCCGATCACGCCGTTCATCGGCGTCCGGATCTCGTGGCCCATATTTGCCAGGAACGCCGACTTCATGTTCGACACCTCGAGTGCCTCGTCATACGCGGCCGCCAGGGCCGCGGCCGCGCGATTGCGTTCCGTCACGTTTCGGCATAGCGCGATCCGGCACTCGTGGCCGTCCAGGACGACGAAGTCGGATGTGATCTCGACGTCGATGATCGTGCCGTCCTTGTACATGTGGCGCCAGGGGTTGGCCGCAACCCTCGGTGGCTCGGACAGCGATCTGCTGTATTGCGTGTAGCGCTCCAGCGCCTCGAGGTCCTCGGGCGGCGTGAGATCGTGGATCCTCATCGTGAGGAACTCCTCGCGCGAGTAGCCGTAGTTGGCGATGGCCGCCTTGCTGACCGCGATGATCTGCAGCGTCGAGCGGTAGTAGGCCATCATCGGCTCCGGGTTGTGCTCGAACAGCATGCGGTGCTGGAGCTCGCTCGCACGGGTCGCATCCAGCGCCTGCGCCGTTTCTACGTGCGTCGTGACATCGCGCGTGATCCCCCAGGTGCCGATGATGTTCTGCTGCTCATCGCGCAGCGGCAGTGTGGTCGTCGACACCCACGCATCGGGGCGATCGCCGAACGTCTCCCGCTGAACCTTGTCGAGCAGCGGCTCTCCGGTCTCGAGCACCTGCCGTTCGTCCTGGAGCGCGGCCCCGGCGTGGGGCGCGCTGAAGATGTCGAAGTCGGTCTTGCCGATCACCTCGCTCAGCGATCGACCCCGCCCTTCGGCCCTCAGCCAGGCATCGCTGACAAGCAGAAACCGGCTCTCCCGGTCCTTGAAGAAGACCCGCTCGTCGGCACGCCCGAGCAGATTGAGCAGGCACAGTCGCTCTACCTCCTCTCGCGAGGGAGAGCGAGGAGGCAGATCTCCTCGCAGCGCGACCACAGCGGCATTTTATCGCTCGATGCAAGTTTTTCTGGGCGGTCTGCGCACCGCGCAGCCGCGGCTCTTCACGACGTGAGCGCGTCTGGCCCCTGCTAGGGCGTGGCGAACACCCCGGAGATCGACGCGCTCGTGGAGGTGGGCGTGGCCGGCCCTGCGAGCGTGATGAAGGACTGCTGGCCGACGGTGTCGATCAGCGCGGACGACCACGAATAGGCGCCGGCCAGCCCGATGTCGAGCGCGATCGGCGCGCTGAACGAGCCGTTGGGTGGCGCTACCGCGAGCTCCTCGCTACCTGCCAACGGGGTGTCGCCTGGGTCGCTGAACCATGTCGCGAGCACGTCGCCGGCGCTGTCGACCGACACGTTCGGCGGATTGGCCATCCCGTCGAGCAGGACCGGCTTGCTGAACGGCGCACCGGACACGCTGCTCGTGACCTGCACGGCGGGGAGCCAGCCCGGCGTTGGCCCGGGGCCGTTGGTGCCGGTCGCGGCGCCGACGGCGACGACGTCGCTCGCGGCGGCCAGCGAGATCGTGAACGCGCCCGAGAGCACCGCACGCGGCTTGGAGAACGCCCCACCGTGCTGCCTGCTCACCCATACCTTCTCGTTTGTCGGCCCGTTGATCACACCGAAGTAGTGGTTTCCCTGCCGCCAGGCCAGCGTGGCGCCGTCGCCTGTTGCCACCACGTTCAGGCTCGCGCAGTAGCCGCCGCTGCCCGCCGCTGTCGAGTGAACCGGCGAGAAGCCGTGAGCGGGCGACCATTGCGACCAGTCGATCGGTGCCGCGTGCGGACACTCGCCGTCGACGTCGTTCTCGAAGCCTCCGTCGCTGAACCATGCCGCGAAGATCCGCCCGTTCGGCTCACTGACGATCGCCGGGTCGGCGTTGCCCTGCACACCGAACGACTGGGCGGCGCCAAAGCGTGAGCCTTCGCTCTGCGCCCACATCATCTGCGGATCTGGCACGCCGAAGCGTTGGAACACGACGACGGCTCGCCCGCCGGCGCCGGCGATGGCCAGCTGGGGGTTGATCGGCCCTCCACCGAGATAGATCGGGCTGCCGGTCTGGTCCCAGCTGTAGACCGCCTGCCCCGGTGCGCACCCGCTCAACGTGCACCGCCGAACATGGACGGTGACCCGCTGGTACTGCAGCGTGGTGAGGCGGACGGTGAGCCATGCGACGGTGGCGGTGCCGTCCGAGACGGCGAGCACCGGTGGAGCCGCGAAGTTGGCGCTGACGGACGCCGGCGCCGTGAAGGTGCCGTCGGCGGCCCGTGCCGAGATCATGATGGCCGGTCCGTTGACGGTGAGGACCCACGCCGTGCCGTCGCGCTCCAGCGCCGACGCCACGACCGACGCAGACGAGCCGACTGGCTCACCGGTGAACGTGAACGGCTGCCCAAGCACCAGCGACGGAGCGCCGGCCGCGCTCGCCTGCGCCGCACACAGCCCCAGCAGCGCCACAACCCCCGCTACGCCACACAGCAGTGTCGCCGCTCTGGGAGATCGCACATCCACACAACGACGACGCCTCACGATAGTTGCGCGGTTCACGCTGGTAGCCTTGCCACGAGGCTCGCGAAATGGAGACACGTCACGTCTGGCGCGCATGTCAACCGGGGCTGCGGCCGCGGCTCGCCACGCCGGTTCTCATCGTGATCGCCATGTTGGCGCTGGCGGCACCGCAGTTCGCTTCCGGCGTGCGAATCGAGAGGACCGGGATTCTGCCGCCGAGCAACCCGCCGGCGAACGTGGCGCCGAACCCCAACTACGACAACTGCACGGAGTCGGGTACCTGCAGCCTCGGGCCGCCGTGCTACGGCTCGTCCGGCGCGCCGCAGTTCACCGGGACGTGCGAGCAGGAGGAGGTCGAGGCGATCGACAACGCGCGCGCCGAGGAGGGCGTCGGGCCGATGTACCTGCCAAGCGACTTCGACTCGCTCAGCGCCGACGAGCAGCTGCTGGTCGTAATCGATCTCGAGCGCGTCGGGCGCGGACTGCCCCCGTTCGCGGGCATCGTGGCGTCCCTCGACCGCGTCGCGCAGGCCAGCGTCGAGGGCGGCGGCTCCATTGCGGATCCCGCGTTGCCGCGGGGATTCAAGGTCGCGAACGGCACGTACTTCGCCTACCGCTGCCACTCGACCGGCGGCGGCACCTATCTCTGCAACGGCTCAGGGGAGCCCGACTCGGCGATCGCGGCCGTCGGCATCAGCGCGCTCGATGCCGACTACGGGTGGATGTACGGCGACGGCTACGGGGGCGACAACGGCGACTGCACCAGACCGCACGGCAATGGCTGCTGGGGTCACCGCGACAACGTCCTCGGCCGCTATCCGACGCACACTCGGTTTATCGGCCGGTCTTGGGGTTCACCGGCCTCGGTGGTGTCAAGCCGTCGCGCGGTGCTGGTGATGGGCGCCGGCGCGGAGCAGCCGAGCTCGGCCGGCGCGACGGAGGGCAACTTCACGGCGACCTTCACGTCGGTCGTCGGGCGCACGCCAAAGTTCGTCTACAGCTGGAAGCAGGCGCTCGCTGCCGGGGCCGGCACAGCGCCGACCTAACCGCGCAGCTGGGCGGCCGTGTGGAGGAAGCTGCCGAGCGCCTGCAGGTACTGCGTCTCGCTCGACAGCACGTGGACGTGCACGCCATCGGTTGTGACCGAAGGCGCGTTGTCCGCGCTGGCGGTGGCGACGTTCACGGTGTTGCCGGCGGTTGCGAAAGACCCGATCGCGTCGATGATGACGGCGTCACCGGGTGGCAGGTTGCCAGGGTGAACCGTGATCGTCTGGTGCCTCCCGCGGCAGGGCTTCAGTGGCTTTCCCATTGCGATGATGCTGATTGGCGGGCCCAGCGTCGCGAGCGCGACGACGGTGCGAGTGCAGTCGAAGCTCTTCGGGAGCACGTCGCGGATCGAGACTTCACCCGCCAAGCACTGGTTACTCGTGTTGCTGGCCAGGATGGCGTACATGAGCCGCGGCGCGCCCGCGTAGGTGGTCGCATGCTCTGGGTCGCTCTTGAACATCACGGCGTGCAGCGGCACCTTGGCGCTCGGCTTCCCGATCCCCTGCGCGGCGGCCAGAGTCGCGTAGCACTCGGGTACGTAGAACGTGATGTTGAACTTCACGCTGGGGCTTTCGCCGCCCGGGTCTGCGCCGCCGGCGGGGTTGTTGGCTGACCAGGTGATCCGGACGATGATCTGGCCGGTCGGCACCGACTCGCCGGGGGTCGGCGGGGCGTTCACGATGACCGCCACCGTCTCGTCGACGCCACCACCGCACGCGACCGTCGCCGGCGCGTCGGTGGTCGGCGCCTGGTTGCCGGTGAGGATCGTCTGCGACGGCAGCGCGATGTCCAGGTCGGTCGAGCCCGACTCGCTTGAGTTCGGCGCTGGACAGGGCCCGACCGTTGTCGACAGTGGGTAGCTGCACTGCTGAAAGCCGCCGCTCGGCGGGATGCACGTGTAGGGAGCCGTCTGGGCGCTGGAGCGCGCCGGCAGGGCGAATATGACCGCCGCCGCGGCGGCGAGCGCGAGCGCGACGGTCGCGAGCAGAGCCCGCCGTCCGCCTCGATGAAGCCCAACCGTCCGCGCCATCATGTCCTCGCGGTCTTCTTCTTCGTGGGCTCTTTGAATGTCACGTTCTGGCAGCAGAGCTTCGACGTGCCGGCGTTTGCGGTGAGC
>JBEKXB010000029.1:0-27882 GCA_049512455.1 Solirubrobacteraceae bacterium | reverse complement strand
GACCGCCGACACCAAGAGCGCACCCGATCACCCCAACCCCCCAAACCGCGATCACTGACAATCCGCACAACCAAACCCGACAACCGTCACACCACCAGCCCCTCACGCACGATCCGGGCTAGAGCCGCGCTCGCCATCACGATCCGTCCACGCTCCTCGCCCGTGATCCCGATACACAGCGTCGCGACCGGACGTGCTTCATAGAACTGTCCTAGATTCATAGACATATGATCGATGACAGCCGTGAAGGCGGTGTAACGTAATTTACGGAGACTGGCCGAACGGATGTTCGTAGCGCTCCGCGCGTGTTTATGGTGATTCGCGGACTTGGCGTGGCCCGGCGTCGCCGACGACCGCCACCGCTGTCGACCGTCAGCTGACGGTTGACAGGTCCACCAAGCCGCGGGCACACGCGATGGCGACGAGTTGTGCCTGGGACCGCGCGCCGACCTTCCGCATCGCGTTGCGGACGTGGGACTCAACCGTTCTCGATCCGATGCCGAGCTCGTCAGCGATCTCATGTGCGCGCCGCCCCAATGCCACCCAGCCGAGCACCTCGAGCTCGCGCCGCGACAGCGGTTCGCCGGTCGGCAACTGGGTCGTGGCGTGCCGCCGCGGTTGGCTGCTGACGTGGACAGCCACAAACAGGGCGAGGCGGCGGCCGTCAATCTCCGCCCAGTGCGCCGCGTACTCCATGTCCACGCGGTCGCCGTCTGCGCGCACCATCTTGCGCTCGCCGTTGAACTCGGGGCGGCGCTGGAAGGCGCGCCACCACGCCTCGAGATACTCCCACTCTACGGCGTCGTAGAAGATGTCGAGTCTGCGGTCGAGCATCCGTTGACGGGGATAGCCCAGGTTCGCGATCATCGCGTCGTTGACTGCGACAATCCGCCGATCGCGGTCTAGCAACAGCATCGGCGTCAGCGACGCCCCGAACACGCGCCAGAACATTTCGCGCCAGCTGTCGGCGCGTACGTCCGACTGCATATACAACGGTGTAGCACGCGTAAGGGAATTGTCAAGCGGGCGCGCGTCCCGTTCTTTCGCCACCGTTTGTGGTGTCAACGAATGTTTGAGGTGTGGTCGGTCGGCGCAGGCGGACGCTTCCCGACGAGTGCGCTTCACCGTTTCGTCCCGGCGAGGTCGTGCGGGTGGCTGTTGCGGAGGCAGCGGCTGAGAATGTCCCCCAGCAGCGCGGCTCGCATCGGCTTGCTGATGTAGTCGTCCATTCCGGCAGCAAGGCACTTCGCGCGATCGCCGGACATCGCATTGGCCGTCATCGCGACGATCGGCAGGTGAGCGGCCCCGTGCTCGCGACGGCGAATCTCGCGCGTTGCCTCGTAGCCGTCCATCGCCGGCATCTGGCAGTCCATCAGCACAGCTGCGTAGTCGGTCTTCGCGATGGCCTCGAGGGCCTGATTGCCGTCGGCGACAAGCTCTAGGCCGTAGCCGAGCTTCTCGAGCATGCGGGCGGCGATGATCTGGTTGACCGGATTGTCCTCGGCCACGAGGACTACACCGAGCGAATCGCCTGGCGGTGCCGGTGCGCAGCGCAGCCGATGATCAGCCACCAGCAGCTCCGCCGGCTCACTCGCGTCGGCCATCGGTAGGGTCACCTCGAACCAGAACGTGCTGCCCTCGCCGCATTCGCTGGAGGCGCGAATCGTGCCGCCCATGGCTTCGATCAGCCGCGCTGAGATCGTCAGGCCAAGACCGGTGCCACCGTACTTGCGCGCCGTCGAGCTGTCGCCCTGCACGAACGGCTGAAACAGCTGGGCGAGCGTCTGCGCGTCAATCCCGATCCCGCTGTCCCTGACCTCCACGTGCAAGCGCGCGTGGCCGTCTCGCCCAGCACCCGTGGCCGCAACGTTGATACTGCCGGAGTCGGTGAACTTGACCGCGTTGGACACCAGGTTGACGATGACCTGGCGCAGCCGCGCCGCGTCCCCGCACAGACGAGTCGGCACGCCACGGTCGATCCTCACGGCAAGCTCGACACCCTTGGCACGTGCCTCTAGCGCCAACATCGCGCATGCTTCGCCGATCGTCTCCCGCGGCGAGAAGCTGGCCGCCTCGAGCTCGATCTTGCCGGCTTCGATCTTCGAGTAATCGAGGATGTCGTTGATCACCAACAGCAGCCCCTCCGCTGCGGAGTGTGCCATGTGGATGTACTGGTGCTGTTGGGGATCAAGCTCGCCGTCCAGCGCCAGTTCGGTCATGCCGAGCACGCCGGTTAGCGGCGTGCGCAGCTCGTGGCTAACGGCCGCGATGAACATCGACTTGGCTTGCGATGCTTCGACCGCCGCATCGCGCGCGGCTGCGTTTGCTTCCGCCGCACGTCTCGCCTCGTTCCCCATGCGCTCGACGGCAGCCCGGTCAGCGGCCGAGCGGAAGAAGAAGAACTCAAACGCCAGCAGCATGAGCAGCATCGCTCCCGCCACGCCGAGCTTCATCTGGGCTCGTGAGTCTGCGGAATGGGCGGCGTCGGTGCGGGCGATCTTGCCGAGCACGCCCGAAAGGGCAGCGGAGCGAACGACCAGGAGCCCGTTGAGCTTGGGAACTCGCGCGCCGGCGGCGGCCAGCCCTCCGTGCACGGCCAGGCCGTAGATGGCCTTCACGACCGGCTCGATCGCGTGCAAGTCGGCGCTGCCCGCCGCCAGCATGGATGCTGGCTCGCCCGGCTGGTCTCTGGCCGTCAAGCCCTGCCCGATCGACGCCTCGTCGGCTCGAATCTTGGCCAGATTTGCCGCCGCAGAACCGCCGGTGGCCGGATCGGCGCCGAACGGGGCGATCGCAAGGTTGTCGAGCGAAAGCGTCAGCGAACTGATCCGCAGCTGCGCCTCGCGACTCGCGGTAGCACGCGCTACGAGCGTCCAGAGGCCGATGAGCGTGCCGACCGTCAGGACGAGCGCCGCCAGCGGGGCCAACAGCTTGGAGCGAGTTACGTACACAGTCCACGGCTCCTATCGACCACCGGCTTGAGATTTTTTACAAGCGGCGACGCATGTGGGTGAGGTGTGGCCGCGGCGCACTCCCGGGCGTTGAACGCGGGTATCGTCTGATCGGTGTCCGAGCAGCACCCCGTGCTGGCGCTCCTGCGTGAGCGTGCAACGCTTGGCACGCGGCCCGCAGGGCGCGCGGACGGTGAACGACTCGCGCTCGTGCTGGAGGGGGGCGGGATGCGCGGGGTCGTGTCCGCGGGCATGGCGAGCGCGCTGGAGCGCCGGCGGCTTCTCGGCTGCTTTGATCTCGTCGTTGGCACGTCCGCCGGGGCGCTCAACGGGGCGGCGTTCCTGGCCGGCGTCGTCGAGGGCTGCCTGGTGGCCTATCACGGTGCGTTTGCCACGCGCCGTTTCATCAACCCATACCGCATGCTCATCGGCCGCGCCGCGATCGACGTCGCGTTCATCCTCGATCATTCCGACGGCCGGCTCGACGCCGCGCGCCATTCGCGGGCCGTGGCGAGCGCCATCCCCCTGCACGCCGTCGCGGTTGATATCGACACCGCGCGCGCCGACGACCTCGCCGACCTGCATTCGGAGGAGGACCTACGGCTTGCCTTGCTGGCGTCGAGCCGCATGCCCTGGATCGGCGGTGCGCCGGTCGAGTTTCGCGGACGGCGGTGGCTCGACGGCGGGCTCGCCGAACCGATCCCGCATCAGATGGCGCTGCAGCTCGGCGCGACCCACGCGCTTGTGCTGATGACCCGACCGCTCGGGGTGTCGCGCACCGCACCGCCGCCGCTTGCCAACCGGATCATCGAGCGCCGGCTGCGCATGCTCAACCCCGTGCTCGTCGAGCTGCACCGTCGCCGCACGTCCGACTATGAGACGGTCGTGAGCGCGATCGCGGCCACGACCACCGGTCCTGGTCCGCGCCCGCCATTCGTGTACGGGCTGCGCCTGCCGCGCGGCGGACCCGAGGTCAGCCAGCTGGAGCGCCGACCCGCGGTACTCGAGGCGGCCGGGCGGCTCGCCTTGGAGCACGCCACCGCGGTGCTCGACGCGGCCGGCATCGTCACTCCGTCCGCGGCGTCGAGCATTGTGGATCACACGGTGTAGCGCTCGGGATCGCTCACTGTTCGAGCGTCCGGGCCACTTCGGCGGCCGAGACCACTTTGGTGCGGCCAGCCTCAATATCCGCCAGATCGTTTGGCAGCGATCTGCCGTCCTTTGCAATGCCGTCCCGACCGGAGAAGCAGAAGACCAGCATCCGCTTGGGTCTTCTAGTGCGCCGGGAGAGACTCGAACCCGCGACCTTCGGTTCCGCGGTTGTCTGTGGGCTCAGCTGGACCAGAGTGGGTAGGCGGCGGGCTGCATCTTGCCGTTCCAGCACCAGCCGACGACGAATCCGCCCGCCGCAAATGCTGATCCACCCATCGTTTGCTGGCCGACTGACACGCTCGTGGGCGTTGGCTCGGCGGTCGGGGAGGTCGTCGGGATTACGTAGAGTGCTCCCCCGCGGTCGGTGAACCAGAGCCTCTTCCCGCTCGGGTCGACGAGGCCGCCTTCGATAGAGAGGCTGGTGTTGGGCGTCAGCTGCAGCGAGCCAGTCACGGTCGCCGTCGTGCCGTCGAGCGTGAACGTCTCCAGGTCGTAGTGCTCGCCGTCAAAGCACACGAACGACTTGTCTGACACGAAGCCGTCGAAATCGAAGCAGTTCGCTGGCTCGAGCGTGGCGACGTTGGGACACGCGCTGGCTCCCAAAGTTGATTCGGTGCACTTGGTGGTGGAGGCCGTCGTGGGACCAAGCGTTATGTCGACTGGCGTCGGAACAAGCGTGCCCCACGTGTTGTCGGCATACGTCGCCGATATTGATCCGTCCGGTGAGCTGACCAAAGGGACGCGGAGCGGGGCTCCCTGAGGGGTGAAGCCCGCGACCATGCCGGGGCCCTCCGGCCGTGCTGAACCGCCGTGAAGCGGCGCTGACCACATCTCGTTCCCGCGACTCCACCAAAGGTCGCCGGTCACTGGATCGAATATCGGCGTTTGGTCATCTACAACCATGTCGGTGAAGACCTTGCTGCTGTGTCCGGAAAGGTTTACAAACGCGCCACCTGGGCCAACGAAGTAGCCCGCTACGTTCGATCCGTCGGACTCGGAGCTTGTGCCCGCAACCTCAGTCAGATTCGGTGAGTACAGGTAGACGCTGTCGTCATCTCCGTAGGACGGACAATCTGTTCCGACCGTGAGCAGCGGCATCCTCGCTGCACCCGTCGAGCCGTCAGTTAGGAGCTCGAGCGTCATGTCATCGTTGCCGGCGGAGTTGAAGCCTGGGACACACACGACGAGGCCGTTGGGAGGCGTCGTAGAGTGGCCGGGAGCGGCCGATGTGATCGAATGTGATCGTGACGTAGTTCCGCACCCGGCGAGTAGGAGCGCGACCAGCGCACCGGCAACAAGGTAGCGAAGCCGTCGATGTAACGCAGCTTCTCCGAATGCATCGTGGCGGCGTCGGTTCGTGCTAGTGCGCAGACACACCCGGATCCTCCATCCAACAACACGCACGCTAGCAGGACCCGGCGTTGTCCGGCAAGTCCACGCAGGTGATCCTCATTGGTCAAGCGCAACGCCGATATCACAAGGCAGCAGCTCGCAGGACTCACGAGGAGTCGGCTGAGTGCTCACGCCGGCAGCATGCGCGTCGGCTGCGCTCCCGATACGGTCTGCGTGTGTCGTACCCGTTTTGGACCGATGCGGAGCTCGCAGACCGGCGCGAGCGCGAGATCGCCGTCTTCGTCGGCCGGTGGGATCAGGTGCTCGGGTCTCGGTACCGCGAGCTGTATGAGGCCGCCGTGGGCGAGGTGTGGGAGCTGTTTCGGTGCTCAGACGATCTCCGTCATCTCGCAACCGATGAGGACTTTCTGGCGCGGCGCGAGAACAGAAATCTGCGCGCGGCGGCGCGAGCGCTGGCCGCGCCCTATCTGAGTGAGGACAACTACAAAGTCATCGCGAAGACGCTTGGCCCGACACGGCCGATCGTCGCGATGCTCGACACGCTGCGCGTGCCATGGATGAGACCTGGGCACATCGGGCACCCGACCACGACGGAGGCTGCCGATGCCGTGCACTCAACCGCTATGCAGATGGCGCTGCGGCGCCATGAGACCGAGCTGCGGGTAGGCCCGGCGCAGGATCAGGAACAGCAGGTGAGGGCGCGCCTCGTAGGTCTGGGTCTCACCTTTGTAGAGCCTGCCGCAGTCCGCGCCCGTCTGGCATCGCGCACGGGATACGACGTGGCGCAAGGGATCGAGGCGCGCAACCTCGACCTCGCGTTGCAGCCAGGAGAGTTCACGAGTGAGTTCCTCTGTGCGGGCACGAAGTGCGACATTCCGATCAGGACGACCGCCGGGCGCCTGTTCGCTCTCGAGTGCAAGGTGTCCAACTCGTCGACCAACTCAACGAAGCGGCTGATCCGCGAGGTGGTCGGCAAGGAGGGCACATGGCGGACGGCCTTCGGTCAGGACACCCTTGTCGGCGGCTACCTGGCCGGCGTCTTCTCGGTGAAGAATCTCAAGGATGCCCAGGAGCGGAGCGTGTTGCTGTTCTTCGACCACGATCCCAAGGCGCTCGACGAATTCGTGCGCGCCGACTACCAGCCGCGGTAAACGCTCAGGCTGCTTCGGCGCGCAGAGCTACGGGACGCACCGGGAGCCTGAGCAGGTCGCGTGGCTCGATCTTGCCGAGGCCACCGCCGTAAGTCCGACCGAACTCGCGGAGAATCTGAGCGTTGGCTCCGTCCGCGAGCACGGCTGCCAATGCGTCGCTGTCCACCTCTGGCTTCGCCCAGATGTTTAGCAACGATGTCATGCAGCGCGCGCCCGCCTCGTTGCGCACGAAGCGCGCGCGTTCACGCGACATGTACGTGACGAAGAAGTCCGGAGGCGGCACTCGCTCAACTCCGTACCATGGCTTGCGGGTGCGGCAGTTGAAGCGCTCGGGGAGTCCTCGAGCTTCTCCATGCTCGATGTAGGCGCGTGTGGCCAGGCTCTCGATCTCATCGAGCGGCTGGTGGCACCAGAACAGCCAGCCGCGCGCGCCGGAAGCTAGTCGCTTAGCCCAGTGCTCCCGAGTCAGTGCCTGCCGATGACCGGGCAGATCCTTGGCACCTACGACCACGGGGACGAGCACCTCGTCGGGGAGCTGCCAGCGTTCGACATCGGACTGTGTGAGGCAGAAGAAGCTGTTGTCTCCGGTCGCGATTCCGCGACGCACCCGTGCGCTGTCGCCGAGCACGGCCGTGCGCCCAACGAGGAGCCGCGCAATCCGTTCGGCGCGCGATGGCAGTAGGGGGGTCCAGGGGAGATCGGGCCGTGCCGCTTCGCGCTCGATGTCGGTCCACCGAGTGAGGGTCAGTCGCTGACCATCGAACGTCGCCTCACGGAGGCGGATACGACGCGAAGGGTGCGTCGACTTGGTTGCCACAGTGACAGCTGAGGTCGTCAGGACGCCGTCGAAGGCGAGCTCATCCATCTCGAGCACGACGATCTCCTCGATTTCGCAGGTGGCGAGCAGCACCGCCTTGATTGCCTCTCCGTAGCGAACGTCGAGGAACTCGGTCGGTGTGATGAACACGAGCCGGCCGCCATCGCGCAGTCGATGGATCGCCTCGAGGAAGAAGTACGCGTAGCTGCCGGAGAGGCTGCTGACCTCGACGTGATAGAGGTCGGCGTAGCGGCGAGCGAGGAGCTTGTGTTCGGGCGAGAGGTTGTGGTGGCGAATGTACGGCGGATTCGCGATCACGGCGTCGAATTGGTTGACTGACAGCGGCCAGCCATCCACGTCTAGGAAGTCGCCCAGCGCGATCTCGGTCGCTCCGCCTTGCTCGCCAAGCGACGCCGCGGCCAGTTCCACGGCGACAGGGTCGATGTCGCAGCCGTACCGCTGTGGGCGCGAACCGACCGAGCGCAACAAGACGCCGCCGCCCACGCCGGGGTCGAGCACCGTGTCCGGACTGGCGGCGTTGACGGCATCAGCCATGAACCGGGCGATCGGCTCGGGAGTAAAGAACTGCCCAAGCTGGTAGCGGCGCTTGCGATCGGTTACGCGCTCCAGCTCCTGCTCGGGTGTCAGGGGCATCGCCACGACCTCCATCCCTGCGATCGTAAGCTGCTCGCCGGACCGCACACCGGCCGCCGATGAGATCGGGCCCACACACGGACACCGTCGCTGCCCGCACGATCGGGACGGCTTCCGCTCGGGCGGCTCAACTCGCCACGCCGTCTGCATTAGGTGCAACCAGCTCGGTTCCGAAGGCCTCCGCCACGAGCGCCGCTTCATCCCCACGCGGCGCATAGTGCAGGTACTTCATCGTCGTCTGTACGTCGGCGCGGCCCATCCACTCCTGCACGCGGCGGATGTCGGCGTGGGAGATCATCCGCGTGCCGAACGTGTGGCGCAGGTCGTGGAACCGCAAGTGCCGCAGGCCGGCCCGCTCGAGCGCCTGGTTGTAGCGGCGTCGCAGCGCCGAGCCGTCGAGGAAGCCGCCGGCGTCGCCGAGGAACACGAGGTCGTCGTCGTCGATCGCGATCGACCGCTCGCCGAGCCGCGCGAGCGCCTGCGCAACCGGCGGCGCGAGCAGCACCGACCGTACCTTGCCCGACTTCGCGCTCGTTAGGCGGCCACCAGCGTTACTCGCCCGCACCCTCACGACCTGGCCGGCGAAGTCGACGTCGCGCATCGCGCCTCCGCCGCTTGCCAACCGGATCATCGAGCGCCGGCTGCGCATGCTCAACCCCGCGCTCGTCGAGCTGCACCGTCGCCGAACGTCCGACTATGAGACGGTCGTGAGTGCGATCGCGGCCACGACCACCGGTTCCGGTCCGCGCCCGCCATTCGTGTACGGGCTGCGCCTGGCGCGCGGCGGGCCCGAGGTCAGCCAGCTGGAGCGCCGACCCGCGGTACTCGAGGCGGCCGGGCGGCTCGCCTTGGAGCACGCCACCGCGGTGCTCGACGCGGCCGGCATCGGCTAGAACCGAGGGCCGCGTGATAGGATCGCGCGCCGATGGGGGCGACGTGGGGAGATCTGTGGCAGCGGCGAGCCGGCAGCGCGCTGGTCGCGGTCGGCTTCGCGCTGCTGGCCCTGTGCGTCGGCGCACCCGCGGCTAGCGCGACGCAGACGACTGTCGACTGCGCGCCCGGCAACTCGACCGACGCCACCAACCTCCAGAACGCGCTCAACGCCCTGTACGGCGGCAACGATGACACGCTGATCATCGACGGCATGTGCAGCGGCGCGTTCACCCTCCCGAGCCCCGACTACTACTCCTACACGATCGAGGGAGAGTCGGGAACGGTCTCAGGGTTCGACGGCGACAACGTTCAGCAAGGCGGCCCGTTGCTCTCCGGGCAGATCCAGGGCGGCTCCGCCACCACGACACTCGAGGGCCTCACGTTTGAGAACGCGGTCGCGCCGAGCGGTGGCGGGAGCTCTGCGCTGAGCGTTCAGGTGGACGAAGGCGACGTCACGCTGGATGACGACACGTTCCAACACAACGGCAGCAGCAACGCGCCGCCGGTTGCCATCACCGAGGACGCGGACGGCAACCCGTGCACGACGCCCAACGGAAACTTGACGATCGCGAGCTCGACGTTCACGAACCAGACGCTCGACGTCACGAACGAAACGTTCGGGAACCTCGCCACCGGAGCCGGTCTCGGGCTGTTCTTGGAGTGCTCCACCGACCCGGTATCGCTGACCAACAACACCTTCACCGACGACACACTTGACGCGAGCTCCAGCGATGGTGTCGGCGGCGGCTTGTCGCTATATGGCGCGGACGAAGATCCCGTTCCGGTCACTCAGCGGGGGAACGTGTTCGACTCCGATGTAGTCAATGCGTCCGGCACGCTCAAGGACTACGGCGGGGCAGGTGAATGGGACGACGGCGTCGACGTCCACAGTACAGGCGACCGGTTCACGCACAACACGCTGCCGGGCACGACAGGATCGAACTGGAGTTGGGGTGCCGGGCTCAGCATCGTCAATACCTGTGTCGTCGAGAGCAACTCACATCTTGCGACCGCGAGCACGCTCGCCGATGACGCCGTGGCGGCGAACACGATCGCCGACAGCGGCGGGGACCTCGCGGGCGACGCGCAGGGCGCCGGCATCTACCTCGGCTGCTCCCCGATCGCCGATCCTTCGCACAACAACCTCACGCTCGAGGACTCGACGGTCACCGGCAACGCGGTGACGCCGAGTGCGAGCGGTGCAGTCGCCGGCATCTACGGCGATACCTACGACACGCTGACGCTCGAGAACTCGATCCTCTACGGCGATAGCGGCGGCGCCGAGACGGATGGCTTCACGGGGACCGGTAGCTCGCTGACCGCTGCCTACTCTGATTTCTGTGGCGGCAGCTCGCCCTACGCCGGAGCGGGCAACATCTGCGCGAACCCGCAGCTCGGCGGCACGCTCGGGGCGCAGGAAACCGCCGCGAGCCCGACGATCGACGCGGGCTCGCCAGCACTGGTCCCGAACGGTCTGACAACCGACTTCTTCGACAACCCACGCGAAGACAATGGAACGGTCGGCTGTGCGACCCTCGCCGCTACCGTCGACATCGGCGCTGCCGAGTACTACAACCCGCCGCCCTGCCCCGCAGCGCAGACCACGCCGGCAGCGCTGACCACGCCAGAACCGACCATCACAGACCCCACTCAGACCCACACGAAGTGGACCGACGGCAGCGCCCAAGCCACGATCTCACGCAAACACAAGAAGCCAAAGCTCCCGGTCGGCACGACGTTGGGCTTCACGCTCAACGAGCAGGCAACCGTCACGCTGACCTTCACCGAGCGGGTGTCGGGGCGCAACGTTCACGGCACTTGCGTCGCGCAAACCAAGAAGAACCGCAAGCACCACGGCTCGTGCACGCTGACCAAGGCCGCCGGCACGCTCACCTTCGCCGGGCAGGCTGGCGCCGACAGCGTGACGTTCGACGGCCTGCTCCAGAACGGCACGAAGCTCGGGCCCGGCAGCTACACGGTCGCGATCGGCGCTACCACCGCGGGCGAGACCGCGACGCCGGCAACCCTCAGCTTCACCATCGCCAAGAGCTAACCGGCCCGCGCTACGAACCCCGCACCACCGCGGGTGCTCGCTCCCGCCTTCGCCCAGCTCGCCCGCCAACCCGCGTCGAGCGAGCTTCGAAGCCGGCACCGCCGCCGGAGCGCTCTGCCATAATCGTCCACGGATGGGCGCCGTGGGGGCACTACTCAGCCGCAGGACACTGGCAGCGTCCGCGTTGTTGATTGCCGCCGCTGCGGCGCTTGCGCTGCTTGTCGCTCGGGCGGACGCGACAGGCACGACGCTGTACGTATCGCCGAGCGGGCCTAAGTCCGGGTTGTGCACGCAGGCGGTGCCATGCAACTTCGTTTACGCGATCGAGACGGTCGCCACGAACGGCGACACGGTGCAGTTCGAGCCGGGCCAGGTCTACGACTTCAACCCCAGTGGCACCGACAGCATCATCCAGGTCGGGGAGGGCATTACGCTGCAGGGCACGCCCGGCCAGCCGCTACCGGCGATCGTGCAGACGGCGCCCTACTCCGGCTCTTGCAACTGTCCAACGATGGAGCTCGGCGGTTCGTCGAGCGAGCCCGACGTGCTCCGCGATCTCGAGGTTGAACAGCCGGCCAGCGGCACTGACGGCAGCACAGACGGCGGCGGAGCGCTTGCCATCAGTCAGGGCGATACCGTCGAGCGCGCGGTGCTTACGGGGGTCAACGACGGCATGTACTTCAGCGACAGCTCGCCCACGGTGCCGGGGATCGTGCGCGACAGCTTGATCCTCGCCACCGGGCTCAACGGGGTCGCGGTCGGCGCCGAAAACGCAGGCACCGGCGAATCCGAACTGGAGGGTGACACGGTGATCGCCAGCGGCGCCGACGGGATCGGGATCGAGGCGCTGACCGACGACAACGGTGAGCCAGCGTCGGTCACCGCGACCAACACGATCGCGCAGGGAGGCGAGCTAGATCTGTACGCAGAGTCCGACAGCAACACTTCGGCGATGATTACCACCCATTACTCGGACTTCCGCCCCTATCCGCACTCCGAGGCGCTCGACTTCAGCAGCGGGACGGCCACGCTGGCCACCACCGACCACTCCCTGAGCGCCACACCGCTCTTCGCGTCGGCTAGCAACTACCACGAGGCTGCGGACTCGCCGACAATCGGCGCCGGCACGACGGTCGGCCTGACGGGGTTGAACGCACTAGACGACGCACCTCGTCTGACCGGCTCGGTCACTGACATCGGTGCCTACGAGTACCAGGCTCCGACCGCGACCGCGACGCCTTCGGTGACCTCGACGGTCCTCGGCAATGCGATCACCTTCACCGGGGCGGCTACGGACGCCAACCCCGGCGCGGGGACACCCTCCTACAGCTGGCATTTCGATGATGGCACCACGGCGACCGGTGCTGTCGTCTCGCACACCTTCACGACGACGGGAGCGCACTCCGCGACGCTGACGGTGAGCGACGGCTCGCCCTACTCGGCCACGGCCAACGCCTCCGTGACGGTGGTCGCTGCCCCGATAACGGCCGCCTCGCCGGCGATCACGGACGCCTCGCTCAAGCTGCAGCAGCCGAAGTCTGCGAAGGGGAATTCCAAGGCCAAGCCATTCGGCGCCAAGCTGTCTTTCATGCTGAACAGCTCAGCCAGCGTCAACGCCACGATCACGAAACTGCTCAAGGGCAAACGCATCAAAGGCAGGTGCGAGAGCGTGCTGCTCAAAGCATCGGCCGCGAAGAAGACGGCTTGTCCGACAAGCAAGGCGTTCGAGAGCTTCACGCTGAGCGGCGTCTCCGGTGCCAACATGGCGACCTTCCCAAGTAACGGGGCCTCCAAGCACCTGCCTACCGGTCAGTACCGCCTCACCCTCACCGCCGTGAGCGGCGGCATCAGCTCACCGGCCGTAACGATCACATTCACCGTCAAGTAGGAACCAACACAGAGCGCCCACGAAGAAGAAGACGACAAGGAAGGACTGAGCCGGCCCAGCGCGATTGGGCCGCCTTCAGCGACTCCCACGTCGGCGGTCGCCGTACACTAGATGGCGTGTCGCGCGTCCGAATACTCCGGCCGATGGGCTTGATTGCCATCGTGTGCTTTGCGCTGACCGTGGGCTCGACTACCACGCGCGCTTCGGCGGACGGAGCTCCGCCCCCGGACTGCGCCCACTATATGAACTATGCGGGCAGTGGCATCCCGCCGGGCAGCGGCATCCCGCCGTGGGGATTCCACGCTTCGCAGTCGTTCCCCGGAGGGGGGAGCGGGTTCGCGTGGGGCTGGGGGGACGTCAACCTGGATACGAGCTGGATCTCCGGCAAGATCTGCCAGGACGTTTACGCTGGCGACCAGCCTGTCCGCAGGATCGGGGTGAAGGTCGGGCCGCACATCAGCTATCAGTCCCACTACGCGGTGATGTGGGGCTACGCGGGGAACCTCATCAAGACCTCGTTGAAGGTCACCTCGAGCACGGATCCCGGGTGCGCGATCGGGACGCGCGGACACATAACCATGTTCGCCAGCTACAACGGAGTCCGCAGCGACAGCATGCACTTCTTCTTTGACGCCGGCTGCCACCACCAGGATCACCTCTACCACGGTCCCCAGGTAGACGCACAAGTCCCGCCGCTCTAACAGGGACGGATCGAAGCACGTGCCGGACGCAGCCAGCGCTCGTTCGGGGCCGGCGTTCCTCCAGAGGTGATCACCCCACGGCGACCTCGCGGCCGGTCGGTTCAGGATCGCGATGCTGCTTGGCTGGGTCGCCTACGCCATCCCCAGCGGCGCTGCCTTTCTTCTCTCGGATGCATCAGGCGGATTGTCCCCGTGTCACAGGATGCGCTGAGCCGCACCACGGGGAAGCCCGGAATTGGCTCCTCGAGGGTGCTACTGACAGCGGCGCTCCTCCCCACCTGTCGGACGTCGAGACCCCGGGGAGCGATGACGGTGATCGACCCCATGCTGATGTGGACGACGATCTCGACATCCCAGGCATCGAACTCGGCTTTGGTCAGATCAATGGTCACGGCGCCCATGCCCGTGCGGATCTTGGTGAGACGGCCCACCTGCCAGCGGCCCTCGAGGCGAACCTCGCCCATCGAGGTGGAGATCTCCAGCGGCTCTTGACGCCGCCGTGCCGCCGGAGTGAATTCGACCGGGGGCGGCAGGCTGCGAACCACGGAGGCGAAGTCGGCATGGGTGCGGGCCCCCAACAGCCCGTCGAGGGCTCTTTGAAAACGGTCCAGATCCACCTTGTCGCTGGCCAAGAGCCCCTGCAGGACGTCGATCCCGCGCTGCCGCAGCTCGTCGGACATCGGAGGTTCGGTCTCGACTGGGAGCTTGTCGTCGTTCACGACAGCACAATATCGTCGGATGTCCGTGCTGCCGCAAGCGCAGGGCCAGCGCACCGTCTCGTGACATACGCGCGATGCGCCACACGACGGCGGGCGACCGTACCGCTGCCGCGCGGAGCATGCCGCTGGCTCTTTCGACGCGCCCGGAGAGATTCGAACCCCCGACCTTCGGTTCCGTAGACCGACGCTCTATCCAGCTGAGCTACGGGCGCAATGCTCGCCCAAGTGTAAAGCCCGGGCGACCTCGATCAAGCTCAAGCCGTCCGGCCGCCATCCGATCATCCTCGAATGGCGCCTGCCGAGCTCAACCCTCCCGTCGAGCTCACCCCCAAGGAGTACGAGAAGGAGCTGCTGCACCTGCAGACAGAGCTCGTCTACATGCAGGAGTGGATCGTCGCCACCAACAGCCGCCTGGTCGTCCTCTTCGAGGGCCGCGACACGGCGGGCAAGGGCGGCATCATCAAGCGGATCACGGCCTTCCTCAACCCGCGCACCTGCCGCGTTGTCGCCCTGCCGACGCCGAGCGAGCGCGAGCGCACCCAGTGGTACTTCCAGCGCTACGTTCCCCACCTCCCGGCCGCCGGCGAGATGGTGCTGTTCGATCGCAGCTGGTACAACCGCGCCGGCGTCGAGCACGTCATGGGCTTCTGCACGCAGGCCGAGTACGAGGAGTTCCTGCGCTTCTGTCCGGCCTTCGAGCAGGCCCTTCAGAACGACGGGATCATTCTGCTCAAGTACTGGCTGTCGGTCAGCGACGAGGAGCAGGAGCGCCGCTTCAAGAAGCGCCTGTCCGACCCGCTGAAGCGCTGGAAGTTCTCCCCGACCGACATGCAGGCCCGGGCCCGCTGGGTCGACTACGCCGAGGCGAAGGACCACATGTTCGCCTACACCGACACCGAGCCGTGCCCCTGGCGCGTCGTGGAGGCGGACGACAAGCGCACCGCGCGCCTCAACCTGATCAGCGATCTGCTCACCCGCGTCCCCTACGAGCACGTCAGGGAGACGGTCCCTTCCGAGCTCCCCGCACGCCAGTCGCGCGAGTACATGCGTCCCCCGAAGTCAACCCAGCGCCTCGTCGAAACTCGTTACACCGTCGTCAAGTAGGCCCTGTCTTTGGGCGGTCTGTCTGGGCCGCCCGCGCAGCTCTTCACGAAGTTGCGCTCTACTTGACGGTGAAGGTCTCGCTGACGGGCTGCGAGCTGAGGCTGCCGTTGACGGCGGTGAGCGTGATGCGGTAGTGGCCGGCGGGCAGCTTCCTGGGGATCGAGCTGCTGGGGAAGGTGGCCGTGTTCGCCCCGGAGCTCCCGTTGAGTGTGAAGTGCTCCACGGTTCGGGTCTTGGGGCACGCGGCGAGCTTCTTGCCGTCGGCAGACCGTAGGAGCATCGCTTCGCAGCGACCGTTGACGCGCTTGCCCTTCAGCTGCAGCGTGATCGTCCCGTTGACGGTCGCCCCTTCGTTGAGCGTGTAGGACACGGCTCCGCTGAAGCGCTTGGCCTTGGTCTTGCCCTTGGCGGGCTTCGGCTGGTGGACGCTCAGTGACACGCCGGTGAGCGTCGGCGTGACCGGCGCCGCCGTCATCGACACCGAGGTCGTGGCGGTCGCTGTGTGCGGAGAGCCGTCGCTGACGGTCAGCGTGGCGGTGTGGGGTCCGGGCGTGGTGAAGGTGTGGCTGACGGAGGCTCCGCTCGCGCTCCCGCCATCGTCGAAGTGCCAGCTGTAGGTCAGCGGGCCACCGCCCGGGTTCGGGTCCGAGCCCGTCCCGGTGAACGTCACCGGCGTCCCGACCTCCGCCGAGCTGACCGACGGGGTTGCCGTCGCGGTGCCCAGCGGCTGGTACTCGTAGGCGCCGATGTCGGTGTCGCCGAGGACGCTGCGCGGCAGGCCGGCGAAGTCGAGGCTGCCGTCGTCGGTCGCGTCGTTCAGCCCCGCGTCGATCGTCGGCGAGCTCCACAGCTCGGCGTAGTCGCCGTCGGCCGGATCGACGAAGGCCGGCGACGCCGTGACGCGCCCGCCGCCGTTGGTGATCGTGGCGACGCCATTGGTCTCTGGCTGCGTGAGCGGGTTCTGGTAGGCGGAGTCGGTCAGCGTGATCGTGGCTGTGGAGGTGCCCGAGCTGTCGTTGTCCGCGGACACCACGACGTCGTTGCCGCCGGCGGCGTTGTAGGCGATCACGTTCTGCGCGGTGAAGGTCTGGGTGGGGCTGTCGGTCGGGGTGGCTAGCGTGTAGTAGAGATCGATGTCGATCGCGGCGCCGCCTGTCTGCGTCGCGATGAACGTGTCGTTGTAGTAGTGCTCGGTTCCCGAGCCGCCGTTGGAGTTGATCCCCGCGGCGGCCCCATCCGCTCCGGTGTTGACCAGCACGCTGTTGGTGAGCGTGCCGTCGTCGCACTGGCAGAGCATGCCGCCGCTGGCGTCTCCGGTGATCAGCACGTGATCGATGTCGCCCTCGTCATTGATCACCTCGCCGCTGCCGGCCGTTCTGTCGAGGTCCAGGTACGAAACGTCCGTCCCGCCGCCGGAATACAACTCTCCAGTGCCCGTGAAGTCGATGGTCGGCATCGATCCTCCCAGCGCGCCCTCGATGGTGAGCGGGACCGAGGGGGCAGAGATGCTGCTGTTGACGATCGAGTAGGTGCCGGGCTCGACGATCACCACGTCACCACTGCCCGCGCCCGTGATCGCTGTGGTCAGGTCGCAGGCGTTCGCCGGCGTGCTGCAGTCGCCGCCGCCGCTCGCCGACGCGTACCGCGTCGCCGCCAGCGCGGCCGCCGGCGTGAGCGCCACAAACAGCGCCGTCAGCGCGGCGCAGCGCGCGACGCGGCGCGGGCCATGCCCAGCCTTCCCCCGTTCATTGACCATCGCGCACAGCATGCCACACTGCCCGCGGCGCGAGGCTTGTTGGGTTACGCGATCGCGGGCGCCTTGGGCAGCCGCGTCAGCGCGTCGTTCATCTCCTCCTCGGAGAACTCCGGATCGTCGAGCTCGCCGGCGAGGTAGGTGTCGTAGGCGGACAGGTCGAAGTGGCCGTGTCCGGACAGGCCGAACAGGATCACGCGGGCCTCGCCCGCTTCACGCGCCGCCTCCGCCTCCGCCACTACCGCGCGGATCGCGTGGGCCGGTTCCGGCGCAGGAATGATCCCCTCGGTGCGTGCGAACCGCACGGCCGCCTCGAAGGTCTCGTTCTGGCGGTACGCGCGCGCCTCGACGACGCCGGCGCGGACCAGGCCACAGAGCATCGGAGCGTCGCCGTGGTAGCGCAGCCCTCCGGCGTGCATCGGCGGCGGCACGAAATCGTGTCCGAGCGTGTACATCGCCATCAGCGGCGTCAGTCCGGCGGTGTCGCCGAAGTCGTAACGGTAGGCCCCGCGAGTGAGCGTGGGGCAGGCAGCCGGCTCGGCGGCGAGGAATCGCGTCTTGGCCTCCCCGCGCAGGACGCGGCGCACGAACGGAAAGGTGAGCCCGGCGAAGTTCGAGCCGCCGCCAACGCAGCCGATGACCACATCGGGCTCCTCGCCGGCCATCGCCATTTGCGCTATCGCCTCCTGGCCGATCACCGTCTGGTGTAGGAGGACGTGGTTGAGCACCGAGCCCAGCGAGTAGTTGGTGTCCTCGCGCGAGGCTGCAGCCTCGACCGCCTCGGAGATCGCGATACCGAGCGATCCGGTCTGGTGCGCCTGCTGGTTACGCCCGGCCTCGGTGAGCGTGCTCGGCGAGCGGTGCACGGTGGCGCCCCAGGTCTGGATCATCGAGCGACGGTAAGGCTTCTGGTCGTAGCTCGATCCGACCATGAAGACCTCGCACTCCAGGCCGAACAGCGAGCACGCAAACGCGAGCGCGGAACCCCACTGGCCGGCTCCGGTCTCGGTGGCGAGCCGGCGAACGCCGGCTTTGGCGTTTTCGTATGCCTGCGGGACGGCGGTGTTGGGCTTGTGCGAGCCGGCCGGCGAGACACCCTCGTACTTGAAGTAGATGTGCGCCGGCGTATCGAGCTCCCGCTCCAGTCGTCGCGCGCGGTACAGCGGCGTCGGGCGCCACAGCTTGTACGCCTCGCGGACCTCCTCGGGGATCTCGATCTCCGGCTCAGGCGAGACCTCCTGCAGGATCAGGCCCATCGGGAAGATCGGGCTCAGGTCATCCGGGCCTGCCGGCTCCAGCGTCCCAGGGTGAAGCGGCGGCAGCGGCTCGCCCGGCAGGTCTGGCAGCAGGTTGATCCAATGGGTCGGGATCTCCCGCTCGGACAGCAGGTACTTGACCGTCTCGTCACTCATGGCTCCTCCTCGGATGGGCTCTGCGGCAGCCTAGACGTTGGCTCGCGTCGCTGCCTGGACGTGTGCGCGCGGGCGCTACTGATGGGGCCGGTCAGACAGCGGAGGGGCCGGGATTCGAACCCGGGGGACGGGGGTTGCCCGCCCAACGGTTTTCAAGACCGTCGCATTCAACCGCTCTGCCACCCCTCCAGTGCGGAGGAGATGATCGCACGGGCACCTGGCCGCCATCGCCATAGGCGGCGGCGCTTTACACTGATCCAGCCCCGGAGAGGTGGCCGAGAGGCTGAAGGCACTCGCCTGCTAAGCGAGTATGGGGCGAAATCTCCATCGCGGGTTCGAATCCCGCCCTCTCCGCTGGTTGCCCGTGATGACGATGCATCCGGGCATCGCCGACCGGTGAGCCGTCCGCCGCGCGCGGTCGTCGTGCCCGGTTGGGCGAGGGAAGTGTCAGCTGGTCCGGCCCTCCCACACCTAGCTCTCCTCGAGCAGCGTGGGGGTAAGCCGCTCCTCTACGATTCCCCCAGCCTCAGACCGCGACACCTTGTAGGCCGCCTTGTCCACGGTGTCGGCGATGACCGCGTGGACATCGGTTCCCACGTAGTGGATGGCAACACCGTCGTCGGTCGCGTAGCCGAACGGCAGCGTCTCGTCCTGGATGAGCTCCTGGAATAGCGGCCGCCGTCCTGGATCGCTGTCGTAGTGGACCGCGCTGGAGAACGGCAGCAGGCCAAGGCCATTCGTGACCGCTCTCAGCTCCGGCCCGAACGAGTCCGTCGTGCCGCCGACGTGCCAGCAGATCGAGCCCGCACTGATGCCAGCCAGCACTATGCCGCGCTCCCACGCCTCGGTCAGGATCCGGTCAAGCCCGTGCGCGCGCCAAACAGCGAGCAGGTTGACGACCGACCCACCGTGAACCCAGATCATGTCCTGGTTCAGCAGATGGGGTTCCGGATCGACGTTCGGCATCTCGAAGAGCTGTACGTGGCTGGCATCGATGCTCTCGCCAGAGGTTGCGCCATAGAAGCCGCGTAGTCCCAGCATGCTGTCGCCGTGCGCGGTGCCGAGCCAGCACAGCTTCGGACGAGGCTTGCCGGTCAGCGAAAGGGCGTACCGGACGACGGGACCGAGTCGCCACTGGAAGAGGTTCGCCTCCGTGTCCTTGAAGCCGGCGCTGCCGGCAACGATGTGACGTCCTTCCATACGCCCCAGTTTGCGTCACCTATCCAACGGCGTCAACGGATGTGCGCGGTCGGACGCCTTTCGCAATAGCAGCAAATGTGCCAATCTAGTTCTATGCCCGGGTCGAGTGATGCGGGATGGGAGCCGCTTTTCTGGAGCGTCTTCGAGGTTTCGGCGAACCCCGTTGTGCTGGTTGACCAGGATCGCGTCATTGTCGACGTCAACGCCACGGGGTGCGAGCTGGTCGGCGTGCCGCGCGACGCAATGATCGGGATGCTGGTGGACCAGTTCGTGGCGCCGCACGAGCGGACGGCGGTGGCGGCCGGCTGGCGCGAGCTATGGGCCACGGACATGTGGTACGGCGAACGGGACCTGATCGCGGCGGACAGCTCACATGTCCACGTCGAGTACGCCGCGCGAATCGGGGAAATCGGCGGGCGGCAGGTAGCGGTGTTGGTCGGTATGGCGGTCGGGCCGTTGGAGCATGAGTCTGAGGCCGCGCCGGCCGTGCAGCTCGGCGAGCTGACGCCACGCGAGCGCGAGGTTCTGTCTCTCGTGGCGCTCGGCAACACGAGCTCTGAGATCGCGGAGCTGCTTGTGATCTCGAATGACACGGTGCGCACCCACGTCCGCAATGCGATGGCGAAGACCGGTGCGAGGACGCGCGCGCAGCTGGTGGCGATGGCGCTCGCCGACCGTCTACTCGTTGGCGGCGGCTGACAGCGCCCCTCCAGCGGAAGGTCGCGGCCGTCTGACAAGATCACTCGTCTGCGGTATTGCGGCGACCCGCACTTGCATCCACCATGTAGGGGCGCCGCAAGCCCATCGACTGTCTGCGCTTCGAGCAGGCGTCGATCAAGCCGCATCGGGGCTGCCGCGGACAGTCTCTCCCGTCTTCAGGGAGTCATCACGGGACCAGGACTGGTCGTCCTGAGTTCGCTTCGTCCTGCATCGCCCGATTGGCCTGGTGCCTGGGGATCCGGACATCGACCAAAGGGGAGATCCAATGCCGCATACGTTGCCGTTTCACTCGATCAAGCCGGGCAGACCCCAGGTGTTCCACAACAACACCGCGTGCGAGGAGGGCAAGCGCGCGGAGGGCCCGCACTGGTGTGCCGGAGACGGCGGCCGTCGCCTCTGCGAAGTCTGCGCGCGACTCAACGCCGAGGGCAGGTAGGCGCGCAACGCCGCCCGTCGAATCGGCGGGCGATCCTCGAGCGCGCTAGCTTCGAGACCAAAGGATCATCCCCTCCTCGCGCTCCGTGCGCCGCCGCGCAGCTCCGCGAGCAACCGCCCCGCCGCGCCGCGCGCGCCGTTGACGCACTGCGCCACACCGATGCCTCGAAGCGCCGCCCCAGCGAGCTCGACACCACCCAGCTTCGCCAGCTCCGCCTCGATCAGGCCGACACGGTCGAGATGCCCAGGCGCGTACTGCGGCATGGCCGCCGGCCACCGCGTGACGCGGGCGGCGGTCGGAGTGCCCCGCAGACCGAGGGCTTCACGCAGCTCCTCGCTGACGAGCGCCACGAGCGTGTCGTCGTCCATCGACGAGGCTGCCGTCTCGCTTCCGCGCCCGATCGCGCAGCGCAGCCGCAGCTGGGTGTCGTCCGCCAGATGGGGCCACTTGAGCGAGGAGAAGGTGCACGCGCCGACCAGGCGGCCATCGACGTGCGGCACGAGGAAGCCGCTCACGCTCGGCGGCGAAGCCAGCGCCGATCCACCGAACACGAGCGAGACGATGATGACCGAGGCGTACTCGATGCCCGCCAGCTCATCGGCTGCCTGCGGGCTGAGCGGGCGCAGCATCACAGCAGCGCCGTCTGCCGGCACGGCGACGAGCACGCCATCGACATTCAGCGGCTCCCCGCTGGCGAGCGCGACTCGGTAGCCGCCTTCGCCCACGCGCGTGAGGCTCTCGACGCGAGTGCTGCTACGGACCTCGACTTCGGCTATCTCCTCTGAGAGGCGCGCCGCCAAACGCTCCAGACCGCCGGTCAGCGTCATGAACATCGGGCCTTCTCGGGTGGGCGGCTTGGCCGCGAGCAGCGAGCGAATCAGGCTCGCGCGCTTGCGACTCATCGCGTCCAGGACGGGGGCGGTGGCCCGCAGGCTCAGCTGGTCGCTGTCGCCGGCATAGATCGTTCCGAGCAGAGGATCGACGAGTCGTTGCAGGGTTTCGCGGCCTAGGCGACGCCGGATCAACTCTCCCACCGAACGATCGCCGTCGACGTGGGCCGCCGGCAGGACGAGGTCCAACGCCGCCCGCGCAACTCCAGCGGGCGAGACGATGCCCGAGCGCAGGACCGGCCCGATCCCGTCGGGGAACCCGCTGAGGATGCCTACGGGGAGCGGGCGCAGCCGGCCACGCGTCCACACGCAGGTGTTCGCCTCGAGCGAGCCGACCAGCTCGTCGCCCAGCCCCAGCTCGCGGCAGAGCTCGATCGCCCACGGGAGCCCGGCGAACAGCGCTTCTGCGCCGACGTCGATCGGCATCCCCGCGATCACCTCCGTGCGGAGATTGCCACCCAAGCGCTCCCCGGCCTCCAGCAGGATGACTTCCGGTCGCTTGCCGCTCGCCTCGCGGGTCAGGAAGTACGCGCCGGCGAGGCCTGTGATTCCGCCGCCGATGACGGCCACGCGCGGACCGACGCTCATGCGCTGACGCTGCGCACCTTGGCGAGGACCACGTCGGCCAGTGTGCACAGGAAGGCGGGATCGGTGTTCGGCGATTGCGTGCGGGCAAACGGAAGCCCCGCGGCGTCGGCTCGCGCCCGGCACTCGATGTCCAGGTCGTAGACGATCTCCAGGTGGTCTGACACGAAGCCCGCCGGACACACCAGCAGGCCGCGAGCGCCCCGCGCGGCCAGGCTGTCCACGACCGTCAGGATGTCGGGGCCCAGCCACGGCTCCTCGGTGCGTCCCGCACTCTGCCAGGCCGTGGAGCAGTGGGGGAGTCCCGCTTCGAGCGCCACGGCCTGGGCGGTTTCGAGCAGCTGCGCCGGATACGGATCGCCGGCCGCCACGATGCGCGTCGGCAGGCTGTGGGCGCTGAACACGACCTCGACCTCGTCCCTCCGCTCCGCCGGGAAGCCACCGAGCCCGTCGCGCACCCGGCTCGCCAGTAGCGAGACATACCCGGGTGCGAGATGCCACTGCTCGATGAAGTCCAGCTCGAGTCGATCGCCGGCAGCCGTGCGCGCGCGGTCGATGTACTCCCCGACGCTGAGCGCCGAGTAGTGCGGAGCGAGCACCAGTCCGACGGCGCGGCTCGCGCCGGCGCCAGCCAGGTCGGCCACGGCGTCCTCGATGAAGGGCGGCGCGTGCTTGCAACCGAGCCGGACCTGGAAGGCATCGCCGAGCAGTTGCTGGAGACCGCTGGCCTGTCCGAGCGATATGTCCAATAGCGGCGAGCTGCCCCCGATCGCCCGGTAGCGGTTCGTCAGCTGCTCGAGCAGTTCCGGCGTCGGCGCCCTGCCGCGGCGAATGTGCGTGTAGTACGCCGCCACGTCGTCGAGCGTCGCCGGCGTTCCGTACGCCATCACGAGTACGCCGGTCAGCTCAACCATTGGCTGGATGCGGCGCTGGCTCGAGCCCGCCTCCGCCGGGGACACCCTGCTCACCGACGAGCTCGACGATCCGCTTGAGCGTGTCGGGCGAGGTCGCCGGTAGCACGCCGTGGCCGAGGTTGAAGACATGTCCGCGACCCCCGCCACGGCGGAGCACGTCGAGCACCTGCTCCGCCGCGACCGGCCAGGGCGCCAGGCAGACCGCCGGGTCGAGGTTGCCCTGGACCGCCACCGACGCTCCCAGCCGGGTCCTGGCGACATCGAGCGGCACCCGCCAGTCGACCCCGACCACGTCCGCTCCAGCCGTGGCGAACAGCGATAGCAGCTCGCCGCTGCCGACACCGAAATGGATGCGCGGCACGCCGAGGTCGGCTGTCCCCTCGAAGATGCGCCGCGCCGCGGGAAGCACGTACGTGCGATAGCTCTCGGGGCTGAGCACGCCGGCCCAGCTCTCGAACAGCTGCACTGCCTGTGCCCCGGCCGCCACCTGGGCGCGCAGCGTCGCGATCGCCACCTCGGCGAGCAGCTCGAGCAGCTCCCGCCACAAGGGCGAATCGTCGTACATCAATGCGCGCGTTCGCGTGTGCGTCTTTGACGGGCCACCCTCGATCAGGTAGGTCGCGAGCGTGAAGGGCCCGCCCGCGAAGCCGATCAGGGGGACATCGAGCTCTGCGACGGCGAGGCGCACCGCCTCGGCCATGTAGGGAGCGTCCACCTCCGGCTCGAACCGCCGCAGGCGGCGCAGGTCTGCGCGGGTGCGCACGGGCTCTCCAATCACTGGGCCGATGCCGGGGTCGATCGTCACGTCGATGCCGATCGCCGCCAGCGGCACGGTGATGTCCGAGAAGATGATCGCCGCGTCGACGCCGAGCCGGCGCACGGGCTGGACTGTCACCTCCGCGGCGAGCGCCGGGCTGCGGCAGATCTCGAACAGGCCGGCGTGCTCGCGTATCGCCCGATACTCCGGCAGTGATCGTCCTGCCTGGCGCATGAACCAGACCGGCACTCGCTCGGTCGGCTCGCCGCGAAAGGCGCGCAGAAGCACCGAGTCACGGCGCCGCTCTGCGGTCTGGGGCTGCTCAGCGCGCACGACGACCACCTCGCCAACCCTAGAGGATCGCCCGCCCTCCTCGCCATCCGCGCCAGGCCGCTCCGCCGCTGGCGGGTACTACGGACCCTCGAAGGTGCATTCCACGGATACAGGACGGCCCCCTGGGCCTACGATGGCTTCCCAATGAGCGACAGCTCGATCCGCACGCACCATCTGGGAGTTGCCGCGCACGCCGCCCGTTCTGAGCGCGACGCGCGGATGATGGACATCGATCTCGATCGCGCGCCGTTCACGATCGCCTGGGAGGTCACGCGCGCGTGTGCCTACGCCTGCGTGCACTGTCGCGCCGATGCGCAGCCTCGCCGCGATCCGCGCGAGCTGGATCGTGAGCAGGCCGGCGCGCTGATCGACGCACTTGCCGGTTTCGGCACACGCCCGATCCTCGTCCTGACCGGGGGCGATCCGCTGATGCGCCGGGACCTCTTCGAGCTCACCAGGCGCGCCACCGATGGTGGACTGCGGGTTGCACTCACGCCGACGGCGACGGCGCTCGCCACCTCCAAGCGCATGCTCCAGGCGCGCGAAGCCGGCGTGCGGCGCGTCGCCTTCAGCGTGGACGGCGCCGACACTGCGACGCACGACGCCTTCCGTGGCTTCGCCGGCTCGTTCGAGCGCACGCTGACCGGGATCCGCAACGCCGCCGAGGCTGGGCTTCCGCTGCAGATCAACACGACCGTCTGCGCTGCCAGCCGCCCCGCGTTGGAGCGACTGGTGCCGCTGCTCTGCGAATGGGACGTTGTGCAATGGTCGGTCTTCTTCCTCGTGCCGACGGGCCGTGGTAGCGGCCTGGAGATGCTCAGCGCGGCAGAGCATGAGCAGACCCTGAGCTGGCTGTGCGATCTGTCGCCGACCGTGCCGTTTGACATCAAGACCACCGCCGCGCCCCAGTACCGGCGCGTCTGCCATCAGCGCCGTCGACGCACGGCCGGGGCCGGCTTCCGCTTCGCCGACGGGCTCGACCGCCCAGATCAGGCCAAGGGCGTCAACGACGGCCGCGGCTTCATGTTCATCTCCCACCGCGGCGAGGTGATGCCATCGGGCTTCCTGCCCGTCAGCGCCGGCAACGTGCGCACTGACAGCCCGGTCTCGATCTATCGTGACTCCCAGCTGTTTCGCGAGCTTCGCAATCCCGAGTCGCTCAAGGGCAAGTGTCGCGCTTGCGAGTTCCGCCACGTGTGCGGTGGCAGCCGCGCGCGCGCCTACGCCGTGACCGGCGACTACCTCCAGTCGGATCCGAGCTGTGCGTACGAGCCGGCCGCGACGGCCGGCTCGCAGCAGAAGTGACGGCGCCGCAGGGCGCTATGCGACCGCGACGGCCGCGCGGCCGGCGTAGCGGGCCCGGTCGCCGAGCTGCTCTTCGATGCGCAGCAGCTGGTTGTACTTCGCTCCGCGCTCGCTGCGTGCCGGCGCGCCCGTCTTGATCTGGCCGGCGCCGGTGGCCACGACAAGGTCGGCGATGAACGTGTCGTCGGTCTCGCCGGAGCGGTGTGAGACGACGCAGCGGTAACCGGCCTTGTGGGCCATCTCGATCGTGTCGAGCGTCTCGGTCAGGGTGCCGATCTGGTTGAGCTTGATCAGCACTGAGTTGGCGATGCCGCGGTCGATGCCTTCCTTGAGGATCGCCGGGTTGGTGACGAAGATGTCGTCGCCGACGAGCTGGAAGCGGCCGCCGAGACGGTCGGTGAGCAGCTTCCAGCCGTCCCAGTCCTGCTCAGCCATGCCGTCTTCGAGTGACAGCACCGGATAGCGGCCGAGGACGTCCTCCCAGTAGTCGACCATCTCCTCCGAGGACAGTGAGCGGCCCTCGGCAGCCAGCTCGTAGTGGCCGTCCTTGTAGAACTCGCTGGCCGCCGGGTCGAGGCAGATCGCGACGTCCACGCCCGGCTTGTAGCCCGCGGCCTCGATCGAGGTGACGAGCAGCTCGAGTGGTGCTTCGTTTGTGGTCAGCATCGGTGCGAAGCCGCCCTCGTCGCCGACGCCGCTCGCCAGGCCGCGGCTCTTCAGCGTGCTGGCCAGCTGGTGGTAGACCTCGGCGCCCATCTGCACCGCCTGCGCGATGGTTTCCGCGCCGACCGGGGCGACCATGAACTCCTGGAAGTCCACGTTGTTGGCGGCATGCACGCCACCGTTGAGGACGTTCATCATCGGTACCGGCAGCAGCGTGGCTTCCGCGTTCAAATGCCGCCACAGCGGCAGGCCGGCGTCCGCGGCTGCGGCGCGGGCGGCCGCCATCGACACGCCGAGGATCGCGTTCGCGCCGAGCCGGCTCTTGCCGTCGGTGCCGTCGAGCGCGATCAGCTTCTCGTCGAGACCGCGCTGCTCGGAGGGGTCGAGGCCGACGACCGCCTTCGTGATCTCTCCGTTCACGTTGGCAACAGCCTTCTGGACCCCCTTGCCGCCATAGGCCTTGCCACCGTCGCGCAGCTCGAGCGCTTCGCGAGTGCCGGTCGAAGCTCCGGACGGCACGGCTGCACGACCGAAGGCGCCGCTGTCGAGCGTTACGTCCACCTCCACCGTCGGGTTCGCGCGAGAGTCGAGAATCTGCCGGGCGTGGACGGCGGCGATGGTGCTCATAGGTGCTTCGCTCCAAATCAGCTAGGGATCATGAAGGGTCATTGTATGTGCCACGACGTCTCCAAGCCGGCCTCGCAGCTCGCTGCCAGGGGCTTCAACGGTGCTTCGAACGGCCTGTGGCGACGGTCAGCCGGTGGTGCAGCGAGGAGCCGGCGAGCCGATCGGTGGGCTACTGCCCCTCGCGCAGCCGCCGCAGGAACTCCTCCGCGCGAGCGCTCTCGACGCGGCCTTTCGTGGCGCGGGCGAGGGCCGCATCGAGTTGCCTGCGGACCTTCTTCGGGTCGAGGTCGTCGAGCAGCGAGGGTGAGGCGAGGGACAGCCAGCCGCGGCCGATCTCACGTTGCAGCCCGGCGAGCGGCTTCTTTGACCACACCCGGTCGGCAGCGAATGCGGCCATTGCACCGTAGCCGACGTGCAGCGGGATCCTCAACTCGAGCCCGTCCCCTCGCCACAGCAGCGCGGCTCCATTCCAGTCCAGGCGTGACGCTGGCGGGTTGAGCCGAGCCCCTGGTGAGCCAGGCGGCCCAAGCCGCTCCCACTCGCCGCGCCGCTCGGCGAGCATCCGGATGACCTCGTTGCGGATCTTCTCTGAGTCGGCGTCGAAGTCGAGCATGATGCGCGCGGCAACACCCTCGTTGTCGCGGACGAGACCGAGCAGGATGTGCTCCGTGCCGATGTAGTTGTAACCGAGGCTCAGCGCTTCACGCAGCGCGAGCTCGAGCACCTTCTTGGCACGTGGCGTGAAGGGGATCTGGCCGGAGGTGACCTCTTCGCCGGAGCCGACGATCCGGACGACCTGGCCACGCACCCG
>JBEKXB010000028.1:0-30587 GCA_049512455.1 Solirubrobacteraceae bacterium | reverse complement strand
CGGTCGGGTTGGCTGGGGGGCGGTCGGCGTGCTGGGGCGGTCGGGTTGGCTGGGGCGGTCGGGGCGGTCGGGTTGGCTGGGGCGGCCGGGGCGGCCGGGTTCGCTGGGGCGGCCGCTCAGCGAGCGAGGATCTCGATGATCCTGTCGGCCGCGGGGCTGAGCTGCGGGTTGTCGACGCTCCAGTAGAACTTGGCCGGTCCTGGGGCGGCCTGCCCCGGAATGTGGAGTCGCATCTCGTAGCGCTCGTGGCCGTGCGCAGCGATTGCGGGTGCCGCGGCGCAGTTGAGAGCGTAAGACTGATGCACCGACTTCCGCGGGTTGTAGAAGCCCATGGTGTAGCCAGGGCAGGGCCGCAGCGCGACTGCTTCAGCGGTCGGGTTGGTGAGCGTGACAATGAAGTCGAGCGTGCTGCCGGCGCGAGCGCTTGCCGGAACGGCGGCGCGGGCGGTGAGCGTGCCGACAGCGCCGGCCGGGCCCGGCTGCGAGTAGCGCTGCCGCAGGCCGAAGTCGCTCATGTTCAGGAAGCAGTCATCGGTCACCGAGACGCTGCTGCCCGCCGTGAGGATGCCCCCGCCCTGGGGCAGCGTGAAGGCGAGGTCGTGGTAGCGCACGCCGCCAGCGCAGACGCCGTCAGCGGTGGCCAGGAAGAGAAGAACGTGCCCGCCGACGGGCAGATCGGCCGCCGACAGCTGGCCGAAGTAGGTGCCGCCACGCCGCGGGTGCAGCTGCTGGCGCGCGCCGTCGGCGGTCGTGGCGCTGATCGTCGGGTAGCCGCGCAGCAGGCAGGGCCCTGGGCCGAGGTTGGTGAAGACGAGCTTGTCGAGCTCGTTTCCAAGCCCGACGCCGCCGCGGCCCTGACTGACGCGCAGCTGGGCGGCGCGGCACGGCGGTGCGGACGTCGGGTAGGGGATGAGCGCCGGTGGCGGCGCGACGTAGAGCGCCAGTGGGCGGTTCAGCCAGGCAATCGGTCCGCCGTGTGGCGCAGCCGACCCACAGCCCGACAGGCACGCGAGGACAGGCAGGATTGCGAGCGGCAGGTGGTGTCGAAACGCGCGCGAAGCGATCGTCGCAGCATAGCCGCCGCCAGCGCCAGCGGACGCTGCGTTCACGTGCGCCGATGCGGTTCCGTCCCCGTTCGCTGCTAGACAGTGGAGCGGATGCTGCTCGAACTGACGGTTCAGAACCTGCTGCTGATCGAAGACGCGCGCCTCGAGCTCGCGCCGGGCCTGAACGTGCTGACGGGTGAGACCGGTGCCGGCAAGACGGTCCTTGCGCACGCCCTCGACCTGCTGCTCGGTGGGCGGGCAAAGCCGGGAATCGTCCGCCAGGGCTGCGCTGAGGCCTACGTCGAAGGGGTGTTCGAGATCCCGAACGGCTTTGAGCGCGACGTCCTGCCGGCCGACGCGCGTGAGGTTGTGCTCGCGCGGCGTGTCGGGAGCGACGGCCGCACGCGCGCCTACCTCGGCGGGCGCTCGATCGCTGTTGGTGAGCTGCGCGAGCTCGCGAGCCAGCTGCTCTCGTTCTACGGCCAGCACGAGCACCGCAAGCTGATGCTCGCGGCGGCCCAACTCGAGATCCTTGACGGGTCGTGCGGCGCTGAGCAGCTCGCCCGCCGCGCGGCTTGTGCCGGCGCCTGGGGGAGCGTTCGCGACGCGCGCGCGGAGCTGGGGCGGCTCGGCGAGCTGGCCGGGGCCCGTGAACGCGAGCTCGACCTGCTCGAGTTCGAGCTGAGCGAGATCGAAGAGGTCGATCCGCAGGCTTCCGAGCGCGACGCGCTCGTGAGCGAGCGTGACCGCTTGCGCAACCTCGAAGGGCTGCGCATCGCCGCCGCGCAGGCTGAGCAGGCGCTCGGCGACGAGGAGGCTGGCGCAGTCCGCGCGCTTGCCGCGTCGAGCGCCTTCCTCGACGGCGCCGGCGATGTCGATCCTGCGCTCCTCGCGCTGGCCGCGCGGGCGCGCACGCTCGCGCTCGACGGCGAGGACGTCCTGAGCGATCTGCGGCGTTACTCGCAGAGCCTCGAAGCGCAACCGGGTCGCCTGGAGGAGATCGAGGAGCGGCTGGCCGCAATTGCACGGCTCGAGCGCAAGCACGGAGGGACGATCGACGCGGTGCTCGCGCATGCCGAGCACTGCCGTGCGCGACGCGACGAGCTGATCGGTGCGGAGGTCGCGCTCGAGGCTGTGCAGGCGCAGCTCGACGGCGCGCTTGCTGAGCACGCAGCGCTCGTTGAGGCGCTCAGCGAGGCGCGCGCTGCCGCCGCGCCGCTGCTGTCCGCTGCGGTCGGTGAACGCCTCGCAGAGCTGGCGATGCCGCAGGCGAGCTTCGCCGTCACGCTGGCGCCATGCCCGGCCGGTGCGAACGGTGCTGAGCAGGTGCAGTTCGAGATCGCGCCGAACCCCGGCGTCCCCGCCGCGCCGCTGCGCGACAGCGCCTCCGGCGGCGAGCTCTCACGGGTGATGCTCGCCCTGCTCGGGGCGGCGCACGGCGGTGGCCACGCCACGCTCGTGTTCGACGAGATCGACGCTGGGATCGGCGGTCATACGGCTCGCGTCGTCGGCGAGCAGCTCCGCGTGCTCGCCGACGGACGCCAGATCGTCGCGATCACGCATCTGCCGCAGGTGGCCTCGCTCGCGGCGCGCCATTTCACGATCGCCAAGGACATCAGCGGCGGCCAGACACGGGCCACCGTCACCCGGCTCGCTGACGGCGAGCTCGTCGAGGAGCTCGTGCGGATGCTCGGTGCGGACGAGCGCGACGCCGGCGCACGGCGCCACGCCGAGGAGCTGCTGCGGGCCGCCTGACAAGGCCGCCGCAGCGCAGCTGGCGCGGCGCGGCGCGGAGTAGGACAGACTGACCAGACGACGCCGAACCGGCCGCGCTGTGACGATACGCCCGTGACGCGCGCCCATCCTCCGGACGAGGAGCCACCCACGCCACGCGATTTCGACAGCGATGCAAACCTGCTCACCGAGGTCCTCGATGAGGTAATCCGTGCGAGCGACGGCGACGGCGCCCACGTGCTGCGCGAGCAGACCGTCGCGCTCAGCCACGCGATACGGGCGGGCGACGCGGAGGCCCCAGACGAGCTCGCAAAGCTGGTCGCGGGGCTCGATCTCCACCAAGCCGAGACGCTGGTGCGATCGCTCACGCGGTTCTTCCAGCTCGTCAATCTCGCCGAGGACAACGAGCGCGTCCGGCGGCTCCGTGCGCGCGCGGCGCGTGAAGCGCCGGCGCCGCGCCGAGGCTCGCTGCGCCATGCGGTAGCGACGCTCGCCAGCACTGGCACCACGGCCGCCGAGCTCCAGGCGCTGCTCGATCGCGGCGAGCTCCGCCTGGTGATGACCGCGCACCCAACCGAGGCGCGGCGGCGCACCACGATCGACAAGCTCGCTCGCATCTTTCGCGTGGTGCGCGAGCTCGACGAGCAGACGGCCGCCGATCTCGACGAGGCGCGCGAGCGCCTCCTGGGCACCGTGCAGGAGCTGTGGGGGTCCGATGAGCTGCGGTCCTTCACGGTGACCGTGCTCGACGAGGTTCGTGGCGGGCTCGTGTACTTCACGACGACGCTCGCCGACACGATTCCGCGCGTCTACCGCGACCTCGAGCAGGCGATCGCGGAGCTCTACCCCGACGCGGGGATCACCGTCCCACCGCTGCTGACGTTTGGCTCGTGGATCGGCGGCGACCGCGACGGCAACCCGTTTGTGACGCCCGAGGCCACAATCGAGGCTCTCGGGCTGATGCGCGAGTGCTGCCTGCGCTACCTCGAGGACCGAGTGGAGCTGCTCGCCGGGCGCTTGTCGTTGTCCGAGCGCGTCACCGGCCCGGTCGAAGGTCTCGAGGAGATCCTCCGCACGGGAACCGACTTCTTTCCCGAGCTCGCCGAGCACCTCGCGTCGATCAACGCGGAGGAGCCCTACCGGCGCGCGCTCACGTTCGTTCGCGAGCGCATGCGTGCTACGGCGCGCAACGAGCTCCCGGCGGCATACACGGTGCCGGACGGGCTGCTTGGAGATCTGCGCGACATCGAGCGGGCGCTGCTCCAGGACTCAGGCGGCTTCGCTGCCGCGGGCGATCTGCGCGACGTCATTCGCCAAGTCGAGGTGTTCGGCTTTCACTTCGCCCAGCTCGATGTCCGCGAGGATGCCAGTGCTCATCGCGGGGCGCTCGCCGAGATCTATGCGACGTTTGGGATCTGCGCGGACTACTGCTCGCTGGGCGAGGCGGAGCGGATTGCCTTGCTCTGCCGGGACATCGCCGATCCGCGGCCACTGATCCCTCGCGAGCTCACCGGGTTCACGCCCGCCACACGCAGGACGATCGAGACGTTCCGGACGATCCGGCGCGTGCTTGCAGAGGAACACCGCGGCGCGATTCGGACCTACATCGTGTCTAACACTGAGGGCCCCGCCGATCCGCTCGAGGTGCTGCTGATGATGAAGGAGGCGGGCCTCAGCAAGGCCGGGGGGGAGGACGCCGCGCTACGGATCGTGCCGCTGTTCGAGTCCGGTGCAACGCTCGCCGCAGCGCCAGCGACGATGGACGCTCTGCTCGCGGTTCCCGTCTATCGAGCCGCCCTGCGTGCAGTGGGTGACGAGCAGGAGGTGATGATCGGCTACTCGGACTCCAACAAGGATGTCGGCTACGTGGCTTCGGCGTGGGGTGCGTACCGGGCGCAGGCGAAGATCGCCGAGGTCCTGCGTCGCCACGGCATCAGTTGGGTCTTCTTCCACGGTCGCGGGGGCGCACTCGGTCGTGGCGGCGGACCGACGAACGGGGCGATCCTCGCGCTCCCGCCAGGGACTGTCGATGGGCGGCTGAAGATGACCGAGCAGGGGGAGGTTCTCGCAGCCAAGTACGCAGTGCCCGAGATTGCCCACCGCGAGCTCGAGCTTGCGACCAGCGCGACGCTTATCGCGGGCACGCTCGTCAGGCACGGTCCGGAGCGCAGCGCTGCGTTTGAGCAGGTTGTGGAGCAGATGGCCGAGAGCTCCGCGGCGGCATACCGCTCGCTCGTCCACGACGACCCGGACTTCGTCAGGTTCTTCACCGCAACGACGCCGCTAGAAGAGATCTCGCGTCTGCGACTCGGCTCGCGCCCGGCGAGGCGACATCCGGACGGCGGCATCGATGACCTCCGCGCGATCCCCTGGGTCTTTTCGTGGACCCAGTCGCGGACCGTGCTGCCCGCGTGGCTCGGTCTCGGCACGGCACTTGCTAACGCGCGTGAACGGCACGGCCTTCCACTGCTTGTGGAGATGGTCGAGGAGTGGCCGTTCTTTGCGAGCCTGCTGTCGAATGCCGAGATGGCGTGTGCGAAGGCGGACCTACGGATCGCGCAGCGCTACACCGAGCTTTGGGATGATGCTCCGGCACGACAGCGAATCTGGGATCTGCTGCAGGTCGAGTTCAAGCTCACCTGCGCCGAGCTTGCTCAGATCCGTGGCAGCGAGCGGCTGCTCGACTCCGAGCCGCTGCTGCAAGCGTCGATCGATCGGCGCAACCCGTATGTTGACCCGCTGTCTTTTGTCCAGATCGAGCTGCTGCGACGCAGTCGCGCCGCCGAAGGCGGCGGTGAGGAGCGGCTCGGTCGGGTGAGCCTGCTGACGGTCAACGGGATCGCCAGCGGCTTGCGCAACACGGGCTAGAAGCACGCCGCCGCCTCAGCGGCGGCTTGATGCCGCTGCTGCGACGTGCGCGCGGGGCGCCACTTCGGGATCGATCTGCCACCGCTCGGCGACCTCGAAATGGCGTTCGTGCAGTGACCAGCGGTCCGCTAGCTCGGCACCGTCGTGGTCGGGCGTCGCGCCCTTCAGCGACATGCAGCCGGTGTTGTCCCCGAGCTTCCCGATCAGCGCGACCTCCTCGCTGCTGAGCGGCTGGATGGGGGGCAAAGCGGCGAGCTCGGCACGCTTGTCCTCGATCGGCCTGGCGCCCTCGCCTGGCTCCTGGATCAACGTCGGCGGACGCAGCTCACGGCTTCATGGGCCAGCACCCACTCACAGGCGAGTTGCAGCATCGTCAAGCCAACTGCTCCGATCACGCAGACCGCCTCGCGCGGCAGTCTCGCGAGCGAGCGGGCGAGCAGACGGTCGGCCTGCCCCCACCCGTAGACGTCGGCACTCAGCACGGTCCGGACGCGCTCGCCCGGCGTCAGCAGCTCGACCAGGCGGTCCTCGGCGACAGGCTCGCCGAAGCGCATGAACCGCCCGCCGCTCCACGTCCCGAGCGCCGCGATGCCGGGGCTGCTCATGCGCAGTGACGGGGCGCGTGTCGGCGCATCGCGGTGGCGAAGTCTAGCCGGCCCGCCTGCGACCGCATGCAGGTGCCAGCCAGCGTGCCGGCGCGCACGGTGGGGTCAGGCGCCGCCGTCGCCAGTTCACCGCTACGCTCGTGGCGGTGTCGATAGCCCAGACAGTCGTAAAGTCAGCTGTGCAGGCGCCGGTGCTCGAATCGCGCCGGGGCATCGCTCGGCTCGGGCGCCGTACGAAGCTGCTGACGAAGCGCTTGACGGGCGGCGAGGTCGCGATCGTCGACCATCCGCACCTCGATCGCGTGTCGGCTGAGGATCTGATCGCGGCCGGGGTGTGCGCGGTCGTGAACTGCAAGCAGTCGGTCAGCGACCGCTATCCCAATATGGGTCCGCTGCTGCTCACCGAGGCGGGGATCCCGCTGATCGACATGCCCGACGACTCGCTGTTCAGCTGCTGTCGCGACGGCGAGGTGGTCGAGGTCTGCGGTGGCGAGATCAGGCGTGGCGCGGAGCTGCTCGCCACGGGTCGCGTGCTGAGCCTCGAGGAGCTGCGCGCGCAGACGCGCGCCCGTCGCGAGGAGATCGGCGCGGCGCTCGAGGCCTTCGCTTTCAACACGATCGAGCACATGCGAGAGGAGCGTGAGCTGCTCGGCGGCCGGCTCGACCTGCCTATCTTCACGACCGAGCTGCGTGACCGGCCAGCGCTCGTTGTCGTGCGCGGCGTCGGCTATCAGGACGACCTCCGCGCGTTGCGGCCCTACATCCGCGACGTGCGGCCGGTGATCGTCGCGGTTGACGGTGCCGCCGAGGGAGTGCTGGAGCTTGGGCTGCGCCCGCACATGATCGTCGGCGACATGGATTCGGCTGGCGACGACGCGCTGCGCTGTGGCGCGGAGCTCGTGGTGCACGCCTATCTTGACGGCAGCGCCCCCGGCCGCGAGCGACTCGAGCGTCTTGGCCTGCTCCACAGCGTGGTGCCGGCACCGGGGACGAGCCAGGACGTCGCGATGCTGATCGCGGCCGAGAAGGGCGCCTCGCTGATCGTGTCAGTCGGTTCGCAGCTCAACCTCGTCGAGTTCCTCGACCGCAATCGGGCGGGGGCGTCATCGACGTTTCTGACGCGGCTGCGGATCGGCGAGATCCTCGTCGATGCGAAGGGCGTGAGCCGGCTGCACCGGCCGCGCCCCGGCAACGGCCCGCTGTTCGTGGTGCTCGGCGTCGGCCTGCTCGCGATCGCCGTGGTCATCTGGAGCACGCCCGGGCTGCACGACGTTGCGGATCTCGTCTGGGCGAGGATCCGGACGCTGCTCGGAGTGGGCTGACCCCGGTCCAGGTCGCCGTCCGGCATGTTCGACATCCGCTACCACGCGCTCTCGCTTGCCGCTGTGTTCATCGCGCTCGTCGTTGGTCTGCTGCTCGGTGCCGCGATCGGCGACAACAGCATCTTCACGACCGCGGAGCGAGCCAAGGCGGCGAGGCTCACGGGGGAGCTCACAGCGACGCAGGCGAGCAATTCGAAGCTCGCGAGCGACCTCGCGCTGCGCGAGCGCTACGAGGCGGACGTCTTTCCGGCGGTTGTCGCGAACGAGCTGGTCGGAGAGCGCATCGGCCTCGTCTTCCTCGGCCAGGACAACAACCAGATCGATCAGTTCGTGCGCGCTGCGATCGCGCCGGCCGGCGCCGTCGTCGCCTACGACGCGGTCCTTCGCGAGCCGCTCGAGCTGACCAGCCTGGCCGCCGCGTCGGCCCCCTCACGCTATAGCGCCCTGGCGAGCGACCCTGCGCTGCTTGGTCCGTTCGCCCGTGCCGTCGGCGGGCAACTCGTCTATGGCGGAGCGCTTGTCCGCCGCCTCGAGCCGAGCCTGTTCTCGTCCTACGCGGGGACGCTTGGTCCGGTCGCGGCCGTCGTGATCGTCCGGGATGATCCGAGCCTGCCGGCGAGCGTCAGGACCCAGACCGCAACGTTCGAGGACAACCTTGCTGCCGGGCTCGCCGCGACCAGGCTCCCGGTGGTTGGCGTCGAGCTCACCGACACGACGCCGTCGCAGATCGGCTGGTACGACCTCCAGCAGCTCGCGAGCGTCGATGACATCGACGACATCGCCGGACGGACGGCGCTGGTCTACTCCCTCGCGGGGGCCCACGGCGCGTATGGCCTGCTGCCGACCGCACAGGCCCTGCTGCCGGCCACCGTCGCGACTGGCACGCCGGCCGGGCGATGAACCCGCAGCCGGAGCAGCCTCTCGGCGTCCTGCTGTCGCGTGCACTGACGTTCTATCGCGAGCATTTCTGGCTCTTGGTCGTCGTCACGCTGCCCGTCGTGGCTTTCGTCGATGTCGTCATCACGGCCGGTCTCGGGTTGCTGACTGCGGCGCCGAACAAGGTCGTCCCGGTCGCTCAGCAAGTCGCTGATGGGGACATCTTTGTGGGAGGCGCTCTCTTGGTCACTATCCCGCTCGTCACGGCGATGCTCGCGCGCGCGGTCGTCATCGTCGCTCGCGGCGAGTCGCCGAGGGCCGTCGCGATCGCGGTCGAGGGACTGGAGTTGTTCGGGCCCGTGTTCTTCGTCGTCGTGATGCTCTGGGCATGCGTGATCGCCGGACTTTCGCTGCTTGCCATTCCGAGCATCTTTGTGCTGGTCAGCTGGTGGTTCGCGGTGCAGGCTGTCGCGATCGACCGCTGCCGCTGGTTTGCCGCGATCAGGATGAGCGCGACCCTGGTGCGTGGACGGTGGTGGCGTACGGCGGGCGTCGGGGTCGGCTTCGTCCTGGCCTGCGTGATCCCCGCATTGCCGATCCTCGACCTGTTCGAGTGGCTTGCTGACGCCGCCCACAGCGACGCACTGGTCGTGACTGGCCTCGTCCTGATCGACACGCTCGCGCTGCCGTTCATCGCAGTTGGCGCAACGCTCTACTACCTCGAGTTGCGCGAGCTCCACGGCATGCCGGCGCCCCGCTAGCCTGGCTCGACGGCGCGCAGGTCTGACCGTCCCGCTCGTTACCGTGGGAAGCGTGCTCGCGCTGCCACTGATCTGCTCGTTCGTCGCAGCGCTGGCGCTCGCACCGGCTGCCTGCCGCTCACTCGCGGCCGCGCCGCTTGCGCGCGAGAACTACCGCGGCAAGCGGCTCGCCTGCCCGCTCGGCATCGTGATCGTCGCCGCGGCGCTGCTCGCGCTCGCCCCGCTCGCCCTTGCACAGCACTTCGCGCAGCGGACGATCCTGCTGCCGCAAAGCACTTGGATCGCCGCCTTCGTGCTCGGCGTCGCGCTACTGGGACTCGCCGACGACGCGCTCGGCGCCACCGCTCGCGGATGGCGCGGCCACCTCGCGGCGCTTCGCCACGGCCGCCCCGACACTGGCGCCCTGAAGGCGATCGGGACGCTCGGCCTCGCGCTCGCCACGATGCTCGTGAGCGGCAGCGACACTGAGCGCTTCCTGCTCGGCGCGGCGGTGCTGGTCCTCGCAACGCATGCCTTCAACCTGATCGATCTGCGCCCCGGGCGCGCCGTCAAGGCGTTCATCCTGCTCGGAGCGGCGCTGATGCTCGCCAGCGATGATGTCCGCCCGCTGTGGGCGCTCGGCCTGTTCGCGGGCCCTGTGCTCGTCGCCGGCTTCTACGAGCTGCGCGAGCACGGCCTGCTCGGCGACACCGGTGCGAGCCTGATCGGTGCGCTCGCCGGCGTCTGGCTCGTGCTCACGTTGTCGAGCGTCGGTTTGATCGTCGCGGTCATTGCGCTTGCCGCGGTCACCCTCTACGGCGAGTTCCGCTCAATTTCGGAAGTCATCGAACGCGCGCCGCTGCTGCGCCAACTAGACTCACTGGGCAGAGTTCGTGATGCTATCGACGCCTGACCGCCAGTCCGGAACGCGCTTCATCTTCGTCACCGGCGGCGTCGTCTCATCGCTCGGCAAGGGGATCGCGGCCGCGTCGATCGGCCGCCTGCTCGTCGCGCGCGGCATGACCGTCGCGTTGCAGAAGTTCGATCCTTACATCAACGTCGACCCGGGCACGATGTCGCCCTACCAGCACGGTGAGGTGTTCGTCACCGAGGATGGCGCGGAGACCGACCTCGATCTCGGCCATTACGAGCGCTTCACCGACGCCGACACGACGCGCGCATCGAACGTCACGGCCGGCGGGATCTACAACACGGTGATCCGCCGCGAGCGTCGTGGCGACTACCTCGGCGCAACCGTGCAGGTCGTGCCGCACATCACCGACGAGATCAAGCAGCGGATCTGGCTGATCGCGGAGGCGACCGACGTTGACGTGGTCATCACGGAGATCGGCGGCACGGTTGGCGACATCGAGTCGCTGCCGTTCCTCGAAGCGATCCGCCAGTTCCCGGTCGATGTCGGACGGCGCCACTGCATGTTCATCCACCTCACGCTCGTCCCCTACATCAAGCACGCGGGGGAGCTCAAGACGAAGCCGACGCAGCATTCGGTGAACGAGCTGCGCCGCATCGGGATCCAGCCGGACATGCTCGTCTGCCGCTCGGAATCCGTCCTCTCACGCGACATCCGCAAGAAGATCGCGCTGTTCGCGAGCCTGCCGCTCGAGGCCGTCATCTCCGCCTACGACGTCGAGAACATCTACTCGGTGCCACTCGGCTTCCACGACGAGGGCGTCGACGACTTCGTGCTCGAGCATTTCGGCGTGCAAGCGCCGCCCGCGGAGCTCGATGGCTGGCGTGCGCTGATCGATCGGGCAGCGCAGGCGACGCAACCGGTGCGGATCGCGATCGTCGGCAAGTACGTCGAGCTCGAGGACGCCTACCTGTCGGTGGCTGAGGCGCTCCGCCACGCAGGCTTCGGTCATGGCGGCGCGATCGAGATCGACTGGGTCGATTCGGAGACGCTGCTCGACAACGATGGTGCCCCGCCAGGCTCGGCGGCCGGTGCGCGCCTCGCGAGCGCCGACGGCGTCCTGATCCCTGGCGGCTTCGGCAGCCGCGGCTTCGAGGGCAAGGTCATGGCGGCGCGCTTCGCCCGTGAGAGGGGCGTGCCCTACCTCGGTATCTGCTTCGGCATGCACGTCGCCGTGTGCGAGTTCGCCCGCGGCGTCTGCGGCATGGAGGGCGCCAACTCGACCGAGTGCGACCCGGAGACACCGTTCCCGGTCATCGACCTGCTCCCCGAGCAGAAGGAGATCGCCGATCTCGGCGGCACGATGCGACTCGGCGCCGACCCGATCAAGCTCAACCCGGGCACCCGCGCGCGCGAGGTCTACGGCGAGGCTGTCGCCTATGAGCGCCACCGTCATCGCTACGAGGTCAACAACATGCTGCGCAAGCGGCTCGAGTCTGCTGGCCTGACGATGTCCGGCACATCGCCGGACGGGCGTCTGGTCGAGGTCGTGGAGATCTCCGACCATCCGTTCTACATCGCCTCCCAGTACCACCCCGAGTTCAAGTCGCGGCCCGACCGCCCGGCGCCGCTGTTCCGCGAGTTCGTTGGTGCAGCGCTCGCGCGTGCCCGCGCCGAGCATCCCGAGGCGGCGCCGGCCCCCGAGCGCGCCTCGGCGAGCAAGCAGTCACCGGCATCGCGGCCGTGACAGCGGCGAGCGAGGCGGAGCGCCGCCAGCTGGGCGACGGTTTCGCTGCGCTGTGCCGCATCTACAGCCCGTCGCGGTCCGAACGCGCCTGCGCCGAGCTCGTCCGCTCCGAGCTGGAAGCGCTCGGCGTCGCCGTCGAGGAGGACGCTGCTGCCGGCGCGCTCGGCGGCGACTGCGGCAACCTGCTCGCGCGGATCCCCGGCAGCGGTGCGGGCTCGGTGCTGTTCGCTGCCCACCTCGACACCGTCCCGGCTGCCGCGCCGATCGAGCCGGTGCTCGTCGACGGCGGCTGGGAGAACGCGAACGACGCGATTCTCGGCGCCGACAACAAGGTGGCCGTCGCTGTTCTGCTGGCGCTCGCACGGCGTCTGCGCGCAGCGCCGGCTCGGGCATCGGTCGAGCTGCTGTTCACGGTCGCTGAGGAGGTTGGGCTGCTCGGTGCCAAGGAGTTCGAGACCGGCGTGCTGCGCAGCACCGTCGGTTTCGCGTTCGACGCAGCGATGCCGATCGGCGGCATCGTCGTCGCCTCACCGACCTACTACCGGGTGACCGGCGAGTTCCGCGGGGTTGCGGCGCACGCCGGTGTGAGGCCGCAGGACGGTCGCAGCGCGATCCTTGCCGCGGCGCGGGGGGTTGCGGCGATGACGCTTGGTCGCCTCGACGAGACGACGAGCGCGAACATCGGCACTATCGAGGGGGGTAGCGCCGTGAACGTCGTGCCCGACCGCTGCTGCGTCGTCGGTGAGGCGCGCAGCCTCGATGCGGCGCGCGCGGAGGAGGTCGCGTCGGGTCTCGTCGCCTGTCTCGCCGACGCTGCGAACGACCCGGAGTGCGAGTGCGACCTCGATGTCACGCTGGAGCGCGAGTTCGACGGCTACCGCGTGCGGCCGTCGAGCCCGGAGCTCGCGCTCGCCACCCAGGCGCTACGCGACTGCGGGTATCAGCCGCAGTCGGTCGTCAGCGGCGGCGGCAGCGACGCCAACGCCCTGCGCAGCAAGGGCGCTGCCGTGATCAACCTGGGCAACGGCACCGAACGCAACCACGAGACGAGTGAGCGGGTCAGCGTCGCGGCGCTCGAAGGAGTCCTCGACCTCGCGCTTGCGCTCGTCGCGCGCGCCGCCGAGGACGGGGACGACTAGCGTGCTGCGCCTCGCGCGCGGTGTCGTGCGCAGCGCCGACGAGGGGGCGGCCGAGCAGCAGCTGACCGTCGAGCTACGCGACGGCATTCACGCGGCCCTCGCCGATGTCGCGCTCGTCGGTCGCTGCGAGGAGGGCGACGAGGTGATCGTCAACATGGCTGCGCGCGAGCTGGCGCTCGGCTCCGGCGGCTTCGACATCGTGCACGTCAACCTCACCCGCGGCCTCGACGGTCCGGGCACCGCCGGCGCTCATGTGATGAAGCTCAACTACACGAGCCTCCAGCACGCGGTGCACGCGCTCGAGGCGAGCGTCCCGGACGGCAACGGTCAGCTGAGCGACCGAACGCCGGTCGCCGTGATCGCCCTGCACAGCCAGCTCGCACCGCTAGCCTGGGCCTTCGCGCAGCGTACGGGCGCCGCGCGTCTCGGTTACGTGCAGACCGACGGCGGCTCGCTGCCTGGCAGCCACTCGGAGACGGTGCGCGAGCTCCGCGCGCGAGACCTCCTCGCCGCCCACATCACCGCCGGCGCGGCGTTTGGTGGCGCCGACGGCGACGCGATGACGACCGCTGGAGCGCTCGCCTACGGCTTTGGCTGGCTGCGCTGGGACGCGGCGGTCTGCGGTCCGGGTCCGGGGATCGTCGGCAGCGGCTCGCGCCTCGGCCACGGCGGTCTGGCGGCGCTCGACAGCGCCCACGCTGCGCTCGCTCTCGGCGCGCGCACGCTGCTGGTCCCGCGGATGTCGAGCGGCGATCCGCGGCCGACCCACCGCCCGCTGTCGCATCACACGCGGACCGTGCTCGAGCTGCTGCTGCGTCAGGTGATCGTCGCGCTGCCGGACGGCGAGGAGATCCCGCTGTCCGGCGATCGCCACGACTGGCGGCGCCACAGCGTCGATCTCGAAGGCTACGCGGCGAGCGGCCTGCCCGCGACGGTTATGGGGCGGTCACTGAGCGACGATCCCTTGTTCTTCACGACCACGCTCGCGGGGGGCGGTGTTCTCGCCGAGCTGGTGGCAGACGCGCGCGGCTGATCTTGACCGCTGGCAGCGGCGTTGCGCGCCGGCCTGGCTGAGAGGTGTCCAGGCTGCAACTGCGAACCTAAGCGCGTGGCCCTCACGATCGCAGCGCCCCGTCCGCTCGAGCAGCTGCTGCTCGACTTCCTCGCCTACCTCGAGTTCGAACGTGGACTGTCGCGCAACACCCTCGAGGCCTACCGCACCGACCTGCTCCAGCTCGGCGACTACCTGCGCCCGCGCGAGCTCGACGTGCTGCGTGTCGGGCACTCCGAGCTCACCGGGTTCCTGACTTCGCTCGCCGTCGGCGGTGACGGGCGGACGCCGGCGTCCGCTGCGACGCTGCAGCGCAAGTCGGCGTGCCTGCGCTCGTTCTACCGCTACCTGCGCCGCGAGGGCGTGATCGACCACGATCCGACGGCGGACCTGCACGGGCCGCGCAAGACGGCGAAGCTCCCGGAGGTTCTCACTCGTGACGAGGTCCTGGCGCTGCTGCGCGCGCCGACCGGCAACTCGCCGACGGCGCTGCGTGACCGGGCGCTGCTGGAGTTGATGTACGCCTGCGGCCTGCGCGCCTCCGAGGCGACGGGCCTGGAGGTGGACGACATCGATGTCACCGAGCAGATGCTCCGCGCGCGCGGCAAGGGCTCGAAGGAGCGCGTCGTGCCGATCGGCCGCGAAGCGATCACCGCCCTGCTCGCCTACGCCGAGCACGGACGGCCGGAGCTGGTGGGGCTGCGCAACGAGCGCCACGTGTTCGTCAACAGCCGTGGTGTCGGACTGACCCGCCAGGGCTTGTACAAGATCATCGCCGGCCACGCTGGCGCCGTCGGTCTTGACGGTCGGGTGAGCCCGCACACCCTGCGCCACACCTTCGCGACGCACCTGCTGTCGGGCGGCTGCGACCTGCGGGTCGTGCAGGAGCTGCTCGGCCACGCCGACATCGCGACCACCCAGGTGTACACCCACCTGTCGAACGAGCGGCTGCGCGACGTCTACTTCGAGGCCCACCCGAGGGCGATCGCGCACTAGCATCGGGCGCGATGCCCGTCACGTCCCTGGTCAGCCGCCGCGCGTTCGTGATCGTGATCGACGCCTGTGGCGCCGGCGAGCTCGCTGACGCCGGCGCGTACGGCGACGCCGGCGCCAACACGCTGGCCCACCTGGCAGAGGCGGTCGGTGGTCTGCGGCTGCCGACGCTCGGCGCGTTGGGCCTCGGCTCGATCCTGCCGCTGCGTGGCGTTCCGCCGGCGAGCGCTCCCGCGCTCCACGGACGGCTCGCCGCCGGCGGGCCCGGCAAGGACTCGACTGCCGGGCACTGGGAGCTGATGGGGGTGATCGTCGCTGACGCTCCTCCCACTTACCCAGAGGGGTTGCCGCCAGACGTCCTCGCGCGGGTCGAGCAGGCGATCGGTTCTGTGATCTGCAACCGGCCCTATAACGGAGTCGCTGCTATCGAGGAGTACGGCGAGGAGCACCTCGCGACGGGACGCCTGATCCTCTACACCTCGCAGGATTCCGTCGTCCAGCTCGCCGCGCACGTCGGCGTGCTCCCTCCTGAGCAGCTCTACGACAAGTGCGCGACGCTGCGTGAGCTGATGTCCGGGTCGGACGCCGTCGGGCGAGTTATCGCCCGGCCATTCGACGGGGTGTCGGGAGCGTTCGAGCGGACGCTGGGCCGTCGCGACTACGCGCTCGCGCCGCCGTCGCGCAGCTACATGGCGGCGCTCCAGGCGAGTGAGGTCCCGGTGCACGTCGTCGGCAAGATCGCCGACCTGTTCGCGGGGCAGGGCTTCGATGAGCTCCATCCTGGCGCGACGAACGAGCAGGCGCTCACGAGCATCACGGCGCTGGTCGGGGGCCTGCAGCGCGGGCTGGTGTTCGCGAACCTGATCGAGACGGACCAGCGCTTCGGTCACCGCAAGGACGTCGCCGGGTTCCACGCTGCGCTGCGAGAGATCGACGCGGCGCTCGCCGGGTGGCTGGGGCAGCTTCGCGACGGTGACCTGCTCGCGATCACGGCTGACCACGGCTGCGACCCGGCTGCGCCGCACAGCGACCACACCCGCGAGCATGTGCCGCTGCTCGCTCGTTTTGACGGCGACGGCGGGCGCCGCTACGACGGCGCGCTCGTCGATGTCGGCGCGTCGGTGTACGACTGGTTGACGGGCGCCCTGGTGGGCGGGATGCCGGGTCGCTCGTTCATCCGCGATGCGGGACTAGGCGGCGATGCCTGAGCTGCCCGAGGTCGAGACGATCCGCCGTCAGCTCGCCCCGGCGATCGAGGGGCGGCGGATCGGGCAGCTGGAGGTGCTCGATGCCCGTTGGTGCCGTCCGCTCTCGGCTGTGGAGTTGACGGACGCGGTCGTCGGGCGGAGTGTGGTGGCGCTGGACCGACACGGCAAGTACCTCGACTGGGAGCTCGACTACGAGATCCATCTGCTGATGCATCTGCGGATGACCGGCACGTTGCTGCTCGACCCGCCGTCACCGCCGCCCTACGCGCGAGTTCGCATCGAGCTCGGCGGCCACGTCCTCTGGTTCTCCGATCCGCGGCGCTTCGGCACCGGCGAGCTGGTGGCGGGAGCGCCGGCGCTCGAGCGTTTCCTCGCGGCGCGCCTGGGTATCGAGCCGTTCGACCAGCGCTTCACCGGGCCGCTGCTGCGCTCGCTCGCCGCGGGGCGCCGCGGCCCGCTGAAGCCGTTCCTGCTGGACCAGCGCAACGTCGCCGGGGTCGGCAACATCTATGCCGACGAGGCGCTGTTCCGCGCGCGACTCCACCCGTTGCGCGCGGCCGGCAGCCTCACGCCGCGCCAGTACGCGCTGCTCGCCGACGCGATCCGCGACGCGCTGGCCGCCGGGATCGACGCGCGCGGCGCCTCGATCGACGACTTCCGCCACCTCGATGGCGCCCGCGGCAGCTTCCAGGACCGCTTCCTCGTCCATCGCCGCGACGGCGAGCCCTGCACGGTCTGCGCCACCACGATCGAAAAGCTCACAGTCGGCGGCCGTGGCACCTACGTATGCCGCCACTGCCAGCCGGTGCCGCGCGGTCATTCGTCCTCCGTTGCGTCCCGGCGAGTGAAGTCATGAGCTCCGACCGGCTGCTCCTGCGGCCGCCGACGGCCCAGGACCAGCGCGCGGTCCTTGATGCCCACCGCGAGCTGGCACGCGAGGACTTCGAGTTCGCGCTCGGCTACGAGGACGGCATGAGCTGGGATCAGTACCTGGAGCGCCTGCACGACGAACGCTTCGGCCTGCGGCTGGCGGAGGACCGGGTGCCATCGACGTTTCTGCTCGCCGACGTCGCCGGCGAGATCGTCGGGCGCATCTCGGTGCGCCACCGCCTCAACGACTTCCTCGCGCACGAGGGCGGCCACATCGGTTTCGCGGTTCGACCCGGATATCGCCGCCGCGGCTACGCGACCGCGATCCTTGAGCAGGGACTGGCGATCGCCGCTTCGCTCCGCATCGACCGGGTCCTGCTGACCTGTGAGGAAGGCAACGCCGGCTTCTCAGCTGTGATCGAGGCCTGTGGTGGTGTGTTCGATGAGGTCGTCAGCGGGCGCCGTGGCAGCCAGGTCCGCCGCTACTGGATCGACCTCGCCCAGCCGCCTTCACCAGGGTAGGACGAGCGTCGCTCGCTCCGCCGGCCGTGCGTCTGCGATGTAGCGCTCGCATCCGCGCCGGTGGCGATCGCGCGTCGGCTGCCCATCCCGCACCGCTATCCGCCGAGCGGCGACTTCGGCTGGCACGTCAAGCCAGATCGACAGGTCCCACCACGCCAGCAGCTCCCGGCGGTGCAGGAACAGCCCGTCGAGGATGAGCACAGCGGTGTCCGGCGCCTGTTCTGGCTCACTGTCGAGGGGTGCGTCGGCGAGCTGGTCGAACGCCCGCAGGCGGAACGGCTCGCCGGCCGCGAACGGCGCCAGCAACAGGCGCGTGAGGGCCTCGAGGTTGAACGAGTCTGCGTAGTAGCCCTCTGGCGATTCGCGGCCCTGGCGGTAGCGGACCGACCGCGGGTTGTGGAAGTCGTCGATCGACGCCCGGACAACCGGCCGCTTCAGGTGTGAGGCGACGGCGTCGGCGAAGGTCGACTTGCCGGCGCCGTCCACGCCGTCGACGGCAACGATCCGGCGCCGATCGCTTCGCAGGTCGGCGATCGCCCGCCGCCCGCGCTCGAGGGAATCGATCACGGTTAGCCGGTCAGGACGGCCGCCGGGCTGCGATGTCGTTGTCGAGGAGATCCTTCGCGGCGGCGGCAAGGGTCAGCTCCAGGCCGCCGAGGAGCTCTTCGCACTCCTGCTCGCTGATCACCAACGGTGGGGCGATTATCAGCCAGTCACCGAAGCGACCGCTGTTCTGACGCCGCGAGTAGAGCAGCAGGCCATGGTCGAGGCCGTGGCGGAGTGCGACCAAACCGGGATCGATCTCGGCCGGGAAACGCGCCAGCGTCTCCTTGTCGGCGACGAGCTCGATCGCGAGCAGCAACCCGCGCCCGCGGACGTCGCCGATGAGCGGCGAGGAGTGGGCGATCTCCGCCAGGCCGGCGCGCAGGCGCACGCCGATGCGCTCGGCGTGGGCGATCAGATCGCGTTCGACGATCTCGTGCAGGACAGCGGCGCCGGCCGCGCAGGCGATCGGGTTCGCGTCGTAGGAGTGGGAGATGGCGAACCCGGTCGTGGCGGCGAGCTCCTCGACGAGCGCCGCGGACATCAGTGCCGCCCCGAGCGGCGCGTAGCCGGCGCCCAACCCCTTGGCGAGCACGGCGACGTCGGGCAGCGCGTCGGGGGCTTCGTGAGCCGCGAGAAAGTGCCCGGTCCGCAAGGCGCTGACGGACTCGTCGAACACGAGCCGGATCCCGTGTTGGTCGCAGATCGCGCGAGCTCCGCTCGCGAACGACGCGTGCGGGACGTTGACGCCGGAAGCCTGGCCGCCGATCGGCTCCATCACGAACGCGAGCACCTCCTCGGCGCCGATCCGGTCGATCGTCTGCTCCAGCGCCGCGAGGCTTACGCTGGCCGCAGCCTCCGGGCTGGGGGCCCTGAACGTCAGCGGGGCGGGTATCTTCTCCGAGAGCACGGTCAGCGGCCCCCACAGCGCCGGGGCGAGGACGTCACCGTTGAGGCCAAGCGTCTGGGCGGTGGCGCCGTGGTAGCCGGGCATCATCGAGATCACACGCTGGCGCTTGCCCTGTCCGGTAGCGACGGCGTGGGCGCGGAGGAACTTCAGTGCCATCTCGACGGCCTCAGAGCCGCCGGATGTGAGATGCGCCCGCTCGAACCCGGCGCCGGCGAGCGAGGCGAGCCGCTCGGCGAGGAGTGCGTTCGCGTCATGCCGGGTCGTGCGCGAATACGTGTAGCTGAGCTTCCGACCCTGCGCCAGCATCGCCTGGAGCACGCGCTCGTTGCCCTGGCCGAGCGCGGCGAGGAACGGGCCCGAACAGACATCGAGCAGGCGCCTGCCGCGGGCATCGATGAGGTAGATACCGTCGCCCGCGACGATCGTCGGCAGAAGCGGTGCGGTGGCACGGGCGAAGAACACGTCCTGCGTACCGCCCAGCGCCGGATAGCGCCAGTCAGGCATCGAACCGCGTCTTGGCCCTTGGTTTCAACACGCCGACCGTAGCGCACCGCGACGCACGATCGCCCCCATGTTCAGCCGCGAGCGCGGCGGATCGCCTCCCGGCACGTCCGCCCTGCGCTCGCGCCTGTGAGGTGTCTGCTTCCGGTCGTCGCAGCGCTCGTCGCGCCAGTAGTGCTCGCGCCGCCGCACTGGCGGTGGTGGTGACTTCGAACCGATTCCGGGGTTCAGGTCAAACGCGCGAAACGCGCTTCAGGGCCGGTTCAGCGCCGAGTCGGCGGCTTGAAGATCCTTGAAGAAGCGACGGTGGACGCGCAGGTCCTCAGATCCGATTGAAATCACGTGCCACAGCCCCGACCCCGGCCCTAGGCGCGTCGACCTCGGCAGCTCGGTCACGACGCCGCGCGCCCTTTTCATGTTGAACCTGCCGCTATCGAGCACGAGAATGCGCTCCGGGGTGACCGCGAGTATCCGATAGTGGTTCACGGCGAGGAAGATGATCGCCCCCGCTAGTATCAGATACTGACTCTGCGTCTGAGCGCCGATCACGGCCTGCAGAGTCTCGCCAGGTTTGAGGTACATACTTGCGGATTCGCGCATAGCATCCCGAATGGCCATCCTGCCTCCATCTGATTGGTTGTTTCCCGGGTGTGTCGACTCTGGGGCGACCGGCGCTCACCACCGTGAGTATCACGGTGGCTAACCGCGCTCAGTCGCACTGTTATCTTCGCACGAGGCTCCCTTGTGCGTTTACGATCAGTTCTGTTCCCTCAGCGTAGGTCTTCCCGTTCAGGATGATCTGTCCACCCGTCACATTGATGGCAAGCCCGGCCGGGAATGTCAACCATGAGTCAGGCACCGCCACGAAAGTAGAGGGAGCTTCTGCAACATCCCCGCTTGACAAGGTGTAGTTCCCCTTAACAACATCTAGCCGCAGGCGCTGGCCATACTTGGTGGGTCCCAATGAGATAATGAGAGATGGCGCTGTGGCTGTGCTCGTGGATGGTCGTGAGGAAGTTGATGTGGATGTCGCTGTAGACGATGAGCCACCGCATGCGCTTACGGACATCATTACTAACAATAGGACACCAACCTGGCCAATCATGCTTCTCGTTCTCATGTGTCTCCTCCCAACTGCTGAAAGCATCCGCTCCCTAGCCCAAGGACACTGAAGCTATCCTAAAACTGGGGTATATCACTCTACTCGGGGCGGTGAGGCCGCGACGGCCGGTGAGCCTGGCGCGCGCCGGCGGCGTGGGCGGGCCGGCGGCTGAGCCCACGGCTCGCCAAGCCCTCGCGCCGGCAGGTCCGCAACAACACCAATCGCGCTGGCGAGGGTCCACCGCGACTGGGGCAAGCGGAGCGGGGGACCCCGCATCCGCGTAGAATCGCTGTGGGGGATTCGATCGGACGGTGTCCGCGAAGTGATGAGCATCGACGCTGAGTCAGCCGGCGAGGTTCTCACGGTGCCTGAAGCGCCGCGGGCGTTTCACGTCATGGCGAAGCCCACGGGCGCGATCTGCAACCTGGACTGCGCGTACTGCTTCTTCCTGTCGAAGGAGATGCTCTACCCGGGCAGCCGCTTCCGCATGGCCGCGGATCTGCAAGAGACCTATATTCGCCAGCTGCTGGAGGCGAATGACGAGGCGGATGAGGTCGTCATCGCGTGGCAGGGCGGGGAGCCGACGCTGATGGGGCTGGACTTCTTTCGCCGCTCGATGGAGCTGCAGCGCAGATACGCGCGGCCGGGCCAGCGAATCCTGAATACGCTGCAGACGAACGGGACGCGGCTCAACGACGACTGGGGTGCGTTCCTGGCCGAGAACGAGTTCCTGGTGGGCATCTCGGTGGACGGCCCGGCGGAGATTCACGACACCTACCGCGTCAGCAAGGGCGGCAAGCCGACATTCGCGCGCGTCATGCGAGGCCTCGGACATCTGAAGGCCCACAACGTGCAGTGGAACGTGTTGACCACGCTGCACGCGGCCAACGGCGATCAGGGCACCCGCGTGTACAGGTTCCTGCGCGATGAGCTCGGTGCCGAGTTCATCCAGTTCATCCCGATTGTCGAACGGGCGACACGGCAGGGCGCGCTCGTCACCGAGCGATCGATCGGACCGGAGCAGTACGGGCGCTTCTTGATCGATGTGTTCGAGGAGTGGGTGCGCCGCGACATCGGCAGGGTGTACGTGCAGATGTTCGACACGGCACTCGCGAGCTGGGTCGGCGAGCCCGGCGCGATGTGCGTCCACGCCGAGACGTGCGGCCTCCAGCTCGTCCTCGAGCACAACGGCGATCTCTACTGCTGCGATCACTTCGTCGAGCCTGGCTATCTGCTCGGCAACATCACCGCCACGCCGATGTGCCAGCTCGTTGCCTCACCCAAGCGGGCACAGTTCGGGCAGGACAAGCGCGAGCGCCTGACCCGCTACTGCCTGGACTGCGACGTGCGCTTCGCCTGCAACGGCGGCTGCCCCAAGGATCGCTTCGCGACCTCACCCTACGGAGAGCCGGGTCAGCACTACCTCTGCCCGAGCTACATGGCGTTCTTTCATCACGTGGCGCGGCCGATGAGCATGATGGCCGAACTGCTCGCACGAAACGTCGCTCCCGCCGAGCTGATGACGACCTACGCTGCGCAGGACGCCGCGCGCGGGCGCAACGAGCCCTGTACCTGCGGCAGCGGACGCAAGTGGAAGCACTGCCACGGCAATACGCCCATCGCGGCCGTGGCTCCCGGGCGTCTCACCGAGCCGCGGGAGCTGCCCGCAAGGCAGCCACTCTGAGCCATACAAGCAGCAGCAGCGGAGGCGATGCCCGGCAAGCTCGGCGGCTTGGCGCTGCTAGGACATTCCCTTCGGCGCCTTCTTCGCGGGCTGTTTGAACGTGACGGTCTTGGTTGCGAGAAGCACCTTGCCGTTGCTGGCGCTGAGCCGCACCTTCAACGTGTGGTGGCTCGCCAGCAGGCGTTGACCGGCGCCACCGAGCTTGATCGTGGCCGTCTCATTCTGGCCCGCGTCGAGCGTGATGGTAAGCGCGCCGATCGTCACTGTACGTCTTGTGCGCTTCGGTGCGGCGCTGGCGGTTACGGCGATCAGCTTGTCGCCGAGCAGCGTCTCGACGACGCTCAGCGAAGCCGTGATCGTGCATCGCGCCCCCGTCGTGCCAGTGCAGCCGATGATCCACTTCGCCGCGGTGCCCTTGACGCTCGCGCGACCGATCTCAGGCATGCCGATCGCGGCTGTGCTCGTGGTCGCAGGCAGCACCGTGGTGTTCGCGGCCGCCGGCGTGAGCGAGTTGGAAGGTGTTGATGCGGTAAGGGTGTATGGGCCGCTGCTCGCAGTCGCGAACGAGCAACCGGAGTAGGTGGCGATGCCGTCGGTTAGCGCTACCGGGCTGGTCGTGCAAGCGAACCCGCCGCCGTCCGCGGCGAGCTCGAGCGTCGTCGTGGAGTCCGATGAGACGACGTTGCCGTATTCGTCCTGCTCCTCGATGACGACGGAAAACGTGCTGCCCGCCTGGACCGAGGTGGGCGGCGCGGTCTGATAGGTGAGCTTTGCTCCGGCGCCGGCCGACACGGTGGCGGGTGCGGCGGCTGGCGCCATGGAGGTTGAAGGTGCGGACGCTGTGATGGTGTATGGGGTTGGGCTGGCGACGGTGAATGAGCAGCCACTGAATATGGCGACGCCGCGGGTTGGCTGTGCTGGGCTGGTCGTGCAGCTGAAGTGGCCGCCGTCCGCCGCCAGGGTGAGGTTTGTCGAGGAGTCCAACGCCACGACGTTGCCGAACGCGTCCTGCTCTTCGACGGTGACCGGGAACGCGCTGCCTGCCTCAACCTCGCTGGGGGGCGGCATCGAGTACACGAGCTTGACTGCGGCGCCCGCCGGCACGGTGGTGGTTGCGGTCGCTGCCGTCAGCGAGAGCGAAGCGCTCGACGCTGTGATGTTGTACGGGGTGGCGCTTGCGGTCGTGAATGAGCAGCCGTTGAATGTTGCGGTGCCGTCGGTGAGCACTGCCGGGCTTGTCGTGCAGCTGAACCCGCCGCCGCCATTGTCGGCAGCGAGCCTGAGCGCTGTCGTGGAGTCCGATGAGACGACGTTGCCGCTTGCGTCCTCCTCGTAGACGACCACCGGGAACGCGCTGCCGGCCGGGACTGACGCGGGCGGCGGCGTGTGATACACGAGCTTCGTTGCGGCGCCCGCCGAGACGGTGGTGCTTACGGTTGATGTCGCCAGCGAGGCTGAGGGTGCGGACGCGGTCAGCGTGTAGGGGCTGGTGCTCGCGGTGGTGAACGAACAACCGGAGAATGTTGCGGTGCCGTCGGTGAGCGCCGGCGGGCTTGTCGTGCAGGCGAACCCGCCACCACCGTCCGCGGTCAGCGTCACCGCTGTCGTGGAGTCCGACGTGACGACGTTCCCGTCCGCGTCCTCCTCGGTGACGATGACGGTGAACGGGCTGGCGGCCTGGACCGAGCTGGGGGGCGGCGTCTGGTAGACGAGCTTCGTCGCGGCGCCCGCCGACACGGCGGTGGTGGCGGTCGCTGGGGTGAGCGAGGCTGATGGCGCCGACGCGGTCAGCGTGTAGGGGCTGGCAGCCTGCGTCGTGAACGAGCAGCCGCTGAACGACGCGACGCCGCCGGTCACCTCCGTGGGGTTTGCTGCGCACGAGAAGCCACCACCGTCCGCGGTCAGCGTCACCGCTGTCGTGGAGTCCGATGAGACGAGGTTCCCGTACGTGTCCTCCTCCTCGACCACGACCGGGAATGTGCTGCCGGCCCCGACCGAGCTGGGGGGCGGCGTCTGGTAGGTCAACTGCGCGCCGGCGCCCGCCGACACTGCGACGCTTGCGCTCGCCGGCACGAGCCATGTGGCGGAAGCGCTCAGTGTGTAGGGGCCGCTGCTCGCGGTGGTGAATGAGCAGCCGCTGAATGTGGCGGTGCCGTCGCTCAGAGCTGTTGGGCTGGTCGTGCAGGCGAACCCGCCGCCGTCCGTGGCGAGCGCGAGGTTTGTCGACGAGTCGGACGTGACGACGTTCCCGTCAGCGTCCTCCTCCGCGACGACGAACGAGAACGTGCCACCGGCCCGGACCGAGGCCGGCGGCGGCGTCTGGAAGACCAGTGTCGCTCCGGCGCCCGCAGACAGTGTCGGCGCAGTGAACAGCCAGCTGTTGATACCCAGATCCTCGTAGCCGAAGAACGAGTCGAGCGCACCGCTGCGCTCATCGACGTTGGTTGTGTAGAAGTAGTCGACGTTGCCGCTGTAGCCCGGCTCATCCATCCAGTAGAACGGCTCCGTCCCCGGCTGCTGGGCGGTCATGACATAGCCGACGATCCCTGCGCCCAATCCGCTGACATTGCCGGCGAGTGAATAGCCGGTAGGCGCGCTCGACTGGTTGGTCGTGTAGTAGTAGCCGTGCTTGCTGTTCGCATACTCGTACAGCGCCACCTCGCCGGCGCCGTCGTTCGTCGCGACGTAGCCGGCAGGCGCCGGGGTGGCGCCGTCCGCTGTCTCCTGGTAGCAGTAGACGCTGGCGGCTGGGGCCGGGTCGCTGTTGCAGTTCGGCGCGGCGGCGCCGTTCGGCTTCAGCGGCGCTCCCGCATTGTTGGTTTGCGTCGTGTAGTAGTGCGAGACGTCGTCGGGATTCCACAGCTGGTAGAGCGGCTTGGTGGGGATCGCCGCCCTCGCCGGCGGTCCGCCCGATAGCTCCACGGAGAACTGCCGGATCCCCTGCATGAAGCTGCTCGCGTTTGCGACGCCCGGTCCGGTCCACGCCATGTCGTCGACCGGACCTTCGCCGGCGATGCCATCCGCCACGCCGTAGAGGCCGTTGGTGCCCTCGACCTCGTAGTAGCTGGCACCCTCGTCGGCGCCGTAGTCCGCCAGTGCCTGCGTCGCGTTCGCCGTCGGCGACAGGCTCGGCTCCTCCCCGCTGAACGTGTCGTTCAGCGGATCCCCGTAGCCGACGCCGCCGCTCCAGTAGGCGTTGGTGTTCAGCGGGTCGAGCTCACAGCACGGAGGCTGCGCGGTGGTGCTTTGCGTGCCGCTCAAGGTAGCGCCGGCTGTCGGGAGGCCGGCAGCGATCTGCGCGGCGAGGTCGGGCTGCTCGCGGAAGAACCAGGATTGGACGCTTTCACCGAGCGGCATGCCATAGGTCTCGGCGACCGTCGCCGCCCAGTAGCGCGCGAGGCCCATCAAGTGGCCCGTCTGAGGAGTGTCGAAGTCGGTCCCGAACATCGGCACGAGCGTGTTGCCCCACTGGGCGAAGTACCCCTCAGCGGTCGCGTTCTGGGCGAGAGCCTCCCAGCCCTGAGCCGGTTCGGACCAGACCACCTTCTTGTTCAGCGCCTTCGCAAGCTCGACCCAGTAGTCGAGCTCGTCCCATTCGGCCGGCGTGATGTCCTCCACCGCCTGCGCCCAGTTCCATCCATCCCCGGCAGCGAGGTCCGCGACAACCTCGTGCACGTAGAGCCCCTGGTCGTCGGACAGGCGAAGCGCGCCGTCACCCGCGCACTCGCCTACGAACAGCGGCTGACCGTTGGCGACGAAGTCCGATGCGGCGACCGTGTAGTAGAAGTCGTAGCCGTTGCTCTGCCAGTACTGCAGCTGCGAGTTGCCCGCCACCGAGCCGACCCCCGATCCGGTGGGCCAGGTCGATCCGGGAGCCTCGCCCGCGTAGCTGAAGGCGCTCGCATCACCGTAGGCGCTGCCGGCGAAGCCGTCCAGGCCGGTCAGCGGGATCGGGTTCACGACCGAGCGGAACGCGACCGTCGTGTTGGCGTTGGCCAGACCGCCGCTCGCGATTGGCGCCGCGTAGTAAGCCTCTTGGCCCGCCTGCGTCATCTGGCCGTTGACGATGATCGTGTCGGCAGTGGCGCTCGCCGACGGCAGGGGCAGGTCCTCGGAGCTGCACGCGTTGAACGGGGCCGGCGGCGCGGCCGATGCCGCCGTCGGCGAAAACGCGAGTGAGCCGCCGACGCTCAGCACCGTCAGCGCAGCGAGGAAACGGCGCCAGTCGAGTGTCACCCCAGGAAGGATCGCATGGCCACACCAAGGCCGCGGCGCACCGCCACGCGGTGGCCGAGCTCAGGCGCCGACGAGCTCGGCGAGGCGGCCCGAGCGGTCGGCGGCCGCCAGCTCCGCGAAGCCGCCGATCAGCTGATCGCCGATGATGACCTGTGGGAACGTCATCATCCCTGTGCGCTGGGCGAGTTCTGTGCGCCCGTCGGAATCCATCTCGAGGTTGATCTCCTCGTAGGCGATGCCGCGCTTGGCAAGCAGGGCCTTCGCTTGGTGACAATACGCGCAGCGTTCGGCGGTATAGACGGTGACATTGCTCATAACTTCACAAAGTATAGCGCTGTTCTGATGGCGGGCCCAGTCAAGACCGACGCGATCGTTCTGCGCTCGCTGCGCTACGGCGAGGCTGATCGCATCCTGCACCTCTACACGCCGGCGCGCGGGCGGATCGGCGCGATCGCAAAGGGCGTGCGGCGCACGCGCAGCCGCTTCGGCGGCCGGCTCGAGCCGTTCTGCCGCGTGGCGCTGATCTGCCACGAGGGCCGCGGCGAGCTGCTCACCGTCACCGGCGCCGAGACGCTCGAATCGCACGGCGGCTTGCGCGACCACGCGGCGACGCTCGACGCCGCGGCGCGCGCCTGCGACGCGGTCGCGCGGATCTTCGAGACCAGCGAGCCGCACCCGGGCGTCTACAACCTGCTCGCCAACGAGCTCACGCTGCTCGCCACAGATCCGGCACAGGCGACGCCCGCCAACGCGCTCGCGTTCCGCCTCAAGCTGCTCGTCGCAGCCGGCCTCGCGCCGGCGCTGGCGTCGTGCGCGTCCTGCGGCGTCGTCGAGAACCTGGTCGGCTACTCGCCGTCGGCGGGCGGCGTCGTCTGCAGCGCCTGCGAGGCCGGCGCGTTCCCGTTCGCGCAGGAGACCCACAGCTTCATGACACAGGCGCTCGCGCACCCGCTCGCCCAGACCCCTCAGGCATCGCCGCGGGCGCTGCGCGAGGCCGACCGGGCGATCTCCGAGACGCTCGAGCATCACGCGCACCTGCACCTGCGCCCGGCCACCGCGGCACCGTCGCGATGAGGGCGCAACCCAACGACGAGGTGGCGGCGCGCTTCGAGGCGCGCCAGCAAGAGCGCGAGGAGCGTGAGCTTGCCCCGTATGCCGCGCGCTCCTACCCAGCCCACCGTCGCCGTGAAGAAGAAGATTGCGCGCTGCGCACACCTTTCCAAAGAGACCGAGACCGAATCGTGCACAGCAAGGCGTTTCGGCGCCTCAAGCACAAGACCCAGGTGTTCGTCGCGCCCGAGGGCGACCACTACCGCACGCGGCTGACGCACACGCTCGAGGTCACCGGCATCTCGCGCACCGTCGGCCGCGCGCTACGCCTCAACGAGGATCTCGTCGAGGCGATCGGCCTCGGCCACGACCTCGGCCACCCGCCGTTCGGTCACATCGGCGAGGACGTGCTCGACCGCTGCCTGCGCGAGCGCGTCGGCGGCCACTTCCACCACTGGGAGCAGTCGCTGCGCGTCGTCGATCACCTCGAGCGCGACGGCGTCGGGCTGAACCTGACCGAGCAGGTGCGCGACGGGATTCTCGGACATTCCGGGCGGGCGGCCCCGCCGGCGACGCTGGAGGGTGCGATCGTGCGGATCACGGACCGCTTCGCCTACCTCAACCACGACATCGACGACGCGCTGCGTGCCGGCGTGCTGCGCGAGGACGAGCTGCCCGCCGATGCGATCGCCGTGCTCGGCGCGACCGGGTCGCTACGGATCGACGCGCTGGTGCACGACCTCGTCGAGCACTCCGAGCGCGCGGGCAAGATCGTCCAGGGCGAGCAGGCGGGCGCCGCGATGGCGGCGCTGCGCGACTTCATGTTCGAGCGTGTCTACCTCGGCCCGGTCGCACGCCGTGAGCACTCCAAGGTGGAGACGGTCGTGCGTGCTTTGTTTGATTGGTACTTCGAGCATCCGGAGCTGCTCACGGAGGGCGAGGAAGGGGAGCATACGCAGCGTGTGACGGACTACATCTCCGGCATGACCGACCGCTTCGCGGTGCGCGCCTTCGAGGAGCTCGCGGTGCCCCGCTCGTTCGGGCTGGACGGCGTGAGCTGATGCCGCGCTACACCGCCGAGTCCAAGGATCGCGTACGCGACGCCGTTGACATGGTCGATCTGGTCGGCTCGCGGACCGAGCTGCGGCGCGCGGGCGCCGACTCCTACAGCGGCCTCTGCCCGTTCCACGACGAGCGCACGCCGTCGTTCTCCGTCAAGCCGTCCGACAAGGTCTACTACTGCTTCGGCTGCCAGGCGAAGGGCGACGCGTTCACGTTCGTGCAGGAGATGGAGGGCGTCGACTTCCCGGGCGCGCTCGAGCTGCTCGCCGACCGCTACTCCGTGACGCTGGAGCTCGAGGAGGAGGACCCGGGGGCCGCCGAGCGCCGCCGCCGCCGTGAACGGCTGCTCGAGCTGCTGGAGCGCACCTGCGCGTACTACGAGCGCTACCTGTGGGAGGCGAAGGAGGCGGGCGGGGCGCGCGAGTACCTGCTCGGGCGCGGGCTCGATCAGGCGATGCTGCGCGAGTTCCGCGTCGGCTACGCGCCGAGCGCCTGGGACCGCGTGCTGTTGGCCTCGCGGCGCGGCGGCTTCAGCGAGGCCGAGCTGATTGCGGTCGGCCTTGCGCAGCGCTCGCGTGATCAGCCTGGGCGGATCTATGACCGCTTTCGTGCCCGGATCACCTTTCCGTTGTGCGACAAGCGCGGGCACGTGCTGGGGTTTGGGGCGCGCGCAATGCGCGACGGCGACCAGGCCAAGTACCTCAACACCGCCGACGGCGAGATCTACCACAAGGGGCAGCACCTGTTCGGTGCGCACCTGGCGCGCGGGTTGGCGGCCAAGGCCGGCTCGATCGTGCTCTGCGAGGGCTACACCGACGTGATCGCGACCCATCAGGCGGGGGTGCGCAACTGCGTCGGCTTGATGGGCACGGCGCTCACCGAGCAACAGGTGGATGAGCTTGCGTGGCTCGCGCCGGCGGTGGTGCTCGCGCTGGACGCCGACGGCCCGGGTCAGGAGGCGATGCTCAAGGCGGCGGCGCGGGTCGCCTCGCGCCGGCGCGTCGAGCTGCGGGTCGTGCCGCTGCCGGCGGGCAGCGATCCGGCGGACGTGCTCGCGCGCGATGGCGCGGCGGCCTTGGCGGGCGTGATCGAGCAGGCGGTGGCGTTCGTGCGCTTCCGCGTGCAGCGGATCCTCGCGGCGGGCGAGGTGGGGAGCCCGGAGGGGCGCGACAGGATCCTCGTCGAGCTGCGCCCGGTGTTCGCGCAGGTGGGTCCGGGGGCGATGCGCGAGGAGCTCGAACGCGAGGTCGTGGCCCGGCTCAAGGTGTCCGAGAAGGCTGTCGAGCGCCTGCTCGCCGCCGACGGGGCGACGGCGGCGAGCGCGGCGGTCGGCTCGCGAGGCGGCGCCGCGACGCTGCCGGCGCTCGACGGCACCGAGCGAACCGAGCGCGGCTTTCTCGAGCTGTGCATCGCTCTGCCCCGGCGCGGCGAAGCGCTGCTGCGCGAGCTGGACCTTTCGTCGGCCTTCTCGAGTCCGGTCGCGCGCGCCGCTGCGGAGCATCTGCGCAGCCACATCGACGCGCCCGCCGCCGGGGTCGAGGATCCGGCGCTCGCGACGCTGCTCGCCGAGCTGTCGGTGCGCGCGAGCGCGCTGGACGCGGTGCCGGCGCAGCTCGAGGTCGAGCGCCGCCAGCTCGAGCTCGCCCGGATCGAGCGTGCGATCGACGCGGCGCGGGCCGGCGGAGGGCGCGGGATGGTGAAGCTCGGTCGCGAGCGCGAAGCGATCCGGGGCGAGCTCCAGGACTGGATCATGCGGGCGCTCGAAGAGACGGCTGCGGCGCCGGGCTAGACAATATGGATTGGTCGTTCGTCCGGTCTGCGGTGTAGAAGGGGCCGGTTCCCCCATGTCGTTCGTGGGGGTTTGTTCAGCCGTGCGGCTGTAACCCGCGCGGCGGCCCACAATCGAA
>JBEKXB010000027.1:0-32371 GCA_049512455.1 Solirubrobacteraceae bacterium | reverse complement strand
GGCGGCCTGCCTCGCACCGGGGGAGATCAGTCCGATCGGCTCGCAGCTCGCGCTCGCTGCGCTCGCCCGCATCGCCGCGGCGCTGCCACGCGGCGCGGCCAGCACGCTGCGCAGGCCGCGCGCGCGCCACCTCGCGTTCGCGACGGTCATCCGTCATCCGACGCGGCTCCACACCGACCTGCTGTACGAGCTCGCCGGCGGCGCGCGCCCACCCGGTACGCTCGACGCCCTCGCTGCGCTCAGCGCCCACCCGATCCGCGATCAGCTCGGCCGGATCACCCAGCCGACGCTCGTCGTCCACGGCCGCGAGGACATGCTGATTCCGTGCAGCGACAGCGAGCGTCTCGCGACGCTGATCGCGGGCGCCGAGCTGCACGTCTTCGAGGACACCGGACACTTGCCGATGGTCGAGCGCCCGGTGCCGTTCAACGACCTGCTGCTGCGCTTTGTCGGCGAGCAGGGGTCGCCTCGCGACCACGCGGTGCCGCCAACGACCGGCGGTTGATCGCCCTCAGGAGGGCAGCGCCAGCGGGATCGCGAGGTCGGCGCGATCCGGCGAGGAGAACGCCGCGCCTTTGCAGATCGCGGCGGCGCCCGCTGGCAGCCCGTCCTCGTAGGTCTTCAGCCGGCCAGGGCTCGAGGCGCTGAGCGTCACGGTCATCGCGATCGCCGGTGTGCAGACGTCGAACTCGAACACCGCGTACGGCGCGCCTTGGAGCTTGTACAGGAGCAGCCACGCCGGGCGGCCGCCCGGGAAGGTGACGGTGTAGGACTGCACAGCGCTCGCGTCTTGCGGGAGCCTGCGCGCGAGGGCGCGACCGCGCTCCGCCGGGGTCCCGCCAGCCGGCTCGCTCGCCTGCACGGTCTCGCTGTCGGCCGGGTTCGCCAGGTTGAACCAGCCGCTGACCGACGTGCCGTGCGGCGCGACGAGCCCCTCGTTCTTCCAGCCGGCCGGGACGAGCAGCGCGAGGTTGCCGTTGTTGAAGCTCTGCAGCACGAGGCCACCAGGGCCGCCTGGCGCCACGATGATCCCGAGGATCAGCGCGAGCACGACGAGCGCCGCCGAGATCGCGGGCACCTGCCGGCTGCGCGCCGCGCGCTCTGGCTCGGTCGTCGCAGCGCTGGGAGCGTCAGCTGTCATCGGCTGCGAACTGTAGTTCGCCGCAGCTGGGACGGGATGGCCGAGCCTCGTAGCTGCCGAGGTCGAAGCGGCGCAGGCGCCGCCGGAAGCGCCACGTGAAGTCGGGCCACAGCACCGTGTGCCCGTCAGCGTCGAGATACCAGCTCGCGCAGCCGCCCTGCTCCCAGACCGTCCCGCGCGCACGCCGGCGCACCCACTCGACGAACGCCGTTTGCGCCTCCGGGCGCACCTCGAGCGAGCCGATGTCGCGCCGCTCCAGCGTCGCAAGGAAATCGAGCAGATAGGCGATCTGCGCCTCGATCATCACCAGCACCGAGCTGTGGCCGAGGCCGGTGTGCGGCCCGAGCAGCATCAGGAAGTTCGGGAAGCCGGTGACCATCGTCCCGTTGTAGGCCTCCGGCCGGCCATTCCATTGCGCCGCTAGCGTGCGTCCGTCACGGCCGCGTATGCGTCGCAGCCCCGGCGCGTTGGTCACCTCGAAGCCGGTTGCGAACACGACCACATCGGCCGGCCGCTCGCTTCCGTCGCCGGCCAGCACCCCGGTCGGCGTGAGCGCGGCGACCGGCTGTCGGATCAACGTCACGTGCGGCTGGGCCAGCGCCGGGTAGTAGTCGTTGGAGAGGAGCACCCGCTTGCAACCGAGCCGGTAGGCAGGTGTCAGCGCCGCCCGCAGCTCGCCGTCGGACACCTGCCGGCGGAGGTGGCGCCTGGCGATCCGCTCCAGCGCGCCGAGTAGCCGCGGATGGCGAAAGCCGACGACGACGAGTTCGCGTCCCCAGTAGCTGGCGCCGCGGAGCGCACGCTGCACCACGGGCGCCCTCCGGTAGACCGTTCGTTCGACCCGCCGCCTCGCGCGGTCGGGGTGCGGCATGATCCACGGCGGCGTGCGCTGGTAGACGTCAACCGCGCGGGCGACGCGCGCCAGCTCGGGCACGATCTGGATCGCCGAGGCGCCGGTCCCGACGACCGCGACCCGGGCGTCGCGTAGGTCGCAGTCGTCCCTCCAGCGCGCCGAGTGGAACGCCACGCCGCCGAATGAGCCCATCCCGTCGAGCTTCGGCATCTTCGGCGAGGACAGCCCGCCCATCGCCGCGACCACGACCTGCGCGGTCAGCGGCCCGGTCGTGGTCTGCACGCGCCAGCGTCCGTTCTGCACATCCCAGTGCAGCGCCGTCACGGTGGAGTTGAGGTGTATGAACGCTTCGAGTCGCTGACGCTTCACGCAGTTGCGCAGGTATTCCCATATCTCACCCTGGCGCGAGTGCGTGCGGCTCCAGCCGGGGTTCGGCGCAAACGAGTACGAGTACAGGTTCGACGGGATGTCGCACTGGCACCCCGGGTAGCTGTTCTCGCGCCACGTCCCGCCGACCTCGCCGGCGCGCTCCAGCACGATGAAGTCCTCGATCCCGGACTGGCGCAGGCGGATCGCCGCGCCGATCCCGGAGAAGCCGGCGCCAACGATCACGACACGGTAGTGGGGAGCGGTCGCGGCGGCGAGCGCCATCCGGCTGCACGATAGCTACCGCGACCTGGCGCGCCGGCGCTCCCCACGCTTGCTGGGGAGCCTGTTGTAGTGCCGTGGAACGGCGGTCTGGGGACGACGCTCGCCGCCCACGGCGCCTTCGCGAGCTGGAACCGCTAGCGTCGCGCCCGCAATCCCAGCTGGAAGGAGCGTGATGGGCAGGCCGGAACGACGCAGCATCCGCAAAATGAGACTCGTCGCAGTCACGGCGCTTGCTGCACTGCTCAGCGCCTGCGGCTCCACCAGCGTCGCGCCGCCGGCGCGCCTCGCGCTCGTCTACAGCACGCAGAACGGCAACGTCGTGGTGGCGAGCCCGCGCGGCGCACATCCCCACGGCCTCGGCCTGGCCGCCCAGGCGCTGCTCGCGCCTGACGGCTCGCTCGTAGCGACGCTTCGCGGTGGCGGCGGCACGGCTCCGGTCCTGCTCAGCACCGACCGGACCGCCGGCGCGCCGCGGCCGCACGTCGCCGCGCGCTTCGGCCTTCCGCAGTGGTCACGCGACGGCATCGAGCTGCTCGCCTGGTCGCCGGACTCCAGGTACGTCGCGCTCAGCGCCAACCGGCTGACCGGCGGCGGCGAGCAGACGGAGCTGCTCCTCGTGGATGTCGCGACCGGCACGGTGCGCCAGATCGCCACCGGCGACTTCCTTGGCGCAAGCTTCGCGCCAACCCTTCCCGACCGCCTTGTCTACGCCGACGCAAGCGTCGACCAGCTCGACAGCGGACATGTCGCTCTGTTCACGGCGAACGCCGACGGCTCCGGCCGCCGTCAGCTGACACGCTCCGGGCTTGCCCTGGATCCAGGCTGGGGGGCGAAGGGAATCGTCTTCGCGCGCCTCAGTCGTGTCGGCTCGCCGACAAGCTCCCCGCGCTATCAGCTGTGGTTGGTCCAGCCGAACGGCAGCGGCTTGCGCCGGCTCACGCACATCACAGCCGGACCGCCCGCCGCTGACGCGAGCGGCTCCGCGCTCGCCGTCTCGGCGAGCGGCACGCGGGTTGTCGCGACCCTCTACTCGGCGTATACGACCTTGCCGGTCGTTGACGTGTGGACGGTCAACCTCGCGCGGTCGCGGCCGGTCACGCGCGAGCTGCACTTCCGCGGCGCAGCCGTGACGGCAGCGGGAATCGCGCGCAACGGGCAGACGATCCTCGTCAGCGCGGTGGAACCGACGGGCCGCTCGGCGCTGGAGTCCGTCCATTTCGACGGCACCGGCCTCAGGCTGCTTGCGGCGCGGGGCTGGAACCCCAGCTGGAACCGTTAGCTGCGCCGCAACAAACGCCCATTAGAATGTGCTTACGTCACTGAAAGGCCAGCGACGTTACGGGGTGAGGTGATGACGACGGTCGGAATGAGACACGGTCGACGCGTGGGCGGACTCGCCGCGGCACTGCTCGCGATGCTCATCGCCGGCGCGGCGCCCGCAGCCGCTTCGAGCCACCCCACCTATCTCACGTTCATCGGCAACGCGACGATGGCGAACCCGTACGTCGCGATAGCGAACGTCCACGGCGGTGATCCGCGGATCCTCGGGCCCGGCTCGAGCGCCATGATCGCCCCGGATGGAGCGCTCGTCGCCGTCGTCCAGACCACCGACTCGGGGAGTGGCACCTCGCTCGTGATGTACCCGGCGACTGGCGGGTCCGGACGTCAGCTGTTCGAGTTCTCCGGCTTCCTCACGCTGCTCGGCTGGTCGGCCGACTCGCGGCTGCTGCTCGCCTTCGCCCCGAGTCCGAACGACGGTGCCGGGTCGCTGCTGGCGATCAGCGCAGCGACGGGCGCTCGGAACACGATCGCGACGGGCGTGATCGCCGGTGCGAGCTTCTCTCCGTCGAGCTCGGACGACATCGTCTACGGCCTCGCCCATTCGCCGGCGGGCGCGTCGGGAAACCTCTACCGGAGCTCGCCGACTGGCAACGAAGTGGATCAGATCACCCACAACGGCGACAGCTCGAATCCGTTGTGGGGACCGCACGGGATCGTGTTCGCACGCCAGCACTCGCGTGGCAGCGACGAGGCTCCGATCAGCCAGCTGTGGCAGATCCAGCCGAACGGGACCGCTGAGAAGCAGCTGACGAACATTCCCGTTGGGCCACTCGTGTCGGGCCTCGTACCGATCGCCTTCTCGGCTGACGGCGAGCACCTGCTCGCGGCGTGCGAGGGCGAGGACACGCTCGCGTCCTGGACCGTCGACCTGTCGGGCAAGACGGCGGTGGCGCACGACCTCAACGACCTGTACGACGGCAACAAGCCCGACGGCATCTCACGCGACGGCAAGACGGTCCTCTACTCGACCGGCTTCGAGGGCGCACCGATGTCAGTCGACACGGTGCCGTGGGGTGGCGGAAAGGTGACGGTGCTGTCGACTCAGGGCACCAACCCGAGCTGGAACAACTAGCGAGACGGCGGGCGCGCCCGCTCGTCGGGCCAGCGCCCGAAACGCTCGAAGTAGCTCCGGGCGTACTCCTCTTCGTCACGCGCCGCGTCGCCGGCGACGCCGACGCGGTACAGCCAGCTGATCAGGGCGGTCGCGAGGCCGGCGCCGATGAGGCTCGCGCCGCCGACCACCGCCGCCGTCGTCGCGAAGCACATCGCGACGATGCCGGCGATGACGATCGCTCCGGGGAGGCCGTAGCGGGTCGCCCGCAGCGCCCACGAGGTCTTTGGCCGGCGCGCTGGTGGCGGCGGCGCGCCAGTCGGGCGTCCCGCGGCGGCCGGCGGCGCGTATGCGCGCGCGCTTGCCGGCGGGCGCCAGCGATCGCGCCCGTGGGTCGCGTGCGGTCGCCCCCCGTGCCGCTCACGCGCCATTCACCGAGGCTACTATGCGACAGCGCGCAGGTGGCGGTAGGGGGCGCTGCGCAGCTCGCGCGCGAGCGCGTCGAGGATCGCCTCCTCATCGTCCTCGCGCCCGTCGGTGACGGCGGCGACGACGGCCCGCTTGCGTTCCAACAGCGCCGCGATCGTCTCGTCGATCGTGCCGGCAGCGAGCAGGTAGGACGCGTTGACGGCCGCCGACTGTCCGATCCGGTGGCAGCGATCCTCCGCCTGGTCATGCGTCGCCGGCGTCCAGTCGAGCTCGAGGAACGCGACGTTGGAGGCTCGCGTGAGGGTGATCCCCTGCCCCGCCACGGCGAGCGAGCAGACGAGCAGCTGGTTGTGCGCCGTGGCCTCGCCCTGGAAGCTCGCGACCGTCGCCTCGCGCTGGCCCGCGCTGTCCTGGGCGAGCAGATGAAGCGCCCGCGGGAACCGATCGATCACCGCCTGCTGGATCTCCTTGTGGCGCGCAAAGACCACCAGCCGCTCGCCCGATGCGAGGAAGTCATGGATCCACGCGAGGCCGGCATGCAGCTTGCCCCGCGCGGCGATCAGCTTGAGTGCGCTGAGGCGCACCAGCCGCTCTGCGCGGAGGGCTCCCGCGACGCGCGCGTCGAGCTCGCGCAAGTCCAGTGGCTGGCTGCGCAACCACGCGATCAGGTCCTCCTCGGCGAGCCGGTAGGAGGCCTCGTTGTCGAGCTCGATCGGAATGATCGAACGGGTCTTCGCGGGTAGCTGGGGCAGCACGTCAGCCTTGAGCCGGCGCGCGAAGCAGCGCGCGCGCAGGTGCCAATGCAGCCGCAGGTGCGCGTCGGGACCGCGGAAGCGCGCGGCGAACGCGCGGCCCGACCCGAAGTCGCCGATCCGGCCGATGATCCGCAGCTGCGAGATCAGCTCCTCGGCGCGCGCCATCACCGGCGTCCCGCTGAGCGCGAAGACGAGCCCGTCAACGGGCACCGTCGCGGCGAGGCGGCTGACCGCCTTGGTGCGCGTGGCGCGGGGGTTCTTCAGGTAGTGGGACTCGTCGAGGACGAGCGCGCGCGGCCCGATCCCCGCCAGCAGCTCGAGCCGGGCGGCGACGATGTCGTAGTTGACGATCGTGATGTCGGCGTGCAGACGCGGTCCATCACCGCGCCGGCCCACCAGCAGCGACGTGCTGCGATGGCCGACCCACCGCTCGAGCTCACGCTGCCAGTTGAGCTTGAGGCTCGCCGGGCAGACGACGATCGCCGGATAGGCCTCGTCGTGTTCGAGCGCGGCGATCGCCTCGATCGTCTTGCCGAGCCCCTGCTCGTCGGCGAGGAACGTACGGCGGCGGGCGAGCAGGTAGCTGACGCCGGCCCGCTGGAACGCCATCAGCTCGCCGCCGAGGCGAGCCGGCCCCAGCGGCGCGTCGGTCGCGCCAGACAGCGCGACGATCCCCGCCGTACGCGCGTGCTCCTCGCGGATCTCGACGAGCAGCTCCAGCGCGTCCGGGGCGCAGCGGATGTCGTGGGCCGCCGTGAAGGCATCGAGTTCAGGCACGCAGAACGGATCCGCACGGACCGCGGGCAGCAGTGCGTGCTCGTCCACCGCGCTGCGCGGCGCCCGCCAGGGGAGCGCGACCGCGAGCGACGCAAAGCGCGCAAGCAGCGCGGGGTCATAGCCGGGCGCGAGCACGAACACCGGCTCGGCATGCACACGCGAGCGCTCGAGCACGGCCGCCGGCGGCGGCTCTTCGCGGCGCAGTGCGGCTACGCAGCGCCGGCACGCGCGCGAGGCGCAGGCGTCCGTGTGCCGCTCGATCGCGCGCCAGCCATCGAGCGTTAGCGGCTCGCTTCGCTCGCCGAGCCCAGGCGGCAGGCCACCTTCGCCGGCGAGCACGAAGACGGGGCGTCCGTCCAGGAGCGCGACGTCGACGGTGACTCGCGCGGCGTCGCGCCGCGCGATGGCGGCGCGCTGCGTGGCGGCGGCGATCGTTCGCTCCGCCGCGTCGCTCAGCCATACGCGCGGGTCCCGATCGGTGAGCGCGCCAACCAGCGCAACCGTCTGCTCGTCCAGCGGCAGCAGGGCCCGGCCGGCGGCGAGCACGCGGACGGCTTGCGGGTGCGAGAGCAGACTGCCCAGCAGTTCGGCGGGAATGTCGTCACACACGCTCAGCCAGTGGTCCTCGTCAAAGCGGACGAGCTCGATCAGGCACTCGTCGGCGTCGCGCTCCGCGCGGAGCGCGCCAAGCGAGCGCTCGAGCTCCCCGCTCAGCTCCACGGCGCCGGGACACTCACCGATCCAGCGCTGCAGCGACGCGGCGCTTTCGGGTGAGAGCGGCAGGCGCCATACGCGCCCCAGCGGATCCCAACGACGCCCGGGAATCGCCCGCAGCGCGCTCTTCAGACGCTCGTCGTAGGGAAAGCGAAGGACCGCATCGTCGTTCTCGATCCAGGCCGCGATCACTGCGCGAGGATAAGCGCCGTCGCCGACGACGCCGCTAGCCGGCGGCCGAGAACGACGAGTCGCTGGCGGCAAAGCCGAGCGTGACCGCCCCCGAACCCGCGCCTGCGTGCGCCAGGCGCAAGCCAAACGGAAGATCGCCGAGCTGGCGCACGCAGTCAGCCTGCGCCGCGACGGCATCGAGCGTCGACGGCGCCACGGGAGCGCTGTTGAGAACGACAGCGATGACATGGAAGTCGACGCTGCCGCCAAGCGCCCGCGGGCGCAGCCGAAGCTCGGCCGACCGCCCCACCGGCGGCAGCAGCGAGACGTGCCCGGGGAAGATCAGCACGCGCGGGCGCGCCGTCAGCGCCGCGGCGAGGCTCGACGGGAGCGAATCGATGCACCTCGGCGAGGAGAGCAGGTCGCGTACGCCATCCGGACCGAGCTTCGCCTCCACGGTGACCGCCCCGATCGCGCCCTGCAGGCTCGTCAGCGAGGTGAGGTGGATGTCATCGAGCTGGCCGCGCAGCGACACCGGCGGCAGCCCGCGAAAGTCGACTCGTGCGGCGGTCACGCTCACATTGAGATGACCGTGGACGAGCTGCCAGAGCACCGGCGTCGAGCCGAAGGAGATCTGCGCCGAGCCGCCGATGCGCGCGACGACCGCGCTGCGCACAGCGTCACCAAGGAGCTTGCGCGCGACGAGCTCCCCGGCGACGAGCGGGATCGCGAGGACGATCGCGAGCACAGCGAGCCGGCGCAGAATCGGGAACAGGAACAGCAAGGCTTGTTCGGCGACGCCCTGACGAGCGAGGGCCTCAGACCCGCTCGAGCACCACGACAGGGATCTCGCGCTTGGTCTTCTGCCGGTATTCGTCGTAGTGCGGCCACACCTCGACCATCTCCTGCCATAGAGCCGGTCGCTCTTCGGCGCTCGCCGTGCGGGCGCGCGCCGTGAAACGATCGGCGAGCACCTGCACCTGGACCTCCGGCTCAGCCACGAGGTTCAGATACCAGGCGGGCGGCTGATCCGCGCCGCCCTTCGAAGCGACAATCAGATAGTCGTTGCCGTGGCGACGGTAGATCAGCGGCGTGCTGCGTGGCTCGCCGCTGCGCCGACCCTTCGTGGTGAGGATCAGCGTCGTCGACCCCTCGCGCCAGTCATGTCCTTCCCGGCCGTCGGTCTCGATGTAGCGCTGGGCGTGTTCCGGTCCAAAGAGCATCTGCTCTCCTCTCTCGCGGTCTTGCTTTCCGCTCCCCAGACTACGTGAGCGCTCAGCCGGTGGAGAGGATCGGCCCCGTCTCCACGACCTGGAAGGCGCTGCCAGGAACATTCTTCAGCGTGTCGAGCGCCGCGTCGTTCCAGCGCGGGTCGGTGGCGCCCTGGAAGAACCAGGGACTGCCGTTGTCGGCGACGATCAGCCCGTAGGTCTTCATCGCCTGGAGGATGATCCGGGCGGTTCGCGGATAGCCGGAGATGTCGAAGCTCGCCTCCAGGCGCAGCCGCAGCCCCATCGGCGGAAGATCAGGGTTCGTCGAGCTCGAGGCGAAGTGCGTCGCCGGGTGGATGAAGCCGGCCTGCGTCTCCGGGACGGTGACGCGGATCGCGTGGTTGATGTAGCCGCGCCGGATCTCGCGGTAGCGGACCAGGCCGGCGAAGATCGGCAGGCCCGCCGCGTCGGCCGACGTCCAGCCGTCCGGGCGCAGCTTGTTGGAGCGCAGGTTGAAGACCGCGCCGGAGGCCGCATTCCACGATCCGTCGGCGTTCGGATAGGCGTCGTACAGCTCGTAGAGCTTGCAAACGCCAGCCTGGACGACGAGCACGTGACGGTCACCAGTCGAGCTCGCACCGCCTTCGATTGGGGCGTTCGGCGGGATCGGATACGGGCCGGGATCGGACTGGTCGCCGTAGGCGGTGAAGTGGATCGGTACCTCCGGCTGGTTCGCCGGCACGACGGCGTAGGGGATGCCGTAGCTGAGGTTCGAGCCAAAGTCTGGGTGCAGGTCGAGATTGGCCCCGATCGACGCGATGTAGGCACTCGACAGCGGACTGACGGGAAGGTTCGTGACCTTCTCGTGCCAGGGGTTGTCGGCGGGAAAGACCGGGCAGCCACCGGTTCCCCGCCCAAAGTGATCGGCTGTCGCGGAGCTCTCGGCGGCCACGGCTATCGCCGTGCCGCCGATCGCTATCGACAGGGCTGCCGCTGAGAGGATCGCTGTGCTTCGACGGAGCACGGTCAGCTGACACTAACAGGGCCGCTTCGGCGTATCGACTGGACGTCGAGGTGGGCGTTGCTGCGATGTGCGAGTGTTTGGGGCCCCTCCCACTCACGACGAAAGGAGCGGCAGCGCGTCCGATGTGGCTCTCCGCGCCCGGCCTTCTGCGCCGCGAGCTCGAGCGCGCGCTGCCCGAGCGCCCGTTCACCGTCGAGTTCTGGAACGGGACGCGCCTGGAGCCGACGAACGGCAGCGGCGGGCCGACGTTTCGCGTGCGCGGTCCCGGCGCCATCGCGCATCTGCTGCGCGCACCCGGCCAGCTCGGCCTCGGACGGGCCTACGTGTCGGGGTTGCTCGAGGTCGACGACCTCGACGCTGCGATGGTTCTGCTCGGCAGCTGGAAGCCGCCGCGGCTCGACAGAGCCACCCAGCTCCGGCTGGCGGCGGCGGCGCTCCCCGCAGTCGGCCTGAGCCGGCCGCCGGCGATCCCCGCGGTTGAGCTGCGCCCCGAGGGCGCCCGCCACAGCCGCGAGCGCGACCGCCGCGCGGTGCGCCACCACTACGACGTCTCGAACGACTACTTCGCGCTGTTCCTCGACGCGTCGATGACCTACAGCTGCGCCTACTTCAAGGGCGGGGCGCGGACGCTCGAGGCGGCACAGGAGGCCAAGCGCGAGTTGGTCTGCCGCAAGCTCGAGCTTGCTCGGGGAGAGCGCGTGCTCGATGTCGGCTGCGGCTGGGGGAGCTTTGCGATTCACGCCGCCTTGCGGCACGGTGTCCACGTGCTCGGCATCACCCTGTCCGAGCCGCAGGCGCGCCTCGCACGCGAGCAGGTGCAGCGCGCAGGTCTTCGTGACCGGGTCGAGATCCGCGTCGCCGACTACCGCGAGCTCGCCGCCGAGCCGTTCGACGCGATCGCGAGCATCGGCATGGTCGAGCACGTCGGGGCGGTGCAGATCGACGACTACGCGTTGCGCCTGGCCGGGCTGCTCGCCCCGGGCGGGCGTTTGCTCAACCACGGGATCGCGCGCCTGCGCCACGGCGACCCGGAGGCCGGCCCGTTCTCCGAGCGCTACGTGTTCCCCGACGCGGCGCCGCTGCATCTGTCGCGCGTGCTCAGGTCGCTCGAGCAGGCGGGGCTAGTGACGCAGCACGCCGAGGATCTCTCAGACGACTACATCGAGACGCTCGGGCATTGGATCAGCCGTTTTGACGCCCACATCGACGGCGCCGGCCGTCTCGCGGGGGCCGAGCGGGTGCGCGTCTGGCGGCTCTATCTGCGCGCCGCGCGCAACGGCTTCGCCACCGGTTTCACGGGCGTCTACCAGGTGCTCGCGCGCCGTCCGCCACCCGGATCGCCCGGCGGCTTCTGGCGCCTGAGCGCGGCGCACGAGCCTTGACAGCCCTAAAGCAGCCTGGGTAGCGCACCGATAGCCCAGCTATGAGCCACATCGCTGGGTCGCGGTCGACTGCCCGCAGGGTGACCGTGCGGCTGTTTGTCAAGTACGCGGTCATCAGCCTGCTACCGGTGCTGGCACTCGGCTTCGCGTTCGCGGCCAGCCTGCGCGCCACCACGCGCGACCGCGGCATCGCCCAGGGGACCGCCGAGGCAAGGCTCGTCGCGGAGGCGGCAGTCGAGCCGCTGCTTGCCGCACATCCGCTCGGCAACCTCCCGGCGGCGGCGGAGAGCGCTGATCTGCGCTCGCTCGCGACCCAGGCGGAGGGTGCCAGCGACATCCGGCGACTGCAAGTTCGCGATCTCGATGGACGAGTCGTCTTCGCCGACGGAACGGGCGGCGGCAGGGTGCTCGGCGCGGACGTCCGAGCCGCTGCGCGCGGCAGGACCACCGCCCGCCTCGAAGGTCCGAGCTCCGACCCGCGAAGTCAGTCAGTTGACGTCTCGCTCCCGCTGTACGCCCCTGGCGCGCGGCGGCAAGTCGGCGTCCTCGATCTCGCACTGCCCTGGGCTCCGATCGAGACCGACGTCAGCGCGAGCCTCAACCGGCTCTATCTAGATCTGTTCGCTGGGCTCGCACTGCTGTACGTAGCGCTGTTCCTGATCAGCGTCTCGATGAGCCGCGGCCTGCGCAGGCAGGTGGCGGTCAACGTCTCACAGGCCGAGCAGCTGCAAACCAGCGAGCTCGAGCACCGCCTGCTGTTCGAGCAGAACCCACAGCCGATGCTCGCCTACGACCGCAAGACGCTGCAGATAGTGGCTGTCAGCAACGCGGTGGTCGCGCGTTACGGATACACGCGCGAGGAGCTCCTCGCGATGACGATCAAGGACATCCGCCCGCCGGAGGATGTCAAGCGACTGCTGCACTACCTCGATCTCCACGGCGGCGCGAACTGGGTCGGACTGGCCGCTGCGCATCCCGGGCGTCACCAGTACAAGGACGGCACGATCATCGAGGTCGAGGTCACCAGCGACAGCCTGACCTTCGCCGGCCGGGACTGCCGCATCGCTGTCTGCCCGGACGTGACCGAGCGCAACAAGGCGACCGCCGAGCTGGCGGTCGCGCGCGACGAGGCGATCGAGGCTTCGAACACGAAGTCGGCGTTCCTCGCGAATGTGAGTCACGAGATCCGCACGCCGATGAACGGCGTGATCGGCATGAGCGAGCTGCTGCTCGACACGGACCTCGACGAGGAGCAGTACAGCTACGCCGAACAGGTCTCCCGCTCCGGCGATCAGATGCTCTCGATCATCAACGACATTCTCGACATCTCCAAGATCGAGACCGGTCAGATCGAGCTCGACCTGACCGACTTCGACCTGCACGACGCCATCGATCACGCCTGCGCCGTCCCCGGCATCGAAGCCAACGCGAAGGACGTCCTGTTCGATGTCCGCTTTGAGGACGATGTGCCCCATCACGTGCACGCCGACAGCAAGCGCCTGCGCCAGATCGTGCTCAACCTCGTCACCAACGCCGTCAAGTTCACTCCCGCCGAGGGCTCGGTCAGCGTCACGGTGAGCACCGCACGCCGCGACGAGAACACCCCGGTCGTGCGAGTCGACGTCGTCGACAGCGGCATCGGAATCGACCCCGCCGTGCTCGACAAGATGTTCGAGCCGTTCACGCAGGCCGACGTCTCGACGACCCGCAAGTACGGCGGCACCGGACTGGGCCTCGCGATCGCCCGCGAGCTCACCGACCTGATGGACGGCACGATCGGCGCGGAGAGCGAGCCGGGCCGCGGCAGCAGGTTCTGGATCGAGGTGCCGCTGGCGATCGCCGCCGAGCCGGGGGCCGCGGTGAAGCCGTGCCAGCGGCGCGCTGCGGTGCATCGCCTCGGAGCCGACACACCGCTCGTCCTGATCGCCGACGACACGCCGGTGAACCAGATCGTCGCCGTTCGCGCCCTGCAGCGTTGCGGTTGCCGCTCGGACATCGTCAACGACGGCTACGAGGCGCTCGAAGCGATGCTGACCCAGCGCTACGACGCGATCCTGATGGACTGCCAGATGCCCGAGATGGACGGCTACGAGACGACTCGCGAGATCCGCCGGCGCGAGGTCGGCTCCTCCCACCGGACCCCGGTGATCGCGATGACCGCGCACGCGATGACGGGCGACCTCGAGAAGTGCCTCGTCGCGGGCATGGACGACTACATCAGCAAACCACTCCGTCACCAGGCGCTCGCCGAGGTGCTGCAGCGCTGGATCCCGGTGGCGCCGCCGCCTGCACCCGACGCGGCGACCAAGCCGAAGCAGACGAGCGGGCGACGCCGATCCAAGGCTCGATCAGCAAGCGGCGCTCGTTGAGCTGACCGCTCCCGTCGCCTTCCAAAAATACAGCCTCGGTTGACTCAGAGGTAGGTGAAGAACCTCACGCGCGCGCCGCGCGGGAAGGCCTACGGGCCGCAGAAGAAGAAGTAGCGACCCCAGCAACCCTGCGGGGACGGCAGCGGCGCCTCCGTAGACTTCAAGGCGCCGCCGTCAACCGTCGCCACAAGGACTGGATCAGCAATGAAGACACGCAAGCTTGGCTCGCTCGAGGTGTCCGCCCTCGGGCTGGGCTGCATGGGAATGTCGGCGTTCTACGGCTCGGCCGACCAGGACGAGGCGGCGGCGACGATCCGCCATGCGCTCGAGATCGGCATCAACTTCCTCGATACCGCGCAGCTGTACGGCCCGATGACCAATGAGATGCTCGTCGGCAACGCCGTCGAGGGGCATCGCGAGGACTATGTGATCGCGACCAAGTTCGCCCGCCACATCGGGCCCGACACGGTGCCCGGCGACCTTTCGACGCTCGGCCCGGTCGACGGCTCGCCCGAGTACGTGCGCGAGTGTGTCGAGGGATCGCTGCAGCGCCTCGGCACGGACTACATCGACCTCTTCTACCAGCACCGCGTCGATCCGAACGTGCCGATCGAGGAGACCGTCGGCGCGATGGCGGAGCTGGTCGCGGCGGGCAAGGTGCGCCACCTCGGCCTCAGCGAGGCGGCGGCGTCGACGATCCGCCGTGCCCACGCGGTGCATCCGATCACCGCCGTGCAGAGCGAGTACTCGCTGTGGTCGCGCGACGTCGAGGCGGAGGTCCTGCCGACCTGCCGCGAGCTGGGCATCGGCTTCGTCCCCTACTCGCCGCTCGGCCGCGGCTTCCTGTCCGGTCGATTCAGCTCCCCCGACGAGCTCGAGGAGGGCGACTTCCGCCGCAGTGGCCCGCGCTTCGTCGGCGAGAACCTCAAGGCCAACCTCGCGCTCGCCGCCAAGGTCGCCGAGATCGCCGCCGAGAAGGGGATCACGCCGGCGCAGCTGGCGCTCGCCTGGGTGCTCGCGAAGGGCGATGACCTCGTGCCGATCCCGGGCACGAAGCGGCGCAGCTACCTCGACGAGAACGCCGCGGCGGTCGATGTGCAGCTGAGCGCCGCGGAGCTCGCGCGGATCGAAGCCGAGCTGCCGGCGGTGGCGGGCGACCGCTACAACGAAGCGGGGATGGCGGCGATCAACCTGTAGGGGGAGATCGCCGCTGCCGCGACGATCCCTGGCCGAGCCGGCGCGCGGCGCCAGGCGGGCGCTTGTTGCGGCGGTTGGCTAGCGGAGCGTGCGCTTGAGCAGGCGATGCGCTCGCGAGAGCGCACCGCGGCCTGTCCCGCTCGCATCGATGCCCGGGACCTGCTGTTCGATCGCGATCACGCTGAGCGCCCAAGCCCAGATCGATGGCGAGACGTTCGGCGCCTTGGTGTCGATCTGGTCGAGCGCCTTGCGGATGTTCTCGATCGTGTCGTCCGAGGGGGCGTGGCCGCGGGCGTGGGCGTGGGCGAGCGTGTCGTCGAGTTGGCGGACCGTGTTGCCGTAGGAGCGGCTGACGCTGCGGTGCAGCTCGACGCGGGCGCCGTAGCCGAGGTACTTCCACAGCGCGGCCGAGCCGGCAGCAGCGAACGCGGTTGCTCCGGCAGCGATCCGCACGCCGAGCGGCATGTGGCTGCTCTGCAAGGACGCGAAGACGCTGAGCCCGACGAGCGCGCCGAGCACCGCGGCTGTTCCGCCGAGGGCGAAGTTGCGCCACGTCAGGCTGTCCGTGGCGCGCAGGTGCGCGACGTTGGCGGTGCGGGCCTTCCAGCGCCAGCTCTCGAGCAGCGCGGTCGCGTCCGCCGGCAGCCCGTGCAAGGACTCGTCCGCGGCGCCCGCCGTCGGATAGCGGCCGGTAGCGATGCGCCTGGTCTTGGGCCGCCACACGAGCGGCAGGCTCTCAGCAGCGGCGCGGCTTGTCAAGCGGGCGGGGCGGGGCGGGGCTGCGACTGCGGCAGGCTGCTCCGCACTCACGCGCCCAGATCTCGCTCGACTTCGCCGATCGGCCGCCAGAGGCGCCTTTCGTCGAACTCGCTGAACCCGAAATGGCGGTAGAACGCCGCCGCCTCGTCACTCATGGCGTCGACCACGACGGCGCGAGCACCGAATGCGCGAGCGCCGCGAACGCAGCGCCGAAGAGCGTCAGTCAGCAGGTCACCGCCGACGCCCGCTCCGTGCTCGCTGCGGTGCAGCGCCAGGCGCGCGAGCAACACGACGGGCACTGGATCCGGCATCCCGCGTCGCAAGCGCGACGGCGCGGCCCTGTGCGCAACCGAGCTCATCGCGATCGCGTAGTAGCCGACGACGCGCTGGTCTCGGCACAGCACGTATGTCGCTGCGGTACCTGCCGCGGCGGCCGTCCTTGCCGAGCGGCAAAGCCACTGATCAAGCCTCGAGACGCCGCATGCGAACTCGCCGAGCTCGTGCGTCTCGGCAAGCCGCGCTACGCGCAGCGGCGCACTACTCAACTGTCGAGAACGGGCTGCGCTTCTGCGCGTAGCGGCGCAACACCGGATCCTCCTCCGGCGGGCGATCCAACTCTGTCAGGAACCGCTCAAAGGCCTCGGCACTGACATGGATGCGCCGACCCTGCGCCAACACGTCCTCGGCCTGCTCGGTCGCAGCGGCGAGCACGAAGGCGCTGAGCGTCTCGCCCTTGAGGTCGGCGGCCGCCCGCAGCACCTGCTCCTGACGCTCATTGACGCGCATGTTGATCCGCCCTCGGCGACCGGTCCCGGGCTCGTTCATCGGCCAATTGTACATACGCTGTCTGTACAGTGATTGGAACCATCCTGTCACCCAAACCGACGTGCGCTGCTGGGCGTGACACGCTCAGCGTACGAGCGCGTGATCAGAAGCTGCGACGCTTTGGACCTCGCGCCCAGAAGCACCTGCGGCCGCTCACACCGTCGACGCCGGATCACACTCGATCCCGACGACGCCGGCGACGCGCGCCAGGTCAGCGTCATGGGCGAGCAGAGCCGCCTCCCGCCGCCATGCCACCGCCGCGATCATGCAGTCGAGCAAGCCGCGCGGCGTCACCCCGGCGGCGCGGCAGCGGCGGTAGATGCGAGTGGCACCGTCGAAGTCCGCGACCGGATCGAAGGCCAGCAACGCGAAGCGCGCCAGCAGTCCGCGCAGCTCCACCTCACGCGCATCCGTGCGAGCGCCGACGAGGAGCTCCATCAGCACGGGCTCGGTGACCGCAAGCGGACCATCGGTCGCAATGAGCTCGGTCATCCGTAGATCCACGGCGCTCTCCGTGGCCTGGTCGTATTCGACCCACGCTGACGTGTCCGCGAGGATCACTGGATCGATCGCGGCGGCACGTCGGGCGGGACCTCCGCGATCATCCGCGCGCCGCGCATCGAAAGCGCCTCCTCACGGGTCATCGGCTGTCCCGCCAGGTGCCGGAGCGCCAAGTCAACCGCGGCCGTCTTCGTGTGGACCCCGTAGCGATCCATGATCGCGCGCACGTACACGTCCTCGATCTCGATGTTCGTCCTGACCAGCGACATACACGTAGTATACACGCGGCGTGTAGATTACGTGTACCGCGGCGGCCGTCTCTCTGTAGCCCACACAGCCCAAACCGGCATCGCCATCGAACCGTGACGGCCCACCGCCGCACGCCAGCCCGTCTCCGCGGTAGCCTCACCGAACGCCTGCAACCGCCCCCTTCAAACCAGCGCACCACCCCACCGTCGCCCGCGCCGGCGACGCCCCACCCGAACTCGCGGCCCGCAACATCACCAAGCGCTACGGCGATCGCCTCGTCCTCGACAACATCTCGCTGTCGGTCTGCGCCGGCGAGTCGGTCGCGATCATCGGCGAGAACGGCGCCGGCAAGAGCACGCTGCTGCGCACCTGCGCCGGCCTGAGCCGCCCCGACAAGGGCCACGTCCGCGTCAGCGGCCGCGTCGGCTTCTGCCCGCAGGAACCGGGCCTGTTCGACCTGCTGAGCGCCGACGAGCACCTCGCCCTGCTCGCCCCGGCGCTCGGCCTGTCGCGCAAGCAGGCGATCCGCGAGGGTCACGCCCTGCTGCGCGAGTTCGCCTTCCCGGTCGCCGAGCGCACCCCCTGCCGTCGCCTCTCCGGCGGCGCGCGCCAGAAGGTCAACCTCGCGCTGGCCCTGCTCGGCGGCGCGAAGGTGCTGCTGCTCGACGAGCCCTACCAGGGCTTCGACCACGGCTCCTACGTCAGCTTCTGGGAGCACGTCGCGCGCTGGACCGCCGACGGCCTCGGCGTTGTCGTCGTCACGCACCTGCTCGAGGACACCAAGCTCGTCGATCGCGTCGTCGAGATGGCGATCCCGCAGGACCCGGCCGGCGCCGCGCAGCGATGAGGCTCCGTCGCATCCTCGTCCCCGCGGAGATGACCGGCCGCGATCTCGCCCGCCGCGGCTTCGCCCTCGGCCTGCTGACCGCACTGCCGCTCGCCTTCTACGGAGCCTCCGCGGACCGCGGCCACTCCGCCCTCACCACCGGCGGGGTCGCGATGGCCTTCTCGATCGCCGGAGCGTCGATCTTCGTCGCGCTGACCGCCCGCCCCGTCGACCAGCGCCTCGTCCTCGCCGGCTACCGCCCTTACGAGCTCCTGCTCGGCCGCCTGCTCCTGCTCGAGCTGTTCGGCATCGCCGTCGCGGCGATCTTTTCGATCGTGATGGTCTTCGGCTCGACCCCACCGCATCCCTGGCTGCTGGCCGCCGGGGTCGGCCTGGTCGCCTTCACGAGCGTCCCGTTCGGCCTCGCCGTCGGCGCGCTCGCCCCGCACGAGCTCGAGGGCGTGCTCGTCCTGATCGGCGTCGTCGGCATCCAGCTCACCCTCGAGTCGACTCAGACGCTGGCCAAGATCCTGCCGTTCTGGGGAGCGCAGCGGCTGATCCAGCACTCCACCGAGACAACCGTCCCGATCGGCGCCGCGGTGCCCGTCAGCGTCGCCTACGCCGCCGCCCTGTTCATCGCCGCGGCCTACATGATGCACCGCCGCGCCCCCTCCTACGCAGCCTCCCGCGAGGCCTGAACCCGGTTTTTGGGGCGGTCTGTGTGGGGCCCCCGCGGACGCTTCACGGCGAAGGCGCCCTTCACCAACCCGCAACGCGCCGCGCCGCGCAATCCGCAAACCTACGCGGCTACGCTCAGCGCGTCCACCGACCAAGCCCGGGAGGAACCATGTCCGCCTCGCGCGTCACCACAGGATCCCCAGCCACCTCCAGCACCGCCTCCCCCGCCGGTCTCGTCGGCCCGAACGGCCAGCTGTTCGCCAACCCGTCCCCCAGCCCGGACGAGGTCTCATTCCAGGTCGACAACACGAGCGACGCCTACTACAACTCGCCCTACTACAAGCTCCACCAGGCCCAGCTGCAGCCGGTGCCCGCGCCGAGCGCGGCGCCGCCGCACCTCGAGCTCTCCGACGTCGTCGGCGCCGCCGCGCTCGCCTCGATCACCGCCGCCAAGCGGATCTCCTTCCACGCCGTCGGCGACACCGGTGCGGCCAAGGCGATCAGCATCGCCAACGAGGCCGGCGTCGCCGACGCGATGGCCGCCGCGGTCAGCGATCCGATCGGCCCCGACAGCCCCGCCTTCCTCTTCCACCTCGGCGACGTGATCTACAACTTCGGCGAGGGCCAGTACTACTACGACCAGCTGTATGAGCCGTTCCGCGCCTACGACCGCCCGATCTTCGCGGTCCCCGGCAACCACGACGGGTCGGTCTTCGGCCCCGACACCGACACGCCGCAGATCCCGACGCTGACCGCCTTCCTGCGGAACTTCTGCGCCCAGGCGCCCGGCCCGCCCCCCGACGGCGGCGCCGCGGTGCGCAGCACGATGAACCAGCCGGGCGTCTACTTCACGCTCGACGCCCCCTGCGTGTCGGTGATCGGCCTCTACTCGAACGTGCTCGAGGGCCCCGGCGTGATCTCCTCCGAGGGCGGTCACTACCCGATCGGCGACGAGCAGCTGCAGTTCCTCGCAAGCGAGCTGACGCGCCTGAAGCCGGCCCGCGAGGCCGGCCAGCTGGCGGTCGTGCTGGCGCTGCACCACCCGCCGGTGTCCGCCGACATCGACCACGGCGGCACGGTCGGGCTGTCCGCCGACATCGACAGCGCGTGCGCGCAGGCCGGCATGTACCCCGACGTGGTCCTCTCCGGCCACGCCCACCTCTACCAGCGCTTCACCCGCGCCGTCGGCGCGACCGAGGTGCCCTACATCATCTCCGGCAGCGGCGGCTACGGCCTGACGTCACCCCAGCACGCGATCGGCCCGGGCCCGATCACCCAGGGCGACTGGACGCTCGTCGGACCCCCGATCCTCGAGTACGGCTACCTCACGGTGACGGTCGACCTCGCCGCCGCGCCGCCCACGCTCACCGTCGCATTCCTGACCACCGCTGGCGGGCCCAGGGAGCACGACAGCGTGACGCTCAACCTCACAACCCGCACGATCGTCTGAACCGCTGGTTTGGGCGGCCTGTCCGGGGCGGGCGCGGACGCTTCACGGAGAGGCCTTCAAATCTCGACTCGGCGCAGCCAACAAGGTAACTTGTCGTACGCGATGCCACGCACGGTCCAAGACATCCTGGATCACGCCGACGACCTTGCGCGGCGCTTCGAGGCCTACGAGCCGTCGGCCGAAGACGAGCGTGACCCGCACGCGTTTACGGCTCTCCGCGACGCGGTCCTCTCGAGGTCGGCGGCGGAGCGATCAATCACGCTCGCAGTGGAGCAAGCTCGCGCCAACGGATACTCGTGGTCCTTTATCGGCTCCTTGCTCGGCACCTCCGGCGAGGCCGCCCGGCAGCGCTATGGCGTCAAGCAGAAGGCGTAGGCCATGACCGTCACCCGCCCGCATAGCCGACAGGAAACACGGCCGCCACCTTGAACAGGTACCCGTGCCCGCGCCGCCCACGGACAACCGCACGGCGTCGTTCGCCGACCTCACGCTCGCCTGGTTTGGTGAGCCGCTGCGGATGAAGGAGGTCTTCGCTCGCGTCGGTGTCGCCGATCCGCTCACCACGCCCCGACGGCGGCCGGCTCCGCCGTCGAGCGCGCCCGGCCCCGCAGCCCGCGATGAGGGCTCGCCGGCCGACCCCACGTAGCGCTCGCGGCGAAGATCGGTCCCGCGCTAGCCTGCTACCCGTGCGCGACGCTCGCCAAACCCCGGCCGCGCCCCGCCCGTGAGCACCACCGGCCAGCTTCGCGCGGACCTCGTCTTCGAGGGTGGCGGTGTGAAGGGCATCGCGTTCGCCGGGGCCTACCGTGAGCTCACCGACCGCGGCTACCAGGCCGAGTGCGTGGCCGGCACTTCGGCCGGCGCGATCACCGCCGCGCTGATCGCGGTCGGCTACAGCGGCGCCGAGGTCGAGGACATCGCGCTCAGGCACACGCATTTCAAGGACTTCGAGGATCGCACCTTCCTCGACGAGCTCGGCAGGCCGGGGCAGATGGCCGAGTTCTTCATCCGCCGCGGGATGCACAGCGGCGAGTCGTTCCTCGCCTGGATGCGCAGGCTTCTCGCGAGCAAGGGCAAGACGACGTTCGGTGACCTGCGCAACCCGTCGGAGAGCGACCCGAGCCGTGCCTACCGCCTGCAGGTGGTCGCCTCCGACGTCACCGCGCGCAGCATGCTCGTGCTGCCGCGCGACGCCGCTGCGCTCGGCATCGACGACCCCGACGAGCTCGGCATCGCCGAGGCTGTGCGGATGAGCATGTCGATCCCGGTCTTCTTCGAGCCCGTCGTCGTCAAGCACCGCAAGACCGGCCAGGACCACGTGATCGTCGACGGCGGCCTGCGCTCCAACTACCCGATCTGGCTGTTCGACGCGCCCGGCTTCGCTCCGCCCCGCTTCCCCACCTTCGGCATGATCCTGGTCACTCCCGACGAGCAGTCGGCGCCGGGCCAGCCGGCGGACGCCGTGCATCCCGTGATGGACTCCGACGTCACGTTCCTCAAGGCCGTCGTCTCCACGATGCTGCAAGCCCACGACCGCTTCCACGTCGACCACGCCAACTTCGTGCGCACGATCCGGATCCCCACGCTCGGCGTCGGCACGACCGAGTTCGACATCTCGCCCGAGCGCTCGCAGGCCCTGTTCGACTCGGGTCGGGCGGCCGTCGCGAAGTTCCTCGACAGCTGGGACTTCGACGCCTACAAGCAACAGTTCCGCAGCTGAACGGCGCCGCGTTGGCCCTACGCCTCACCCCGCGCCGACGGCAACCAGCTCATCCTTCCAGTACCCGGCACGCGGCAGCCCCCGGTACGGGTTCGGCAGACGCTCCGGCGTCACGTACAGGTACCCGGCCCCGCGCTCTCTGCTGAGCGCGACCGCCCGCGCCAGCTCCACCGCGCTCCCCGCTCCATAGACAATCTGCCAGAACCGGTCCGGCGGATACTGGGCAACCCACGCCGGCGCCGAGTAGGAGCGCACGTACTGGCGGTAGGACCCCTCGAACGTCAGCAGAACGTCGGCGGCGGCCATGTAGCACTGACTCGTCGCGGTCCCCGGGTTGAGGATCGTCATCGCCGTCCCACCCTCGGCCTGCACGTAGCCGCGCAGCGTCGCGTAGTACGGCTCATCCGCACAGGCCGTGCTCGCCTCATCAAAGAAGATCCCATCGACGCCGTACCAGCGGTAGTAGGCGTCGACATCGGCCTCCACCGCACCCGGCGATCGGCGCCCATAGCTCGTGTAGACGTAGCCGACGACCGTGATCCCGGCCGCCTCGGCCGCCCGCACCGCCGCGACGTAATCCGCCTGCCGCGCCGCGCCCGGGCCATTGTCCGGGTTCATCACGACCAGCCCGACCGTCGGATCCGCGCGATCGAGCCTCGCCCAGCCCGGACCGGGGTCGAAGTAGGCGGGCACCGCGACCGCCTGGCCGGCCGTGACGGTGCCACGAGCAGGTCCTCCCTCACCCCACGCCAGCGCCACGCCAGCGAGCGCGACGGCGAGGATCACCACACGCCGCTGTCCGGTCGCACGCATCACGAGAGCCTAACCCCCGTCAACCGCCCACCCGGCCGCTGCGGCGTCCCCATGACCACCCTCCCAGGGCGCAGATCCCCCTGTCGCTTCGGTGGCGGGGTTCGAGGCCCGCCTCGGCGGGCCTCGGCGACTTGACGCTAGCCCGCTGGCCGCGCGGCGCTCGTTCGTCGGAACAAGCCGGTATGACGACGCGACGGGCTTGTATCTCGGATGACGAGCGTGCCGAGCGCCGGCGCGCAGACCGCGAGCTCGCCCGCAAGGCCGTCGAGCAGCTTCAGTCATCCGACGGCTGGCGGGCGTGGCTAGCGGCGCGCAGCCGCTTCCACCGGTACAGCTTCGCGAACCAGCTGTTGATTGCGATGCAATGCCCGCAAGCAACACGCGTCGCGGGATTCAGGGCCTGGTTGAAGCTCGGCTACGCCGTTCGCAAGGGTGAGCGCGCGATCCGGATCTGGGTGCCGATGCGGCCGTCGAAGGGCCTTGTCGAGCGGTGGCGGGAGCACGGCGAGGACCCACTCGAAGAGCCGCGTCTCGGTTTTCGGCTGGGTCCGGTGTTCGACCGCTCGCAGGTGGAGGCGCTGCCACCGCCGGCGACGCCTGTGCCGCTGGAGGTGCCGATCGCGCCGGTGGAGGGCGACGAGCTAGCCGGGGTGCTCGCACCGCTGATCGCACTGGCGGAGGAGATCCGATGCACCGTCGAGTTCGAGCCAATGCGCGGCGGCCGCTGCGGCTACTTCGACCCGGGCCCCGGCCGCATCGCCGTCAGCGACGGCCTGTCCGGCAACGGTCAGGTCAAGACCCTCGTCCACGAACTGGCACACGCGCTGGCGCGCCAGGACCGAAATGGCGACGGCCCGCGGCTCGACTACGCGAGCGAAGAGCTCGTCGTCGAGTCGGTGGCGTTCACCGTCTGCGGCTCGCTGGGCCTCGATACGACCGGCTACTCGATCCCGTACATCGCTTCGTGGTCGCTGCAGGTGGGCATCGGAGCGATTGAACAATCCGCCGCGCTCATAGATCGGCTCGCGCGGCGCATCGAAGAGACGATCAACGACGTACCGGCGTCACGCTGCCAGCGCGTGCACGACGCTCCCGTCGTCCCAGTAGGAGTCGAAGACGTGCCGGTAACCGGCGTCGGACTTCTCGGCGCAGATCTGACGACCGAAGGCTTCGCGTAGCCGGTCGGGCGTCTCCTCGACTGCGACACGACGGCGGCGCGGCTGGCCTTGACAGGCCTGTTGGTTGCGCCGGTCGAGGACGAGCTTGTTGTGTTTGCGGATCGGCTATCGGGACGGGTTCGGCGGCGCGGCGCGCCGAGCATTTCCGGGGGCATAGGGTGTCCCGTTTGACCCGTCCGAATTGGAATCCGGGATGGGTGCCTTATCTGGGACACTGTTTCGGTGCGATCGATCAAGATCGGCTACGCCAGAGTCTCGACCGACGAGCAGGACCTGACCGCGCAGCGCAACGCGCTCGAGGCGCTCGGCGTCAAAGCCGAACGGATCTACGTCGACCAGGGATTGACCGGGAGGAACCGTGAACGGCCCGGGCTCCGCGAAGCACTGGCTGCGTGCCGGTCAGGCGACACGCTCGTCGTCACCAAGCTCGACCGCTTGGCGCGTTCGCTGCCTGATGCGCGTGACATCGCCGACGAGCTCGCCGAACGCCAGGTCAAGCTGAACCTCGGCGGGTCGGTCCACGATCCGACCGATCCGGTCGGCCGGTTGTTGTTCAACATGCTGGCGATGATCGCCGAGTTTGAGAGCGATCTGATCCGCACACGGACCCGGGAGGCGATGGCCGTGGCGCGCGCGAACGGCAAGCTCCGCGGCCGCCAGCCAAAGCTCAGCCTGGCGCAGGAGACGCACCTCGCGGCGCTGCACGAGGCGGGGGAGAAGACCCCTGGCGAGCTCGCCGAACTGTTCGGCGTCGCCCGCTCCACCGTGTACCGCGCGATCGAGCGAGCCCCGCAAGCCCCTCAGCCGCCTGACAAAAGAGCGTCAGGCGCTGCACCACGTAGGCGCGCAGTTCACTGAGCTTCGAGCCTCCCTCGGGTCGGGCCGGGTCATGTGGTCCTATGCTTGCGTTGGACGGCGCCGGGGGCGCGACTCTTTGTCGCGTCCCCGGCGACCGCGGCTCGTCCGAGGCGTCGCGGACGCTGGTATGCGGCACGTCGCTTTGCTTCGTGGTCTATCCTCCTGGGACGGTGGACTCGACCGCTGAGCGTCGGACGAGAAGATGGGGTGCGCGCTCTTCGCTAGGTGGCCGGAAGGTCCGAACGGCGGCAGCAGGCGGTAGTAGTTCTCGAGCGTGTAACCCTCTGGCGAGAGGGGGGCGGGCTTGAATAGCTTCACGACTTCCAGAACGCCGTGCGTGCGGGCGCTGGCGAACCCTCGTTCGAGCGTTGACCGACTCAGTCCGTACCAGCTCGGTCCCTGGCGCGTTGGCAGTGCGAACCAGTCGCCCAGCGTTAACGCGATGAGCAACGCCGCCTTTCCGGGCACGTTAAGGAGCAGGTGGTAACCGTCGCGCCAGTAGACGTAATCGAGCTGGAGATACCGCTCTCGCGGCGAAATGTCGCCTGGGTGGCGGTACGGCTCCCCTGAGCCGTCTTCGCGCAATACGGTCGCCCGGATCTCGCGGCCGGCTCGCTCCGTGGTGACAAGATTGAGCTCGCGGAGGATCTTCCAGTTGCGGCCGACGGTGCGCCGACCAGCCTCGTCGCTCGAAAGGCCGAGGGCACGCGCCCAGACACGAGCGTCACGTCTTACATCGAAGTCACCGCCGCTTGCCCACGCATGGAGCAACAGGTACTGCTCGACCGTTGAATCCCGGCCACGACCGACGAGTGCGGCCAGCGGCCCAGGGGCCGGCTTGCGCTGGTCGTCCCGACCCTGTACAAAGGTGTTACGGATCGGAACGGTCGCAGTTGGGCGAGCAGACGCTTCGAGAATCGCCTCGATCGTGTCCTGACGTGAGGGGTTCGGACGAGCTTCCACCCGATCGAAGATAGCGCACTTCGGATGAGCGTCAAACGCTTCTCAGATCCCACCGATGGCTGTTTGAGAAGCCGCACTGCCAGCACCCTCACCAGTACTACGTTCCAGCTCGATCCAAGCACCGTGCGATGACCACAGCCGTGGTACGGCGCCAGAACACGTTCGGCATGCCGCGAGAGCTCGACTACTGCGGCTTCTTCGGCAGCCGCGTACCAGATCGCTGTTGTTCGCCCTGCTCACGCGTTCGGGGTAGCGGAGGCGCTCGCCTAGGCCAGCCGGTGGAACCGCTGTGGCGACGACCTAACCCGCTACGGTGACTGATGGCAGCACACCCGAAGACCTGGGAGAATCAGAATCGTTGGCAGGCTCCGGTGATCAGATTAAGGCGCTAGTGCGCAGTCACGCCGCCGGAGACGACGACTCGTTCTACGCCGTGGCGCTCCAGATGGCGGCGCAGGCCGCCCGCCAAGGACACAGCCGTCTCGCTCATGACCTCAAACAAACGGTCGAGGCATCCCGACGCGAGCCGGTCATCCGCTCCGTCACGCCGATCGCCCAGCCTCGCGGCGATCTTGCGGATCTCGTCACCGCGTCGTTCCCGACGGTGAGCCTCCGGGACCTCGTCGCGCCTCCAGCGCTCCTCGATCTCGTGCGACGTGTACTGACGGAACAGCGACAGAGACGATCGCTCATGGAGCAAGGCTTTGATCCCGTCCACCGGCTCCTACTCGAGGGCCCGCCGGGCACCGGCAAGACGATGACGGCTGCAGTGCTCGCACACGAACTTTCGTTGCCCCTACTCACCGTCCGCCTGGACAGCCTGCTCAGCAAGTACCTCGGCGAGACCGCAAGCAAGCTGCGTGTCCTCTTCGACGCGGCTGCCGACCAGCGCGCCGTCTACCTGTTCGACGAGTTCGACGCTCTCGGTGGCGATCGCGCTGGCAACGATGTCGGCGAGGCCCGCCGCATCCTGAACTCCTTCCTGGTGTTCCTCGAGCAAACGAGCGCTGAGAGCATCGTCATTGCAGCGACAAATCACCGCTCGATTCTCGACCGTGCTCTCTTCCGCAGGTTCGACATGGTGATCGTCTACGACCTGCCCGACGCCGCTCAGACGACCGCCGTGATGAAAGGACGCCTTGGCCCTCTCGGAAAGGGCATCCGGTGGCCGACAGTTGCTTCGGCCGCATCTGGTCTCAGCCACGCCGACCTCGTAAAGGCCGCGGAAGGTGCCGCCAAGCAGGCGATCATGACCAGCGCAGACCGCGTCACGGCGGGCGAGCTGACGAGAGCGCTGGAGGCCAGACGGACAGCCAGCGGTGGCTAGTAATCCCCCGCCACTGCCCCATTTCCTCGTCCATGACCGGGCCGAGGACCGCGACTTTCACCGCCAAGGACGCGGCGATCACCGCATCCGCGACGTCGACGCGCGCGCACACGGACAGGCGCTAAGACGAGAGCTCCAGCGGACCATCGAGTCTGCCGACGCCCACAGGAGCGAGGTTCCGCTCACCCAGGCGGAACTGCAAGCACTTGGCGTCGTCATCGTTCTCGAAGGTGCCGACGCGGCGTATCCGCTCAAGCTCGAGTCGCTCGACCGACTCTCGACCCACACAAAGCAGGCGAAGCGGCCAGTCTGGCTGCTCCTGTCGGTGACAGAGGCCACGGAACACGAGCCGGAGCGGGCCATGGTCTGGGTAAGCGACGAATATCGCGCCCGCTTCCTGACGCTCTTCGAGGATTACCTCGAAAAGACCACGCGAACGGGGCACCCGCGTAACCGAGAGCTGGTGGCCAATATCGGCCGGATCCGCGCAGCGGTTCTCTCCGACCTGTGGCAGTCGTCCGGCGCGCCGCCGGCGACCGGCGACCAGTGGTGGGAGCTGTGGCTGCAACCAAACGACGCCGCCGTGGACCTCACGCGTGAGTACGCACAGGAGCGCTCCCTCGTGATGGCCGAGCACTCCCTCGCCCTCAACGACCGTACCGTCGTATGGGTGCGATCCCCGTGGGCCGAGCTAGAGGACCTTCCGTTTACAGCCGTACCACTCACCGAGATACGGCGACCGGAGTTCGCGGACACGATCGAGGATCTATCCAACGAACAGGAAGATGAACTTGCCCAGGACCTCGCCGCACGTATCACGCCCACGAGCGATGTTGCCGCGCCCGTGGTATGCCACCTCGACACCGGCGTGCGCCGATCCCATGCCCTACTTAGCGGGTCTCTCGCCGCATCGGACGTGCACACGGTTGTCAGTGGCAACCCAGGCGACGTGCGGAACCATGGCACGCGGATGGCAGGGCTCTCATTGTTCGGACCGCTCGACGCGCTCTTGCTCGGCGGTCAGCCAATCGCCCTGCGTCACCGTCTAGAGTCGGTAAAACTCCTCCCCAACCCTGGACGTGTACACGACCGTCGGGCATACGGCCTAATGACAGCGCAGGCTGTGGCAATGCCCGAGGCGACAGCAACCCGTCTGCGCGTCTTTTCGATGCAAGTCGGCGCGCCGCCAGACCGGGGTGAGGGCGAGCCGACGCTTTGGTCGGCGTCCGTCGACGCGCTCGCCGCCGGGGTCGACATCGCCGCCGCTCCTAACGGCATCGCACTGCTCGGCGCTCCAAACTCCGATGCCTCGCGACTCTTTATGGTTTCCGCGGGGAATGTCCGCTGGCCACACTATGAGGCCGACTACCGCACTCGTTGTGACCTGTCTCCGGCCAAAGATCCCGCCCAGGCTTGGAACGCCCTTACAGTTGGTGCGTACACCGAGCTAACGTCCGTGCCATCGGATCCAAGCTACGCCGGTTGGTCTGCGCTCGGCGCAGCTGGTGATGTCTCCCCATTGAGTAGGACGTCGGTCGGCTTCAACCACCGACTCTGGCCAATCAAGCCCGACATCTGCATGGAGGGCGGCAACGTGCTCACTGACGGAGCGGGCGCTTTCGAGCCCGGGCTCTCGGTCCTGAGCGTGCGCACGACGGACGCGAGGCACGACCTCGCGCTGGGCCCGGCAAACGCGACAAGCGCCGCCACTGCTCAGGCGGCGCGACTCGCTGCGCTCGTCCTAGTGAGCTATCCGTCTTACTGGCCCGAGACCGTTCGGGGCCTGCTGGTCCACGCGGCGGAGTGGACTCCAGCGATGCGAGCCGAGCTGGACGGCGCAGCCAACAAGACGCAGCGTCTTGCACTCCTGCGTCGCTACGGCTGGGGCGTCCCGACGGAGAACACCACCCTACGCTCAACCGCGCAAGCAGTGACGATGGTTACCCAGGACGAATTCGTTCCGTTCGACGGGGAGGAATACCGGGCGCGTAGGTTCCGCCTACACCGACTGCCGTGGCCGATCGAGGTCCTACGAGCGTTGGGCGCAGCCGACGTGACACTCAAGATCACTCTGTCGTACTTCATCGAGCCGATCGCCTCGCGGCGAGGCTGGCGTCGCCGCTACAGCTACGCGTCACACGGTCTGCGGTTCGAGCTCAAGGCCCCAGCAGAAACAGTCGACGACTTCGTCGCCCGCGTCAACCAGGAGGCACGCGCCGAGGAGGAAGGCGGCAGCCGTCCTTCAAGTGGCTCTGACCGCTGGCTCGTAGGACCAAACCAGCGCAACGTCGGGTCGCTCCATCAGGACATCTGGGAAGGCTCCGGCGCCGCACTAGCCGAGGCCGGAATGATCGCGGTATACCCGGTCGGTGGATGGTGGAAGAACGCCAAGAACAAGAGCCGTATCGACCGGCCGGTCCGCTACGCACTCCTCGTGTCCCTCAAGACGACGGAACAGGGCATCGATCTGTACACACCCATCGCGACACAGCTTAGTCTCCCGATTCCAACGCAGATCCCCGCCACGTAGCCTCCGGCGACGCTGCCGCCTGATATACGTGACGGCTGCGCGACGGGCTCACAACGAGCCCGGGTGCGACTAGAGACCGAGGAGCAATGGCGAGGGGCTTCGTCTACGGGCCGGACGAGGGAGAGAGGCAGCCGGCGGCCATACGTAGGCTCATGGCGAGGTTGCCTCTAAGCGGCGACCGTATCGAACATGCCGCCGCCGAATCGTCGGTTGGCATGAGCGAAAACGCCGAGCGACCCGTCCGGGAAGCCGCCGTCGAGGGGCGTGCCTCGGCCGCACCGCCACCCGACGGATTCGGCGACAGGCTCGTGAAATACATCCCCGCGGAAGTGCTTGCCTTCTTCATTGCAGCAGCCGCCGAATGGGGCGGCAACACGGCCTTTCTGATCGTTACGATCAGCGTCGCCGCCGTCTTCACGCCGATCGTGCTTTATGCGACAAGTCCCGCTGGAGTTCGCTGGTACGCCATTCTGCTCGCCGTGGTCGCCTTCCTCGCATGGGCAATCGGCACGAGCCCCAACACCGACAGGCTGGTGGGCCTGACCGGTACTCAAGGACCGTTTGTGCTCACGGTCGCGGCATTTGTGGTACCCGCCGTAGACCAGGCGCTTGGCAAGGCGCTGCGTGGGGACCCTTAGTGGTGCTGGGCGCAAACACACCGGTCGCTGAGCTCCTTGGGCTGCCGCCCAATTCCAAACCGGCGAGGTCTACCAATCGAAGTTGGCTTGCTGGTCGGCCAGGTACAACTGGCGCTCTAGGGCCGCATCCAGCTTTTCGGCGTCGGCGGCAAGCGAACGGTATTCGTCCCGGCTGCCCGGATCGAACGCGACGTTGAGACCCGCGCGGATCCACCGGAATGCGGCCTCGTACGTCCCGTCGAGTAACCAGCGATCCACAGCGTCGAGCTTGGCGCATAGCTCGGTGAATGACTCTGGCTGCACCGGGAACAGTTCGAAGTGCGGTGAGTGACGGTAGTCGCTGAGCCGCGCGGGGACCGCGCCGATCCCGTCGAGGTGGATCCAGAGAGCGCCGCCCTGTTTCTCGAATCCACCATGGTTGTAAGGGTTGCGGTATCGCTCGGCGATGTTGTGTAGGGCGTCGTGCATGCGCTTCGTCTCAGGATCAGCAAGATCGAAAAGCTTCTGGAGCTTGTGGCTCCAGCGATCGCCGATGAAGCTCTTGAGAGCGCCACCGGCCGGGTCAAGGTCCGAGAACGCGCTGATGAGGACGAACTCGTGCTCAAGGGCGCTGAAGTAGGCGTTCACCGCGGCGATGGCCAGCCAGGCGCCCCTCTCTGACTGCTCGAGCCGCGCGGTAATGGCAGCGAACAAGGAGTCAACGGCGACGCCAGCAGCGGGTATCCCGGGCGACGCCTCAGATTCGGCGAACGCCTTGCGCGCGCCCTCGCGGAAGTGCTGATACATGGCGCGCAGGCTGACCGCTTGGTTGGCAATCGTCAGGTAGCCGTCGTCGAGCTGCTGTTTGGCGTGATCGGCGAGAAGAGTTTGCTCAAGGATTCCGACGGCCTTCTGGAGGCGGCGGACGACATCCTTCGCGATCTGCTCGGCGGGCTCGGTGCTCCCCTCGACCGGCACGACGTACACGCGCAGGCCGAACTTCTGGTTGGCGACGGTCACGCGGTGGCCGCGGAACCCGACCGCGACGTGCCAAGCCGTCTTCTCCTCGCGTCCGAGGTTACGCATGCCCATGACCGTCGTGAGCAGGAACAGCACGAGCCCTGGCACAGGGAGGTCGGACGGCGGAACGCGGACCATGACCGAGCCGGACCATAGATCGCCACGGTCATCGCGCTGCGTGAACCCCTCAAGGGTGCGGCGAAGCGCCGCGTGCGCTTTGGGGAGTGACATGCACCGAGTGTCCCATGCCGCTGTCGCGATTGTTGGTGGAGGCTCAACCAACGGCAGGGCACCGCGCCATGTCTACGCCGCTCCGGCTCGCCCTCCGGGCGATCCTCCGCAACGACAGGCACGCTGCAACAACCAAACTCTCCGAACCCCGACCTCACCCGCTACCGTTCACTCACCGAAACCCGGTGTTGCAACGACCCCTTGAGTTCGGGCAATACGTCAGTCTGGGCTTCGGCCAGGCCTCAAGGGATGTCGGGATCGCGATCTCGATGGGCTCCCGCGGCGACGCCTACGACAAGGCCTCGTGCTTGGGTAGCTGTCCTCAGGTGCAAAGTAGACGGGTAGATAGCTACCGGTGCGACCGGACGGCGCCGAACGATCAGTGAGATCTCCGGAGGAGTGACGTGGGTGAGCGGGAGGTTCTCCAGCGTTCGTCAGGGCGGCCAGTGGGGGAGCCCCAACGGCTTGAGCTCCGAGAAAGCGGCCTCGAACCGAGCTGCTAGGCCCACTTTGCACGTAGGGACAGCTACCCAAGGTCAGGGCCTAAGCGACGGCTATCGCCATGGCAGCGCTTGACGAAGCGCCCTCCATGTGCTCACTGACTGCGAGCGCGGTGCTTCCGGCCGTCGCGAGCAGGATTCGGCGTGGACACTTGCAGTGGCCCCACCGTGGACGCTTGAAGTGGCCCCACCTCGCGTCGGTGTTTGTGTTGGTTGATGTTGCCTGATGTGGCGGGCGGGCGTCGTCGTGGAGCCGGAGC
>JBEKXB010000026.1:0-33143 GCA_049512455.1 Solirubrobacteraceae bacterium | reverse complement strand
CACAGCCAGTCCGGCATCCGCCAGCCATCATCCTTACTCACCAAGTAGCCCATACGAACCTCCTGATCGAGTGGCACACGGCCGGCCGATCAGAACATTCGACCCAGCTCTACATAATCCTTCCGGGATAGGCCGTTAGCGGTCTCTCGCTGAACAACCCGCTGGATGCCACGCGGATCAGAACCGGGACCGAGGAAGCATCGACCGGAGGAACCGCGTGCTCGGAGCAGTACAACCTTGCGTGGGAGGACTCGAGTTTCAACTGGCACTCTGGCTGGAGCGACTCCAGTAATGGCAACGCCCTACTTGAGTCGGACGGTCCTCCGTATGCATGGTGGGTAAATCCGGACTATTGGGTGCGCGACCGGTCGAACGACCCCACCTGCTACGGACTATGATAGGGAGGAGGTAACGTAGATGCGCAGGCACAAAGTCCTTCTTGCGGTGTCGCCGCGCACCACCTCGGCGAAGACCCAGACCAGGAGCCGTGGACGGGGGTCCACAGGGACCCCGTCTCGACCGAGCCGCACAACTGGGTCGCGGCAGGCGCGGCCTCCGACTAGGGGTGTTCGCCGTTGCCGAGCGTCCGTAGGTCTTCATCGAAGGAGAGGACGCGAGTGGCATGCTCGGTGGCTGCGGCGCTGAGCAGGCAATCGCGCAGATCGATCGGTCTGGCGCGGTAGCTGCTGAGCGCGCTGCGCAGCGCACCGGTATGTTCGATGGCGAACGCGGGTTCATCGAGGACCGCATCGATCGCGCGAGCGATGTCGGCGCGATCCCACCCGTAGCCGGCGCCCGGGCTAGCCAGCGCGTAGGCCGCATCGAGCACGGTCGCCGCGAGGACCGTGAGCCGCTCTCCAGACTCGCGGGCATCCTGGACGCGGTTGCGGACAGCCTTCGCCTGGGCGCTCGTGGCCCCCTCAAGCGAGCGCAACAGCACGTTGGTATCGACGATCATCATCCGTCGCGCGCGCCGGGACGTCGCCGCAAGTGATCCTCGCGCGCTGCGCGTCGCATCTCCGGCCAAGGCAGGTCCGTGCTGCGCGGGTGCGGCGGCGCGAACTCGAGCACGCCAACCGGGCGGCGGACCACGATCTCGTCGTCGCACGCCTCAACTATCACGCGGTCACCGATCTCGAAGCCAGTCGCTTCGCGCACCGACTTGGGGATCGTGATCTGACCTTTCTTGTAGATCCGAGCCGTACCCAACCTTTCGGCTGCGGGGCTGCCGGTGCGCCCTCCTGAGTAACGACGTTCAATCGGCAAGCGCCGGCCACCACTCGGTGAGCCGCCGGCGCGCCGCGAGCGCGAGCGGTGCCATGGGCAGCTCCCGACCGCCGTTCGCGTCAGCCGGGCCAACCGGCGCCGACATCGCCTCGAGCGTAGCCGCCACCGAGCGTCCCAGCGCCCCGAGCGCGTAGCCGCCCTCCAACACAGCGCCCACAGGCGCCGCCAGCGACTGGCCCGCTCCACACACCGCCCGCGCCATCGCCGCGAACCCCTCGTCGGTCACGGTGCAATCCGCGAGCGGGTCCTCGAGATGCGCGTCGTATCCCGCTGAGACCAGCAGCAGCTGCGGCTCGAACGCGTGCGCGAGCGGCACGGCAACGTGCTCGACGAGCGACACCCAGACAGCGTCCCCGGATCCCGCAGGCACCGGCAGGTTCACCGTGAAGCCCCGGCCGTCGCCGTCCCCGACGTCGTCGGCCGCCCCGGTCCCCGGGTACAGCGGCGATTGATGGATGGAGACAACCAGCACCTGATCGCTCGCGTGGAAGATCTCATTGGTGCTGTTGGAGTGGTGCACGTCCCAATCCACGATCATCACCCGCTCGACGCCGCGCGCATCCAACGCGTACCGCGCAGCGACCGCGATGTTGTTGAACAGGCAGAACCCCATCGCCTGCATCGGCTCGGCGTGGTGACCCGGAGGCCGGTGCGCGCTGAACGCCGCCGCCGCCTCCCCGTCCAACAGCAGGTCGACCATCCTCACCGCCCCGCCGGCCGCATGCAGCGCCGCCTCGAACGATCGCTCGCTGACTACGGTGTCCTCGTCGAGGTGTCCCCCTCCGGACGCGCACGCTCGCTCGATCGACGCCACGTAGGGCTCGGGATGAACGGCGGTCAGCACAGATCGATCGACGGCGGGAGACCGCATGCGCTCAAATCCCAGCCAGCCGCGCGCCGAGAGCTCCTGCTGGATCGCAATGATCCGCGCTGCCCGCTCGGGGTTCACCGATATCACCGGCTGCCCGACACGCGGCGCGACTGGAGTGGCGTGCTCCAGCGACGATGGATGCTCGAGAAACACGTAGGCCATTGCAAGCACCGTAGCGAGTCCTGAGCGAATCGGCAGTACCGGCGAAGGCGAAGAAGCCCGGCACGAGCCGACCAAGGCGCAGCAGGCGTTGGGCTAGGATCACCTCCGTGGCCCTTGGGGGTATGGGGCGATAGTGTCCGGATACTCGAGCTAGGAGGAGTCGCCCCAAATGGCTGTACTCATCGTCATCATCGTCGTCGTCGTGCTGCTGGCCCTCGGCTTGTGGCTCGCCTTCAACGGCCTCGTCAGGAAGCGCAACCGAACATCGGAGGCGTGGTCCGAGATCGACATCGAGCTCAAGCGCCGCCACGACCTGATCCCCAACCTGGTGTCCACGGTTGAGGGCTATGCCAGCCACGAGAAGGGCACCTTCGAGGCTGTGACGCAGGCCCGTGCCAACGCCGTCAGTGCCGGCGCAACGGGTGATCCGAGCAAGATCGGCCCTGCTGAGAACGTTCTGTCCGGGGCCTTGAAGTCACTGTTCGCGGTCGCCGAGAACTACCCGCAGCTGCGCGCCGTCGAGAGCTTCATCCAGTTGCAGGAGACGCTGACCGCGACGGAGGACAAGATCGAGTTCGCCCGCCGCTACTACAACACAAGCGCGCGTGACTACAACACCGCGCTGCAGACATTCCCGCGCAACCTGATCGCCGGCTCGTTCCACTTCACGGCTGTGGCGTTCTTTGCGGCCGACGAGGCGGACCGCGCCGTCCCGCAGGTGAGCTTCCCCGGCTCGTCTGCCGCGAGCGCCGGTGGACCGCCGGCGGCGTCTGCTGCCGACCCCTCTGGTCCCCCGCCTGCCGCCGGCAGCAGCGAGGGCCCACCGCCGGCCAGCTGAGCGCCGACTGAGCGCTAGCCGATCGGATCGACCACCCCACCTGGCGGGGTGGGCGATCCGCCTCCGGTCACACGGACTGGCCCGAAGCGATCTTCTCGAGCTCGGCGATCCGCTGCTCGATCGGCGGGTGCGTGTCGTAGAGGTGGTGGTACCAGGCCTCGTGGTGCTGCAGCGGGTCATCGATGCACATCGCCGCAGTCACATGGTTCATCTTCTTGAACGGCTTGTCGTTCTGCTGCAGCTTCTTCAGCGCACTCAGCAGGCCGACCGGGTTGCGGGTCAGCTCGACACCGCTGACATCCGCGAGCGACTCGCGGCGGCGTGACAGCGCCAGGCGAATCAGTGGCCCGAAGATGAAGCCGATCACCGCGAGCAGCGCGCCGGCGATGAACAGCACGATGATGATCTGGCCGCCACCCCTGCCGCCTCGTCCCATGTTGGAGAAGAAGATGCTTCGCCAGAGGATGCTGGCCAGCAGGGCGGCCATGCCGATCATCGTCCCCACGACGAGCAGGAGACGGATGTCGTGGTTCTTGATGTGACTCATCTCGTGGGCGGTCACGCCCTCCAGCTCCTCGCGGTTCATGATCGCGAGCAGCCCCGTGGTGAAGGTGATCGCTGCCTTGTCGGGACTGACCCCTGTGGCGAAGGCGTTTGGCGCGGGGTCGTCGATGACGTAGACCGCGGGCGCCGGGATCCCCTCGCCGATGGCCAGCGTCTCCACCAGGTTGTGGAGTTGCTGGTAGCGGGCGGGGTCGGCCGGCACGGCTCCCGAGACCCGAAGCACGAGCCCGGCTCCCGCGTGCAGCGAGTAGAGGATCCCGCAGACGGCGAGGAAGCCGGCGATCACCACGCAGGCGATGACCGGGGTCCAACCCGGGTTGGTTTGTGACACAGCGCCAGTGGCGCTGATGACCGTACGGTGATCTACAGCCTTGAGGATGAGACCGACAACGGCGCCGATCGCCAGCCAGATCACGAAGAACAGGCCGATGAAGACGACGCTCCGTCGCTTGTTGCTGGCGATCTCGCTGTACACGAGGCGAATCCTACGCCAACGGCGACGAGCGCCCGCCCACGGTCCTGCGGGGCCGCTGCCCTAGCGGCGGCGGGCGGAGGGTGCCAGCGCGGGGTTCTGGTAGCCCGTGTCGCCGGGGTTGAGCGTGACGCCCGGGGGGACGATCTCGTCGATCGCGTCGAGCAGACCCGGCTCGAGCGTGATGGCGGCTGCCGGGAGCTGTGACTCGAGGTGCTCCATGGTGCGCGGGCCGATGATCGCCGCGGTCACCGCCGGATGGTTGAGAACCCAGGCGATCGCCAGCTCGATCAGCGACATGCCCGCCTCGCCGGCGAGCGTGGCAAGCGCGTCGGCAGCCTCGAGCTTGGCCTGGTTGCCGGGGATCGACGGGTCGAAGCGAGCCGGGATGCGCTGCGCGCGAGAGGACGGGGGCAAGTCGGCGTTCTTGCGGTAGCGGCCCGACAGCCAGCCGCCCGCGAGCGGGCTCCATGGCAGGACGCCCATGCCGTAGGCCTGGCAGGCCGGAAGCACGTCGCCTTCGATGGCGCGCACGAGGATCGAGTACGGCGGCTGCTCGGTCTTGAAGCGCTCCAGCCCGCGATCGCGAGCGACCCATTGCGCCTGCGCGATCTGCCACGCCGGGAACGTCGAGGAGCCGAAGTAGCGGATCTTCCCGGCGTGCACGAGGTCGGTGAGCGCCGACAGGGTGTCCGCGATCTCGGCGTCGCCGTCCGGGCGATGAATCTGGTAGAGGTCGATCCAGTCTGTGTTCAGCCGCCGCAGCGAGCTCTCGACCTCGCGGATGATCCAGCGGCGCGAGTTTCCGCGCTGGTTCGGGTCCTCCCCCATCGTGGAGTGAACCTTGGTCGCGAGCACGACATCGTCGCGACGGCCGCCGGCCAGCGCCTTGCCGACGATCTCCTCCGACTCCCCGTGGGAGTACACGTCGGCGGTGTCGATGAAGTTGATGCCAGCGTCGAGCGCGCGGTGGATGATCCGAATGCACTCGTCGTGGTCGGTGGTGCCCCACTCACCGAACATCATCGCCCCGAGGCACAGCGAGCTGACGCTGACTCCCGTCCGGCCGAGGATGCGGTGCTCCACAGCTGAAAACTAGCGCACCGCTTCGCCAGTCCCTGGATCCCGCGATCGCGACGCCGATCAGCGCGACAAAGGGATGAGAATCAGGAGGTGGATGAGAGGGTGGCGCACCTGGCCCACGGGTACAGCAGGTGCGGGAGCTGCGAGCGTCGAATTTGGGTGCTGCAATGCGGTTCGCGCTGAAGAGAACATGACGGTGTGCCGATACCCTTAGGCAGTGGCAGAACCACCAGCCCGCAGCCCTGGTCCGGGGCGCGGCTCGGGGGGATCCAGAGGGCGGCGGAGCGACAGCGGATCCGCCAACCCGAGCTTCGCGCCGGTAGCTGGTCCGCCGCCCACCGAGGGGCGCCCGCGGAACGTTGACGGGCGTCCGGCCAAGGCACGCCGGCTGCCGCGCACACTGGCCGCGATCAGACGGCGGACCACGCAAAAGTACGGCGCGCTGGCGGTCATCGGCGGGCTGTTGATCACGATCGGCATTGTCGCGGCGGTGGTCGGGGCGCACCAGGTCGCTGTCAACGACGCCCAGACGTCGCGACTCACGTTCCAGCGAACCGCGGCTCAGGTCGCCACGAACGTCCAGCTCGCCTTCCAGCACTACCAGGATCTGGAGCTCGCCGCGGGCGCCTTCGTGGCCGATCACAGCAACCCCACCGAAGCACAGTTCAAGACGTGGGGACGCGCGGTCGACGTCCAAACCCGCTACCCCGATCTCAACAGCGTCGGCTGGATCGTGATGGTGCCCGCGCCAGCGCTCGCGGCGTTCGCGCACGAAGTCGAGGCGAGCTCTGTAGCACCCCTGCCAACCGGGTCCTTCACGATCCAGCCGCCAGGCACGCGGCCCTACTACTGCCTCACGCAGCTAGCGCTCAACACCAACCCGATGTTCGCGCCACCCGCGGACTTCGACTACTGCCCCAGCAACCCGCTGCTCGCGGCACGCGATTCGGGCCGCGCCACCGCCACCTCCTCGCTGATCACCGGCGGGCTCCCGCTGCTCGCGTTCGTGGCCCCGATCTACCGCGCCGGCACGCACCCCGCGACCGAGAGCGCGCGCCGCCAGGCCTTCATCGGCTGGACCTACCTGGGCATGCTGCCGGACTACCTGTTGAACTACGCGCTCAGCGAGCACCCGCACATGAGTCTCGCGCTGCGCCGAACGGCTGGTGGGGCGCAGTACCAGTTCGCCTCCACCAGCACGCCCCCGCGCCATGCGGCAGAGGCCAGCGTCAGCTTGCTCGACGGGTCTACGCTCGAGATCTACGGGGCCATCGACAGGGGCGGGATGCTCAGCGATGGCAACGCGCTCGACGTGCTGCTCGGTGGGTTGACACTTTGCCTCCTGCTCGCGGGGCTGCTGTATGTGCTCGGAAAGACGCGTGTCCGAGCGCTGGCGCAGGTGCGCGAGCAGACACGCGAGCTATCTGAGGAGGCGGAGCGCATCGCGATCGCGCGTGACGAGGCGGTCGAGGCGTCAAACGCCAAGTCGGTGTTCGTCGCGACCGTAAGCCATGAGCTGCGGACGCCGCTGACCGGCGTGATCGGTACGACGGAGCTGCTGCTGGAGACGGACCTCCAGGACGAGCAGAAGGACTACGCCGAGATCATTCGATCCTCGAGCGAAGGCTTGCTGCTCGTCATCAACGACATCCTCGACTACTCGAAGATCGAGGCGGGCAAGCTGGAGCTCGATATCGCGAGCTTCGCGCTGCCGGAGATGATCGCTGAGAGCTGCGCCACGCTGCTCCCAACCGCTCGCGAGAAGGGGGTCCGGCTTGTCGTCGAAGCGGCCAGCGACCTGCCCGCCTGGCTACGCGGCGACGCGGGACGTTTGCGGCAGGTCGTGATCAACCTGCTGTCGAACGCCGTCAAGTTCACCGACGGCGGCCGGGTGACCGTCCATGTGGCGGCCACGCCAGGCGACGACGGCGTGGTCCTGCGCATCGAGGTGACCGACACCGGGATCGGCATTGACGAGGCCACACTCGCACGGCTGTTCCAGCCGTTCACCCAGGCAGACAACTCAACGGCTCGCAAGTACGGCGGAACGGGCCTCGGCCTGACGATCGCGGCGCAGCTGGTCGAGATGATGGGCGGAACGATCGGGGCCCACAGCACACCTGGCGTGGGCAGCACGTTCTGGTTCGAGGTCCCGCTCGCAGCCGCTGAAGACCAGGAGCCATCGGCGGCGTCGCATGCGCTGCTCAACTTCAGCGCGCTCGGCGAGCGAGACGCGGAAGGCAAGCTGACAGACGCGGCGCCACTCGTCCTCGTCGCCGAGGACAACCCGGTGAACCAGATGCTGTCGGTGCGCCTGCTCGACAAGTGCGGCTACCGCGCCGAGGTCGTCGCCAACGGCTACGAGGCCTTGGAGGCAATCGAACACACCGCCTACGCCGCGATCCTGATGGACTGCCAGATGCCGGAGATGGATGGCTATGAGGCGACACGCGAGCTGCGTCGCCGCGAGCATCCGCCGCAGCACATGCCGGTCATCGCAACGACCGCCCACTCGATGACCAAGGACCGCGAGAAGTGCCTCGACGCGGGCATGGACGAGTACATCGCCAAGCCAATCCACGCCGCAGATCTCCGTGACGCGCTGGCGCGGGCGATCGCCGCCGAAACCGTCGAAGCACCCCCATCCGCAATCCGCCCCGAGCGCTGACGTCGTGAAGAACGAGGCAGCGGAGCTCGGTGGCCGCCCCCAGCAAAGACGCCCGCGGGCCTAGCGGCGGGAGTGACGAGCGGCGGTGATCGCCGCTGACAGACGCGCAAGCGAGATGGGCGGGGTGAGGATGGTGGCCCGAGCGCGCTTGCCGGCGCGGCGCACGACGAACACGGGGAAGGTCGTGAAGCCGCCGACGACAGCGATCGTGGCGGCTCCTTGGATCGCGTTCGCCCAGCGCCGACGCCGCAGGTGCGAGCGCCAGCGCGCACGGTCGAGTCGCAGCGCGGAGACGAGATCGCCGGCCGGCTCGAGCGGGCCGCCGGACGATCCACCGCGGCGCAGGTAAACGAGCTGGACGAAGTCCCAGCCCGCGCGCTGAACGCCGGCCGAGTAGGCGCCCAGCGCGAGCCGGTCAGAGCGCGGGCTGTCGGAGAGCGGCTCGAAGTCGATGCTGGCGATGCCGGGGCGGACGAAGTGGGCGATGATCGCCGGCAGGACCGCGGTTGACACCGCGGCGCAGGCCGGACAGATGAGGTCCGCGTACTCGACAACCGTCACGCGGGCGGAGCGTCGCCCAAGGACGAGACCGCGCTGGCGCAGTCCCCGCAGCTCGGCACGCACGCTCACGGCCGCGCCCTCCAGCGAGGTACGCGCAGGCGCGGCCGCCGTGAGCGTGCCGGTGACTGCAAGAACGAGCACCGCAACGACGGCGGTGACTGGGCGAGCGCGAATCACGCTCCGCCCACACCAGCCACGGCCTGCCGTCGTCGCTGCGTCGCGCGGCTGCAGTGCAGACGCCAGACCGCGTGCGTCATCTACTCGGAATCATCACCCGCGAGGCGGGCCTGCAGCTCCTTGATGTGATCGACGCCGGCGGCGAGGTCGGCGTGCGAGATCTCGTTGCGGTCGGCCAGACCGAAAGCCGTCTTGCCGAGGTCGGAGTAGGCCTGGCTCAGCTCGTGCTTGGTCTTGGCATCCTGCGCCGTCTCGCGCGCCTTCTGCGCTGTCTGCTCGGCGCCCGACTTGAGCTTGTCAACAATTCCCATCGCTCACTGCCTTCCATTCTGGGGGATTACCTCGAACCTAGAGTCTAGGCCGATTCGCGTCAAGGCCGTTAACGCGATGGTTCCAGGGCTGGCTGCGCGCATCGGATCCAGCTCATGTGCGACCCTGCGGGCGGATGCCGTCCGTTCAGCTACTCGCAGTTGCACCAGGGGTGCCCCCGCGCGCCGAGGGGCCGCAGCCATGAGCGCGACGTACGGCCAGGGCGAGGCGCCGCCCCCGCAGGTCGAGGCGGTCGCTGGGCGGGCGGCGATCATGGCGCGCGCGAGCAGCGAGAACTTCCCCGTCGCGGGGCGCTGGCTCCCACAGCCGGCGCGCAGCCAGCTGCTGGCGATCTACGGCTTCGCTCGCCTCGCCGACGAGCTCGGCGACAGCGCGCCGGGCGATCGCCTCGCCGCGCTCGACTGGCTCGAAGACCAGCTCGACCGGGCGTTCGCCGGTCAGGTTGACCATCCGCTGATGGCACCACTGGCATCCACTGTCGCGGCCTGTCAGCTGCGCCGGGAGCCGTTCCTGCGGTTGATCGAGGCCAACCGCAGCGACCAGCGGACCCGCTACTACGAGCGCTTCGAGGATCTGCTCGCCTACTGCGAGCTGTCGGCGAATCCGGTCGGGGAGCTCGTCCTCGAGGTGTTCGGCGTGGCGAGCGCGGAGCGAGTCGCGCTGTCGAACGCGGTCTGCACCGCGCTGCAGCTCGTCGAGCACTGGCAGGACATCCGCGAGGACGTCATGCGCGGTCGCGTGTACGTCCCGCTCGCCGATCTCGCACGGTTCGGCTGCTCGATCGACGACCTGCAGGCGCCGTGCGTGGTCGAGTCACTGCGGTGCGTGCTCGAGCTCGAGGCAGCGCGCACATCGGCGCTGCTCGACGCCGGACGCCCGCTCGTCGCCGGCCTGCGCGGCTGGCCGCGGATCGCGGTCGCCGGGTACGTTGGCGGCGGGCGCGCCGCACTCAGCGCGCTGGCACGCGCCGAGTTCGAGGTGCTCGCACTCACGCCCCGCCCCTCGCGGAGACGGGTGATCGGCTCGATCCTGCGCGCGCTCGACGGGAAATCGCGTTGACGGGCCCCCCGGCGCGCGATGCGCTCGACCATTGCAGGCGCATCACGCGGCGCGAGGCCGCCAACTTCTACTACGGCATCCGGCTGCTCCCGCGCGCGAAACGCGATGCGCTCTGCGCGATCTACGCCTTCGCTCGCCGGGCGGACGACATCGGCGATGGAACGATGGCGACCGATGCAAAGCTCGCTGCGCTCGAGCAGGCGCGCGCGGCAATCAACGGCATGCTCGCTGACAGCGACGACCTCGTGATCGCTGCGCTCGCAGACATCGAGCGGCGCTTCCCACTGCCGCGCGATGGGTTCCTTGATCTGATCGAAGGGGTGCGCATGGACGTGCTCGGCGTCCACTACGAGCACTTCGAAGAGCTGGTCGTGTACTGCCGGCGGGTCGCCGGCTCGATCGGGCGGCTGTGCCTCGCTGTGTTCGGAAGCGATGAGGCCGCGGCCCCGGCGCTCGCCGATGACCTCGGTGTCGCACTGCAGCTGACGAACATCCTGCGCGATGTCCGCGAGGACGCGCTGGCCGGCCGCGTGTACCTGCCCGCCGAGGACCTGCGGCGGTTCGGCTGGCCCGACGGCGCGCGCGGGCACGGCGCCGCGGACGCGATCAGCGCGGTGCGCGCGGACGCACCCGGATCGCTCGTGCAGCTGGTGCATTTCGAGGCCGCGCGCAACCGTGAGTGGTTCGAGCGCGGAAGCCGGCTCGTCGCGCTGCTCGACGGGCGCAGTGGCGCATGTGTGCTCGCCATGAGCGGGATATACCGCGACCTGCTGGAGCGAATCGACCGGCGACCCGTGGCGATCCTCGAAGGCCGTGCCAGCCTTCCCGTAGCGGTGAAAGCGCGCGTCGCCGTGCGCAGCCTGCTGGCGCATAGATGACACGCGCGGCCGGGGTCGTCGTGATTGGAGGCGGCGTAGCCGGCATCACCGCTGCGCTCGACTGCGCGGACGGCGGCGCAGCGGTGACGCTCGTAGAGGTGCGGCCGCGTCTCGGCGGAGCCGCCTACTCGATCGAGCGCGACGGGCTCGCGCTCGACAACGGGCAGCACGTCTTCCTGCGCTGCTGCACCGCCTACCGCGCGCTGCTGGCGCGCATCGGAGGAGACGGGGGGGTCGAGCTGCAGCGGCGGCTCGCGATCCCGGTGCTGCGTCCGGGGCAGCAGGCGGCGCTGCTGCGCCGCAGCCGGTTGCCTGCGCCCGCGCACCTGGCTGGAACGCTGCTCAGATACCACCACCTGTCAAGGCGTGAGCGACTCGCCGCCGGGCGCGCAGCACTCGCGCTCGCACGGGTTGGCAGCGATCGCGACGGGGAGACCCTCGGCGCCTGGCTCGAGCAGCACGGCCAGAGCCCCCGCGCGATCGCCAACCTGTGGGACCTCATCGCGCTGCCGACGCTCAACCTACCGGCCGCCGAGGCCTCGCTCGGGCTGGGCGCGTTCGTCTTCCAGCAGGGCCTGCTGGGCGACGCCGCGGCCGGCGACATCGGCATCCACCGCGCGCCGCTGAGCGACGTGATCGGCGGACCCGCCGCCCGGGCGCTCGAGCTCGCCGGCGTCGAAGTGCGCCTGCGCTGGCGCGCGGCGGCGCTCGCCCAGCGTACCGGCGGGGGGTTCGAGGTCCACGGCGAGCGCGACACTCTCAGTGCCGAGCGTGTGATCATCGCCGTGCCGCACACGCGGGCCGCCGCGCTGCTGCCGGGAGGGCTGCGCGACGCCGCGCGCTGGGCCGAGCAGCTCGGGAGCTCACCGATCGTCAACCTGCACGTCGTCTACGACCGCAAGGTGCTCGAGGGGCGGTTCGCCGCCGCCGTCGAGTCACCCGTGCAGTACGTCTTCGACCGCACCCCGGAGAGTTGGGGTGACGCCGGTCAGTACATCGCGGTGTCGCTGTCAGGCGCGCGCGCCGAGATGCGGATGAGCGCGGGCGAGTTGCGCGAACGCTACCTGCCGGCACTCGAGGCGTTGCTTCCGCGAGCCGCCGGCGCCACCGTCGAGCGGTTCGTGGTGACGCGCGAGCACGCGGCGACGTTCCGCGCCGCTCCCGGCGTGCGCGCCCTGCGCCCGGCGGCGAGGACCGCGGTGCCAGGACTCCTGCTCGCGGGAGCATGGACGGCGACCGGCTGGCCGGCAACGCTCGAGGGGGCGGCGCGCAGTGGCCACGCCGCCGCCGCCGCCGCACTGGGTCAAGACGGCGGTTGAGCGCCGGCCCCTAGGTCAGTCGCCTGCCTCGCCGACAGCGAGCGCGGCGAGGATACCGGCCCGGTCGAAGCCGGTGACGCTCACCAGCTTGGAGCGTCCCCGTGCGCCGGAGACGATCGTGACGAGCGTGGGTGCGACGCCGACGCGCCGCGCAATCAGCCGGCAGAGCGCGCGGTTGGCTTCGCCATCTACGGGTGGAGCGCAAACGCGAGCGATCAGAACCCCGTCGCGCATGCCGACCAGCTCGTCGCGGCGAGCACGCGGCTGCAGCCGCACCTCGATGCGCGCGTCACTCACCAACCGTCGAGGGGCAGCATGATCACCGGCTGGGGGCCACCGCCGCGCCGGGCGGAGAGGGCAGCGTGGCGTCGGCGGCGAGGCCGCGACGCAGCACGAGCAGAGGGCAGTGCGTGCAGTGCGCGAGGTGCTCGGATGTGCTCCCAAGCAACGCCCGCCGCAGCGCCCCGTAGCCGCGCGACCCGGAGATCAGCAGATCCACGTCCTCACTGAACCTGACGAGCTCCTCGGCGCCAACGCCGCGCACCGCGCGCCCTTGCACATCGTCGAGCTCCGCGAGACGCTCACGCGCATCCTCCAGCATCCTGTCGATCGCATCGCCCCAATCGACGGCGGCAAGGCCGCCGTAGTAGTAGGCCGAGGTATGGACCACCGTCAGCGCGGAGATCGTCGAGCGCAGCTCGGCAGCGATCGCGCGTGCCAGCTTGATCGCCTCGTCGCTCTCCGGCGAGCCGTCGTAGGCGACGCCGATCCTCGCGATCGGAGTGGGATGGTCCGCGTAACCGCGCGACGCGACCGCGACCGCGCACGGTGCGCCTTCCAGTGACGCGCGTACGTCGTCGGCGCCGAGCGCGCGAGCGACGGCTCGGTGCGAGCATGAGCCGACAACGAGCAGATCGGCAGACCGCTGCTCGGCCATCCGGTGCAGCCCTTCACCGACGGACGGGGCGCCGATCGTGGCGAGCTCGGCGATCGCGTCGGTCGCCGCCAATTCGCGTTGCAGCAGCGCCAGCGAGCTCTGGCGCGCGGGCGAGCCGCTATCGCCGTCGGGCGCGTGATGCCCGCCCTCCTCACCATGCACGTGGACGAGCGTCAGGCGCCCACCCGCTCCGACCAGCTTGCCGGCGAGCGCAACAGCGTCCCGGCCGTTCGGCTTGCCATCGATGCCGGCGATCACTTCGCGAAACATGATGTTCTCCTTTTGCGGCCATCGAGACCTCCCGCCTCAGCCTGATCGACATCACTGCGCGCGTGATGAGCAGCCAGGTGGTCGCTGCAGCGCACACAGCGGCGAGTGGTTGGCCTATGTGGAGTGCAACGTAGAGCAGCGGCAGGATCGTTGCTACGGCTCTCCCCCGCAGACATTCGCACGTCACCACCGATCCGCAGGGCGGCAGACTACGGACGCCGCGCCCGGCGCGCCGTAAGATCGTGCTGTGACGATCGTGGTTACCGTGGTCGTGCGGCGAGGCTGCTAGTGGCGCGCAGCCCAGACGAGCCGGAGCCCATCGTCACGCTGCGCGACGGTCGTGCCGTCATCGTGCGCGAGCTCACCCCTGGCGACGAAGCGGAGGTCGCGCGGCTGGTCGGCGCGTCAGCCGACGCCCGTTTGTCGTTCTACGAGCGGTCCGCTCAGCAGCGGGGCGCCGAGGCCAGCGGGGAGACTCCGTCCGCTGCGTTCGTAGCGCTGATCAGCGCGGATCAACGGATCGTCGGCTACGCGACCTACCTCGCGGTGGACGAGCAGGACGGTGAGCTGGCGGGGGTCGTCGACCCAGCTTTCGCCGGCATCGGGCTGGGCACGCTGCTGGTCCGCCGGGCTGCCGAGCACGCACGGCTCACCGGCCTTGAGACGCTCCATGTAGATCTGCATCCGGGGTCGGAGGACACTGCGGCGATGATCCGCGACTCCGGCTTTCCGAGTCACTGGGATCTCGCCTATCCGGTAGCGCGCGTGGAGCTGTTGCTCGGGCGGACGCGACCAGGCTGGTCAACGCCCGAATACCCGCCCGCTGAGGAGTAGGTCGCGGCGACAAGGCGGGACCGCCCGTCGGGGCAGCTCGACGGTCGCGTCTGCTGGGTTGGCGCGCCCAGCGCGCGGGCCGCGGCCCGCCGCTCAGAGCTCCAGCCGCCGGCAAAACTATACTTTGTGAAGTGCGTACCTTTGGACGCCTGCTCGGGTTTCTGCGCCCTTACCGGCGGGGCGTCATCGCATCGGCGACGCTCGCAGCGCTGGCGATGCTCGCGACCGTCGCGATCCCCTACCTCAGCGGCCTCGCGGTCAACGCGATCCGCTACCACCACCATCACGAGCTGCTCACCTACGGCCTCGCGGTGGCTGCGGCGGGCCTGATACGGCTCGGCCTCTCGGCGAGCAGGCGGCTCGTCGCCGGTCGCGTGTCGCTCGGCGTGGAGTACGACCTGCGCAACCTGCTGTTCGCGCAGCTGCAGTCGCTCGAGCTCGCGTTCTTCGACCGCCAGCAGACGGGGCAGCTGATGTCGCGCGTCACCGTGGACCTGCAGGCCGTGCGCTTCTTCCTCGGCTACGGGCTCGTGTTCGTCATGCAGTCAACGCTGACGATCGTCCTTGCCGCCATCGCGATGTTCCTGCTGCAGCCCGAGCTCGCGGCAATCTCGCTGATCGCCGTGCCGTTCGTCGTGTACTCCACGTACCGCTACAGCCGCCTCGCCCGGCCGGCGCTCGAAGAGGTGCAGCAGCGGATCGCGGAGCTGACCGCCGACGTCCAGGAGAACATCGCCGGCGTCCGCGTCGTGAAGGGCTTCGCGCGCGAAGCCCACCAGCGAGCGCGGTTCGAACGGAGCGTCGCACGCGTGTTCGAGCAGTCGATGGTCGAGGCACGACTGCAGACGCGTTACAACCCGCTGATCGGCTTCCTGCCGCAGCTCGGCCTCGCAGCGATCCTGCTCGTCGGCGGCAACGACGTCATCCACCACACGCTCAACATCGGCGACTTCAGCGCGTTCTACATCTACCTGCTGATGCTGCTGAGCCCGATGCGCACGCTTGGCATCTCGCTCACGATGGCCCAGCGCGCCACCGCGTCGGGCGCGCGCATCTTCCAGCTGCTCGACCGCGCGCCGACGCTCATCTCGCCCCCAGACGCGCCGCCGCTGCCGCCGGGTCATGGGCACGTCCGCTTCGAGGGAGTGACGATGCGCTACGCGCCCGGCGGCGCGCCTGCGCTGCGCGACATCAACCTCGATGTGCCCGCGGGACGCACGGTCGCGTTGGTCGGCGCGACCGGCTCGGGCAAGACGACGCTCGCGGCTCTGATCGCGCGGCTCTATGACCCAACCGAGGGACGGGTGCTCATCGACGGCGCCGACCTGCGCGAAGTCGACGTCGCCGCGGTGCGCCGCGCGGTCGCGATCACCGGCGACGACCCGTTCCTGTTCTCCACCAGCGTCCACGACAACATCGCCTACTCGCGGGCTGACGCCTCGCGCGCGGAGGTCGAGGAGGCGGCACGCCGCGCGCAGGCCGACGAGTTCATCAGAGCGCTGCCGATGGGTTATGACACGCGCATCGGTGAACGTGGCCTGAGCGTCTCCGGCGGTCAGCGCCAGCGACTCGCGATCGCGCGGGCGCTCCTCGCCGACCCTCGGATCCTGGTCCTCGACGACGCGACCTCGTCGGTGGACGCAAGCACCGAACGGGAGATCAAGCTCGCGCTGGCCGAGGTCATGGCGGGACGTACGACCTTCATCATCGCCCACCGTGCCTCGACTATCGCGCTCGCCGACGAGGTGGTCGTGCTCGAGCACGGCGAGATCGCCGCACATGGCAGCCACGACGAGCTGCTGGAGGTCTCGGAGCTGTACCGCGAGACGGTTGAGAAGGGTCGCACGGACAGCACGGACCGCAAGCCCGTGCAACGCAAGAAGCGGCGCAGCGAAGCATGAGAGCGTCGGCGCGCGCCCACGAGGTCGTTAGACGGCTGCGCGGCACACGCGGCCGCGGGAGGCGGCTGCGCGGACTGGCGGCACTGCTCGCGCCGTACCGCTTCCGCACGGTCGCGATGGTCGTCTCGCTGGTCGTCGGCACGGCGGCATCGCTGGCGCCGGCACCGCTCGCCCGCTACGCAATCGACGACGGAATCGAGGCCCATGACTTCACCCGCCTGACGTGGATCGTCGCGGGCTTCGTGCTCGCCGCGATCGTCGTCTGGGTGGCGACCGCAGCGCAGACCTACCTCGTCGAGTGGGTCGGGCAGCGCGCCCTCGCCGACCTGCGCCAGGCGATCTTCGCGCATCTGCAGCTGCTGCCATTGAGCTTCTTTGAGAACCGGCCGACGGGCGTGCTGATCTCGCGCATGACCAACGACATCGAGGCGCTCGACAGCCTCGTCACCGACAGCGTCGTGACGCTGTTCCAGGGCGGCCTGACGCTGATCGGCACGCTCGTGATCCTGCTCACCTTCGACATCCGGCTCGCGCTGATCACGTTCCTCATGCTGCCGCTGATCGGCCTCGCCTCGCTGGTCTTCCGCGTCGCATCAACGGACGCCTACCGGCGCACGCGCGAGACGATCGGCGCGATCACCGGCTACCTGCAGGAGTCGCTGTCCGGGGTGCGGGTCGTGCGGAGCTTCGCGCAGGAGCACCGCCACAAGGTCGAGTTCGCCGAGCTCAACGAGCTCAACCGCGGAGCGAACATGACGACCGTCAATCTCAACGCGGCGTACTTCCCGGCGATCGAGTTCGTATCGGCCATCGCCACAGTCGTGGTGCTGCTCTACGGCGGCGATCAGGCGCTGCGCGGCGCCATCACGATCGGCGTGCTGGTCGGGTTCCTCGCCGCGCTCAACAACTTCTTCGACCCGATCACCCAGCTGTCGCAGCTGTACACGACCTACCAATCAGGGATGGCGGCGCTCGACAAGATCTTCGAGCTGCTCGACGAGCAGCCGGCGATGGTCGAGCAGCCGGACGCGCTCAAGCTCGCCCGGCTGCACGGTGAGCTTCGCTTCGAGCACGTCAGCTTCGCCTATCCGAAGCGCCGCGGGCGCGACGGCGACGACGACGAAGGTGCCGCCGTGCTGGCACTCGACGAGATCGACCTGGCGGTGGCGCCGGGCGAGACGATCGCGCTCGTCGGTGCTACGGGCGCGGGAAAGTCGACGCTCGCCAAGCTCGTCGCGCGGTTCTATGACCCGACAGTGGGCCGCGTCTTGATCGACGGCCACGATGCGCGCGACGTCAGCTACCAGTCGCTGCGCTCACAGCTCGGGATCGTCCCGCAAGAGGCGTTCCTGTTCTCGGGGACGATTCGCGCGAACATCGGCTTCGGCAAGCCGGACGCGACCGATGAGGAGGTCGCGGCGGCAGCCCGCACCGTCGGCGCGCACGAGTTCATCGCCGAGCTCCCGGAGGGCTACGACACCGCGGTCGGCGAACGCGGCGTGGCGCTGTCGGCAGGCCAGCGCCAGCTCGTCGCGTTCGCGCGAGCGCTCGTCGCTGATCCGCGGATCCTGGTGCTTGACGAGGCGACGTCGAACGTGGACCTGCGGACCGAGGGCAGGATCGAGGAGGGCCTGCGCCGGCTGCTCGCCGGTCGCACGGCGATCGTCATCGCCCACCGGCTGTCGACGATCCGCAACTCGAGCCGCATCGTCGTGCTCGAGCGCGGGCGTATCGCCGAGCAGGGCACGCACGACGAGCTGCTCGCTGCGCGGGGGGTCTACTGGGACCTCTACTCCGACTGGTCTGCGGGCGCGACGGCGGCGTGAACAGGACCACCTCGCTTGTTCGAGCTTCCCCCTTGACAAGTGAGTGACCAGTTACTACTCTGGCGGCGCGATGAGCGCAATCGAGGTCCGCGAGCTGCGAAAGTCCTACGGCGAGGTCGAAGCGGTACGCGGCGTTGGCTTCAGCGTCGAGCCGGGTGAGGTGTTCTGCCTGCTCGGCCCGAACGGCGCCGGAAAGACGACGATCACCGAGATCCTCGAGGGCTACCGTACGCGCGACGGCGGCGAGGTGAGCGTGCTCGGCCTCGATCCAGGCGGTCGCCATCGCGAGCTGCGCGAGCGCGTCGGGATCGTGCTGCAGTCCTGCGGCGTGCAGACCGGCCTGACCGTCGCCGAGCTGATCGACATGTACGGCCGCTACCACCTCCGGCGGCGCAGCGTCGAGGAGCTGATCGAGATCGTCGAGCTCGATGCCAAGCGCGAGACGCTCGCACGCGAGCTGTCCGGCGGGCAGCGCCGCCGGCTCGACCTCGCGCTCGCCCTCGTCGGCGAGCCGGACCTGATCTTCCTCGACGAGCCGACCACCGGCTTTGACCCGCAGGCGCGCCGCCAGGCGTGGACGACGATCCGCTCGCTGTGCGAGCTCGGCAAGACGATCTTCCTGACGACGCACTTCATGGACGAGGCACAGACGCTCGGGCACCGCGTCGCCGTCATGCGCGCCGGCGTGATCGTCGCCGAGGGCCGTCCCGACGAGCTCGGCGGGCGCGAGCTGCGCCCGACAGTGATCCGCTTCACGCTGCCGGACGGGCACAGCGCCGGCGAGCTGCCGGACCTGCCTGCCGATGAGGTCGACGGCGCAGGCGAGCGAGTGGCGGTTCGCACGCACGATGCGGTGCGCGCGACCGCGGCGATCACGACCTGGGCACTGGAGCGCCAGATCGAGCTCGCGTCCTTCTCCGTCACGCAGCCGACGCTCGAGGACGTCTACTTGGAGCTCACGGGCGAGCAGGACGCCGCCGCCTCAGGAGCGTTGCAGTGAGCGCGACCAAGCTTCGCCGAGACGTCGGGCTCGCCGCCTGGCAGGTGCTCTACGAGCAGCGCAGCTTCTGGCGTAACCGCGCCGGCGCGTTCTTCGCGCTGGTGATGCCGCTGATGTTCCTCGTGATCTTCGCCTCGATCTTCGACGGCAAGACGATCGTGCTAGGTCACGGTCACACGATCCCCTACGTCACCTGGTTCATCCCCGGAATCCTCGCCTACGGGGTGATCGGCACGACGTTCGTCAACATCGCGATCGTCACGGCCGTGCTGCGCGACGAGGGCGTGCTCAAACGGATGGCCGGCACACCGCTGCCGCGCTGGGCCTACGTCGCCGGACGGATCGGCTCGACAGCGATCATCACGCTCGTCATCACGGTCATCGACCTCGGCGTCGGCAGGCTGGCCTACGGCGTGCACGTCCGCTCGTCGACGCTGCCCGGGCTTGTGGTCACGCTAGCGCTCGGCAGCGCCGCTTTCACCGCGCTCGGCGTCGGCATCGTGCGCTACATCACCAACGCCGAGGCAGCACCGGCGGTCGTCAACTTCGCGATCCTGCCGCTGACGTTCATCTCGGGGATCTGGTTCCACATGAGCCTGTCACCGACGCTGACCGACATCGCCAAGGCCTTCCCCGTGCGCGCCCTCGCGCACGGCTTCCAGTACGCCTTTAACCCGCACACTGCGGGCAGCGGGTTCGAGTCGTCCGATCTGCTGACGCTGGCGATCTGGCTCGCCGTCGGCGTCGTGGCGATGCTGGTCTTCCTGCGCAAGCCGGATCGCGGCTGATTCAGCCAAGCGCCGTCGCGGCCGATCTATAATCGTGAGGTCTCCGCGATCGCTCGCGCGATTGTCGGCGGCTCAATGCGGGATGGTGTAATCGGCAACACGCCTGCCTCTGGAGCAGGAATTTGGGGTTCGAGTCCCTGTCCCGCAGCTAACACACTGAAGCGACACTTCGGTGCGGGCTCGCCGGCAGACGGCTCCTGATCTCGGCTCAGTCGCGCGTGGGCGATGCGACGACGACGAACCAGCGGCCCTCGTGCAGCACGGTACCGCCACCAAGTTCTTCGGCCAGCTGATGACTCTCGAAGTGACGCTTGTAGACCGTGAAGCGCGTGCCATCGTTGAGGATCCGTTCCTGCCACTCGGCTTGTTCGCGGTCTGGACGCATTGCTGCGTCAACGACGACGAGCCTGGGAGCTACGCGCCGCGCTTCAGCCAAGAAGCGCTCCCGCTCACGCTGCTGCAGGTGCCCGTAGAAGTGGGCTGTGAAGACGCGATCGAACGAGTCATCCGCGAACGGCAGATCGAACGCGTCGCCGCGAACACAGCAAGCTGTGGGCAGACGCTGACGCGCGATCACGAGCATCCGCTCGCTGTGGTCGAGTGCGGTGATCTCCCCGCGCAAATGGCAAGTGAGATACCCGGTACCGCACGCTACGTCGAGGGTGCGCGCTGCGGGCAACGCGGCGATGGTCGCCTCGAGGCTACAAATATCCTCGTCCCAATCAGGGCGGCGCAGGCCAGCGAACTTCCCGATCCCGAGATACCACTCGTCGTACTCAGGAGCGCGGGTGTCGTAGTACTCCTTCATGCCGTGGCGATCTTTGCATGCCCGCGCGCAACCGAGCACGCCACGGCTACCCGGCCAGGGATCGACCCCTCACGCGTCAGCGCCGTCGCTCAGCGCGACGGATACAGCCGACAGCCGGGTGCTTTCGCTCAGGCGGCGCGTCTTGCCTGCAGATCAGGGATGAGTCCGAGCCGCTGCGCCTTGTCTTGGAGGTCCGGTGAGAGGGTTCGCACGTCAATGAGGAGCCCGTTGACTTGAACGATCCAGGCCATCGGGTGTTCCTCGAGGATTTCCAAGCGAGTCAGGTCGGGCTCGTACATGTCGAGGCTGAGGGTCTTGCGGATCACCGCGGCCTTGTTCGCCATTGTGGTCTTGACGACGCCGAGATGTCTCGCGAGCTCGTCGGCGCTGAGGTGCGGCTGCTCCGCCGGGTCGAACAGGAAGTTGATCTGGCCGACCGCGTAGATCACGCCTGCTGCCCAGATCCTCGCGTCACCGCGCGCCAACGGCGAGGGGCGCTTGCGTGCGAGCCGCGCTACTAGAACCCGGCATAAGTACGCGTATTCCTGGTTGAGGTACCTGGCGCAGATCTCGTCGCTAACGCCGAGCACCGCAGCGACCGGAGGTCGCATCGCCTTTGGAACCTTGAACTCCGCGAGAACCTCGTCCCCGTGTCGCGGCATCCGTGGATGATCACGCCGTGGGCGGACAGCACCCCACCACCCCCCGTCACCGCCCGCACCACACTGCCCCACTACTGGTCGTGGGCGAAGACGAGGACGAGGACGACCACTGATCCCCAAACGGCGATCCCGGCCGCGAAGAATGTCCACATTTGGTCCCATCGGCACTTCTTGAGCTCCGATGGTCCCCATCGCCAACCCCTCACATCGTTACGCTCGGCGTGATCGTCAACCCGGGCAACTGGCCGGCCTACTGACCGGGCGCACGGGCGCTCACGTGTGCCGCTGGCGGAGCTCGTGCCACAAGCCGCCGGCTCCAGCAACAGCTAGCACGGCGCCGAACGCGATACCCGCAACCTGACCGGCGTGGTAGGCGCCGGTGCCGCTCGCGCCGACAGCCAAGCCGTGAATCAGCACTGCCATTCCGAAGACGAGAACGACGACGCTGGCGATCACGTTGCCGCGCTTCATACCCGAATCATAGGGCCAGGATGCGACGCAGGTCTCCCGAGCGCCAATCCGCCAAACTGTGACGCAGACAGCAACGAACGGGGCTCTCGCCGCCCGACGATCGCGAAATCGTGGTCCTGGGCGAGACCAGGAGCGAGCCGCTTCGCTTGCGCGCTCTTGCTATTTCGTCAACGCGGGAATGACCGCCCGCGAGACGCTGCCAATTCCGACTCAAGGTCACCGACTAGCGCGACCCTCTATCAAGTGTGGGACCGTGGCTGCCTCTCGCGTTGTGCGACAGCCCAGACTGAGCCGGACCGACTCTGACGGAGACCGTTTTGGTTGGTTTCCTCTTTTCATCTGGCAGGCGGTGTCTCGACCCTATCCAGTCAGGGCCGCGTAGCGGAACTCGTGGAGGGCCTCGTGCTCGGCTGGCGGTAGATCGCCGAGCGCTGAGTGCAGGCGCTGGGTGTTGAACCAGGCGACGTAGCTGACGATCGCGAGCTCGAGCTGAGCTGTTGAGCGCCAGACGCGGTCGCGTAGTAACTCGGTCTTGAAGCTGTCGACGAAGCTCTCGGCCATCGCGTTGTCATACGCGTCGCCGACGGTGCCGATCGAGGCGAGCACCTGGTGGTCGTCGAGCTCCTGGTTGTAGTCGATCGAGGTGTATTGGCTGCCGGCGTCGCTGTGGTGAATCAGACCGACGTCAGCGCCGGGTTGGCGTGTGGCGAGCGCCATCCTGAGTGCGTCCAGGACGAGGTCGGTGCGCATGCGCGTGGCGAACTGCCAGCCGACGATCATCCGGCTGTAAGCGTCGATCACGAAGCTGAAGAACACGACGCCTTCCCAGCAGCGCAGGTAGGTGAAGTCCGCCAGCCACAAGCGGTCCGGCCGGTCGACCGCGAAGTCACGCTGGACGAGATCTGGGCTGCGCACAGCGGCGGGGTCAGTGGTTGTGGTGCGCCACGGCTTGCCGCGCCGCTTCGCGCCCTGCAATCCCGCGTCTCGCATCAGTCGCTGGACCGTGCAGCGCGCGACCGGCTCACCAGCCCTCTGAAGGGCCTTCCACATGCGCCGATACCCATAGGCCAGATAGTTGGCCTCGTGCGTCGTCTTGATCAACTCGAGCAGCCGCTCATCCTCGAGCGAGCGCTCGGAGCGCGCGCCGGTTGAGCGCTTGTAATAGGCGGACGCCGACACGTCCAACGTCTCACAGATCGGCTCGACCCCGAAACGAGCGCGGTTCTCCTCGATGAACGCGCTCACTTCGGTCGGTCTGTGTCGAGCTCCTTGGCGAAAAACACCGAGGCTGACTTCAAGATCTCGTTCGCTCGGCGCAGCTCGAAGTTCTCGCGGCGCAGCTTCTTGATCTCCTCGCGCTCCTCGCTCGTCAAGCCCTCGCGTCGACCCGTGTCAACCTCGGCCTGGCGGACGTGCTTGCGCAACGTCTCCGACGGCACACCCAAATCAGCAGCGATATGCGCGATCGGCCGACCCGACTCGAACACCAGCCGCGCACCGCGATCCAACAACTCCGTGGGGTACTTCCTCGAACGTGGCATAACCGGAGCGTCTCCAATCCCCAGGACAGAACCTGGAATCAGAGCCTCCGTCAAACCCAGCCTGGCTCACCAAGCGCGGCAACGCCCTACGAGTAATGGCAGAAGCGGTCCGCTGGAGCAAGCGCGGCGCAAGGATCAACACCATCAGCCCCGGCATCATCATTACACCGCTAGCCAAAGACGAACTCAGCGGCCCTCGCGCCGAGGGATACAAACGCATGATCGACCGTAGCCCCGTCGGCCGAGCCGGCACCCCGGACGAAGTCGGCAACGTAGGCGCACTCCTCATGGGCCCAGACGGAGCATTCATCACCGGCAGCGACATCCTCATCGACGGCGGCGTCACCGCCTCCTACTTCTACGGCGAACTCGCACCCCCAAGTAACCGACACACAGCTTTGACGCTCACCACCATTTCGGGCAACGCGAAGAGTGCTCCGCGTTGATCGGCAATCGAGACGCTCGCACTGCCGGACGCAAGTAGAGGTGGCGAGAAGTTTCGTTCGGAAACCGGGTCAGGCGCGGTCCCGGCCGGGCGTGTTGGTGACGCGCCGGACCGAGCGTGGCGATGGGGGGTGCTTGGTCAAGTTTGGGCCGCTCACTGGACTAAATGCGGTGGGCCAGTCAGCCTGGTGACAGGACATCGTGTTGCGTGGTAGCCTCGCGCTCATGAGACACTCAACTTTGACACTGACTGTTGGAACCGCGGTGGCGGTTGTTGGAGCCATCGTGGCGACGCTGGGCTTCTCCGTGAGCGCTGGCGCGTCGACCGATCCCACGACCGGGCCGGTTCAGGTTGGGCTGTACGCTCCCAACGCACTCGTCCCGATCAACCCGGTCACTGGTCAAGCGGTCAACACCGCCACAACCGTGACGCCAGCTTCTACGAGCTACACAACCTGGGAGTGCAATGGCTCGGGTGGCTGGGTCGCGATCGCCAGCGACTACAACTCGTGGGCCATAGGCGAATGCGCGAATGGCTGGACGGTCAGCCCGGCTAAAGAAGTCACGCTCAATAACTCGCTCTGGGTCGGAGGTTCGATAACCGGCGACTACAACAACTGCGGCTGGATCGACACAAGTGGCCTGGCGTTCAACACCGGCGGCACGTCGCCAAACAACTGTGGTGGCACTGGTCGGGATTCCTCAACTTTCATTGCGCCAGGGATGACGTGGACGGAGGATTACCCGAACGGAAGCGAGAGCGGCGTACCGATTACCAATACCAACTCATGCACGGAGTACGGCAACTTCTTCCCGTGGAGCAGCAGTGCCCACGCGATTGATCCGATACGGACGATCGGACCGTCGAGTGGGAGATTAGGCGTGCGCTACCAGGCGCTGAACGTCGGCGAGTACACAGGCGACACCTACTACATGGTCATTGATCAGGATGTCGGTCCCGACGGGAACGGCAACTGGGTGTTCGTTGACGGCAACAAGTGCGGCCTCGAACTGCCTCCGCCGGGCACCTACTAGCAATTCGCAGTAACGCAGAACGCAGGTACTCGCTCCGGTGCCTCAGCCGCGAGCCGGAGCGAGTATCCTAACCTGATGCGCACGGCCGGCCGAATTGGATTGAGCGCTTGTGTGATCCTCGCAGCGATGGCACTGACGGGTGCGGCGCAGGCATCTCACACGGATGGTCTCGGGCGCTGCTCGAACGTGTACTGGGGGACGCTGTTCTACCGCCAGGGTAACGTCGCGATCTTCGAGAACGACAACCAGTTCACGGATAAGATCCAGTTCCTGGGGTGCTGGATTCCGACCGGGAAGCGCTTGGTGCTGGCGAACGAGCCGCGCGGCCTGTCGGCTTCGGGGGACGTTGTGGCGGACTTCACCGGCGAAGCTGGGTACGGGCCGTGGGTCGTGTGGGACTCACAGGCCAACCCGCCGGGGTCGGCGCCTCCGCTCTCCGAGGTCACGGTGACGGCGCGCTCGAGGAACATCCGCACCGGCCAGTTCGGCCCCGTCGTTTCGGTGACCCTTGGCGTCAGCAACACGCCCACAGACGGGCCGGCGCCGGTGGACGTCACGGGTGACAACAAGAGGCTCACGCTCGCTGTCGTGACGTCGAACGGGTGGTACGCGTGGCTCTCGCTCGATAGTGCACCGCCGAACGACCCGGATGCCGCTGACGCGCTCTACATCCCCGACGGGAAGGGCGGCGACGTTCGCGTGGCGAGCGCACCATGGAAGCTCTGCAGACATCCTTGCCCGAACGTTGGACTCAGCGACCTGACCGCTCACGGCACGACGATCAGCTGGATCGACGACGGCGTCCGCAACAGCCTCAAACTCGGGCCGAACTCGCCCGCGCTAGCCGGCGTAAGCGGTCCGACCGGCACGACCGGCACGAGCTAGACGGCCCGCTGCTCGGGTCGATGTCATCAGGGGCAAAGTTGAGCAATCCGCATGGCGTCGACCGCCTGCCCGAGATGGCCTGGGCGAGTCGCCCCTAGAGTGCTCGGCCTCGCGGTAGTAACCGAGCAAGAACGTACGCTAAGGGCTCGCCGCTGGCGGCCGCCAGATGAGAGGCCGCTGGGCCCGCTGGAATCAGCCGTGGTTCTCTGGCGATCCCGGGTCCGCCCCCCGAGAGCCGCTTCGGCTCTAGCAGCCGGCGGCGTGGCGCTCCCCGTCGTGAGGCAATGACCCTTGGCCAGCAAAAGCTCCCGGCAACCACGGGCTCCGAGCGGCCTTAGCGTACGTTCTCGCTCCATTACTACCGGCAGGCCGGTCAGGCGACATGCTCGTCGTGACGAAGCTCGATCGGCTGGCTCGTTCATTGCCTGATGCGCGTGACATCGAGCGACTCAGCCCGCTCGGCAGCGACCACATCACCCTCACCGGGCGCTACCGCGTCCTGCTCCCCGCGCCGCTACACGACCGGAGCGCCTACCGCGCCCTCAACACGCCACAAGAAGCCGCCGCCGCCTAACCCGGTTTTCCGAACGAAACTTCTCGCGACCCCAAGTAGCCGCCAGCGCACACAGCCCCAACGTGACTGCCTCCGCGCTGACGGGAGCGCCCGTATCGCGGCGTCGGCCACTACTCAAACGGAAGAACAGCAGGAGCCAGCGGAGGCCGTCGGCCCGTTACCGCTTGCGCCCAACAGCCCGACTGGGCGATAGGAAGCGGCGCCGTGCCTCGTGTCTCGATCGTCTGAGGACGGTTCCGGGTTCGACGGAGGCGTTCGTGGTTGGCTGCACCGTTTTGGAGGTGCATGGACACTACGGGGCGTGGAGCTTGTTGCGGACAGCACGGTCGTGCCCTCGGCGGTGGAGAGCGACGAGGGGCTGTGGCGTCGTAGTCTTGACGGCGATGGCGAGGCGTTCGGTTCGCTGTTTGACAGGCATCGCGGCCGGGTGTTCCGGCAGGCCTGCCGGATGGCACTGACGCGGCACGATGCAGAGGATGTAGTCGCATCGACGTTCCTCGAGCTATGGCGGCGTCGCGCCGATGTCAGGTTGGTGGACGGGTCGGTGCTGCCGTGGCTGTTGGTGACGGCGACGAACGTCGGTCGGAATGCTGCGCGGGGCACGCGCCGCTACCGCCAGCTGTTGGAGCGGCTTCCGCGGCCTCCAGACCAGCGGGATGTCGCTGAGGTGGCGTTGGATAGCCACGCTCTCGGTGTCGATGCTCGGCTGTGGGCGGGCCTGCGCGCTCTGAACAAAACGGACGCGCATCTGTTCGTACTCGTGGCGTTAGAGGGCTACCGGGTCGCCGCCGCCGCTGAGCAGCTCGAGCTGAGTCTTTCGGCCGCGAGAGCGCGGCTGCATCGCATCCGCACCAGGCTCCGCGAGCAGCTCGGCGACTACCTGCCGGAGAGTGCTACAGACGATTGGGGAGGCAAGCAATGACTGTGCAGATGGACGAGACGTTCGCGGCGGCTTTGCGTGACCTGCTCGTCGAGCAGGTGCACGGTGCTGGCCGCGCAAGCCGCTGGTTCGCTCGACCAAGCCGGTGGATCGCCAGGGCCGGCGTCGTGCTCCTCGTCGCCGCGGGTGCTGGCGGCATCGCCTACGCCGCCGGGGTGTGGACGACGGAGCCTGGAGGCGACGCGGTTAGCGAGCTCTCCTCGCCGGTCACGGCCACCGGAACCGGTACGCAGACCGTCGATCTCGGCACGCCGCCGACTGGCACTACGGCCCTCTACATCACCTTCACCTGCCTTACCGCCGGAGACTTCACGTTCGCCGATGGCGCCGGGGTCGACTGTGACAGCGCCGACGCGGGTCCTCAGTCGCCTCCGGTCACCTACACGATGTCGATCGCGCCCGGGCAGGACAGCACCACGATCACCGCCACGCCGAGCGCTAGCTGGCGTCTGGTCGCCACCTACGCCTCGGTAACCACAACCGCGTGGGGCGTCAACGCGAGCGGACAAACGTACGGCATCCAGAACCAGCACGGCACCCCCGATCTGGTCGCCGTGATCGCCACCAACCACCGCAGCGGCTACGTGTACGCCAGTCAGCTCTTCCCGCCACCGCCGAACACGATCGCCCAAGCCCTCGCCCAGGACAACGCTCCGCCTCCTTCGCCGAGGACCCTGACCGTGTACGAGTCAGACGGCAAAACTCCGATCGGTGAGTTCGTCGCCGGCGGATAACCGGCGAGGCCACAACGGCAACGAGCAACACCGCCGCCACAGCCGACGCGGCATCCGCCGGCCCGAGCGCGCCTAGATGCATACGACCTGGCTCGAGCGCAATCCGGAGATCCTGCAATCCCCACAGCCCGACTGGCGGGTAGGCCAGGCGCATTGCTGCGCCTGGCCCCCCTGAGAACCGGACGTGCGACTTTCACCGCATCCGGCTCAAGCAAGCCCAGGCTGGTCCGTTGGCGTGACACCGTACGATCCGCCCAGCTTGGGGTGGGTCGTCCGCGGGTCCGTTCACCACGACCGTGGTCGCGGCGTCTAACTTGTCCGTTGGTTGGGGCGTCATCGTCACCTTCTCCTGCTGGGGCTCACCTGACCACGTCAGCGCCCTTCGGGCCCGGGCACCAGGCCCGGTATCCGGCCGGTTATCCGAGACGACTGGCGGAGGGCCAGCCATCGTGTCTCGGGTTTCCGCTGCCTTTCGGCTGCCGGCATTTGCTTCTTGGTCATCCTGTGCCCGCCGGGGAGTTGGGCGTTCCTCACGGTCGGCTTACCGGACACGGGTGTCCGGACCCCGACGGGGTTTCCGTGTTCCGCACGCACGAGCTGCGACCGGGTTGGGTGCCCTCTATACCCCGGGGACGACGGTGCTCACCCGGACCGGCCGCCCTGACCGGCCCGCGCCTGCCGCATCACAACGGCGCGTCCCTACACCCCGCGTCCAACATTCCATCCCGCGAGGCACCGCTTCACGAGGCATCAACAAGGGTTCAAGCAATTCACCCGTCCGGTCTTCCCCTCACCCACCGCCGCCCGGATGGAACGGGCAGCCGCTTCGGCTTCTCCTCGAGCTTCGCACCCCGCCGTTACCAGCGACGCACGTCAAGGATGGGGACAGGCCATCGAGCACGGACCTGGACCACGCTTACGGCATCAGCCGAACCTCCGATCTTGTGTAGTCACTCGAAACGTGCGACCTCACGTCGCACGGGCGACAGCGAGAGCGGACCGACGACCTCCACGGGCTCCTGCAAAATGTCGGAGCCAGTAGCCGGCAGCTCCTACCCAGACGCTCCAAATCACGCGGAAGGGAGCACGACGCCCCTCGCTACGGTAAGCGCGACGTCCGGTGCCGCGCCCGTCGGTGGATCAGGGACGGCACTATGCCGCTGAGAAGCAGAACAATGCCTGCCAGCACTAGAAACGTGGTCCCGTCGTTGGGCCCCACAAAGGCGAATGGGTCGTGCGATGCCGGATCCAGAATCCAGGCGCGGCTGGGCCCCACATCCGTTGGGTCGCGCGAATCAACCCATACCACGAGGTGCTCACCAGGCGTGTATCGCCGGCACGGGTCAGGATAGTCACTCTCCGCCACGTTCCGCCCGTGCCACACGAAAGCGACGCTCAGCGATGCGCCATTGTTTGCGCACGCCGCCTCGCTCAGACTTGTGCGGGCTACCGCATCAACCCGCACCGCCGTAACGTGGGGGAAGACGATAGCCGCGGCGAGTGTGCAACAGGTAATGCCCGCAGCGACCAGGATCGCGGCGCGTATCGGCCGCGACCTCCCGCGGTCAACGCGGCCGCCTATCTTGGTTGACGAGCCTGTGGCCGCGTCGGACGGCGTCACGCGGCGAAACCTAACCATGAGCGCGAAACGCGATCACATGGAGAGTGTGTCGATGCGCTCGGTTGTTGGGCGTGGCCGAGTTACCCACCACATGATCGGGGGCGCTAGGAGCATGAACGCAGCCACGAGGCCCAGTCCTCCCTGGTAGATGAAGGGTGGGCCTTCAGCGACGACCACGCCCGCGCCGGCTGCAAGCGAGGCGCTGATGCCGAGCTTGCCGGACGCCCGGCGTTGGTCGCGATCTTCTTCGGCTTGTCTGACTGCACGTCGCGTAAACGGGCGCGCCGGCAGTTCGCTCGGGTGTCTCTTGCGCCAGCGCGCCAAGGCCCATGGAACCGCAACCACCGTGACGATCGCGCCGGCGCCGAGACCCGAAAACCCTACGACCACGACCGTAGATCGGCTTGTAAGCGTCCCGGACACAAACTGCCAAACGACTACCCCGCCAAGCGCCGCCCACAAAGCCACACCCCACCAAACGACAGAGGATTCGCGTATGGAACGCACGACCACCCGAACCATGACAGCGCGCGACCCGCGCTGCCGCCTTGCCTGAGAGCCCCCGTTGCCGTCGCACAATCCCGGAGCAGTCACGGGGCCAGCCGTACGTTGCGCCTTGCGCGAGTTGCAGGCGCCCGTGGGAGACGTCCTTCGCGTCTTGTTTGGTGTCTCACGAGCCGCTCAGCCGTCGTCGAGGTCCGCTGCGGGGATCGGCTCGATCGTGAGTACGGGATCGCGCTCCTCTCCGTACCACATGAGCAGCGCACCGTCGCGGAGCTCAGCGCGCGGCTCGTGGAATTCGTAGTCTCGGGCCGGATCGTTCGGCCAGGGGACCGTCAGTTCCTCGGTCAGGAACTCCTGAAGCGCATCAAGGACGCGCTGCGCGGCCGGCTCGACGTCGAGATCGACCAGGGCCTCTCGCATCACAGGCTTGTCGTCCTCGTCAACTATCACTAACTCGTTGGCTGCACGCACCGAATAGGGCTTCGGCACGACGGCGTTCAACCGCGGCGCGAGCGCCCGGGCGAGCCGCTGCGCGAGCCGCATCGCGTCGGTCATCTGCGCCGGGTCAACCGGTGGAAGGTCGTAGCTGAAGAGCGCGTATGGGCGGTCGAGGCCAGCTCGCATCACGGTCTCGAAGCGCCCGGCCCGCGAGACCGACGAGTACGACCAGCCACCAGGGAAGACACGCGCTCCCGGTGGGTACTCGAGCTGGAACTCGGCGATCCGGTCGAGGAGTCCCTGCTGGGCGTCGAACTCCTCAGCAGCAGCGCGAAGGTCCGCCTGCTCGCGGAACCGCGGTCCCGATTCACGCCAGTGCTCCACGTCTTGCGTGTCGTGCTCAAGCGCCCAGCTCAGGGCGTGGCGACGGTAGATCTCCTCGGCCCGGCGCTGCAGCGCCTCGAACTCTCGAAGCGATTCCGCCGGAACCCTGTACCACGCGCCGTGCACGAAGCGACCTGCAAGGCGCTCGTACGTGTCTCCGCTCACACAAGGACGGTAGCGTCCCGTCGCCGACAGCGACCGCGACAAGCTCTCGCCCCTGACGCTCCCATTGCGCGAGATGGAAGCGTCGCGTCGCGGTCTCCCGTGGCAGCATCCGGTAGGTGTCTGGTCTCCGGGGTTGCCTGCTGATAGCCGCGGTGGGGCTGAGCATCGCTACAGGAGGGTGTGGCGCTGCTCGTGGCAGCCACACGGCGCTGAATCTCCACAGGATTGACTGGCTTGCTGTCACCGTTCCCGGTTCGGCCTGCGACCTCGGGCGGCCGATTCGGTTTCACGACGGCGCTGCGTTCATCCCAACGATCCCTCGGCAATGGGCGCATTACCACTTTGCCAAGGCGGGGATAACGGCTTACGCGGGCCCGGTGGTCTACGGGGACCTCGATGGCAGCGGCTATGACGACGCGGGGGTACTCGTCGACTGCACCAACGGCAGCGGGACGGCTGACGGAGAGATCGCTTTCAAGTGGGTGATCTTCAGCGGACTCCATGACAGGCTTTCGGTAGTCGGCATCGTGAGCGCTCAAGCCCACCATGCACTAACTGATCCGCCGACCACGCTCCAGATCACAATCCGGCCCGGAAAGATCATCGCCCACGAGTTCTGGGCCATCGGCAATCTCACGCCCCACTGGGCAACAACCATGTGGGCCTACTCCCGCGGGAAGCTGCGGGCTGGGAAACCCGTCCTGACCGGCCGCCCGAAGAACTTCCCCGGCTGATCTTCGACGACGGCGCGTTATCGCTCCGAACGAACAGCAGGAGCCCGCGGAGACGTCAGCTCGTTACCGCCTTCGCCCTTAGTGAGAAGGTGGTCTTGGCGGTTGGTGGCGTCCGATGCGCCGGGTTGGGTTCTCGGGCGGCGGCGGGCTGACTCTCTTTCGCCCTGTCGACCTGTTGGGTCTGACCTGCTTTTGTGATGTCGCCCGTCGCCGCCCGAGGATCGCCGGCGTGACTTGATAGGAGCGTGGCACCGCCCCGACTGAGGTCTGTCCACCGGAGATCCGCTCCATTGGCCATGACCAACGAAGGGACGGCGTAGATGATCGTGATCGGGGTGGACACGCACAAGCGCTCGCACACGCTTGTCGCGGTCGACGCGGCAACCGGCGGGGTGCTCGGCGAGCGAACGGTGCTCGCTAACGACGAAGGGGCGCTGGCAGCCGTTCGCCTGGTCTCAGCGCTGGGTGATGAGCGGGTGTGGGCGATCGAGGACTGCCGGCACGTCTCGGGCCGCTTTGAGCGCTCGCTCGTTGCTGCTGGCGAGCGGGTGATCAGGATCCCGCCCGCATTGACCGCGAACTCGAGGCGCTCAGCACGCGAACCGGGAAAGTCCGATCGGATTGATGCGCTGGCGATCGCTCACGCCGCGCTTAGGGAAGGCGTGGAGCGGTTCCCGCCAGCGTTCCTTGACGAGCAGGCGATGGAGATCCGGCTGCTTTGCGACTACCGCGAGCAGCTCGTTGTTGAGCGCACCAGGCTGATGCAGACGCTGCGCTGGCATCTGGTCGCGCTTGACCCCGAGCTCGAGGCGAGCCTGCGCCCAGCCGGACTTATCGGGCCGCGCATCAGAGCCAGGGTCGCCAGACGCCTCGCCAAGCTCGGTAACGGCGCGCAAGCACGAGTCGCCAAAGCGATACTCACCCGGATCAGCCAGATCCGCCGCCAGGAGCTCGCGCTCGAAGCCGAGCTCAAGACACTGGTCGCCGCCCACTCGCCACAGCTGCTCGCACAGCACGGCTGCGGCACGATCACCGCCGCGATCCTGGTCGGCCACACCGCCGGCGCCGCCAACTTCCCAACCGACGCCAGCTTCGCCCGGCACACCGGCACCGCCCCCATCCCCGCCAGCTCCGGCAACACAACCCGCCACCGCCTACACCGCGGCGGCGACCGTCAACTCAACCGCGCACTGCACATCATCGCCCTCTCACGCGCTCGCACAGACCCCCATACGCGCGCCTACCTCGACCGTCGAGCCGCCGAAGGAAAGACCAAACGCGAAGCGCTCCGCTGCCTCAAACGCCACCTCGCACGGCACTTCTGGAAACTCCTCTACAAGCCCGCAAATAGCGAACCCACCTTGACATAGGAGCAACA
>JBEKXB010000025.1:0-33481 GCA_049512455.1 Solirubrobacteraceae bacterium | reverse complement strand
CACACCGCAGCTTCGGCTTCCACTCCCCCGACCCCCTGATCGCCCTCATCTACCTGTGCTGCGCCGGCATCACAATCGACCTGCCGCGATGACATTCACCACCCAATGGACCGGAGCACCGAAAATTCCCCATAAGCGTTTATGAAGTAAGTCCAGATGTACAGCTCGCGCTCTTCCACCGTTGCCAGGGCTCCGGGTGGCGGGCCGACGCCAGCAGCAAAATCCCCACTCGGATCGCTTCCCGTGACAGGGTCGTCCCCCGCGTAGTAGTAAATGGCTTGGGTTTGTGTTTCGTCCGGGTCGACGCTCATGAATTGCCCTGTGCCCGGGTCATACCATCTTGCCTGCATGCAGATGAGCCCGGTGTTGGGGTCGGTGTACTGGCCAGCAAACAATAGGTTTGTGTGCGGGCTGCCACGGGGCTGACCGGACGCTATCGAGCTGTTGGCCAAGCTCGCTCTTCGTGGGGAGGCAACGCCGAAATACCGTCACCGTGTTACGGGTCGCCGAACTGCGTCTACCAATGCCTGCCCGAGTGGGCTCAGGTACGGGCGCAGCGTTTCATACGGGATTGTGACCTCGAGGCGACCACAGCCTACGCCTGCGGCAACGCCCTGAGCAAAGCCGAGAACCAGTCCGCGGGGCGTTAGGGCGAAGAACGGGTAACCGGAAAGCCTCGGTGGAGACCAAGCAGGGTTGGCGGTGTAACCCGAGCCCTCGGCAGCGCTCGCAATCGCAATGCAGGCGTTCTTGCTCGCGCTGGCGGCGAGTTCCCGCAGTGCGAGCGAGGGTCTGTCAAACAATTCGCTTAGCGACACCGCTGCTCCCGATGGCACTCGGACCGTAGCCGCGATCCAACTTTGATCGTCACCGCTGCCCCGTGGCAAATGCGCCGTCTCGGGAAGTAGCACGCTCACCACCGCGCTGCTTGCAGATATCCACCGCAATTGTGGCGCAACCATGTACAGGCCGGGTCCCCCGACGCCAGGGACGCTGAGTCTCGCGACCCTCTTCTGGTCGGTTAGCACAGCCCTGAGCAATGCCGCGTTCACATTGGATAGGTTCGCCTGCCCGCCAGCGATCTGCGGATATCTGCCGCTCGTCACGAAGTGACGTATACGTAGCGCTGGCAACGCCCTCTCCCTCAAGCTCAGCGCCTTGATCGCTGCAGCAGACACACCACGAGCCGCAGCGTGGCGGGACGCATCACCACACGCAGCGGCGCCGGCTGCGACGACGACGGTCGCCGCCACCACCACCACGACCGCCCGCTGCCGCACTAGGCTCACCCCCATCCTCTAGCCGCGGTCACGCCAGATCATTGCGGCATAGCCCAACCGACGGTCCGTAGAAGGCGCGCTATAGCCCTCGTAGTAGTAGCCGAAAAGATATGCGTCAGCCCGAGCCCCCGCCACGCTATTCGTACTTGGGAAAAGGCTGCGGACGGTCAACCAGAAGTAAGCCCCGTTACCTGACGCCCCAGGCGTCGTAAACTCCCACCAAATGAAATTGAGCTGCTGGAGAAGGGTCGGCTTGCTACTATGCTCGACTCTAAACAGTGCGTCGTACCGGACGCCGGTCCAGCTAGCGATGCCGTACCCACACTTTCGGGGCGAGCAGGGACCACAATACGAGGCGTTGGGATCGCCCAGTCCTTGGGGGTTGCAAGCAGTTGGGCCGTCTTCGACCATCAGGTTGCCCACGATGCCAGCTGCCGCCGCCGCGTTTAGATCGCCCCTGCCGTTGAAGTAGTCATACGCGATTTGCTCGTTTTGAGCGGCGGTTGCGTCACCGCTCGGGTCAGATTCAGTAACGGGGTTGTCCCCGGCGTAGTAGTAGGCCGCGTCGGTTTGGCTGTCGTCGGGGTCTATGCTGAGGAACTGCCCGGTGGCCGGGTCGTACCACCTTGCCCTCAGATAGACCATCCCGTTGTTGGGGTCTGTGTATTGGCCGGCGAACAGGAGGTTGGTTGTCGCGCTGCCGCTCGTGATGGTGGGTGTGCCGTAGGGGCTGTAGTTGATCGTCTCAAGCGGATCGCCGTTGGTGTTGGTGAGGAGACGTGTTGAGCCGAGCTGGTCGTGGTGGTAGTAGACGGGCTGGTTGTCGGAGCTGATCTGTTCGAGCGGCAGGTTGCCCGGTCCGTAGATGATGTTGGTGTGGCCGTCGACGATCAGTAGCGGGATGCTCGCGTTGGTGTCCCAGGTGAGCTGCGTCGTCGTGCCGTTGCTCGTGCTGCTCTGGAGCAGCCCGTTGGCGTCGTAGGCGTAACCCTCGCCGAGGTTATTCGCGCCACCGTTGACGCTGGTGAGGTTGTCGGCTTGGTTCCAGCCGTAGCTGGTGGTCGTCGCACCGTTGGTCTGGCTGGTGCGTTCGCCGAGCCTGTTGTGGCTGTAGCTGCCGGCGGGTCCGGAGGTGAGCTCGTCCGCCGCGTCGTAGGTCATCGGTGTGCTTTGCCCATCCAGCTCGGTGAGGTTCCGGTCGGGATCGTAGGCGTCGGGCGCGCTGTTGTCGCCGGTCAATTCGTCCAGGTTGTTGTAGCTGTAGGTCTGGGTGGCGTCGCCGAGCCCGGTCGAGGACTCCTGCAGGACGTTCCCGTCCGGGTCGTAGGTGTCGCCCAGGCTCGCGACAGTCTGGCTGTTCGCGGTCGTGCTCATCGCGGTCTGCTCATCTGCGGCGTTGTAGCTGTAGCTGTCGGTCTGGTCGGTGGACCCCGGGTAGCTGGTCTGCATCAGGTTGCGGTTCGGGTAGTAGCTGAAGCTGGTGGTGTTGCCCAGCCAGTCGGTCACGCTCGCAAGGTTGCCGATGTCGCTAAATTTGCGCTGGACGGTCTGGCCGTTGGGGTAGGTGATCGACGTATCGTTGCCGTCCGGGTCGTAGCCGTAGGCGACGCTCGCGCCAGCACCATCGGTCGTGCCTGTGAGCCGTCCGAGCTGGTCGTAGCTATAGGTCGAGGTGCCGGTCCCGTCGCTCATCATCGTAACCTGGCCGGTGGGGTTGTAGCTGTAGCTGGCGTCGGGTGTCGAGCCGTCCGTGTAGCTGACGGCGGTCAGCTCATTCACCGAGTTGTAGCTGTAGCTGGTCCTACGGCCCTCCGCGTCGGTCATGCTCGCCTTGTTGCCCGCCGCGTCGTAGGTGTAGCTCGTCGTGCGGTCGAGCGGGCCGGTCTCGCTCAGCATGTGCCCGTCCGCGTCATAGCTGTAGCTCGTGACCTGGTCGTCCTGGTCGGTCTGCGTCGCGACCTGGCCGTCAGGCGTGTAGCTGCTCTGCAGTGTCGAGCCGTCAGGGTAGCTGGTCACGGTCAGCTGGTTGTCGCCGTCGTAGGCGTAGGTCGTGGTGTACCCGTCGGGGTCGGTCACGCTTGTCTTGTTCCCCGCCGGGTCGTAGGTGTAGCTCGTCGTGCGGCCCAGCGGGCCGGTCTCGCTCGTCTCACGCCCCAACGAGTCGTAGATGTAGCTCGTGACCTGGCCGTCCTGGTTGGTCTGTGTCGCGACCTGCCCGTCAGGCGTGTAGCTGGTCTGCTGTGTCGAGCTATCCGGGAGGGTGGTCAGGGTCAGCTGCCCGGCCGGATCGTAGCCGTAGTAGGTGGTGTTGCCGTCCGCGTCGGTCATGCTCGTCTTCTGCCCGGCCGCGTCATAGGTGTAGCTCGTGCTGCTGCCGAGCGGACCGGTCTCACGGACCAGGTTCCCGGCCTGGTCGTAGGTGTCGCTGGTGGTCTGCCCGTCCTGGTTGGTCTGCGTTTCCAGCTGCCCATCCGCGGTGTAGGTGGTCTGCGTCGATGAGCCGTCAGGGGCCGTGACCTTCGTGACCTCCCCGTCCGCGTCATAGGTCGTCGTGGTCGTGTTGTTGTCCGGGTCGGTGACGGCGATCGCGTTCCCGTCCGGGTCGTAGGTCGTGCGGGTTATGTCGCCGAGTGGGTCGGTGACCGCTGTCACCCGGCCGAGCGCGTCGAGTGTGTTGGTCGTCGTGAATGCGGCAGGATTGGCTACCGGGACGTTCCCTTCAGGGCTCGTCTCGGTGAGCTGACGGCCGTCCGCGTCGTAGGCGTAGCTGGTGGTGTTGCCGTCCGGGTCGGTCTCGCTCGCGAGGTTCCCCTGGCTGTTGTACGTGTAGCTGGTCGTGCCGCCGTCCGCGTCTGTCTCGCTCGCCAGCGTCCCGTCAGGGTTGTAGATGTAGCTCGTCGTCGCTACCTGACCGAGACCATTGGTTTGGGATTGCGACAGCTGGTTCCCGTTCTGGTCGTAGGCCATCGTCGTCAGCTCGCCCTCGGGTGTGGTCTGCGACGTGACCTGGTCATCCGCGTTGTACGCGTAGGTCGTCTGGTTGCTGTCCGGGTCGGTCGTGCTCAGTTGGTTTCCGGCCACGTCGTAGGTCGAGGTTGTGGTGTGCCCGTCACCGCCGGTCTGGCTGACCGGCAGATACGCCGTGCTGTAGCTAGTAGTCTGCGTCGAAGCGGCCGGGGTGTTCGTGCCGTTGGTCATCGAGGTCGGCTGGCTGTAGTTGAACTCCCCGGACGTCACATCCCCGCCAGGATTCGTGACCTGGGTCGTGCTCGCCCCCGTCAGCGGGTCACCGGTGTAGCTGAACGCGGTCACGCGACCCATCGGGTCGGTCTCGGACAGCACCCTTCCGGAGCTGTCGTAGGCGATCGTTGTCGTGTTCCCGTCCGCATCAGTCAACGACGTCAGCTCATGCTGGCCGTCATAGCCAAACTGCCAGCGCGGCGTGTCCAGCCCGGAGGAGTCGCTGACCTCGACCAGATTCCCGTTGCCGTCATAGGCGTAGTAGACGGTCAGGCCGGTCGGATCCGTCGCGCTAGCAACCAAACCCGATCCGTTGTAGGTCAGTGTGAACGTCTGGTTGCCGGCGTCGGTCACGCTCGCCAGCTGGCCGAGGTTGTTGTAGGCGAGGGTCGTCGTGTTGCCGTTCTGGTCCGCCTCGCTCGTCAACTGGCCAGAGGAGTTGAACGTCATCGTGTCGCGGCCTGGCAGCGTCGTGTACGTGTAGCTGCCATCGCCGTTGCGAACGAGTGTTGCCTGCACCCACGCCGGTGCGATGAACGCTCCATAGCCGTTCGCCGTGAACGTTGTCGTGCTGCCATCGGACGCATCTACGGTCGCCGTGCCCGTCGAGGAGTCGATCACCAGCGAGTCCGTGTACGAGCTCGACCAGCCATAGCCGAAGATCCCCGGCGTGGCATCGCTGGCGGACGCGGCTTGCGAGTCATAGGTCCTGGTCAACGCGAGCCCGCCACCAAGCCCAGTAGCCGACAGATCGGTCTGTGACTCCGTCAGGTCCCCGGTAGCGCACTGCACCGACCCGGCAAACTGGCAATCACGCTGGCCTGCCGGGTCACCGAACTGCCACGACCCGTCGAACCTGCCGCGGTTCCCGTACCGCCACGTGACGATGTTGTTAGCCGGGCCGACGGGGTAAAACCCGGTGAGCGCGCCGCCCTGCTCGTTCACGAACACCGGCAGCGCACCCGTGCCGGCAGCAGTGAAACTCGAGCCGTACCCGAACATCGCGCCGGAGTTGTCGATCTCCGCGCCGTCCTCGCCCGTGAAATCACCCGCGACGTAGATGGTCCCCGCCGTAGCGATGTGCGAGCTGTCGATCGTGACCGGCCCTCCCTCAAGAAAGCCATTCTGCAAGCCGTGAGCCGCGCCATCGCTGTTGAGCGCCACGGTTGTCGCGCCGTCACCCTCGATCAGTCCGTTGCCGTCGATGCCACTGGTTGAGGCGGTCCCGGTCTGATCTATGGTGCCGCCCTCCAGGCCCAACAGGTCCGTTTCTGTGGTGCCGGTGAGGTCGATCGTCGAGTCGCTGCCCGGCAGCAGGGAGTACGCGTCAAGCCCACCGTCGACGGTGATCATGCCCGGGTCTCCGTCTTGGTCGTACGTCTCGACGTACTCCGTTATCTGGTTGGCCGGCCCGGATGTTGGGCCGTCGATCGTTGCGTTGCAACCTCCAGCGGTCACGTCGTAGAAGCTCGATGGTCCTGACGCGCTGCCGACCGTCATCTGGCCGCCAGCGCCATAACAGCGGACGTCTGCGTCTGGCCAGTTCACCGGCCCTGTGGTGGTGAGGCTCGCGGGTTGTGTGCTGCCGCCGATCGCGAGACCGAGCACTTCCTCATAAGGTTGGCTGTACACGAGGAGGCCCTGGGTGACCGTCGAGTCAGACGCGAACTGGTAGTCGCCGCCTTCGGCCAGCATCGGATCCACCGCCCAGTCGCCGGCCTCCGGTGCAAACGGGTCACCGCCACCGTAGAGCACCAGCTCGGCATTGATCGTCCCGCTGGCCTGGTTCTCGAACTCCCACGCGACCGACGCGCCGCCGTTCGTCGTGTCGTTCATCGTGCCGTCGTTCTCGAGCTCGCTGACAGCTCCCCCGGTCTGCGCGAACACGCAGCCCACGTTCAGTGTGCCGGTGTTGTCGATCACGGCACCGTCGCTGCCGCTGATGACGCCCGACGCGGTGAGTGTCCCGGCGTTCTGCAGGTCTCGTCCCTGGAGTGTGAGCGTGGTGCTGCCGGTTTGCGTGATCGTGCTCGTCGCACCGGCTTCGAGGACAGTGATGCCGCTGCCCGACATCGTCCCGCCAGTCCAGTCCAGGGCGCCGGACACGTCGACCTCCCCGGCACCGGACAGCGACCCGCCGTCATCCAATGTCAGGTCCTCGACGCTGGAGGCAGCCGGACCGTTGAGCGTCAGCGATCCGCCGGACTCGACCGCGACGGTGCCCGTGTCGGTGAGCGATCCGGCCTGGTCAGCGCTGGTGTTGACGGTCACGGTGCCGCTGGTGAGGATACACGCGTGATCAGCTGGGCCCGGCGCGGCTCCGGTGGCCCAATTCCCGCCGTTCTCCCAGGTGCCGTCACCGCTGTCACCGGTCCAGGTGTCGGTGCACGCGCTACCACCAGCAAACGCCTCAACCACCGGCGTTTCGGCCGAGGTCTGGCTGGCCGCCCCGTACGCGTTGGTGGCGGTCACCAGGACCTGCAGCTGCGTCGCGACATCCGACGCCACCGGGCTGTAGGTGGAGGCCGTCGCGCCAGTGATGTTCGCGCAGCTCGCGCCCGCGGCGCAGCCCTGCCACTGGTATGTGTAGGTGACCGGAGCGGTGCCCGTCCACGTCCCGCTGCTAGCGGTGAGCGTCCCGCCTTGAACCGCGGTACCGCTCACCGCTGGCGCAGTGGTGTTCCCCGGCGGCAAGCCCGTGACCGTGCCGGTCGCCGCTGATGGTGTCGACAGGGAGCCGCCGGCGTTGGTCGCGGTCACGACCACCACAACCGTGCCGGCGACATCCGACGCGGCGAGCGTGTACGTCGAGCTGGTCGCGCCCGTGATGTTCGCGCAGCTGCCGCCCGAGCTGTTGCAGTCCTGCCACTGGTAGCTGTAGCTGATCGTCGGCGTCCCGGTCCATGTCCCCGTGGTGGCGGTCAGCGTTTGGCCTTGAGTCGCTGTTCCGGTGATCGTGGGGGCCGCGGTGTTGGCGGGTGGTGCGGCCGCCACGACCGCGGTAGCGGCGGACGTCGCAGGGACGGTGCCAGCCGGGTTGGTCGCGGTCACAACGACCCGCAACGTCGTGCCGACGCTGCCATGCCCCAGCAGGTCGGTGGAGCTGGTGGCACCGCTGATGTTCGTGCAGCTACCACCCGTGCTGTTGCAGGTCTGCCACTGGTAGCTGTAGGTGATTGTCGGCGCGCCGGTCCAGCTGCCGGTGCTCGCGGTGAGCGTCTGGCCGTCCTGTGGTGTGCCGGTGATCGCGGGGAGCGCGGTGTTCACCGGTGGCGGGCCGAGCGCGACCGGCGTCGAGGGGTAACTGAACAGGTAGCTGTTGACGCCCTGGTCCTGGTAGCCGTAGAACGAGCCGAGCGCGTTGGGCCGCTGATAGGCGGCGTCGGTCGTGTAGAAGTAGTCGCTGTACCCGTCGTAGCTGGGCTCATAGGCCTGGTAGAGCGGCTCGGTACCGGGCTGCTCGCTGCTCATCACATAGCCGACAATCCCCTTCGCGGTGTACCCGGACGGCGTGCCCGAGCTCGTGCTGTAGTAGTAGGTCGAGCTCTTGGCATACTCATACCAGGCGACCGTGCCGCTGGCGTGCCCGGTCGCGACATACCCCGCGGGCACGACCGTGGCGCCGGCCGGCGTGTTCTGGTAGCAGTAGGTGGTTGTCGGGTTGCTGTTGCAGTTCTGCGTCGTACCGCCGCTCGGGCCGAGCGGATCACCACTGGAGTTCACGGTCGTCGTGTAGTAGTGCGAGATCTTCGCTGCGTCCCACAGCTGATACAGCGGGGTCGTTGTGATGTTCGCCGGCGGTTGCGTCCCGGCTTGGAGTTGCGCCGCGAGGTTCTGGATGCCCGCCATTACCGGGCTCGGATTGTTGAGCGTCGGCCACGCCATGTCGTTCACCGCGGGATAGGAGCCGTGCGTGCCCGCCGCGACCTGGTAGCTGCCGTTGGTGCCCTCGACCTCGTAGTAGGTCGCGCCGACCTGCGCACCAAAGTTCGCGAGCGCGAGCGTCGCGCTCGCCGACGGCACCAACCCCGGCTCGTTCTGCGTCAGCGTGCCGTTCTGCGGGTCCCCTTCACAGGTGCTGGACACCTGGTAGCTGTCGGTGTTCAGCGGATCGAGCTCATAGCCCGTGGTCCCTGAGTTTGAGCACGCTGTCGGCGGCGTCCCCTTCGCCCCGCTCGTCGGTAGGCCCGCACTCTTTTGTTCCCCGACATCTGTTTGGTCGCGGAACCACCATGACTGGATGCTCTCGCCGAGGTCCATGCCGTAGGTGTTGGCTGCCTGTACCGCCGCTGACCGCGCCGTGCCCATCAGATAGCCGGCGCTCTCGCTATCGAAGTTCGTTGCGAACATCGGCACCAGCGTGCTGCCCCACTGCTTGAAGTAGCCCTGCGCGGTGCTGTTCGCGAGCAGCGCCTGCCAGCCCTGCGCCGGCTCAGACCAGATGACCTTCTTGTTCAGCACCGCCGCGAGCTGCACCCAGTAGTTCAGCGTCTGCCACTGGGCTGTCGTGATCGCGCCAACGCCCGCCGTCCAGTTCCAGCCGTTGAGCGCCGCGTCGTAGGTGACGAGACCATCGATATACAGGCCCTGGTCTTCGCTCATGCGCAGAGCAGCGTCGCCGGCACACTCACCGATCATCAGCGGCAAGCCGGCTCCCGGGAAGCCCGAGGACGCCACGGTGAAATAGAACGGGTAGTTGTTCGCCTGCCAGTACTGCACCTGGCTATTGCTCGAAACAGGCGTGTAGGCAAACGACTGACTGGTGTTGTAGTTGGGAATCGGGGCGGCAACACTCCGAAACGCCACAGTCGTCTGGGCGTTCGCAAGCGACGCGTAGTTCGCTTCCTGCCCCACAGCCGTCATCTGGCCATCGATGATGATCGTGTTCGCCGCCGACCCCGGGGACGGGGACGGCAGCGGATCCGGATCACACGTGTTGAACGGCGCCGGATCACCAGCAGCCACGGTGCCGGTAGCAGCCGATGCCGCGCCCGCAGACCCGCCAGCGTTCGTCGCGGTCACGACCGCGACAACGGTGCCGCCGACATCAGCCGCGCCCAGCGTGAACGAAGATCCGGTCGCACCCGAGATGTTTGAGCAGCCCCCGCCAGCGCTGTTGCACAGCTGCCACTGATACGTGTAGGCGATCGTTGGCGTGCCGTTCCACGTGCCGTTACTGACGCTCAACGTCTGCCCATCCGTCGCGGTCCCGGAGACCACCGGGAGCGCCGTGTTCGACGGCGCCAACGCCGCGACCACGCCCGTCGCTGGGGATGTCGCGCTGCCGCTGCCAGCGCTGTTGGTCGCCGTCACGCCAACCTCGAGCGTCGTGCCGACCTGCCCGTGCCCAACCCCGAACGTAGCGCCGGTCGCACCCGACAGGGGTGAGCAGTCACCGCCCGCGCTGTTGCAGCTCTGCCACTGGTAGCCGTAGCTGAACGGCGTCAGACCCGTCCAGCTGCCCGCTGACGCGGTCAACGTCTGGCCGTCCTGCGCGGTCCCCGACACCGTCGGAGCGGAGCTGTTCACCGGGAACTCAGCGGCGTTGTAGTGCGCCAGCACCCGTGCCGCCGGTAGCGCCGACGTGTAGAACGCGACATTGCTCAAAGCGCCGTTGAACCCCGCGGTCCCGGACACCACCGACTGGCCCAGCCAGTCATCCCCGAGCGAGCCGAGCGAGCTCGGTGAGATCGAAACACCAGTCGTCTGACCGACCTGCACGCCATCCACATACAACGTCAACACGCCAGCCGAGGTCTCCGTCACAGTCACGTACTCCCACGTAGTCGAGGCGAGCGTCGGGCCAGTCACGAGGAAGTCCTGGCCGGCGCTATCGCGGATCTCGAAGCTCAACGGATGGCTCGCCGCAGACGACGCGGGCGTCAACACCATCTGGTTCGAACCGCTCGAGCCGAAATCGAACACCGGCTCGCCGTAGGACGACCCGCCCGACCAGTACACCCACGCCTCGGCCGTGAACGCGCTCACGCCGGCCAGCGGATCAGACGGCAACGCCGCGTACGCACTACCACCGAACACTCCCGAGTCACTGCCCGGGAACGGGCCCGCCCCGCCCAACGTGATCCCCGTGTTCGCAGCGGTGTACGACCCCGCGGAGTCCGCGATCGTCGAGGAACCCGCCCCGTCAGCGAACTGGAACTGCGCGACCGGCAAATCCGCAGCGACAGTGCTCCAGTACGTCTGAGCGGGCTGCGACCCCTCACCCGCCGCTACCGCGCCACCAACCCCGGCAACACCAACCGCAACCAGCAACACGAGGCGCGAGCGACGCGAACGCAACAACCGAGCCATCACGCCACACCCACCAGACGGGCATCACCGGTCGTTACGGCGCGCGAGTCACAATGAGCCGGCGCTGCGTCGGCATGCCGCCGGGCCGGCGACGGGCCGCATGACCGGCGACGGTTAGCGGTGCCGGGCATGCACGATCACCGAACGTGTTTGCTCACGGGGAGCGGGCCCTGTGACCGGGTTGAACGTGATCACCAGCGTCACCCGCAAACTGCCGTCACGAGCAAGCAGCGCCCTACCCGCCCTAGACGGCTTGAGCGTCAGCGTCATGCGGCCAGGCCGGCGCGTTGTCGCCGACACACGACCATAAACAACCCGGCCCGAGCCGGTCACACCGAGGGTACGTGTCGCGTCGACGCGGGCAGCCGACGCGACACCAGCAGACGTCACCGTCGCAACCTCGGTGACGGTACCCGCGCCGGACGCGCTGACCGGCTGATCGACCTGCCCCGTGCTCGTCGCCACCGGCGGCGCGACGCTCACAGACTGGCTGTCGCTGAACACGTTCGCGCCCATCAGCAACGTCCCGCCGTTCGACGACAGCTGCGCGGCGGGCGTGCCGCTCGTGGCCGCCGCGATCCGCGACCCCTGCTCCGCCCATGCCGCGCCTGACTTGGCGAACAGCCAGGCGTCGCTGCCACTCGTATCGCTACCGGTCAACAGCGCCGTGCTGCCGTCCGATGACAGCGCGACCGCCAAGCCAACCTGCCCGCCCGAACCCTGATCGGCAGGCACCAGCTGCGGACCCTGCTGCGCCCACACCGAGCCACCACGACCAAACGCCCAAGCGCCGCCGTCACCACTCACCAGCGCCGTGCCACCATCGCCCGACAGCGCGACGCCCCAGCCAAACTCGCCATGCGGCAGGCCCGGCGGAGTGAGCTTCGAACCGCTCTGCAACCAGCCCGCCCCAGACCGCGTGAACGTCCACACCGCCCCGGTCGGCTGTGTCAGCGGCGGACCGCCACCAACCCGCTCCACCACACCGTCGGTCGGGCCACCCACCAGCGCCGTCGAGCCGTCCGCCGACAACGCGACGCTCGCACCGAAAAACGCGTTGCCGTTACCGCTCACATCGCTCGCGGCTAGCGTCGAACTAGCCGACCAACGCGAACCACTGCGAGAGAAGATCCATGCGCCGCCGCCGCCACCAACCAGCGCGACATCACCGTCAGCCGACAACGCGGCCGACGTACCAAACGCGCCAGGGCCGCTCGAATCATGCGGCGCCGTCAACGCCAGACCCTGCTGAACCCAACCGGATCCGGACCGCACAAACACCCACGCCGCACCAGCCGGTGCCTGCTCAGGCCGGTAGGTGCCACCACTATCGTCAGGCCCGCCAACCAGGATCGTGTTCCCGTCAGCGGAAATCGCGACGCTCGAACCGAACTGGCTACCGCCGTACGAACTCGCACCAGTCGGCGTCAACTCCGCGCCCTGCACCCAACCCGACCCCGACCGCGTGAACACCCACGCGGCACCATGGTTGAAGTCATCTCCCGCGACACCCACGACAGCCGTGCCGCCGTCACCAGACAACGCCTCACCGCCACCACCAACCCCAACATTCGCCGTACCAGTCGGGACCAGACCCGAGCCCTCAACCGACGACGCTGCCGACGCGCCCGACACACCGGCCCACAAAGCCGCGCAGGACGCGCCAGCAGCCAGCACCCACACCAGCCGCAGCATCAACAGGCGAGGTCTGCACGTACCCCTCCGCGGCGGCACCCCAGAATGGAAACGCAACTCATCTGCCAGGCCCAGCCGCTGAGCACCCCGAAACAGCATCGCGCTCCGATCGCGTGATCCGCACGAAAGCCAGATGCCCCAGCCGGCCACCACCGCCAAACCCGCAACCCCCAGCACACGAACCCCAGGAGCAACGGGAGCCTACGCCCACCCCGAAGCCACTGTCAACAGCGCCGACCGGTTTCGTAACATGCACAAAACGCATCGTTGCGCCCGTAGGCATGTACCGCATAACGCCCCCTTCCCGGACGGCAATCCGCAGCCAGGACCAGCGATATCGGGCCAAAGGCTGCCCAAACAATGCCCCGACGCCCGTCCGAGTAGAGGATCGTCTGCGGGACGCCGCGCGCCCCAGCTGCACGGGCCACCATGACCTGCCTCACGCCGGGCGCGCTTGCGCGAATCAGGTCAGATCACGCCGAAGTTCCGGACTTCTCCAGGCCGAGCTTAAGAGTGTCGCCCGAACGGGGAAGTCATCGTCTGCCGGACGACACTGCGCTCCGGGCGGCCCCGGTGCGCAGTGTCTTTATGAACAATTCGGGTGGGCGCAGTGGGCCTAGTAGGTCCCACACCCTGCGTTGAGAACGGCTGCCACGAAGGTGACGTGAATCGTGCGGTTGGCTCGAACGCTTACCGCTTTCGCGTCACTGCAACCGACTGGCGCAGAGTGCTTGGTCAGTTGGACTTCGATCTCGTACTGGCCTGGCGGGAGGTCGAAGCGGAATTGATCGTCCCCCGGTGGCACATACTCGCCCGCAACCCGTGGGCGGCTGGCATCGAATCGTGGACGGCCGGCAATGAAGTGTCCCTTGACTACCCGCACAACTGCGCCGGAGTCACGGCGGCCAAATACGATAGTGCCAGCTACCGACCCCGTACTGGGAGCACGCTGGGTTGACGTCGCCCTGGCGGCTGGGGTGCCCCGCCCCCCGCCGCGAGCGCGCCCATCATCACGGCACCTACAATGATGCCTATTGTGGGTCCACGCATGTCATTGATCGCGCGTAACGGTCCCAAGGCTCGTCAGATCCGGGACGCTGTTCCCCCAAAAGTTGTACAGCTTCAGGGAAGCGTCCGTCCAATTCTTCATTAGAAGTGTGGCTGTCCAATGGAACATTGGACCCGGCCATCATCGAACACCTTCACGACGCGCGTCGAGAGTCGCACCGTGATCTGCCACGGCGTGACAGTTTCCGTTGTCGACGCCGCCGAGATCCAGCCGCTGTGCCCGTTCGGCCGGCCCGGCAACAGAACCTCCAGCCAGCACGCACCAGCACCCGCGTAGCCCGCTCCAGACCGTGGTTGACACTGCCACATCACAGCCTCCGTTCCGCGGCGCAGCGAGGATACCACCACCGTCGCGGGCCATTTTCGAGCGGACCGGATTGTCGAGCGCCCCGCAGGGACCGCAATCGCGTTGGCGTGCGGGCCGACTCGGTCTGACCAGAGTCGTCAGCCGTCGGCCTCCGGCGGCGCGCTCAAGGGCTCGGCCGCGATCAACCGGATTGGAACGCGCGCCTGCGCGAGGCATCGCGGACACAGCTCGATCGCCAGCGAACGGTGCCTCGGGCTGACGCTGAGGCCGCAGCGGGGGCAACTCGATCCGGTTGCGCTCCGATCTGGGTCCTTTGGTCCCGTAGCCAGCTTCATCCTCCGTGTTCCGCCACCCCAGCGGCGAGCGGTTGGCGGACGTTGCGTCCGGCGTCCATCGATCGCGCGGTGCGCTGTGGATCGGCAGCAAGCCACGGGCGAGGCGCGCCCCGCCCGCTTGGCCGCTCGACGGCAGATCCGTCTTCCACGCGCATTTACCCCTTAATACGCGCGGCGGGTGGATTTGTGACAAGCGTCGGCTGACGTCGGCCGTCACAGGGGTCGACGGGCCGGCGATCTCGGCGGCCAGCGCTGCAGCGGCTGCGGGCGGGCCCTGACCGGCCGCCGCCGCTGGGCGCCCGCTGCTGCCCGGTTAGGCGAACGCCCCGTTGGGCAAGAAGCAGCGCAGCGCGCCGGCCTCGCCGCGGACGCCGAGCGCGCCAGAGGGGCCCAGCCGCAGCCCGGCCCGCAGCGCGACGGCGATCGCCCACTGCTGCTCGCCGGTGATCCAGCGAATGACCGAGTCGCCGGTCTCCCCAACCGCCTCGATCGCCGCCCACAGCAGGGCAGCGGCCGCGTCCTCGTCGCGGGCGACGAGCAGCCAGACGCTGTGACCCGCGTCGGCGACCGCAAAGCCGCGGTCGTCCAGGCGCAACAGACGCCAGCCCCTCGCCAGCGCGTACCGGAGCTCCAGGGTGTGCGGGGCGCCACGCTGCTCGCGCGAGATCGCCGCCAGCGTCTCGATGTCGGCCTCGCCGGCGTCGCGCACGCGAGCGTCGCCCGCCGGCAGCGCGGCGCGGTCCAGCTCCCCAGCCGCGTCGAATGTCGGCCGCAGCGCGAACCCGGCCAGGCCGTAGAGCCGCAACGCCCGCGGGTCGCGCGAGCTCAGCAGGAAGCGCACGTCGGCGTCGGCGCCGTAGCCAAGCGCATGCCCCAGCAGCGCGCGCCCGACGCCGCCGCTCTGGACGTCCCCGGCAACGGCCAGCGTCGCTAGGCACCACAGCCGCTCACGGCGGATCGCCTGCGCGACGCCGATCACGCCGCCGTCGAGCTCGGCGAGGAACGTGCCCTCGGGGTCGGTGGTGAACGCGTGCGCGACGCGCACGCGCCAACGCTCGGCGGCCGTCGCGTCGCTGATGTCCAGCGAGAACGCCGCAGCCGACAGCGCGCAGACCGCCGGCTGATCCTGCTCCGCCGCCACCCGGATGCGAAAGCCGGACACGGGCCGAATCGGCGGCAGGACGTCTGTGGACTCGATCGACATGCGCCCGGATTCTGCCAACGCGACCGCCGCAGGGTCGTCAGCCGCGGCGCGCTCAGCGGCCGCCGGCTGGCCAGCACGCCAGCGCCTGGCGCGGCCGATCAGACGTCGGCGAGCTCGGCGGTGATCGCCGAGACGGCGCTCTTCGCGTCGCCGAACAGCATCGACGTGTTCGGCTTGAAGTACAGCTCGTTCTCGATCCCGGCGAAGCCCGGGTTCATCGAGCGCTTGATGACGATCACCGAGCGCGCATTCTCGACGTCGAGGATCGGCATCCCGTAGATCGGCGACTGCGGGTTGGTGTGCGCCGCCGGGTTGGTGACATCGTTCGCGCCGATCACCAGCGCGACGTCGGTGCGCGAGAACTCCGGGTTGATGTCGTCCATCTCCTTCAGCTGGTCGTAGGGCACGTCAGCCTCGGCGAGCAGGACGTTCATATGGCCGGGCATTCGCCCGGCAACGGGGTGGATCGCGTACTTCACCTCCACACCGCGAGCCTCGAGCGCCTTGGCCAGCTCGCGCACCGCGTGCTGGGCCTGCGCGACCGCCATCCCGTATCCGGGTACGAAGACGACGAGCCGCGCGTAGGCGAGCTGGATGGCGACATCCGCCGCGTTGACCGATCGCACGCTGCCGGCGTGCTCGCCGGCGCCGCTTGCGCCCTCCACGACACCGCCGCCGCCGAAGCCGCCGGCGATGATCGCTGGGATCGAGCGGTTCATCGCGACCGCCATCAGGTTGGTGAGGATCGAGCCGGACGCGCCGACGATCATCCCCGCGACGATCAGCGCAGGATTGTTGAGCACGACGCCCGTGGCGGCAGCCGACAGGCCGGTGAAGGCGTTGAGCATCGAGATCACGACCGGCATGTCGGCGCCGCCGATCGGCAGCACGACGGCGTTGCCGAGGACCGCAGCGCAGACCAACATGCCGATGAACTCGGCCTGCGAGTGCGAGCCGTCGACGAGCAGCGCGGCGAGCGTGATCGCGCCGAGCGCGAGCAGGCCATTGACGAACTGCTGGGCGCGACCGAGCGTGATCGGGCGCCCGGGGATCAGTTCCTGCAGCTTGCCGAAGGCGATGTTCGATCCCCAGAAGGAGATCGACCCGACGATCGCGGCGAAGCAGCTGAACACCGCGACGTAGGTCGGGACGTGGGCATAGCCGTGCAGGTGTCCGCGAAACTCGGCCCACGCGATCAGGAACACCGCGCCGCCGCCGACGCCGTTGAACAGCGCCACCATCTGCGGCATCGCGGTCATCCTCACCTTGAGCGCGGCCGGGATGCCGACGGCCACGCCGATGGCGATGCCGATCGCGATCAGCACCCAGTTGCTCTCGCCCTTCGACAGCAGTGTCGCGGCGATCGCGATCGCCATGCCGACCGCGGCGATGCGGTTGCCGCGAACCGCCGTGCGCGGGCCGGTCAGGCCGGACATGCCGTAGATGAACAGGGCGAACGCGACGATGTAGAGAACGTCGAGGAAGTTCTGGTTCTGGATGAAGCTCGTTGACTTCGCGCTCGCGAGGATCAACGAGGACGAGCCCCGGAGTGTGTGTGCGACGGCCGCGCGCACCACAGCTGGCATGTGCGCCAACACGGCGGGGGAGCAGCGGGGCGTCGTGAGCAGGAGGTGCCGCGCACGGGCGGTGAGGTGGATGTGCCGGCTGAGCAGGAGCAGTGCCCGCGCGTGTCGCCCGAGGACGTTGCAGATGGCGCCCACTACTCGTCACCGTCCTTCGGGCCCGACGGCTTGCGCTTGAACATCTCGAGCATCCGGTCGGTGACGAGGAAGCCGCCGACGATGTTGATCGTGCCGAAGGCGATCGCGATCACGAGGATCACCTTGTTGAAGACCGAGTTGCCGGCGAGGCCGATCACCACCAGGCCGCCGAGCAGGACGATGCCGTGGATCGCGTTGGTCCCGCTCATCAGCGGCGTGTGCAGCGTGTTCGGGATCTTCGAGATCACCGCAAACCCGACGAAGCCGGCGAGGACAAGGATCGTCAGGTTCGTGAGCAGCACTACTTGACCCCTTCCACGAGTGCCCGCGCGGCGTCGTTGACGACGCGGCCGTCGCGGGTGATGCACGAGCCGGCGATGATCTCGTCGTCGAAGTCGAGCGCAAGCTCGCCCTTCTCGTCGAGCATCAGCTCGAGCAGCGCGAGGATGTTGCGGGCATACAGCTGCGAGGCGTGCTCGGGCATCTCGGCGGCCAGGTTGAGCGGCGAGACGATCGTCACGTTGTGCTTGACCGTCGTCTTGCCGGGCGTCGTCAGCTCGCAGTTGCCGCCGGTCTCACCCGCGAGGTCGACGATCACCGATCCCGGCTTCATGCCCTTGACCGCCTCGGCAGTGACGAGCCGCGGCGCCGGGCGCCCCGGCACGAGCGCCGTCGTGATGACGACATCGAAGCCCTTGATTGCGTCGGTCAGCGCCTGCTGCTGGGTCGCCTTCTCGGCGTCCGTGAGCTCCCGCGCGTAGCCGCCCTCCCCCGCCGCCTCGATCCCGAGGTCGAGCCAGGTCGCGCCGAGCGAGGTCACCTGCTCGGCCACATCGGGGCGCACGTCATAGCCGGTCGTCTGCGCACCGAGCCGGCGGGCGGTCGCGAGCGCCTGCAGTCCCGCGACGCCAACGCCGAGGACGAGCACGCGCGCCGGCGGGATCGTCCCGGCCGCGGTCATCAGCATCGGGTAGAAGCGACCGATCTGCTCGGCACCGAGGATCGCCGCGCGGTAGCCCGCGACGTTGCTCTGCGATGACAGCGCGTCCATCGACTGGGCCCGGGAGATCCGCGGGATCGCCTCCATCGCGAACGCCGTGACCTTCGCCTTGGCGAGGCCCTTGGTCGTTTCGGCGCTGGACAGCGGTGCGAGGAAGGCGATCAGCGTGCCGCCCGCCTTCAGCTGCGCGATCTCCGCCTTGCTCGGTGGGGCGACCTTGACGACGAGCGGCGCCGCCCAGACTTTCGCGGCATCCTTGCCGATCGTCGCTCCCGCATCGCTGTACAGCTGATCGGGGATGATCGCCTCGGCCCCGGCTCCCGCCTGTACGAGCACATTGACGCCGCGGGCGGTCAGCTTGCGAACGACCTCTGGGACGAGCGCGACGCGGCGCTCTCCTGCAGCGGTCTCCTTGGGCACCCCAACCAGCATCGGCAAGAGCCTATTCCTTTGACGGACGCTCGGAGCGAAACTTGAACAACACCTCTTGTTGTTCAAGGATAACATACTACCATCGTCTGATGGATTCCCCTTCGGTCGAACAGTGACACGATGACCGGTAGACGTAGAGGCCGCTTCGAGCGCCGGCATCTCCCGCTCGCCGACGGAGACGCTCCGCGCGCGTCCTCCTACCGCGCGTTCGTGCCGGCGCCGGTCCGCGAGCTGCGACTCCGCCTGCACGCCAAGACGGCGGCCCACGTCGCGGCTGCCGACGAGGCGGTCCGCGCGCTCAACGCCGGCGCCACGCCATCCGAGCCCGCATCGCTCGACGGCCTCGGCGAGCAGCTGCTGCGGGCCGAGGCGCTCGCGTCGTCGGCGATCGAGAACCTTGCGCTCTCGCACAAGCGCCTCGCCCACGCCGCGCTCCAACCGGAGATCGATCGCAAGGCAACCGAGATCCTCACCAACATCGACGCGATGGAGGCGGCGATCGAGCTCGGGCGCGGCCGCGCACCGATCAGAGTCGGCGACATTCAGGCGATCCACGCGACGCTGGCGCGCGGAACCGCGCTCGACCCGTGGGCCGGCAGGCTCCGCGAAGGCCCCGGCTGGATCCACGGCTCGACGCCCGCGGATGCGAAGTACGTGCCGCCGCCCGCCGAGTACCTCGACGACTTGCTCGCCGACCTGCTGGCGTTCATCAATCAGCGCAGCGACCTCCCCGCCACCGCGCACGCGGCTGTGGCGCACGCCCAGTTCGAGGCGATCCATCCGTTCGCGGACGGCAACGGGCGCGTCGGCCGTTGCCTGATCCACGCGATGGCGATGCGCCGCGGTCTCGCACCGCGCTATCTCGCGCCGATCAGCGTCGTCCTCACGACGCGCCGCGAGCGTTACCTCGACGGTCTGACGCTCTACCGCCGCGGCGACATCAAGGGCTGGTGCAGCTTCTTCGCCAGCGCGACGCTCGCCGCCGCACGCAAGGCGGCGTGGTTCACAAGCGAGGTCGGACGCCTGCAGGACGACTGGCGGACAGCCGTCTCGGCCCGCTCAGACGCCGCGGTCTGGCCGCTGATCGACGCGCTCCCCTCCCACCCCGTCATCGACGCGCGCACCGCCGAGGCCCTCAGCGGCCGCTCGTTCCAGAGCGCCAACACGGCGCTCGAGATGCTCGAGCGCGCGGGCGTCCTCGTCCGCCGCGACAACCGCATGCGCGGACGCTCGTGGGAAGCGCCCGCCCTGCTCGCGCTGCTCGAGGACTTCGACGCTCACCTCTCCCGCGACGAGGACGACTTCGCCGCCGAGGACCGCGACTGAGCCCCGCTTCAGTGCAGCTGGTCGACGAACGTGTAGATGACCATCGCGCTGACCAGGACGACGAACACGCGCAGCGCCCACAGCCCCGCCATGGCGCGCGCGCCGAGGTCGGCTCGCGCAACTGGCCGGGACGTTTCGGCGACGAGCTGGTCGCGTTCGAGGTGCATGATCAGCTCATCGTCGAAGTGCGCATCGACCGGCGTGTGAGCCTCGCCGATCGCGGAGCGCTCCCCGGAGCCACTGCCGTTGATCGTTCCTGTGCTCACGAGCCGACGATGTGGATTGTCTGGAGGAAGGAATCGATGCCGTAGGCGGCTCCGCAGACCCCGACGAACGCGATCACCGTGATCCCGATGACGTTGGTTGAGCGCTTGTTGATCCACGGGCCCATCAGTCCCTTGTCGTTCGCGAGCATGACCATCAGGACGAGGCTGACGGGGAGCAGCACGGTTGCGAGAACGTTGGCGTTGAGTGCGATCGACAGCAGCGGCGCGCCCGGGATGAGGATCACCGCCGCGGCGAGCATTGCCACGCTGATGTTCGCGCCGTAGAACAGCGTGGCGTTGCGCGGCGAGCTGTTGAAGCTGTGGGAGACCCCGATACATTCGCCGGCGGCGTAGGCGGTGCTCGCGCAGATCGTGAGGATCGCCACCGCTCCAGCCTCGATCAGTCCGAGTGCGAACACGGCACCGGCGGCGCCGCCGGCGACGTGCCTGAGCGCCTCGGGGAACCCGGCGCCCGCGAATCCCTGGATGCCTGAGCCACCACGCGTCAGGAGCGCCGCGCCGGCGATCAGCGCCCCGACGCCGAAGATCGCGGCCAGCGCCGAGCCGACCGCGGTATCAAAGCGACCGTACTTGACGTCGCGCGGAGTCATGCCCTTGTCGGCGGACGCGCTCTGCTGGAAGAAGATCATCCACGGCGTCACCGTCGCGCCGATCGTCGAGGCCAGCAGCAACAGCAGCGTGTTGAAGCTCCCGCCGGGAAACGGGCTGAAGTCAAGCGAGCGAGCAACCGCGCCGACGTCGGGCTTGACGAGGATCGCGACGAGCAGGAACAGGCCGTTGAACAGCGCCATGCCGAGCACGATCCGCTCCCAGCGCCAGTAGCGCCCGCCGCTGAGCGTGAACACGACCAGCACCAGACCGAGCGCGACAGCGACGACGGCGCCGAAATGGAAGTAGGCCAGGCCGACGCGGATCGACACGAACTCGGCGACGAGCGTGATCAGGTTGGTCAGCGTGAGGTCGGTGGCGCCGAACCAGCCCCATACCGTTCCGAGACGCTGCAGGACCAGCTCGCCATAGCCGCGGTGCGTGACCGCGCCGACGCGCATGCACATCTCCTGGCAGACGTAGGCCATTGCGAACAGCACCGGAATGAACGGCACGAAGAAGCCGATCCCGTACTGCGCCCCGTCGGAGGCGTAGGCGATCATGCTCGGTCCGTCGTTCTCTCCGAGCATCGCGAGGATCCCAGGGCCGACGAGCAGCCACAGCAGGCTCCAGCGCTTGCGCTGGCGGCGCGCGTCAGACACGCGCGCGCGGTCCTGCGAGCGTGCCATGTCCTCGCCGGTCAGCGGCGGCAGCGCAAGCCCGGGAGCGACGATGGTCTCAGTCGCGGCCATCGACCTGCTGCCTGCGACTGCGCGCTCGGTGCTTGCGCGGTGGGCGGCTAACCTCGACGCGCATCGCACGCGCCAGCTTGCCGCCGATCGCGTGTTCGCGCTCGCCGAAGATGACGAACAGCGGGCCGCCAAACGGCTGGCGCGCGCGAACCGCGAAGCGGTCGCCCGGGGAGACGCCGCAGCCGGCGAGGTAGCGAAGCATCTCCGGGTCGGAGTCCGAGACGCGCACGAACACGCCTTCCTCCCCCGCCTCCAGGCTCTCGAGACTGTGCGTCTCCTGTTCGGCCAGCTGGAGGTCCGCGCTCGGGATCGGGTCGCCGTGCGGATCGACCGTCGGATTCCCGAGCTTCGCCGCGATCAGCTGCTCCAAATCCTCCGAGAGCACGTGCTCGAGGACTTCGGCTTCCGCGTGAACCTGGTCCCAGCCCATCCCCAGCGCCTCGGTAAGAAAGCTCTCGAGCAGGCGGTGATGACGGATCACCTCGAGCGCGAGGCGCCGCCCATCTTCAGTGAGGCGCACTCCCCGATACGGGACGTGGGCCGTCAGGCCCAGCTCGTCGAGCCTGTTGAGCATCGCCGACACGGAGCCCGGCGTGATCCCCAGCCGTTCAGCCAAAGCCGTTGTCGACACCGGTTCATCGCCGCGGGACTCGAGCGCGAAGATCGCCTTCGAGTAATCCTCCACCGCCGGCGAACGTGCCGCATCCTTGGCTGCCACGAGAAAAGCTTATGGGACGCCAAACCTTCTTGTCAACGCTGACAAAGGAAAATGCCGCGATCGCCGTAGTTAACGGTGCCCCGGGCCGACCGGCGCAGCGATCCGTCCTGCGCGTTCAGCCGCGGCGGCCCGGCCTTACGAGTCCAGCCTCATAGGCGAGAACGACGAGCTGCGCGCGGTCGCGCGCACCGAGCTTCATCATCGCGCGATTGACGTGCGTCTTGGCCGTCGCAGGACTGACCGTGAGCTGTTCGGCGATCTCGGCGTTGCTGAGGCCAGCGCCGACGAGCGTGACGACCTCGCGCTCCCGGCCGGTGAGCGCCTCGAGCGGGGCGAGGTCGGCAGCCGGTCGATACGGCTGCGTAGCGAACTCGGCGATCAGACGGCGGGTGACACTCGGCGACAGCAGCGCGTTGCCCTCGGCGAGTATGCGCACGCCGCTCAGCAGGTCGGCCGGCTCGGTGTCCTTGACGAGAAAGCCGCTGGCGCCGCTGCGGAGCGCCTCGAAGATGTACTCGTCGAGCTCGAAGGTCGTGAGGATCAGGATCTTGACCTCGCTGAGGCTGGGGTTGGCGACGATCTGGCGGGTCGCCTGCAGGCCGTCGAGCACCGGCATGCGGATGTCCATCAGCACCACGTCCGGACGCAAACGGGTGGCGAGGGCGACCGCTTCCTCGCCGTTGGCCGCTTCACCGGCGATCGTGATGTCCGCTTCGCCTTCGAGCAGCATGCGGAAGCCGGCGCGCACGAGCGCCTGGTCGTCCGCGAGCAGCACGCTGATCACGCTGGACCCCGGATCGGCAGCGTCGCGTGGACCCGGAAGCCGCCGTCGATCGAGCAGCCCACCTCCAACGCGCCGCCCAGCGCCACCGCCCGTTCACGCATCCCGCGGATTCCGTGTCCGTCCGCGGCGGTGCGCTCGCCGTGCGGGCATCCGCCATCCTCGACATCGACTGTGACGCGGTCGCGCTCGAACGTGATCGAGACGACGGCGGCGGTGGGCCCCGCGTGGCGCAACACGTTGGTCAGCGACTCCTGGATGATCCGGTAGGCGGCCAGATCCGCGCTCGGCGGCAGCGATCTGCGCGTGCCCGAGTAGTTGACGCTCGTCGGCACGCCGGCGTTGCGCATCGCCGCGACGAGCCCGTCGAGCTGCCCGAGGCCGGGTGCCGGCGCGCGCGGCTCGGTCTCGTCGTTGTCACGCAGCACGCCGAGGATGCTGCGCAGCTCGCGCAGCGAGTCCTTGCTCGCCGCCTTGATCGTCGCCAGCGCCTCCGCCGCAGCCTCGGGCCGCTCGCTCAGCACATGCGCTGCGGCACTCGCTTGGACGTTGATCATCGCGATGCTGTGCGCAACGACATCGTGCAGCTCGCGCGCGATCCGCAACCGCTCGGCGTTCACCTGGCGGCTGGCCTCCTCCTCGCGGGTGCGCTCCGCGCGCGCCGCGCGCTCGTTGATCTCCGCGATGTAGGCCCGATGGCTGGCCAGCGCCCAGCCGAGGAACAGCGCCATGAACACCAGCGCCGGCTCGGCTGCGGTACGCGCGTCCGACCAGCCCTTGTGCTGCAACAGCCCGCGAGCCACTCCCAGGGTCACGGCGGCGACGGCGGCGAGAGCCAGCGACCGGCGGCGGTCTGGAAGCTCCGCCAGCGTGTAGACGGCTATCAGCGCCGGCAGCGACACAGCCCCACTCGCGTAGTCGATGTCGATTGCCACGACGGCGATGGCAAGCGTCAAGGAGAACACGACGAACGGCCAACGCCGGCGTGCCGCGAGCAGCCCCGCCGCCACGACGGCGAGCAGATAGCCGAGCCAGGCGACGTGATGCGGGTCGCGGAGGCCTTGGGCCTCGGCCGCGCGAACCGCCACCAGCGTCGCCGCCACGGCTAGCGCGAGCAGGCCGTCGAGCGCGACCTGCGACTGCGTGATGCGCCGTTTGAGCGCGGCGAGCGTCTCCACGACCGTAACGGTAGGCCACGCGACCGCCCGCAGCGTCGCCCCATCGCAGCAGCGGCTACTACCGCAGGTGCGTTACGGCGGCAGGCCGGCTACCGCAGCTGGAGTGCGCAAACAGTCGCCGCACAGCCGACGACAAGCGGGCCCGTACACGCGACGATACGACGCGGTCCGATCCGTCCCCCGGGCGGAGCGGGCTTGCGGGGCCGCGGGCGCTGCCGCCCCCGCACGCCCCGCGCCCCGCCCATCCTCCCGTGTTCACGCTGATCGCTGATATGGCTGCGCTGCTCGGCGTCAGCGTGCTCGCCGTCCAGACCCCGGGACGGCCAGCTTGAGGTTCCGCCGGCGGCCGGACCGCAGCCGACTCGCCGCACTCGAGCGCGAGCGCCAGGCGATCGCGGCCGCCGCGGCCGTGCCCGCGCCGCTCGGGAAGTCGCGGCGCCTCTCCAACTTCGCTCGCATGGTGCTCGGCTGCGTGACGCTCGTCGTCTGCACCGCGGTTGCGGTGTTCACGCTGCTGGTCTCGGTGGTCGAGAACATCGCCGCCGACCTCGCGCTCGGCGGCAAGCCGATCTCCTCGACCGAGCTGACAGCCGCGAGAACAGGCGCACCGGAGACGATCATGATCATCGGCGACGACCACATCGGGAAGACGACGACGTACTCGACCGGGGCGGAGCAGGACGTGAACGGCGTCCATCTGCTGCACGCGGACACGTTCATGCTCGTGCGCCTCGACCCCGCGGAAGGGCAGGTCTCGATCATGTCGATCCCGCGCGACCTGCTTGTCACGTTTACCTACCACGGACAGACTTACACCGGCAAGTTCAACTCGACGTACTCGCTCGGCCGCGTGCCGCTAGCCCTGCGCGTCACGAAGGCCACGCTGCCCGGGATCACGATCAACCACGTGATCGACTTCAACTTCGCGTCGTTCCTCGGGCTGATGAACGCGATCGGCTGCGTCTACATCGACGTCGACCAGTACTACTACAACCCTCCGGGCGGCAGCTATCAGCCGATCGATATCCACCCCGGCTATCACCGGCTGTGCGGCGAGGAGGCACTCAACTACGTGCGCTACCGCCACACCGACTCGGACTTCGTGCGCGTAGCCCGCCAGCAGGACTTCATTCGCGCCGCCGAGCAGCAACTCGGCCCGCTGACGTTGCTGGCCAAGTACAACGAGCTCGCCAAGGCGTTCGGTCGCGCCGTCTCAACCGACATCCGCGGGACCACGGAGGTCGCTCAGCTGCTCCAGCTCGCCGCGTTGTCGGTCGCCCAGCCGATCCGCCAGGTCCCCTTCCAGGTCGCCGATACCTCGGTCTTCTACAACGGCCAGGACGCCGTCACCTCCACACCGGCGCTGATCAAGGCAAGCGTCGACGACTTCCTCTACGAGGACCAGAAGACGGTCCTGCCGCCGGCAGCGCACGCGGCCAGCCATCACGCCGCACCGCCGCCGGTCGACTTGGCGGCAGACGACCTGTACCCACTCTCGTCCTACGTCCAGAGCCAGGCGCTCGCACTCGCCGTAGCCGTCCCGTTCCACATCTATCTCCCGAGCGTCCAGACCGGCCCGGCGATCCCCGAGGACTTCCACGCCTACACCGTGCGCGACGAGCAGGGCCATCTCCACCACGGCTACCGCATCGACTGGAGCGTCAACGGGCTGGGCGGCTACTACGGCATCGAGGGGATGAACTGGACGGACCCGCCGCTGTTCGCGAACCCCAGCCAGACCGAGACGATCGACGGCCGCGCCTACATGTTCATCGACGACGGCGCCCACATCCACGATGTCGGCTGGCGCGAAGGCCCGATCCTCTACTGGGTCAGCAACACCCTTCTCGAAGACCTCAGCAACTCCCAGATGATCGCCATCGCGAATGCCACCCGCCCGCTCAGCACAGCGCCGTCCTGACCGCGCCGCCTATCATCGCCTGATGATCACCGGCCCGCCGCGCCTGCTGTTCCTCCCCGGCATCGCCGGCGAGGGCAGCTTCTGGGAGCCAGTCGCGGACCTCCTGCCGGCCGGCTGGCGCAGGCGCTACCTCGACTGGCCGGGCCTCGGCCCCAACCCCCCATCGCCGCATCTCAACACGCTTGATGACCTCGTCGATCTCGTCATCGGTGAGCTGACCGCGGAGGAGACGGTGGTGGTCGCCCAGTCGATGGGCTGCGTCGTCGCGATGCGCGCGGCGCTGCGCGAGCCCGCCGCCCTGATCGGCCTCGTCCTCACGGTCAGCCCGGGCGCCGTCAACATGCCAAACCCGCTCCCGCAGCATCCGCCGGGGCTCCAGCCGCCGGACTGGATCCTCGCGCCGCTGCCCGACCAGACAGAGCGCCTGCGCACCCTGGCCGTACCGACGCTGCTGATCTCGGCGACGCGCGACCCGATCAGCCCACTCGCCGTTGCCGAAGAGCTCGCGCGGACACTGCCGAACGCCACGCTCGTCGCGATCGACTCGGACGACCATGGCATCGCCCGCTCGCACGCCGCCGCCGTGGCCCAGGCCATTGAGTCCCACGTCAGCAAGCTGCGCTAGCCAGCCGTCAGCTCGCCGCCGGCACGCGCTCCGCTGCCCCTGCGGGAACCTCCCGCGCCCCACGTGCGTGCTCACCGGCGCGGCGTGAGCCGCGCATCATCAAGACACGGCCAGCCTAGGGCGCGAAGCTGACGACCATCGGGTGGGGCTTGGGCTTGGGGGTTGAGCCGCTGCTGTAGGCGCCGACGGCAACGCAATGCGCTTGGGTAGCGCATGCGACCGACTGAAGGTCAGCGAGTTGGACTTGCGTACCCGCGTCAGCGGGCAGCGCCACCTCGATCGCCCGTTCCCATCTCCCGCTCGTTTCGATAGCGATCATCGGCTGGACGTCAGGGGCAGCCTCGACACCACTGCTGTACGCGCCGACGGCGACGCAGTCGCCCGGGCTGGTGCAGCTGACGGAGGTGAGCATCGGCCCTTCCACAACCACGCTGGCACCGGCGGGCTCCATGATCTCGCGCGGTTGACCCCACACGCCGCCCGTTTCAGTGGCAGCCATCACCTGGCTCCCCTCGGTGGTCTCGTAGTTGCCGACCGCGACACAGTCACGCAGGCTCGTACAGCTCACCGCAGTGGGCTCCACTTGCGTCGACAAAGTGTCACTCACCCCCGCAGGCAGCATCATCGTGCGTGCCCGACCCCACACCCCGCCGGTCTCCGTAACGGCCATCAGCTGCAACCCCTGATCGAGCCCAAACCCCCGGCCGGCTCCGACTTCGGCGTCGGTGTCGTAGTAGCTGCCGATAGCGACACAATCTCCCGGACCGGTACACGTCACGGCATCAAGATCAGCCTCCTGCAGGGAAGCCATCGCGTCGCCGGGCAGCGCGACCTCGCTCGCCCGGCTCCAAACACCGTTCGTCTCAGTCGCCGCCATCGCCTGGTAGCCACGCGCGGTGCTCGCGTAGAAGCTGCCAACGGCAACACAATCCCCCGGACCGGTGCACGTCACGGCATCGATACCCGGCGCCGCTGCTGGCCCGCTCTCCCCGCCAGTCGCCGCGAGCGTCCCGCCAACCGGCAGCTCGATCCGGCTCGCCGGCCCCCACACCCCTGTCGTGTCGGTAGCGACGCGCATGCTGCCGACGGGGGGCACGCCACCGCCAGCGACGCGCGCCACCACACAACGCTTCCCGCCGCTACACGACACCGTCAAGGTCGCGCCGACGCCGTCGTTTCGCCGTGGAGCGATCTCGACCGGCCGGCCCCAGACACCATCCGTCTCGGTAGCGACCATCGCCCGGGAGGTGCCGCCCGAAGACCAAACACCACCAACAGCAACACACTCCTGAGGGCCGCTACACGAGACCGATTCCAGGCCGCCGCCAGGATATGCGCCGCCAGTGCCCGCCCCAGCCGGCAGCAACAACTCGCGCGCCGGCAGCTCACCTCCATGCACAACGGGAGCCGGGCCGAGCGCGCTGGCCTGCGCAGACCGCGCCACGGCGAAACCAGCCCCGCCAACCTCGCCGGCGCTGGCCGCAACAACCGGCAGTCCCGCCACCGCGACCAGCAGCGCAGCCCCCGACAGCCATCTAGCAGGGTGCGCGCGAGCCCTCCGCAGCGCCACACGCCACACGCTCATCCGCTTCATCAGCTCGCTGAAGGAATCCGGCGCAGACACCTCAACCGACATCATGAACCTAAGCGCCGCGGAGCACGATGGTGGCGACACCGAGCGTCGCGCCGACGACAGCGACGACGTAGTTCTGGGACTGCCAGCTGAGCCCAATCGAAGGCCACGAGCAAGCCGGACGACGACCATGCGTGATCGTCTCCGTCGATCAGCTCGGTCACGGGCCCAGCGAGCTCGCCATCGTGGTCCCGATCACCAGGACCAACCGAACGGCGCTCAATCTCCGCATCGACCCTCCGGAAAGCGGCCTGAACGACGTCTCCTACGCCCAGCCGTATCAGGTGCGGACCGTCAGCCGAGAGCGTCTCGTGCAGCGACGCGGCAGCGTCCGCGACGCCACGCTCACGGAAATCATCGGCCGCGTTCACCTGCTCACCAGGACGCCGTAGACACGCAGACGGCTTCCCAAGCGGCGCTGTCAGCCTAGCTGCCGGCCAGAGCCGCTCGTGGACCTCGTTTCATCGCCGTGGATCCGACGAACGGCGACGGTGCTCGGCTGTAGGCTGCGCGCGTGCCGGCAACGCTCCAAGCACTCGTCGCACTCGTTCTCGGTGTCCTGCCCGGAGCGATCTACCTCTGGGGCTTCGAGCGCGAGGCCGGCAAGTGGGGCATCGGACTCTCCGACGAGTTGCTGCGTTTCGTCGCCGCGTCGGCGGTCTTTCTCGCGATCTACGCCGCGCCGCTGTACGTCCTGTATCACGACTATCTCCACCACTACGCCGGGCTTCGCTCCGGCCGGACGCTCTACAGCGACAAGCTCACCGATGGCCATGTGCCGCTCGGCGTGATGATCGTCGTCCCGATCGCCTACATCTTGATACCGGCGATCCTTGGTTCGGTCACGGGAGTGGGCGTGCGTCGCCCGGCCGGAACGCGCCTGCGAAGGCTCGCCCGCTACCTGGCCGGACGCGATCCCGCGCCGCGCGCATGGGAAGCCCTGTTCACGTCCAATCCGGTCGGCGCAATCAGAGCGCGCCTGAAAAGCGACGGCAGTTGGATCGGCGGCCGGATCGGCCGACGGTCATATGCCGCGGGCTATCCCGAGGTCCCGCAGGACCTCCTTCTCGAAGCGACCTACAAGATGGAGCCTGGCGGCGCGTTCAGCGCCACTCCGTCGGGCGAGCCGGTCGAGATCGGATCACAACTGCTGGTCCGCTGGGACGAGATCGATGTCCTCGAATACTTCCCGGCCCGACCGATAGAATCGTAGGCATGGACAAGCGAGGCGGATACACCGGCGGATCGCTCGAAGGCCTCAAGATCGTCGTGCCAGCGGGGCCGGGCGCGCCGTCAGCGCCGCCGACGGCATCCGCACCCGACCCGCCACCCGTACCGGGCGCGTCTAGCGGCCGGGCAGCCTAGCCCCTACGCGCCCGCCCGGGCCGCGCCCCCGCCGTCCTATCCTGTCTGGGTGCCCGCTGTCGAGCTGCTCTACTGGGAAGGCTGCCCGTCTCACCCCGAGACGCTCCGCGACCTCCGTGCCGCACTCGACGAGCTGGGACACCCGGAGCAGGCGATCACCCTCACGCTGATCGAAACCGAGCAGCAGGCCGCGGAGCACGGCTTCATCGGATCGCCGACGCTGCGCATCGGCGGCGTCGATCCGCTGCCACCGCCGCCGGATGAGCCGACGGGCCTGACCTGTCGCGTCTACCGGCGCCGCGACGGTCGCTACTCCGCCACGCCCGACCCGGATGACCTGCGCGACGCGCTACGCCAACTGCTGCCCACCAAGGAGGACTGACAAATGCCACCCGCCATCGGAGATCTGGCGCCCACCTTCACACTGCCGAGCACCGACGGCGAGCCGACGGGCCTGCTGGCCGGCGATGCCGCCGCGACCGTCGTCGTGTTCACCTGCAACCACTGCCCGTACGCGCTCGCCTGGCACGATCGGCTGCAGAGCGTCGCCCGCGACTACGAGCCCAAGGGCGTGCGCATGCTGCAGATCAACCCCAACGACGCCGAGCGCTACCCGCGCGACTCGCCCGAGGCGATGGGCGCGCGCGTCGCGGCCGGCGAGTTCGCCGGCCCCTACCTTTACGACGAGACCCAGCAGGTCGCCCGCGACTGGGATGCGAAGACGACGCCGGACGTCTACGTGCTCGACCGCGACGGCCGCCTCGTCTACCGCGGCGCCCCCGACGCCGATCACGCCGACGAGTCGCTGCACGCGGCCTGGCTGCGCGACGCGCTCGACGACGTCCTCGCCGGCCGGCCCGTCGCGCGCCCGGAGACCACCCCCGTCGGCTGCTCGATCAAGTGGCGTAGCTGAGCGCACCGGCTGGACTTGTTGGGCGGTCTGCGTGGCGCGCACCGCTGACGCTTCACGAAGCGGCGCCGGACCTGCATGCTCGGCGTACAATCGGGCCTCGTGCGGAGCCGTTGTTTGTGGCCGATCGCCCGCGCGAGCCTCACCCGCCTCGCGCTCGCAGTCATGCTCGGCACGTTGGCGATCGTGGCGTTGACGGGCACGGGCGGCACCGGCGCCACGGGACCCTCGCCGACGCCGGCCCTGCAGCGCAACGAACAAGCCGCGCAGGCCGAGGCTAGGTCGCTCGTCACCAATTTGAAGCTTCCGAGCGGCGCGGTCCGCTCGGCGGTTGAGCCGAGCGGCGACAACGGAACGCTCAGCAACGCCACGGTGACGGTCCAGATACCGGATGGGACTTCCGCCTCCGGGTGGTGGATCGTGCCCAGCTCGCAGCAGAGCGTCGTCGCGTTCCTGAACGCCAACCCGCCGGGCACCCCCTCCATGCACTCGGACAACAACGGCGTGGACGTCGTCGGCTTCACCCTGCCACCCGTCAATGGCGTGCTCGAGTCGCAACTGATCATCGTGGACGTCGCGCCGCTGGCCGGCGGCGACACCGGTGTGCGCGCGGACGCGCAGGTCAGCTGGGTGGTTCCGCGGCCCGCGACCGAGCGCGTCCCCACCGCCACCCGGCTGATCAGGCTACGGACCGTGAACGAATCAACGGGCGATCAGCCGTCACGCTGGCGCGCGCCAACCTCGATCGCTGCGCCGCTGAAGATCGCTGCGGTCGTCGCGTTGATGAACCGACTGCCGCTGGATCAACAAGGGATGTGTTTTGGTGGCAGCCCGGTGCGCGCAGTGGCTCGCCTGACGTTCTACGGCCGCAACGGTGGCCCGCCACTGGCCGTCGCCAAGGTCTACCCAGTCGGTTGCGGCGGCGGAGTCGCCATGACGATCGACGGACATGCGCAGCCGGCGCTCTCAGACTCCTACCAGGAGGGCTCCCACGAAGTTCTCGTCATCGCCCGACTCAACTCGATCCTCCACATCCACCTCCCGGGCGCGCCGTAGCACCCGCATCGCGGTCGCGGCGGTCGTGGTCGTCGTGCTCGCCACGGCGTTGAGTCAGGTGATCGGCGGCGGGCCCGCCCTGCCGCGCAACGAGCTCGAGGCGCAGGCCGTCGCGCGATCGCTGATCGCCGGGCTGGGGCTGCCACCTGGCGCTGTTCGGTGGCCGGTCGAGCCATCTGGCGGCGGTGCGGCGCTCGCGCACGCCAGCCAGACGTTCGGCGTGCCCGGTTACACGGCCTACGCACACGCGTGGTGGATCGTCCCGACCGCGCCGCGCTGGGCCATGTTCTACGCCAACACTCGATCGCCAGCTACCGGAACCATGGGGCCCGCGGTATCGGGGTCCAGCGAGGTGAAGGCCTTCACCCTGCCTGCCAGCAGCGACGCAATCACCGTCGAGGGAGTGTCGGTGACCGCTAAGTGGCTGCCCGACGGCAAGACCGGTGTGCGCGCGGACGCACAGGTTGGCTGGCTGCCGCCGCGACCCGCTGCCGAGCGCATTCCCGCCGGAACCCGGCGGTTGCTGTTGCGCGTCGCCTCGCCGACCACCTACCAGTACGGCCAGTACGGCCGTGCGATCCCGATCACCTCACAGACGCAGATCCGCAAGGTCGTTGCGCTACTGAACCGGCTGCTGCGCTATCCGCCCGGAATGAGCTTCGGCTGCGGCGGCCCCACTCAGGGGCCGCCCGCGCGACTGACGTTCTACGGGGACCGCGGCACGCGGCCGCTGGCGCTCGCCACCGTTGACCCGGGCAACTGCCCCTGGGTCCAGCTGACGATCGCCGGCCACACCGAACCGCTGCTCAGCGGCGAATGGTTCTCCGGAGCAGGCTCGGCCCGTGACACCCACTCCGTCACCACGCAGCTCAGCTCGATCGTCCACATACAGCTACCCACTCACTTCCAGCTATCCACTGGCTTCAACGGCAGACCCTGATCGACGCACCGCCGCGCCGGTCATATGCCGCTCGCGAGCGCGGTCGGCTAGCAAGCTATTTGCTAGCATCTTGCGACATGAAGACGCTGTACTTGCGGAACGTGCCGGACGACGTCGTCGAGCGCTTGCAGCGCCTCGCTGCTCGCGATGCGACTTCCGTTGGGGCGCTCGCCGTACGGGAGCTGGCCGAGGTGTCACGCCGCGCCGACAACCCGGCGCTGCTCGGAGCGCTGCCCGATCACGGCGCGGACGCCGCTGCGATCGTCGCTGACCTGGAAGCCGCTCGAGCAGACCGGTGATCGTGGTCGATGCGTCGGCCGCGCTGTCAGCCCTGCTGAACGCCGGCCCGGCACGGCGTAGCCTCGCCGACGAGCAGCTGCACGCCCCTCACCTGATCGACTCCGAGGTCGCGAACGGCTTGCGCCGACGCGTCGCGGCAGCGCAGCTGAGCGTCGCCGACGGCTGGAGCGCCCTGAACGTCTGGCGCAGCCTCGGAATGACGCGATACGCGACGTTCTCGCTGCTCGACCGCGTCTGGGAGCTTCGCGAGAACCTGTCGGCCTACGACGCCAGCTACGTCGCCCTCGCCGAGCTGCTCGGCTGCAATCTGCTCACGGCCGACGCCCGCCTGAGCCGAGCGCCGGGAATCCGTTGCGCGGTAACGGTGCTTCCCGGGTAGCCGGGCTGGCCGGACCCCTTGGGTTCGGTCCGCCGGGTGTGAGAGCTTCGATGACCCTGTTGAATGGGTTGAAGGAGCTATCGCATGTCGCGACGCAGGCACACGCCGGAGCAGGTTGTTCGCAAGCT
>JBEKXB010000024.1:0-39782 GCA_049512455.1 Solirubrobacteraceae bacterium | reverse complement strand
CTCGCACAGAACCGAACGTTTCGCCCCTTTTTCGCGCGGTCTGTCGGGTTCGCACCGGTCTTCCCGCCACCCAGGGGCGCCTTCGTCATCGCGCCGTCAGCGGCCAGCCACGCCCAGTCGATCCCGACGACCTTGTCGTACTCCAACAGCCCCTGACGCCAGATCTCCGCGAACACGCCGGCCTGCTCCCACTCCTGAAAACGCCGGTGCGCACTGCTCGACGAGCAGACCCCCGTCGCGTTCAACGCGTTCCACTGCATCCCCGTCCGCAACACCAACAAGATCGCGTCCATCGCATCACGATCCGGCACCCTGGGCGCGTGACAACCCAACGGATGCGACGGCGGTGGCGGCAGCAACGGCACGACACGCTCCCACAACCAGTCCGGCATCCGCCAGCCATCATCCTTACTCACCAAGTAGCCCATACGAACCTCCTGATCGAGTGACACACGGCCGGCCAATCAGAACATTCGACCCAGCTCTACATAATCCTTCCGGGATAGGCCCTTAGCCGCGATCTTGCGCACCGCACGTAGACTCGTCGTGCTCGCCAGCGCCGACGCATGGACGGCAACGAGGCACACAACGACAGTTAGGGCCGCGTCTCATGGCGCTAACCAACATACGACCGCCGTCAATCACGCGGCCTCGCGCCTCCTCCCTGGCACGCAGCAGCGTGCGCCGACCAACATCTCGCCGCGCGTCAGCGTCCGCTGCTGCTCCACAACCCGACGGCAAAGCCCCCGACGCCCTTTTCAGACTGAGCGCGGCGTTAGCGTGATGATTCATCCGGCGTGTCCTTGGACTGAGGTGCTTGGCAGCTCTCAGCCTGCAAGAAGGTCCGGATGGACCAACCTACTCAGGAACTACGCCTAGCAGTCGACGGTCGCCGTGGCCGTCGAGGTGAGCGTTTGGGAACCGACCACCACGGAGACCGTGAACGTGTAGGTGCCATCGAAGTCGGACGCCGCAGGGCCGTTCTGGTCGTCGCCGCTGCCCAGGTTAAAGCGGAAGACGTTCGTTTGCGAGCCCGGCGGATTCCCGAAGCCAAAGGTGCTCGCACCGAACGTCGTTGACCATGGCGCTGCCGGACCCAACGTCGGCTCCTCGTCACCCAGGCCCTCGCCTTCGGGGTAGTCGAACGCGATCTGGGTCGGCGCGTCCGCGGGAATGTCGGTTCCCTTCACATAGGCCTCGAAGTAAATATTCTGCGGCGGGCCGATTGGATACCCGTTGCCTTGCACCGCGGTGCTGCAGTCAGCGGCACTGGTGACCGTCGCGTCGTCGGCGACGTACAGGTGGTTGACCCCGAATCCGAGCACCGTCACCGACGGACCGGATGGCGAGCCTGACCCGGACGACGGCTTGTGGTGGTGCTTCTTGTGCTTGTGGTGCTTCTTCTTATGCTTCGCGATCTGGGCCTGAGCGGCCGCGAGCGACGTCGGAACAGCCGGTGTGGCGACGGCGGTCGTCCCGAGATGCCCAGCCAAGGGGCTGCCCGTGGCGGTCGCGCCCGCGTTGGCGACGAGCAGCGCAAGGCAAGCCAGTCCGCACACGCCCCCCTTGATGAGCCCCCACCGCATCGCGCGTAAAGCTAGCAGAGCAGCCACTTCTGTCAAGGCCCAGACAGCGCGACGGCACTCCCGCTCCCAAACGCCCTTCCCAAGTCGATGCCCGGACTCGAACCGGGGACACCTCGATCATGAATAAAGGTGAACGCCTACAGCAGTGCGGTCAGGACCTCGATGAAGCGCGCGTTCTCCTCTTTGGTGCCGCAGCTGACGCGCAGCGCCCCCTCCTTGCCGAGCGCGCTGCCGGCACGCACGAGAACGCCCTGCTCGGCCAGGCCATCGACGATCGATGCCTCGTCGCGCTGCGGACCGACGTCAAACCAGCAGAAGTTCGCCTGAGACGGAGCGGGCGAGAGGCCGAGTGCGCGCAGGCGTACGCGCAGCTCGGCGCGCGACACGTGCGCGCTGTCGACGCGGCGGGCAACCTCGTCGGGGTGCGCGAGCGCCTCGGTGGCGGCAGCCTGGGCGGCGGCGTTGAGGAAGAACGGCTGGCGGATCAGCTTCAGCGCCCGCGGCAGCTCTGGGGATGCGCACAGCGCGTAGCCGACGCGCAGGCCGCACAGCCCGTAGACCTTCGAGAAGGTGCGCAGCAGCACGAGGTTCTGGTGATAGGTGAGCAATTTGAGTGACACATCGGGATCGTTCAGCGTGTTGAACTCGCAGTAGGCCTCGTCGAGCATCACGCACACGTGATCGGGCACGCGCTCCATGAAGCGCGCGATCGCGTCGAACTCGATCGCCGTGCTGGTCGGGTTGTTCGGGTTGCAGATCAGCACGAGTCGCGTCGCCGGAGTGATCGCCTTGGCCATCGCGTCGAGGTCGTGGCACTCATCGTCATCGAGCGGTACGACCACCGCGCGCGCACCTGAGATCGCCTCGAGCTGCGGGTAGACGGAGAATGACGGCCAGGCGTACACCACCTCGGTCCCCGGCTCCAGCAGTGCCCCACCGACCGCGAGCAGGATGTCGCAGGAGCCGTTGCCGACCGCGATCTGCTCCGCCGGCACCCCGTAACGCGCCGACAGCGCCTCGCGCAGCACGGTGCTGTCGGGATCGGGGTAGCGGTTGACGCCCGTGAGCACGGCGCTCGCCGCCGCCACCACCTCGGGGATCGGCGGGTAGGGCGACTCGTTGCTTTCGAGCCGAACGAGCGGGCCGCCGCGCGCGTAGCCGACACCGGCCGGGTAGACCGGGATCCGCCGTAGCGCAGACGCGAACTGGAGCGACATCGCGTCCTATTGTGCGGCATCGAGGTCGGCACGCAGGCTGCGGGCCGCCCCGAGGTAGACATGGCGGGCAGTGTGATCTGCCGGTGCGTAGTAGTGCAGCAGGACACGAATGACACTTGACAGCGAGCCGGGAACGTTCATCTCCCTGGTGCACAGCAGCGGCACGCGATCGAAGCCGATCCAGCGCGCGGCGAGCGCCGGGAACGCGGCGTCGAGGTCATCGGTGGCGGTGAAGATGCAGCTGACGATCTGCGCGATCTCCAGCGAGTTGCGCTCGAGCAGCTCCGCCATCAGCTCCTCGGTCGCCGCAAGGATCGCCGCGTCAGTGTTGCTCTCGACGCTCGTCGCCCCGCGCAGTGCGAATAAGCGGTCAGCGGTCATGACTGCACACTACCGTCGAGCCTGAGCTCGCAGCTCAGCGACCTCCGCGGCGGACAGTAGGCGGTGCGCTCCACAGGCGAGGTCGCCAAGCTCGAGCGATCCAAAGCGCACGCGCTCCAGCGCGACGACGCGGTGCCCGACCGCCTCGCACATGCGGCGAACCTGCCGCTTGCGTCCTTCGCGAAGCTCGAGCTCGATCACGTCGGGGGCGATGAGCCGGGCACGCGCCGGCAGCGTCCGGCCGTCATCCAGCTCGACGCCGTCTGCGAGCGCCTTCAGCGCCGCGCGCCTGACAGGGGCGCCGGCGACCCTGGCACGGTAGGTCTTCGCGACTTCGTAGCGTGGGTGCGTCAGCAGGTTCGCGAGCTCGCCGTCGTTGGTCAGCAGGATCAGCCCTGTCGTCTGCGCATCCAGCCGCCCCACCGGATACAGCCGCCGCGTCTCATCCGCGATCAGCTCGACAACCGCCACCCGGACGTGGCTGTCGCGCGCCGTCGAGACAACCCCCGCCGGCTTGTTCAGCGCGTAGACGACCAGCTCCGCCGGCCCGGCGACCGGGGCGCCGTCAAGCCACACGTCCTGCGTCGTGATCGCCCGCGCCGGATCGAGCTCGACCGCGCCGTCAACGCGCACGCGGCCGGAGCGGACGATCTCGGTCGCGCCTCGGCGTGACGCGACCCCCGACTGGGCGAGGTACTTGGCGAGCCGCATCGCTGCAACGATAGGCAGGTGGACCTCGAACTGCTCACCCGCACACTCTCAGAGCTCGGCGAGCCCAGCTACCGTCACGAGCAGGTGTGGGCGTGGCTTGCGCGTGGCGCCGGCTCCTACGCAGCGATGAGCGACCTCCCGGTCGCGCTGCGCTCACTGCTCGACAAGCGCGTGCCGCTCAGCACGCTCACGCTCGAGCAAGAAGCCCGCGCGCGCGATGACACGCTGAAGGTGCTGCTGCGCACGGCCGAAGGCCATCCGGTCGAGGCGGTGTCGATGCGCTACCGCGACGGGCGACGCTCGCTCTGCCTCTCCTCGCAGTCCGGCTGCCCGCTCAGCTGCACGTTCTGCGCGACTGGACGGATGCGCTTCGCGCGCAACCTGACGCGCGACGAGATCCTCGATCAGGCGCTGCACTTCCGACGCGAGCGACCGATTGACCACGCCGTGTTCATGGGCATGGGCGAGCCGATGATGAACCTCGACGCGGTGCTCGCCGCGTGCGAGCTGCTGCCGGCGCTCGGCATCACGAACCGCCGCACCGCGATCTCGACCGTCGGCTGGATTCCGGGGATCGAGCGACTGACGCAGTCCGGGGTTCCCGTGCGCCTGGCGTTCTCGCTGCACGCGCCGGAGGACGCGCTGCGCAGCGAGCTGATGGCCGTCAACGACCGCTATCCGCTCGCCGACGTCCTCGACGCCTGCCGCGCCCACTACGCGACGACGCGGCGCACCGTCTTCATCGAGTACGTGATGCTCGCCGGCGTCAACGACCGCTACGCGCAGGCGCTGGCGCTCGCCCGACTGCTCTCGCCGCGCGAAGCGTTCAAAGTCAACCTGATCCCCTACAACCCGACCGACTCGCTGCACGAAGGCTCGAGCCGCGAGGCGATCGCCGCGTTCCGCACCGCGCTCGAAAGCAAGGGCGTCCGCGTCACCGTCCGGCTCACCCGCGGCCGTGACATCGCCGCCGCCTGCGGCCAGCTCGCCGCCGCGGGGCATGAAGGGCTCAGGTCGTAGACAGGTCCGGCAATAGCATGAACGGCCGTCCCTGGGCGCTCAACAGCACACGGAAATGGCGATGGTCGAGCGTCAGGATGCGGTTGGTTCGGTAACGGTCCGCCAGCAGCACGAGCGAAGCATCGGCCAACCCGACTCCCTGATCTTCGTATCGTGCCATGAAACGCTGCGCGCCACGCACGTCAGCCACGCTGAATGGCGGCAGCTCCCACGCACCACCGCACAGCTCGTCCAATGCTGACAGGGCAGCTCGCGGTCCGTGTCTCGTCGCCATCAGGTAATCGAGCTCAGCAAGCACATAGGGCGAAACGACAAACGGACCTGCCTCGGCGGCAACGGCGACGCTAACCGCGGCGTGGCGCCTCTCTGTTGCGTCGAAGTACGCAAGCAAACCGCTCGTATCGCAGACGAGCACAGTCAGCGCTCGCCGAACCCGGCGAGGTACTCGTCTACGTTCTCCGCGATCGACGGCTTGCCGCTCGCGAACAGCGCACCTCTGGGACGTGGACGCTCAGCCCGGCTCGTCACCAGCTCGATCGCCTCGCGAATCACCTGCGCCTCAGAGCGCCCGGATGCCGCGGCTGCGCGCTTCAGCGCCAGCTTGAGCTCGTCGGGCAGGTAGACCGTGGTCTTGTTCACGGCATGTATGGTACCACCCATGGTGCCCCCTATACGACGGCGAGGTCGGCTAAGCGCGGTCACAAAGTAGCTCCTGCCTGCGTCATGAATCGCATGCCCGCCGAGATCCACGTGAGTGACCGCGAACTTCTGCGGCGCACTCGCGACGGCGACGCCGACGCATTCGGCAGCTTCTACCGCGCTCGCCGAGGCACGGTGCTCGCGTTTCTGCGCGTGCGGGTCTCGAGCCCCGAGCTGGCGGCCGACGTGATGTGCGAGACGTTCGCGCAGGCGCTCGTCGCCGTCCATGACGGCGACCGTGATCTCCCGGCCGTTCCGATCGCCTGGCTGTTGACGATCGCCCGCAACGAGCTGATCGACTCGGTGCGTCGCGGCCGCGTTGCGGACGTCACGAGGCGCCGTCTTTCGCTCGAGCCGCTCGAGCTCTCCGACCGCGATATCACCGCGATCGAGGATGCCGCCGCCGACGCCGACGTGATTGCCGATCTGCAGCGCGTCCTGCCCGCCGACCAGTTCCAGGCCTTGGGCGCTCGCATTCTCGATGAGCGTGACTACGCCGACATCGCAGCCGAGCTCGAGTGCTCACAAAGCGTCGTGCGCAAGCGCGTCAGCCGAGCCCTCGCCGAACTTCGCTCTACCCGACGGGAGGTCCGATGAGCAACGCACTCGATCGCTATGAACAGATGCTGGTGCAAGCAGCCCGCCGGCTTGGCTCGCAGCGACTCAGCGCTCCCGCGACGAGTCGCAACGGACAAACGGGGAACCGCTGGAGGCGGCGGCCGTTTCTCGGTCGAGTCCGTCGGCTTGGTCTGGGCCTCCAGGTCGGGCTGGCCGTGAGCTCGGTGTCCGCGCTCGTCGGCGGCGGGACCGTCGCCTACCTGTCGCTGTTCAGCGGTGGAACGGCTGCCACGCTCGCATCTTTTGAATGCGAGATCTCACAAGGTCACGGCGAGACATTCAGTGCAGGGAGCGACGCCATCACCGGCGACCCGATCGTGGACTGCGCGGCGGCCTGGCCCCAAGCGACCTCGGGCGCCTCTACCGCGCCGGCGCTCGCGGCCTGGGCAACCACCTCCGGTCGCGAGCTGGATGCCGTTGTGCAACCGATGAGCTGGGGCGCACCGAAGCCTGTGCATCATTGGCGACGCCTCCCGCTCGGATGGACCGTCAACCTTGGCGTCGTCGAGCTGACCGACCAACTCAACAACATCTCGATCAGCCCCTACGGCGGCCCATCATGCACGTACATCAGCGTCGACGTTCGGGCCGTGCGTGCCCTGCTGCGCAGCGACAGTCTCACGTCGTGGCGCGTGATAGCGAGCAACAATCCGACGGGGCCTGGGTCGGTGTCATCTGCATGCCGCTTCACGATCCCTACGGTGGCATCAGCGCAGCGCACCGTTCTGCTCCTTCAGAATGGCGCGGCTCCCAGCCCCGCTGTTCGCCCTTCCGCAGCGACTCAACTGGCGATCAACGAGTCCTCCGCCGCCGCACGTGAGCTGCGTCTGCTCTACCGGCGAGTGAACCGCACGCTCGATAGACGCTGCTACTCGGTAGGCGCCGCGGCGGCACTTTGGATCGATCAAGCACGAGCGGCAGGGTTCGGTCCCGCGACGCCGGCGTTCTATCGCGTTCTCGCCACCCACTGGCCGGTGCCGCCACGGGGCTATTTCAACCACTACACGCTGTACATGCAGCCCGCGTCTCAACACACCGGAGCATGCGCGCATGTCTTGGTGATGGTGGTTCCGGGAAGCGAATTGGCGAACGTCTACGCGGCTCGCATCACGCCTTAGTCCTGCCGGCGCGAACCATCCAAAGTGTCACGCTGGAGCTACTACTCCTGCGCGATGCCGCCGCGTGCGTCACCGGCGGCGAGCAGGCGGTCGCGGAGCTCGCTCTGCTCCTCGGGCGTCGGATCCCACTGCGCGGGGTCGGGCAGGTCTTCGAGCGACTGCAGGTCGAACACCTTGAGGAACAGGGGTGTGGTGCGGTAGAGCACGGCGCCGAACTCGGAGCGGCCGCTCTCGGTCATCAGGCCGCGGTCGAGCAGCGTCGCCACCGGAGAGTCGGCGTTGACGCCGCGGATACGGGCGATCTCCGGTCGCGACACCGGCTGGAGGTAGGCGACGATCGACAGCGTCTCGAGCTGGGCCGGCGTGAGCGCGCTGTGGCGGGGGCGCCCCAGCAGCGTGCGTGCCGCGTCCTCGGCAACCGGGTCGCTGGCCAGGGTGTAGCCGCCCGCGACCTCGCGCAGGATCACACCGCGTTCGCCAGGTTCGCAGCTCGCCGCGAGCTCGGCGAGGGCCGCGCCAACCGCGTCGGCGTCGGCGCCCGTCGCCTCCGCAAGCTCGGCTGCGCTCACTGGCTCGCTGGACAGGAACAGCAGCGCCTCAACGATCCTTGCGAGCTCGCTCATCGGCGCCCCCGCTTCGCCGACGAGCCAGACGCGCGGACGGTGATATCGCCAAACGGCTCGGGCTGGTCCCAACTCAGCTCGCCGCGCTTGTACAGCTCGAGCAGCGCGAACAACGTGACGGCGACGGTCATCCGGTCGGCCCCGCCAACCGCGGCGTCGAAGTTGAGCTCGGCCGTCTTTCGCAGCAGCCGGCGCAGGTGGGCGATTCGCTCGGCGACGCTGACGCGCGCGACGAGCACATGACTCAGATCGAGCCTCGGCGGCAGCACGAGCAGCCCGCCGAGCGCACGCCCGAGGCCCGCCGGATCCCAGATCCCCGCGACCGCCTCCTCCAGATCGCGCCGCCGGAGCTCGGGCGGAAGCGGCGCTTCGCGGTAGCGAACCTCGGGTGCGAGGGCGAGCAGCTCGGTGAGGTGTGCGGCGGCGGCTCGGTAGCGCCGCGCGTCGAGCATTCGTGCGAGCAGCTCCTCCGCCGCCTCGTCAGGCGCCAGGTCGAGCAGGTCATCCATCTCCTCTTCGGGCAGCAGCAGCCGCGACTTCAGCTCCAGCAGCGCGGCGATCAGCACGATGAACTCGGTCGTCGCCTCGAGATCGAGCTCACCACGCGCAGCGAGGTGGTCGATGTAGGTGACGACGACCTCGGCAAGCGACAGCTCGCGAAGGTCCACCGCCTCGCGCAGAACAAGCGTCAGCAGCAGGTCGAAAGGTCCGCTGAAGACATCGAGGTCGAGCTCAAGCTCGGCGATGCGCATCGGTCTGAACGCTACCGCGGGGCGCCGACGCCCATTGCGTCGCGCACGTCCGCAAGCGTCGCGCCGGCGATCGTGCGGGCACGCTCCGCGCCGTCGGCGAGAACTGCCTCGAGCGCAGCCCGATCGGTCCGCAGCTCGGAGTAGCGCTCCTTCACCGGAGCCAGGTGCTCGACGACGGCGGCGGCCACCGCCGTCTTGAACTCGCCGTAGCGCGCGGCGGAGAACTCCCGCTCGATCTGCTCCGGCGCGACACCACGCACCGCGGCGAGGATGTCGATCAGGTTGGTGATGCCCGGCTTGTCCTCCGCGCGGTGGATGCCTTCCCCGGAGTCGGTGACGGCACGCTTGAACTTGCGCTCGATCTGCGCCGGCTCGTCGAGCACGTAGACGGTGCCCTCCTCGCTGCCGCCCGTCGTCGACATCTTGCTCTCGGGGTGCTGCAGATCCATGATCCGCGCGCCGACCTCGGGGATGCGCGCCTCCGGCACGACGAGGTGCTCGCCGAAGGTGTTGTTGAACCGCAGCGCGATGTCGCGCATCAGCTCGACGTGCTGACGCTGGTCGTCGCCGACCGGCACCTCGTGAGCGCGGTAGGCGAGAACATCGGCGGCCATCAGCACCGGATAGAAGAACAGGCCCGCCGAGACGAGCTCGCGCTGGGTTTGCGACTTTTCCTTGAACTGGTGCATCCGCTGGAGATCGCCGTAGGCGGTGACCGCTCCGAGCAGCCACGCAAGCTCGGTGTGCTCGCGCACGTCGCTCTGGCGGAACAGGATGCAGCGCGCCGGATCGATTCCGGCGGCGAGCAGGATCGCCGCCGTGTCATAGGTCAGCTCGCGCAGCTCCGCCGCATCGAACGCCACGGTGGTCGCGTGTAGATCAACGATGCAGTACAGCGCGTCGCCGCGATCCTGCCCGGACACGTACTGGACGATCGCCCCGATGTAGTTGCCGAGATGCTTGCGCCCAGTCGGCTGGATGCCCGAGAAGATCCGCATGAGAAAGCGGACGCTACCGCGCCTGGCGGAAGCAGGCGCCAGCGCATGCGCGGTGGCGCACCCCGCCAGCGCGAGCCCGGCGGCACCTGACGCCTCTACAGAATGCTCGCCACGACGAGCAGCGCGGCAGCGCCGGTGAGGACGAACGGGCAGACCTTGAACCAGATGACGGGCGTGCGCGAGCCCGTCGCGGCGGTCAATCCGGCGATCGCCACCAGCGCTCCGGCAACGACGGCGAAGACGACAGGCGTCGCGGAGTTGCCGGTGCCGGCGATCGCCGTCACGAGGACGATCAGCGTCCCGAGCGTGATGTGGGTGATGCCCTCGGCGATCCATTCCATGATCAGGATCCGCCGGTTGTCGCGTGACAGCTCACCAAACGACTCGGCCACGGCACGCGTTGGAGCGAGGTGCATGACACCCCAGACAATCAGCATCGCTGCCGCGACATAGGCGAGCGCGGATGCCACAGCGCTCCTAAAGCGCCTGGCGCAGCACCGGGCGCTTTGCCGCGCCGGCCTCGTCGAGGCGGCGAACCGGCGTCGAGTATGGCGCGCCGCGCGCGATCTCCGGGTCCTCGCGGGCCTCGCGGAGGATCTCGGCGACCGCCTCGGCGAAGCCGTCGAGCGTCTCCTTCGTCTCCGTCTCGGTCGGCTCGATCAGCAGCGCCTCCTCGACGAGCAGCGGGAAGTAGACGGTCGGCGGGTGGTAGCCGTAATCGAGCAGGCGCTTCGCGAGGTCGAGCGTGCGGATGCCGAGCTGGCTGCGCATCGGCGCGCCGGTCAGCGCGAACTCGTGCATGCAGACGCGGTCATAGGCCGGCGGCAGCAACTCGCAAACGCCGAGCTCGCGCAGCCGGGCGAGCAGATAGTTGGCGTTCAGCACGGCGGTCTCGGACGCGTCGCGCAGGCCGCTCGCGCCGAGCGAGCAGATGTAGGCGTAGGCGCGAACGAAGCAGCCGTAGTTGCCCTGGAAGCCGCGCAGGCGACCGATCGACTTAGGTCGGTCGTAGTCGAGATCGAGCTCGCGCGCCGAGCCGTTGCTCTCGCCGCCGCCACGACGCACGATCACGGGTCGCGGCAGGTACGGCTCGATGCGCGCGGACACCGCGATCGGGCCGGAGCCGGGACCGCCGCCGCCGTGCGGCTGGGTGAAGGACTTGTGCAGGTTGAAGTGCACGATGTCGAAGCCCATGTCCCCGGGCCGCGAGATCCCCATGACCGCGTTGAGGTTCGCGCCGTCGTAGTAGACCGTCGCGCCGACGTCGTGGACGATCTGCGCGATCTCCTCGATGTTCGGATCGAACAGCCCCAGCGTGTTCGGGTTGGTCAGCATCAGGCAGGCGACATCGCGGTCGGCCTTGGCGCGCAGGTCGTCGATGTCGACGCCGCCGGCAGCGTTCGTGCCGACCTTGACGACCTCGTAGCCGGCCATCGACACCGTCGCGGGGTTGGTGCCGTGCGCGGTGTCCGGTGTCAGGACCGTGCGTCGCGCCTCGCCGTGGTCTGCGTGATAGGCGCGCGTCAGCAGCACGCCGGCGAGCTCGCCGTGCGAGCCGGCGGATGGCTGCAGCGAGACGTAGGGCAGGCCGGCGATCTCGGACAGGGCGCGCTCGAGGTTCCACATCAGGGCCAGCGCACCCTGCGCTCGGGCCGGGTCCTGCAGCGGGTGAAGGCGAGCGTGACCGGCGAGACCGGCGACGCGCTCGTGCAGCCGCGGGTTGTGCTTCATCGTGCACGAGCCGAGCGGGTAGAAGCCCGAGTCGAGATCGAAGTTGCGCCGCGACACGCGCACGTAATGGCGCACCAGCTCCGGCTCTGAGACCTCCGGCAGGCGCGCCGGCTGCTTGCGGCGCAGGCGCGCCGGAACCAGCTCGTCGAGCGGCCGCTCCGGCACGTCGAGTGGCGGCGGCTGGAACGCGCGACGCCCCGGCGCGCCCTTCTCGAAGATCGTCACAGCGCGGTCGCGCTGCATCGCGGTCTCGGAGGCGCTCATGTGGCCTCCCTGCCCTGAGCCGCCGCAGCCGCACGCTCGCTGACCAGCGCACGGCCGAGCACGTCCGCAAGCATGTCGATGTCGGCGCGGCTGCGCTGCTCGGTGACCGCGACGAGCAGCCCGTCGGCGTGCTCCGGGTAGTCCAGCCCGAGCGCGTAGCCGGGGTTGACCTGCTCGGCGGCGCAGCGTGCGATGACGCGCCTGACGCTGGCCAGATCGGGGAGGCCGAGGCTTACCGCGAACTCGCGCACGACGGGCTGGCTGTGCAGCGGCGTGACGCCGTCGATCCCCGCCAGCGCCTCGCGCGCATACGCCGTGCGCTGAAGCAGCAGCTCGCCCAGCTCGACGAGGCCGCGGCGGCCGAGCCAGGACAGGTACACGACACCGGCGAGCGCGTTCAGCGCCTGGGCGGTGCAGATGTTCGAGGTCGCCTTCTCGCGTCGGATGTGCTGCTCGCGCGTCTGCAGCGTCAGCACGAAGCCGCGGCGACCATCGACATCGACGGTCTCGCCGGCGACCCGGCCGGGCAGCCGCCGCATGTGCTCGGCGCGCACCGCGAAGAAGCCGAACGACGGGCCGCCGAAGTCGAGACGGTTGCCGAGCGTCTGCCCCTCGCCGACGCAGACATCGACGCCGAGCACGCCGGGCGCCTCGATGATGCCGAGCGCCAACGGGTCCGCGCTACAAACGACGAGCGCCTGATGCGCGCGCGCCGGCCCGATCAGCGCCTCCAGATCCTCGACGGCGCCGAGGAAGTTCGGTTGCGAGACGAAAACGGCGCTCACGCCGTCGTCGATCGCCGAAGCCCACGCCGCCGGGTCGGTGACGCCGTCGACGAGTGGGATCTCGACGACCTTCATGCCGTAGCCCTCAGCGAGCGTGCGCAGCGTCTCGCGCGCGTGCGGGTGGACGCCGCGGGAGATGACGAGCGCTCCGCGACCGTTGGTCAGCTTCGCGAGGTATGCGGCCGCGGCGAGCGCCGACGGCCCCTCGTAGTAGGAGGCGTTCGAGACGTCCATCCCGGTCAGCTCGCAGATCGCGGTCTGGTACTCGAACATCACCTGCAGGCCGCCCTGGGAGATCTCCGGTTGGTAGGGCGTGTAAGGCGTGAGGAACTCCGAGCGGCCCATCAGCATGTCGATGACCGCCGGCACGTAGTGGTCGTACATCCCCGCGCCGAGGAACGAGATCTCGTCCTCGACGGAGGTGTTGCGCGCGGCGAGCCCGCGCAGGTGCGCGTAGACCTCTGCCTCGCCCAGCCCTTCAGGCAGCTCGAGCGGCTCGGTGCGGCGCACGGCCTCGGGGATCTCGGCGAACAGCTCGTCAACACTGGCCACGCCGATCGTCGCCAGCATCGCCCGGCGATCGTCGTCTGTGACGGCTGTGTAGCGACTCATTCGTCCAGCGAGGCGACGTACGCGTCGCGTTCGAGCAGGCCGCTCGCCTCAGCGCCGTCGGCGACGCGGACTTTCACGGTCCAGCCCTCGCCGTAGGGATCCTCGTTGATGGCTTCAGGACGCTCGATGAGCACGTCGTTGACGGCGATGACCTCACCGGACAGCGGCGCGAACACCTCGGCCACCGCCTTGACCGACTCGATCTCGGTGTACGGCTCGTTCTGCGTCAGGAGCGCGCCGATCGCTGGCACCTCGACGAATACCACGTCGCCGAGCGCATCCTGCGCATGCCAGGTGATGCCGAACGTCGCCACGTCGCCCTCGACGCGCGCCCAGTCGTGATCCGGGTGATACAGCAGGTCCGCTGGGTAGGAGGCTTCCGCCATCTGCTCACGATCTGTAAAGACGCCGACTGAGGGCAGCCTAACGCTCACGGCGGCCGGGCGTCCGAACGGCCGGTCAGCCGTGCTTGTACAGCGGCCGCTCAGCCACCCGAGCGTGGCGAGACTTGCCGCGCACGTCGATGTCGAACTCGCTGCCGACGACAGCACGCTCGCGCGGCAGGTAGGCCAGTCCGATCGCGACTTCGAGCGTCGGCGAGAACGTGCCACTCGTGACGTGTCCTCCGCCGATCACCTGATCGCCGGCGCGCGCGACGCCGCGCTCGGTCAGCACGAACGGCACCAGCCGCTGCGCCGGCGGCTGCTCGCGGGAGGCGGCCACCGCGTCCGAGCCGATGAAGCCGGTGCGCTCCTTGCAGCACCAGCCGAGGCCGGCCTCGATCGGACCGTGGTCGAGGTCGAGGTCGTTGCCGTAGAGGTGGTAGCAGGCCTCGGTGCGGAGGGTGTCGCGGGCAGCGAGACCGGCGGGGTGAGCGCCGGCGCCGACGAGGGCATCCCAGACGGCCGGGGCGTCGGCTGGCGCGAGCAGCAGCTCGACCCCGTCCTCTCCGGTGTAGCCCGTCCCACAGACGAGCGCCTGAACGCCAGCCACGCTCCCCGGCGCCACGGTCATCCGCGCCGGCAGCGGGGCACCAGCGACGGCCCCCACCAGCGACCGCGCGCGCGGGCCTTGGACCGCGAGCATCGCGTAGTCAGCGGCACGGTCGATGATCTCGACGTCGAGGCCGTCGCGATGCGCCACGAACCACGCGAAGTCCTGCTCGTGGTTCGCGGCGTTAGTGACCGTCAGGTAGCGCTGCTCGCCGAGGCGGTAGGTGAACAGGTCGTCGAGCACGCCACCGTCCTCGCGACACAGCACGCTGTACTGCGCGCCGCCGCTCGAGATCAGCGCGACATCGTTCGAGCAGAGGCGCTGCAGCAGCGCGAGCGCCGCCGGTCCGCGCGTCTCGATCTGCCCCATGTGTGAGACGTCGAAGATGCCGGCAGCGGTACGAACCGCAACGTGCTCGCTGATCACTCCCTCGTATTGGACGGGCATGTCCCAGCCGGCGAAGGGGACCATCCGAGCGGCGAGTGCGACGTGCCGGGGATGCAGCGAGGTTTGACGCAGCGGCGTCGTCGGGGCGGCTGACACGGTGCCCGTGAGGCTAGCGCTTAGGCTCGGCGCAAAGGGCGCTCAGCGTAGGAACGGCGGCACGTCGATGTCCTCGTCACGGATCTCGAGCGAGGAGCGCTGACGGTCGCTGGCGCGCGGCGGCCGGTCGCGCGACGGCCGGTCGATGCGACCGCGATCCCGCGGCGGCCGATCGCGATCACGGCCTGTCAGGTCCGCGATGTCGCGTCGCGCTGCGCGGCCCTGCTCGGGGGGCGGTGCGAAGCCCGTGCCGATGACGGTGACCGTCACCTCTTCGCTGCGCTGCTCGTCGATCACCGCGCCGAAGATGATGTTGGCTTCGGGGTCGGCCGCGGCCTGGATGATCTCGGCCGCCTCGTCAACCTCGAACAGGCCAAGGTCGCGCGGCCCGGTGATGTTGATCAGGATGCCGGTCGCGCCATGGATGTCCTCGTCCAGCAGCGGTGAGGTGATCGCGGACTGCGCGGCATCGGTTGCGCGCCCCTCGCCGATCCCGGTGCCCATGCCCATCATCGCGGTCCCGGCGCCGGTCATGATCGTGCGCACGTCGGCGAAGTCGAGGTTGATCAGGCCGGGGATCGTGACGAGGTCGGTGATCCCCTGCACGCCGGCGCGCAGCACGTTGTCGGCGACCTTGAACGCCTCGATCATCGTCGTCTTCTTCTCGACGAGCGTGAGCAGGCGCTCGTTGGGGATCACGATGAGCGCGTCGACGTGGTCGCGCAGCCGGCGGATCCCCTCCTCAGCCTGGCGCATGCGGTGCGTGCCTTCGAAGTCGAACGGCCGCGTGACGATGCCGATCGTCAGCGAGCCGATCTCCTTCTTCGCGAGCTCGGCGATCACGGGCGCCCCGCCGGTGCCGGTGCCGCCGCCCTCGCCACACGTGACGAAGACCATGTCGGCGCCTTTCAGCGCCTCCTTCAGCTCGTCGCGCGACTCCGAGGCTGCGCCGTAGCCGAGCTCCGGGTTCGCGCCGGCACCGAGGCCGTGGGTCAAGTCGTTGCCGATGTTGACCTTCGTGTCGGCATCGGAGGCGGCAAGCGACTGGGCGTCCGTGTTCACCGCGATGAACTCGACGCCACGCATGCCGACATCGACCATCCGGCTGACGGCATTCGTTCCGGCGCCGCCGACACCGACGACCTTGATTACAGCGAGATAGCTACCGCCGTCCATATACGTCCAAGCCTCGACTGAGGATAAAGAGTTTTCCGGCACCAAACGCATAGCGCCAGAAAGCCACGTTATGCAGGGGTCCTTTGCCTGTCAACGCCGCGTGCGCGACGCAAACATCGTTGCACGCCAATTAAACTCTCAACTCTGGAGTAAATGCTCACTTGCATCGGCTTACCCTGGAGTCGAACTTGAGGGTTGGCCGGCGCCGGAGCTGCCGAGTGAGGCGCTCGCGGCGCTCCCGCCGGCACTCGTCGCGGGATCGTCGACCTGCGCCGCGGGACGGCTCGGCCACGACACGTCGATGTAGCGTGCCCCGCGCGAGGTGGGGCTGCCGAGCACCGCAGCCGCCGAGTCCCACTTCGCGTGCGGGAGCGTGCCGTCACCGAAGTACAGCAGCGGTCCGCGGCGCAGCTGCACGGTGAGCCCGTCGCTGCCGAGGTAGACGTCGTAGACGCGAGATCGCAGCGGCGCCGGCGCAGCGCCAAGCAAGTCGAGCTCCTCCCGCGTGACCGCGCCGGTTGCCCGCCCGCCGACCGGGACAACGGTCGTGTGGAGGAGCGGCAGCTCGCGCGACGGTGCGAGCCCGCTCAGCACGCGCCCGTCAGCGGACACGGCAACGATGTTCCCAGCGACGTCCAGGCGGGCCAGTGGAAGCCGCTCGATGACCTGGATCGCGACGCCATGCGGGAATTGGGTGCGGACACGCAGACCGCCCACGTACGCATAGCCGGCCACGGCGGCGCGGAGCCGCGCGGTTGAGAAGTCGGTCGTCGTCATCTCCCGCGCCGTCAGCTCCAGCACGCTCGAGATCTCCGGTGCGGCGTTGCCCGACAGGCCGGTCACGGTGACGCTCTGCACCTGGAACAGCGGGGAGTCGCGCAGCAGCCCGATCCACAGCACGTAGCCGCCGAGCGCGAGGACCAATGTGGCGCAGGCGAGCTTGAAGCGCAGTCGCATAGCTGCGGGGTTCGCGCTGCAGCGGCGAACCCCTACCCGGCGCCGGCCTGCTCCTCCCACGGGAAGCTGACGGGTCCGAGCGCATGGACCTCCCGCTCGAGCGCGATTCCGGCGTGCTCGAGCACGCGCTCGCGGGCGAGCGCCATCAAAGCGACGATGTCCGCGGTGGTCGCACCGTCGACGTTCTCGACGAAGTTCGCGTGCTTGCGCGACAGCCGCGCGCCACCGACCCGCAGACCCGCCGCGCCGGCTGCCGCGAGCAGCTGGCCGGCAGTCGCACCCGGCGGGTTCTTGAACGTCGAGCCGAAGGTCTTGATCCCCTTCGGCTGTGCCTCGTGGCGCAGCGCCCGCATCCGCGCGAGGGTCGAGCGCACCGCCTCCGGCGGCGCGCTCTCCAGCGAGAACCGAGCCGCGGCAACGAACTCGTCGCGACGGAGCGAAGAGCTGCGGTAGGCGAAGCCGAGCGTATCGGGGGTCCGCTGCTCCACTTCCTCGGCGGTCACGACCTGCGCCCAGACAAGGATCTTCGCGAGCGAGCCGTCGTAGGCGTTGGCATTCATCCGCACCGCACCGCCAACGGTCCCCGGGATGTTCACGCCAAACTCGATTCCGCTGAGCCCGAGCGCCGCGGACCGCGCGGCCACCGCGGGCAGACGCGCACCGCCGCCGCAACGCAGGCCCCCCTCAACCTGTTCGATCCGCGCCAGCTCGCGCTCGAAGTGCAGGACAAGCCCCGGCACTCCTTCGTCGGCGATGAGCAGGTTCGAGCCTGAGCCGACGACGCTCACCGCGTGACCGGCCCCACGCGCCCAAGCGAGCAGCTCGCGCAGCTCAGCGATCGTGCCCGGCCGCGCGAACAGCTCCGCGGCGCCGCCGGCACGAACCGTCGTCAGCCGCGCCAGCGCGTAGTTCTCGCTCAGCTCGATCATCCGTCCACGAGGCTCCTGCCGAGCGCGTCGATATCGCCGGCGCCCATCACCATCAGCAGGTCGCCCGGTGCAAGCAGCGCGCCGAGCACGCGCGAGGCATCCTCGCGACGCGGCAGCCAGTAGGTCGGCTTCCCGGGCGCCGCATCGACGGTCGCCTCGGCGATGAGCAGCCCGCTGACCCCGGGGAAGTCGCTCGCCCGCTCACGCGCCGGATACACGTCGAGCACCGCGACGACATCGGCGCCCGCGAGCGCGACGCCGAACTCCCGCTGGAGTGCGCGCGTGCGCGAGTACAGATGCGGCTGGAAGGCGGCGATCAGGCGTCTTGGCCCGAGCGTGCGGGCCGCCGCGATGCTCGCGGCAACCTCCGTCGGATGATGCGCGTAGTCGTCGTAGATCACAGCACCGGAGCGACTGACGCCGAGACGCTCGAAGCGCCGCCCGGCGCCGGCGAAGCGGCCGAGCGCCGCCGCGGCCACCGGCGGCGGAACTCCGGCGATCCGCGCGACCGTCAGCGCCGCCGCGGCGTTGCGCGCGTTGTGCACGCCGGGCACCGCAAGCTGAACCTCGACACCATCGAAGACGAAGCGTGAGCCGCCCGCGAGCAGCTCCGCTGAGGCGACGTCAAAGGTCACGACGGGACCATCGCGCAGCGCGAGCAGCTCCGGGCGATCCCAGATGACGGCCTGCGGCGCCGAACCAAGAAACTCGCGGTAGACCTGCTCGAGCTCGTGCAGCGACCCGAAGCTCGCGTGATGATCGAGCTCGACGTTGCCGAGCACCGCGATCTGGACCGACAGCGCCAGCATCGAGCGGTCCGACTCGTCCGCCTCGACGACAAGCCACTCGCCGGCGCCCCAGTCGCCGTTGCGCCCCGTCTCGCCAAGCATCCCGCCGATCAGATAGCCGGGATCCAGGCCGCCGCCGCGCAGCGCCGTCACGATCATGCTCGCGGTCGTCGTCTTGCCGTGCGCCCCGGCGACGGCGATCGTTCGCCGCAGCGCAGTCAGTTCGCCGAGCAGCTCAGCGCGCGGACGGATCACCAGGCCGCGCTCCACCGCCGCCAGGCGCTCGACGTTGTCGGGGGCGATCGCGCTCGAGTAGACGACCTCGACGTCGTCACCGGGCGGGATGTTCCCGGCGCGATGCCCGACCGCCAGCTCAAGCACGCCGTCGCCGGCGAGCGCCGCCGCGAACGGCGAGTCAGCGCGATCAGAGCCGCTGACGCTCGCGCCAAGCTGGTGCGCCGCGCGAGCGTAGGCGCTCATCCCCGCGCCGGCGACGCCGATCAGGTGCAGGCGCCGCCCGCTCCACGCACCGCCGGCGCGAGGCCCACCGCCAGCACCGTGCCTGGGCCCACGCGCAGGGCTCACGGGTGAGCCACCGCCAGCACCTCGGCGGCAACGGCGCGCGCTGCATCCGGTCGCGCGAGGTTGAGCGAGGCGTGGCTCATCGCGGCGAGCCGCCCAGGATCGGCGAGCAGCCGGCCGACCTCGCTGGCGAGCCGCGGCCCGCTGAGCTCGCCATCGTCGATCACAACTGCTCCGCCGCGGTCAGCCATCCAGGCAGCGTTCGTGCGCTGGTGATCGGCCGTGGCGTGCGGATAGGGCACGAGGATCGCCGGCCGGCCGTGGGCCGCGATCTCGAAGATCGAGCCTCCCGCGCGCGCGACGACGAGGTCGCAGGCCGCCAGCGCGGTGTCGAACTCCGCCGGCTCGAGGTACTCGCGGAGGTCATACAGCGGGCCTCGCTCGCGGCCGCGCAGCTCCGGCCAGTCCCGTGAGCCGGTCACGTGCAGCACCCGGAAGCTCGCGCCGCCGAGGCCGGCGAGCGCCGCCTCGTTGATCGAGCGAGCGCCCAGCGAGCCGCCGAACACGAACACCAACGCCTCCCACGGCTTGACGCCGAGCGCTGCGCGCGCCGCGGCGGCGTCGAGCGCCGGAGCTGGTACCGGGCGACCCGTGACGAGATAGCGAGGCCCGTCGCGCTCGGCGATCGGGAAGGCCAGACAGACGCGCCGCGCGAGCGGCGCAAGCGCGCGATTGGTCAGGCCGAGGTGGCTGTCGGCTTCGCAGAGAACGATCGGCAACCGCAGCGCGGCAGCGGCGAGCACCACCGGCCCGGCGACGTAGCCGCCGCCGCCGAGCACCGCGGTGACGGCTTCGCGACGCAGCAAGCCCCGTGCGCGCGCCGTCGCAGCCGCCGAGCGCACGAGTGCGTCGGATGCCCTGAGCGGGTGGTGACGGTCGAGCCCGCGCACGTCGATTCGCAGGAGCGGGTAGCCGGCGGCCGGCACGAGCTTCTGCTCGGCGCGGTCGCCACCGATGAACAGCACGCTAGCGCCCTGCGCGGCCAGCGCGTCGGCGACCGCCAGCGCCGGCACGACGTGCCCGGCCGTCCCACCGGCTGCGATCGCGATTCGCGGCGCTCCCACCATTGTCGGATCGTCGCGTGTTTTGCGCCGCCGTGCGGTCAACCGCGCGCAGCGGCACCGCGACGGAGCGCGCCACGCCGAGCAACAAGCCCATCGCAGCGAGCATCACGATCAGGCTGCTCGCCCCGTAGGAGACGAACGGCAGCGGCACTCCGGTGACCGGCGCGAGGCTCAGCACGGCGAAGATGTTGAGGATCGCCTGCGTCGCGATCAGCGACGTGACGCCGGCCGCCAGCATCAGCGCGTAAGGATCGGTCGCCTTGCGCGCGGTGCGCAGCCCGGCGTAGATGATCAGGCCGTAGAGGCCGGTCACAGCGCAGATCCCGATCGCGCCGAGCTCCTCGCCGATCACCGCAAGGATGAAGTCGGTCGGTGCGTTCGGCAGCCAGAGGTCCTTCGCCACGCCGCCTCCCGGGCCGGCGCCGAACAGGCCGCCGGACCCGATCGCGATCTGACCTTGCACGGCCTGGTAGCCCGTCCCGGTCGCGTGCGCCCACGGGTGCAGGAACGAGGAAAGCCGCGCCGCCGCGTACGGCTCGGCCAGCGCGAAGATGAGCACCGCGCCGACGAGAGCGGCAGCGCCGACGCCGAGCAGCCGCAGCGGCACGCCGGCGGCCAGCACCATCGCGGCCAGCGTGAAGATGATCACGAGCGTCGTCCCGAGATCCGGCTGACTGACGACGAGCGCCGCGGCCGCGCCACCGACGAGGACCAGCCGCTTGAGCGCGAGACGCAGGTTGCGCGCGCCCCGTCCAGCGCCGGCAAGCACATGCGCGCCGTAGAGCACGAGCGCGAGCTTCATCAGCTCCGACGGCTCGAACTGCACCGGCCCGGCGCCGATCCAGCGCTGCGCGCCGTTGGCCGCATGGCCGAGCCCGGGAAGCCGAACCGCGAGCAGCAGCACGAACGCGAAGAACAGCAACGGGCCGGTGAGCGCCCGCAGCCCGTCGAGCCCGCGCCGCCCCAGGTAGGTCATCACGACAAGCCCCAGCGCAGCCGAAGCCGCGAAGCTGATCAGCGCGCCGGTCCCGCTGCCATTGGACAGCAGCACTGCCGGCGCCGACGCGCTGTAGACCATCACGGCCCCGAGCGCGAGCAGGCAGAGCGTCGCGGTGAGCAGCATCGAGTGCTCCACCGGGGCGGCGCGCGCCGCTCGCGCCGCTGCGCGGCGCTTCGCGGGTGCAGCGATTGCGACTGCGGTCGACATCCCGCCTTGCTTCGACGGGGGTGTGCCTACGCCTCCCCTGACACGAGTTTGCGAAAGACGTTGCCGCGGTCCTCGAAGTCGGCGAACTGGTCGAAGCTTGCGCAGGCTGGGCTGAGCAGGATGACGTCGCCGGGACTGGCGTTGGTGCGGGCTGCTTGGACTGCGCGATCGAGTGTCTCGCACAGCGTGTACGGCAGACCCGTGAGGCCAGCTGCGATCTGGGCGGCGTCTTCGCCGATTAGGTAGACGTGGTTGGCCTGCCCGGCTACCGCTTCCCGAAGAAGGCTGAAGTCTTGCCCCTTGCCCTGACCGCCGAGGATCAGATGGACGCTCCCGGGCGCGAACGAGGCGAGCGCGACGAGCGTGCTCGCGATGTTCGTCGCCTTCGAGTCGTTCACGTACAGCACGCCATCCTGCGTGGCGATCTCCTCGATGCGGTGCACCACGCCCGGAAAGCTCTTCATCGCGGCGCGAACGGCGTCGCCAGAGACGCCGAGCGCGACCGTGACGGCCCTGGCCGCCATCGCGTTGGCCAGGTTGTGGGCTCCTCGCATGCGCAGCTCGCCTTTGGCGAGCTGCGCATGCTCGTCGTAGGGGATGCGTGTTGCGTGGCCGGGGATCTCCAGCTGCGCCAGTGAGGCGGGGAGGACCGCGATCTGGTCCGAGGTCTGATGCTCGAAGATGCGGAGCTTGGCGTCGCGGTAGCGCTCGAATGTGTGGTGGCGGTTGAGGTGGTCGGGCTCGAGGTTCAGCAGCACCGCTGCATCCGGGGCGAACTCCAGCGTGTCCTCGAGTTGGAAGGAGGAGACCTCGCAGACAATCGTCGTGTCAGCGGTGAGCGGTCCGGCCGGCGGAGCCGCGAAGCTGGAGAGTGCTCGACCGACGTTGCCGGCGACCACGACCGGCAGGCCGGCGGCGCGGTAGATCTCGCCGATCAGCTCGACCGTCGTCGTCTTCCCGTTGGTACCGGTCACGGCGACCATCCGGTTGGGCAGCATCCGCCAGCCCAGCTCGAGCTCCCCCATCACCACGATCCCGCGCTCCAGGGCGGCCGCGATCACCGGCGCCTCCCGCGGCACCCCCGGGCTCTTCACCACGCATCCGATGACGTCCAGCAGCTCAACGCCCGAGGGGTCGATGAGCACATCTACGCCTGCTTCACTCAGCTCACCCGCAGCCGCCGGAAGCACCCGATCCAGCCCCATCACCACCTCGCCGCCAGCGCGGAGCGCCAGCGACGCTGCCGCTCCGCTCCGTGCGAGCCCTACCACCAAGTAGGGGCCGGGCGGCAGCCCCGGCCCCCCCGGCCCCCTCACTTGATCGAGTGCTGGTAGAGGACGAAGCCGATCGCTGCGCCGACCGCGGCGATGATCCAGAAGCGCAGGATGATCTTCGTCTCCGACCAGCCCTTCAGCTCGAAGTGGTGGTGGATCGGCGCCATCAGGAAGACGCGTTTTCGCAGCGTCTGGAAGGACACGACCTGGATCAGCACCGACAGCGCCTCGATCACGAACAGGCCGCCGATCAGCAGCAGCAGGATCTCGGTGTGGGTCATCACGGCGAGCCCGGCGATGGCGCCGCCGAGCGCGAGCGAGCCGGTGTCACCCATGAAGATCGTCGCCGGGAAGGCGTTGAACCAGAGAAACCCGATGCTCACGCCGAGCATGCAGCTCGCGAACAGCGCGAGGTCCTCGTGGTGGCTGACCGAGGTGATCAGCACGTAGGCGAGCAGCACGATCACCGCGGCGCCCGCCGCGAGACCGTCCAGTCCGTCGGTGAGGTTGACACCGCTCGTGGTCCCGGCAACCACGATGTAGATCAGCAGCGGGTAGAAGTCGCCGAGGTTGATGTGGTACTCGGCGACGCGCAGGTAGAGCGCGGGATCGAGATGCACCTTCTGCGTCGCGATCCACCACAGCCCAACCGAGATCACCGCGAGCGCCACGAGCTTGGTCCGCGCCCGCAGGCCGAGCGAGCGGCGGCGGACGATCTTCGTGTAGTCGTCGGCGAAGCCGAGCAGCGCGCAGGCGAGTGTCGCGAAGAACACGCCGAGCGCGTTCCAGCTGTAGTAGGAGAGAACGAGGAACGGCCCGGCGAGCGCCGTGACCATGATGATCCCGCCCATCGTCGGCGTGCCCGACTTGGCGAGGTGGCCCTGCGGTCCGTCGTCGCGGATCTGCTGGCCGAACGAGCGGCGGCGCAGGAACTCGATGAACTTGGGGCTGAGGAAGATGCAGATCAGCAGGGACGCCGTGCCGCCGATCAGCACGCGCGTGAGCTGCGATCCGGTGTCGGCCGCGCTCACGCGCCCATCCGCCCCGCGGCGATCTCGAGCGCGACGTCCTCGAGACCGACGCCCCGCGATCCCTTGACGAGCACGACATCGCCGCGCTGCAGCCGCGGCTCCAGCAGGTGCGCGGCCTGGCTCGCATTCTCGGCATGGATGTGCTCCCCGCCGATGAACGTCTCGCCGGCCAACGCCGCCAGCGGGCCGACGGTGACGAGCAGCAGCACGCGCGCGTCGGTCGCCTGATCGCCGAGAGCACGGTGGTAGTCGGCCTCGTGCTCGCCACCGAGCTCCAGCATGTCGCCGAGCACCGCCACGCGCCGCACGGCTGGCGTGAAGCTGGCGAGATCCTCGAGGGCGGCGCGCATCGACATCGGATTGGCGTTGTAGCAGTCGTTGACGATCGTCACCCCTCCGGCCAGCTCGACGCGCTCGCCACGCAGCCCCGAGAAGGGGACGTCGTACTCGCCGCTGACGGCCACATCCAGCGCCCGCGCAGCCGCCACGGCGGCACACAGATCTTGCAGGAGGTGCGCCGAGCGGAAGCCCGGCTCGAGCGATACGACCTCGCCAAGAGCGTCGATCTGGACGCCCCCGGAGTCGGCTCGCACGACGCTGACGTCACCTCCAGGCCCAAAGGTGATGACGCGCAGCCGCTCAGGAAGGTGGGGATCGAGCAGCGGCTCGTCAGAAGGTATGACCGCCGTCCCACCAGCAGCCATTGCGGCGAGCATCTCTGATTTCGCGGCGGCGATCGCCTCCAGTGAGCCGAGCTGCTCGAGGTGGGCTGGGCCGATGTTGACGATGATGCCGACATCCGGCTCGCAGATCGCCGCCAGCTCCGCGATCTGGCCCGCCCCGCGCATCGCCAGCTCCAGCACGAGCGCACGGGTGCCCGCCGGCGCGCCAAGGATCGCCAGCGGCGCCCCAACCTCCGTATTCAGATTCCCCGGGCTAGCCACCGTCGCAAGCTCCCGTGAGAGCAGCGCCGCCAGGATGTCCTTCGTCGAGGTCTTCCCCGCCGATCCCGTGATCCCGACCACGCGAGCACCAAGTTCGCGCCTCCAGATCTTCGCCAGCGATTGAAGCGCAACAAGCGGGTCCGCCGCGACGAGGACCGCTCCGCCTTTCGCCCCTTGAGCGAAATCCGGGCGGACGAGCACGCCCCATGCCCCAGCCTCGAGCGCATTCGTCGTGAAGCGTCCGCCATCGAAGCTCGAGCCCGCCAACCCGACAAACAGATCTCCTGACCGCACCTCGCGGGAGTCGATGACGACGCGCGACGGGCCGCCGGGGCCGAGCGCCGGGGCGATCGTTCGCGCACCCGCGGCACGCGCAACGCGGTCGGTGCCCCAGTCCCTCACCGGCTTGGCAGCGCGCTACGACGCAGATGCTCGCGGGCCACCGTCGCGTCATCGAAGGGCACCTTGCGACCGTCCTCGAACTCCTGCCCCTGCTCGTGACCCTTGCCGGCGATCACGACGACATCGCCTGGATCGGCGATCGACAGCGCCCGGGCGATCGCGGCCTCACGCTCGACGATCACCTCGGGCGGCGGGCCGGCGGACGTCGGCGCGCCGGCAAGGATCTCGTCGATGATCGCCTCGGGCGACTCGGAGCGCGGGTTGTCGGAGGTGACGATCGTGACGTCGGCGAGCTGGCTGGCGAGCCGCCCCATCTCGGGGCGCTTGCCGCGGTCGCGATCGCCGCCGCAGCCGAAGACGCAGACCACACGCCCGCCCGTCAGCTCGCGGGCGGCGCGCAGCACGTTCTCCAGCGAGTCGGGCGTGTGGGCGTAGTCGACGAGGACGGCGAACGGCTGGCCTTCGTCGAGCGCCTGGAAGCGGCCGGGCGCCGGCTCGATGTGCGGCAGCGCGTCCGCGATCTCATCGAGTGAGATGCCGAGTCCGTGCGCCACCGCGACCGCCGCAAGCGTGTTGCACACGTTGAAGCGGCCCGGCAGGCGCGTCCGCACGGCGCGCTCGCCGTCCGGCGTCGCGAGGGTGAAATGCGCTGCCGCGATCTCGGAGTGGATGTCGAGCGCGCGGTAGTCGGCCGGCCCGTCCAGGGCGAACGTGGTGACCTGCGCCAGCTCGCCCGCGATGCGCGCGCCGTAGGAATCGTCGAGGCCGACGACGGCGAGGCCGGGAGCGGCGTCGAAGAGGGCGCGCTTGGCGGCGAAGTAGTCGTCCATCGTGCCGTGGAAGTCGAGGTGGTCGCGCGTCAGGTTGGTGAAGACGGCTGCGGCAAAGTGGATCGCGTCGGTCCGGTGCAGTGTGAGGGCGTGCGATGAGACCTCCATTGCGCACGCCACGTCACCGGCGTCGCGCATCGCCGCAAGGCTCCGCTGCAGGTCGATCGCCTCCGGCGTGGTGTGGATGACGGCGCCCTCGACGCCGCCGATCACCGATTTCACGGTGCCGAGCAGGCCGCAGCGCTGCCCCGCCGCTTCGAGCAGCGCGCGGATCAGAAAGGTCGTCGTCGTCTTGCCGTTGGTGCCGGTAACGCCGATCACCCGCAGGGCGGCGCTGGGATCGCCGTAGAAGCGGGCGGCGAGGCCCGCCATCGCCGCGCGGACCGACGGGACGATCAGCTCAGGCACATCCAGGCCGAGCGGGCGCTCGACGACGAGCGCGCTCGCGCCACGCTCGACCGCGGTGGCGGCGTGGTCATGGCCGTCGCTGTGGCTGCCGGGGACGCAGAAGAACAGCGACTGGGGGGCGACGGAGCGACTGTCGTAGGCGAGCGAGCTGATCTCGACCGGGGCTCCGCCTTCGCTGATCTGCGACAGCAGCATCTGGGACGCAGTCTATGAGCGGGCGGCTGGAGAGGACTGCTAGCCCGGCGGGATCTTGAGGTAACGCAACGCCCATTCCATGATCGTCTGCCAGGCGTGCGCCGGTGCGTCGGTGCCGTAGATCGCTCCGTCCGAGGGCTGATCGACGATCACGGCGAGCTCGATCTTCGGATCCTGCGCGGGAGCGAAACCGATGAACGAGGCCACGTATCTGGTGTCGGAGTAGCCGCCCGGGATCGCGATGTTGGCGGTGCCCGTCTTGCCCGCGAGCGTGTAGCCGGGGATCGAGATCTCCGACGCGGTGCCACCCGGTTGGAGAACCGCTTCGAGGATCGTGCGCATCTCGGAGGCGACGGCGGGGCTCAGGATGCGCTTGCCGCGCGGCTCCGGTTGGGCCACGCCACCGATCGAGGAGACGACGTGCGGCGGACGCAGGATGCCGCCGTTGGCGATCGCCGCGTAGGCCGTCGCCATCTGCATCGGGGTGACCGACTCGCCCTGCCCGAATGGCAGGTTGCCCATCGAGAAGTTGTTGTACTGGCTGAGCGACGGGACGAGCCCCTCGTTCTCACCGGGGAGGTTGATGCCGGTCGGGGCGCCGAAGCCAAAGCGCCTGACCCAGTCGGCGAACTGGTCGGTGCCGAGCTTCTGACCGATCTCGACGGCGCCGATGTTGCTCGACTGGGCGACGATCCCGGTTGTCGTGAGCGTTTCGTCGGGATGCGGAGTCGAGTCGTTGATCGTGCGGGTGTCGAAGGTGAGCTGCGAGGGGATGTAGAACGGCGTGCTCGGGGTGATGAGCCCGTCGGACAGCGCGCCACCGACGGCGACGATCTTGAACGTCGAGCCGGGCTCGTAGTTGAGCTCGATCGCGTGGTCTTCCCAGGCGTAGTCCGTGCCCACCCGGTTCGCGTTGACGGCGGGCCAGTTCGCGAGCGCAAGCACCGCCCCGGTGCTTGGGACGAGCAGGATCGCCGTGGCGCTGACGGGCTGGTACTGCTGGCCAACGCCCGCCAGGACGCTCTCGACTTCCTGCTGGAGCTGAGCGTCGATCGTCAGCTGGACCGTCTCGCCGGGACGGGCCGTGCGCGGGTCGCTGACACCGATCGGCGTGCCGTTGGCTGCCGAGACGACCCGGCTGTAGCCGTCGTGGCCGGCCAGCTGGCGGTTGTACTCGAACTCGACGCCCCCGGCGCCCGAGCCGTTGGAGTGCACCCCGCCGAGCACCTGCGCGGCGACGGTGCCCCACGGGTAGTCGCGGATGTCGTCGGCCTTCAGACTGACGCCGTTGATGTTGAGCTTCGCGATGCGTTGCGCCGTGGCAGCGGGCAGCTGGCGGGCGAGGATCACGTTCGTCGCGTGCCGGGAGAGCTCCGCGGTGAGGGTCGCGACGCTGGTGGCAAGGAGCGGTGCGAGCTCGACGGCGTCGCGATAAGGGTTGGTGATCTGTGGCGTCCACGCCTCGATGTCGTCCGCCGGCTCGGTGAGCGCGAGTGCTTGCCCGTTGCGGTCGAGGATCGCGCCGCGCGCCGCGAGCACCGGGACGTCTCTGACCGTTTGCAGGTTCGCCTGCGCGGACAGCGCTGAGGCGCGGAGCGTCCCAAGGTCGAGCGCGCGCAGAGCGCCGATCGCGAGCAGCGCGACGAACCCCAGGAACAGCAGACGGATTCGCCGCTGCGAGAGCGCCATGGCTGGTCTATCCAGCGGCCGGGGAGGCTCCGCCCGCGGCGCTCACAGCGCCGCCCGCGGCGGCGCTCGTCGGCGCCGCCGTGGCCCCGCCGGTCGCCGGGCCACCGTTCGCAGGACTACTGGCAGCCGGCGTCGTGGTGGTTGTGGTGGTTGAGGTGGGAGTTGTGGCGCTGGTGGACGTCGCACCCGCGGTTGTCGTGGAGCTGGAGCTTGTCGTGGTAGCCGATGCGGGCGCCGGCGACTGGCTGCTCGCCGCAGTGGTCGACGACGTGAGCGGCGCGGTGAGGCTCGGTGCGGCGGGCGCGACGAACACGGCGGTCGGATCGGTCATCGATCGCGCCGCGAGCGCGGGGTCGCCAGGGTTGAAGGTGAGGTAGGGAATGTCGCCCGCCGGTGGGTAGGTCATGCCGAGCGCGGCGGCTTGCGTGGCGATGTTGCGCGGGGGCTGGAGTGCGGCGATCCGCGCGCCGGCGAGCTCGTTCTGCGCCGTCAGATGCTCGATCTGGGTGACGTCGCTGCCGATGCTCGCGCCGAGCCGCAGGATCGCGACCTGCATCGCGACGATCCCGAGCAGCGCGAAGGCGACGATCGCGATCCACGTGCGACCGCGGATCAGGCGGTCGAGGAACGGTGCGTCGAGGATTCGGACTACGACGCGGCCGGCGCTCGGCGGCGGGAGCGGTGCCGCCCGCGGGTGACGGGCCGGGCCGGAGACGCGGCGCGGCGCAATCGGCTGGCGGAGCGGGGCGCGCGCGGGTGCCGTGGCGGGCCTGGCGCGGGCGACGCTCGCTGCGGGAGTCATGACTCCACCTCGACCTTGCGGGCGACGCGCAGACGCGCGCTGGCGGCGCGTGGGTTGCGGGTCAGCTCGCTCGCCCCGGCGAAGACCGCGCGGCGGCGCGGCAGCGTCGCCTCGGTGCTCGCACCGCACACGCACACCGGCAAACCGGGCGGGCAGGTGCAGCCGCTGGAGCGGGCTGCGAAGAACTGCTTGACGCGACGGTCCTCCAGCGAGTGGAAGGAGATCGCCGCGAGCCGGCCGCCGGGCGCGAGCAGGTCCCATGCGAGCGGCAGCGCTCGGTCGAGCTGATCCAGCTCGTCGTTGACGGCGATCCGGATGGCCTGGAAGACGCGCCTTGCCGGATGCCCGGAGGCGAACCGCGCGGGCGCTGGCACCGCCGCCTTGATGACCTCGACCAGCTCGAGCGTCGTGGAGATTGGGGCGCGCGTGCGCTCGGTGACGATCGCGCGCGCGATCTGGCGGGCGTAGCGCTCCTCGCCGTAGTCGCGGAAGATTCGCGCGAGGTCGGCCTGGTCCCACTCACCCACCACCTCGCGCGCCGACCGCTCCTGCGACTGGTCCATCCGCATGTCGAGCGGCGCGTCGTAGGTGTAGGAGAAGCCACGTTCCCAGGCGTCGATCTGCATCGCGGAGGTACCGAGGTCGAAGTACGCGGCGTCAACGCTGAGGTAGTCCTCGTGGAGCGTCGCCAGGCCGTCGACGAAGCTGCCGCGGATGAACCTGGTCTCGCACGGAAGCTCGTGCGCGATCTCGTCGAAGCGCTCGGCCGCCGTCGGATCGCGGTCGATGCCGATCAAGGTCCCCGTCGGGCCGAGGCGCTCACCGACGAGCCGGGCATGTCCGCCACCGCCGACGGTGCAGTCGACCACGACCTGCCCAGGCCGCGGCTCGAGCGCCTCGAGCAGCTCGGCCGCGAGCACGGGGACGTGGACGATCGTCATGTCAAGCAGTGTTGCCAACTGCCGGCCTGATCTGTCTTGACTTGCGCTCGAGCTCGTCGTTGACCTTGCGCCAGGTGTCGCGATTGCGGACCTCGAGCCGGTTGCCGGCGCCGCTGACGGTGACGTCCTTCTCGAGCCCGGTCAGCTCGATCAGGTTCGCGGGGACCATCACACGACCGGCGGCATCGAGCTCGGTGTCGCGCGCGTTCGCCCAGTAGAAGCGGGTCAGCGTGGCGTGGTCCTCCGACAGCGGGTGCAGTCCCTCAAGAAGACTTGCGAGGTGTGCGTCGAAGTCCGCCGTGCGCCACACCGAGACGCAGTTCTCGGCGTCGTGCAGGCGGGCAAGGACGACGCCCTCGGCGAACGGACCGCGGAACGCGACCGGGATCGTGAGCCGGTTCTTTGCGTCGAGTGTGAAGTCGAACGAGCCGCGAAAGGCCACTTGGATTGCTCACCGTCGAAGGTTCGAACCGGGCTGGAGGGAGCGGGAGGAACCACCTCCAGCCAGGTTCGCTGCGGCGAGGATGCCCCATTCTTCCCCACTTGTCAATACCTGCATCCCTCTTTGCCCCACATCTGCACACCGGACCGCACCGCCGCCACCCCGCAGCGGGGCCCGCATCCGAGTAAGCTGCGCAGCGCATATGCACCTACAGCGGGCTCGCTTGGAGCGCTCGCAAGCCGATCGGGGAGGAACGATGAGTCGTCTGCAAGCACACCGTCGAGTGCGTCTAGGCGCACTGGCCGCGATTGGCTGCACCCTCGCGCTGGTCATCGCCGGCTGCGGTGGCTCGTCCTCCACGCCGACGTCGTCGCTGCAGGGGCCCGGCGCCGACCCGGCTGCCGTGCTGCCTGCCGGCACGCTCGCCTACGCACAGGTCGTGGTGCGCCCAACCGGCTCGCTGGCGGCGGCGATCGACGCCGCATCGCAGCGCTTCCTCGGGATCGCCAATCCGGGCGCCAAGCTCGACGCGCTGATCGACAAGAGCCTGCCGGCTGGCGAGTCCTACGAGACGACGTTCCGCCCCTGGCTCGGTGCGCGGGTCGGCATGGCGTTGCTCAGCGGACCGGTGTCGAGCCCGAGCTACGCCGCCGTGTTCGACCAGACGAACACCGCCAACGCGACCGCGTTCATCAACAGCAAGGCCGCGCTGTCAAACAGCGGCGGCGGCCCCGTTGACAAGAGCACGACGGGCAGCTACCGCGGCGTCAGTTACGTCGACGATCTGACAAGCCACGTGCTTTTCGGCGTCGTCGGCAAGTTCGTCGTAGTCGGCACCGCGAAGGCGTTTGACGCGATCGTCGACGTCAGCAAGGGCGCGCCGTCACTGGCCGACTCGAGCGACTACAAGAACAGCCTCAGCGGCGTTCTCCCGGGCGCTGACCTCACGGCGTACGTGCCGCTCGTCAAGCTCGTCGATGCGCTCGTGCCAGCGTCAGACGCGAGCAACCCGGAGTATTCGGCGGTCCTGTCCTTGCTCCGCAACAAGTACGCGAGCTCGATCCTGGTCGCCTCGGCGACCGTCAACGGCACCAGCGCAACGCTCGACATCGGCATCACCAACCCGCCGGCATCGACCGGGCCGACCGAGACCAACCCGATCGCGAGCCTTCCGGCCGGCTCGTGGCTCGCATTGGGCAGCTCAGCAGATCTCGGCCCGAGCCTCGCGAAGGGCATCAACAGCCTCGGCGAGCTCAGCTCGCTGACCGGCTCCTCGACGACCACCAACTTCTCGCAGGATCTCTCCCAGCTCAACCAGGTCACCGGCATCAACATCCAGCGCATCGTCGGATCGCTCACGACCATCGGCCTGTTCGCCAAGGGCGCGAACCTCGCGACGCTCGAGGCCGGCTTGGTGTTCGGCGTCAAGAGCGCCTCGACGGCATCGACGGACGTGACCCAGCTGCACACGCTGCTGTCGCTGGTCGGGATGTCGGACCACAGCTTCACTGTCAGCAACGTGACCGGCGCCGGCATCAGCAGCGGCTTCGCGGTCACGCCAAGCGGGTCGCAGATCACGATCGATGTCGCGGCGAGCGGCGCGCGGATCGTCTTCGCCTACGGGAAAGCGTCGTTGACTGACGCGATCGCGAGCGGCAACCGGCTTGGCGCCAGCGCCGGCTACGGCACCGCCACCAGCCTGCTCGGCAGCAGCGTGCAGCCCGACATAATCGTCCAGCTACCCCAGCTCGTCACGTTCCTGCGGAGCTTCGGGCTCGCCAATACGCCCGAGGGCGCAAAGGTGCTGGCGTACATGACGCGCCTCGGCACACTCGTGATCGGGTCCGGGACGAGCAGCGGCATCGACCACGTGCGAATCGTGCTCGGCGCCTAGATCAGACCAGCCGCACCGCGGCCTGCAGCAGGCTGGATCAGACCAGCCGCACCCCCGCGCGCGCTGAAAGAAAGCGTGCAGCTCAAGTGCCCAAGCAGGAATCCCGAATATGATCTCGACGGGCCCGCTGGGTCGTTCTTGAGCCATGGATACTGCGCGTCGCGGAAACTACAACTCCGGCGAGGATTTTGTCCTCGAGTACGGAGAATTGCGGTTCACCTTCAACGAGGATGACTTCCGCGAACGCTGCGAGCAGGCCGCGGCGCGCCTCGGATTCGTCGGCGACCGGCTCGACGAAGCAGAGCTCGAGGATCTCGTCAATCTCGCCGTCAACGGTGAGATTCAGGACCCCGCCTCGGCGCTCGGCGAGCATGTGCGCGACTGCTGGGGCGAGCTGATCGGCCCGGCTGAGCACTCCCTCGTGCACTGGCTGCGCCGGCTCGTGTTCCGCGGCGCCTGGCTTGACCAGCGCGTCCGCGAAGGTGAGCTCGATGTCGCCTTCTGCGACGTGACCAACAGCTTCTCCTACGTCCAGCCGGAGCGCGGCGGCGAGCCGATCGAGCTGACCGCCGAGCCCTCCTGGGGCCGCGTCGCCTACCGGCCGTAGGGCCGGACGCTTCAGCCGGCGCTGCGCAGCCGCGGCCGCACCGTCAGCTCGCCGATGGCGTTCAGCTCGGAGAACATCAGGCGCTGCTCATCGAGCAGCCGCGCAGCATGGTCTGCAACGATGACCCCGGTGCTGGTGAGCCTGACGGCTCGCCCGCCGTTGCGGTCGATCACGCGCGTGTCAAGTTGACGCTCGAGCGCCATGATCGCGCGGCTGAGCGCGGGTTGGCTCATGCCCAGGCGCCCTGCCGCTCGCCCGAAATGCAACTCCACTGACAGCACGAGGAAGTAGCGCAGCAGCCGCAGGCTGATATCTCCCGGAAGCTCGAGACGCAGAGCGCTGCCGCTGACGGTTGACTGCGCGGCGTCCTGGCCGCGGGACGGCCGTATTCCGGCCAGCGACGCGGAGTCGATGCGCTCGTCGGGGTCCTCGGGCTGCATCGCTTGGTTCAGGCTCATCTGATCGGCGCGTTCCTAGTCGTTGCCGCTGGGGATGTGCTCCAGCTGCCGTTGACAACGAAATGTCCGGACCCCACCGCCGCGTTACAGCGTCGGGCGGAATTGCATGCGGCGTGAACCCTCACATGGGTTAAATACGAATCCCGCCGCGTTTTGTGACCGGGCTCCCCCGGCCAGCTCGTTACGTGGCTTCGCTCGCCGGCTTCTTCGCCGCCGGCGCCGCGCGCTTGCGCGGCGCCCTCGCGGCCGCGGCCTTCGGCTTGGCCGGCGCTCGTTTCGGCTTGGCAGCGACGATGAGCTCGCTGCGGAGCGTGCCACTCCGCTCCGGATCCAGGCTGCCGGGCACACGGCTCGGCGCGAGCGCGATCACCGTTGTCTCGCCGCCAAGCGGCTCGCTGGCCGTCGCGATGATCGTCAGCGAGCCCGCGCTGCGAAGGTTGCGAGCGCCGGCCAGAGCGTGCCGGGCGGCGAGCGCACCGAGACCGTCAAGCGTGTCGATGAGCAGGATCGCGTTGCCGCCGCGCAGCGCGATCCGCCGACCGCGCTCAACCGCCTGCTCGACGAGCGAGCCGCGTGCGTCACTCGACGCGGCAAACGTCTGGCCACCCTCGCTGGTGTACGCGAGCGTCTTGTACTCGCTCAGCTCCTCGGGGCGCACACCGACCGCAACCAGCTCGACGTCGAGCCCCTCGATTGACGCCAGCGCGGCGGCGAGGCGGCCGAGGACAAGCGTCTTGCCGGAGCGCGACGGACCGCTGATCAGCACACGGGAGCCGTGTCCAAACGGTGCGACGCGCTCGATCTCCGCGAGGATTGCATCATCCGAGCCGAGCGCGATGCGCTCGCTCGGCCAGTCCACCTCGATGTCGTCGATCCGCGTGCCGTGCACCGCCTCGTCAGCGGCGACGCCATTGATCGTGTCGATGCGGATCAGCGACGGGTGACGCTCGGAGCGACGCGCCGGACGCACCGGGCCGCTGATGCGGTCACCAGCCACAAGCTCGCAGCGCCGTGCCTGGGCGGCCGAGACGTAGACGTCGCTGTCGCTGTTCTCGGCGCCGTCCGGCCTGACGAAGCCGGACCCGTTGGCGAGCAGCTCGACCACGCCATCGACCACGACGGGTGCCGCTGACGGCGCTGGGACGGCGCTCGCGGCGGCCACCGGTGCCGCTCCGTTCTCGCCGCTCTCGCCGTCGCGCGGGCGGCTGCGGCGCCGGCGCGGCGGACGGCCGGAGCGGCTGGGCGCATCGTCTGCCGCCGGCGCTGCGCCGGCGGAAGCGCCGCCGCCTCCACCCTGGCGGGCGACTATCGCCTCCGCGAGATCGGGCTTTCGCAGACCGCGAAAGCCATCTATTCCGAGCGCCGAAGCGATTGCGTGAAGGTCGGCGAGCGGGCTTGCCTCGAGATCCTCGACGTTGATGATCGACATGCATGTTCCCTTCGTGATGGGTGGTAGGCGTCCGGCGGCGTTGATGTCAGCTGCCGGCACCCCTCGCGAGCGTGCGGCGCACGCCTAGCGCACGTCTAGCTTACGCGCTCGGGCGGCGACTGCGAGCGCAGCTCGTCAGGCAGCATCGTGGCGGGCGCGATATCCAGCTCGCCGCGGAGCGCAGACCGCACGGTGATGAAGTCGCTCGCAGCTGCGACATCGTGCACGCGAAAGATGTGCGCTCCGATATCGAGGCCGTGGGCGATCGCGGCAAGCGTGCCCGCGCCGCGATCGCGCGGGACGCGTCCAGTCAGCGCACCGATGAAGTCCTTGCGCGACAGCGCCATCAGCACGGGGCGCCCGAACTGGTGCAAGCGCTCACCGCCGCGCAGCAGCTCGATCGTCTGCGCCGGAGTCTTCGTGAAGTCCGGACCGGGATCGACGATCAGCGCCTCCTCCGTCAGACCGCGGTCGCGCGCCACGGCGATCCGCCCGGCGAGAAAGGCGAGCACCTCCTCGACGACGTCCTCGTAGAGGCCGGGATCCTGCAAGCGCTGTTTCGGCGGCGCGCTGGTGTGCATCACGATCAGCGCTGCGCCGCCATGCGCACAGACGTCGGCAAGGCCCGGATCGCGCAACCCGCTCACGTCGTTGACGATCACCGCGCCTGCCGCCACTGCGGCGGCAGCGACCGCAGGCTTGTACGTGTCGACGGAGACGATCGCGCCCAGCTCGGCCACGACCCGCTCGATCAGCGGCGCGACGCGCTCGATCTCCTCCTCCGCCCCGACCGGCGGCAGGTTCGTGCGACCCGACTCGCCGCCGATGTCGATCACGTCGGCGCCGGCGTCCAGCAGCTCGCGAGCGAGCGCAAGCCGCGCTTCCACCGTGGGATGCAGCCCGGCGTCGGAGAAGCTGTCGGGCGTCGCGTTGACGATGCCCATCAGCCACGGGCGCACGCCCAGCACGTAGGTCTTCCCGCCCGCCTGCAGCTCGACGGTCACGCTGGAACCGTCACCCGGGCGTGAGCTTGCCCGACGGAGACACCTTGATTCGCAGGATCAGCACGGACGACTTCGTCTTCTGGCCCAGTCCGTCGATCGCGATCACCTGCCATGTGTGGATCCCGCGCTTGAGCGCCTTCATGACCGCGAACTTGGCGACCGGGGTGGTCCCGACGAGCTTCCCGTCGATCAGTACCTGGTAGGTGATCGGCATCCAGCTCTCCGCCGATGCGCCCCATGTGAGCGTCGGCTTCGAGGTGCGCAGCTCAGCCTCGGTGTAGTTCATCCACGGATGGCTGGGCGGCGGGACGTTCGCGGCGACAGCCACAGCGAGCGCTCCCGGCGATCCCTGCACAAACCCAACGACCGTGGCGCCGCCGCCGTCGGCCGAGGCGGCAACGCCGTCCTGTGGCTGGAGCGGCCCAAGCCCGGGACTCGTCAGCGTGAGAGCCGGGCCGGCCTTCCCGTTGGCGTAGGGCAATCCGTCGAGCACCCCCGTGGTCGGCGTGAACGCGACGAGCCCGTCACCGTTGCGCGACAACGCCACGACCGGGTTGGGGGCAACGCTGCTGGCGCCGCCACCACCGAGCCCTCCCGCGTTCCAGCTGCCGGCAGGATCGCCGGGCTCGCCGAGCGTCGCAACAGCCAGCGCGTTCGTACCGGACAGCTCGCTCGCCAACAGGCCTGCACCGTCGCCGTTGACCTGCAAGCTTGGCGCCAGCGCGGAGCCGGAGCCCGGAAGCGAAACGCCCAGCGAGTCGGCGAGCACGGGCGCCTGCAGCACGTCGCCGAGCAGCTTCTCCACGAGTACGCGCGAGACCGCCGTGCTACCAACCTCGAACGTCTGGCGGAAGCCAACCCAGCCGACGTTGGAGTCGTCGCTGATCGAGACCACCGGGCTGTCGGCCGCTCCGTCGGTCGCCCCCGCGAATGTGACAAGGGACGCCTCGTTGCTGACGCTGCTCTCGTTCAGTTGGTAGACGCGGCGCACCCACACGTTGGTCACGCCGCTGTCGGTCTCGCCCCACGCGACGAGCCCGGTACCATCGGCCGCGACCGCGATCGACGGCTGCTCGTCAGGCCCGCCGCCGGCGTCGGATGCCGGCGAGGCGTTGAGCGCGCCGGCGAGCGGGACAAACGTCGTCGAGTACAAGTCCAGCCGCGCCACGTCGATGTCGCTGCCACCGGCGTCGGGCGCGACGTAAGCGACGTAGGCCGTGCCGTGAATGCTCATCGCGATCGCGGGATCGTCGGTTGCCGGCGCGATCAGTTGCGGCGCCGTCCAGCTGGTCGTCCCGCCGGCCTGCACCGCGCCGAACAGCTCACCACCGCTGATCCAGACGACCGCCAGACGCCCGCCGTCGGACGCAGCGATGACCGGCTGGCTGTCGGGCGTCGTGACGCTCGGGTCGAGCTCGGTGGGCGGGCTCCAGACCCCAACGGCGAGCGTTGAGACGAAGACGTGCGAGACACCACCAACGAGCTCGGTGTAGACGATGCCGCCGGTGCCATCCCGCGCGAGGGCGACACCCCCGACCGCCTCGATGTTGGCGTTCGGACCGTCGATCGCATGCGCCACCAGCACCTCGCCGGAGGCTGGCGCCGCGAGCAGGCCGAGGGCGAGCAAGCCGGCCACGAGAATGATCGAGGATCGCCGCACGCCACCGCGCAGCCTACCCTCCACCACCCCTCCAGCGCGTCGCTCCGACTCGACGCTGACGTCGCGTGGCAGAATGGCGCGGTGTCCGAGCACTACCAGCGGCCGGGTTGGTTCACGAAGCACGTCTTCAACCGGGTTGTCGCCGGGCTCACGCGGAGCGGTGTCAGTGTGTACGGCTCGCGTGTGCTCGCGGTCCAGGGACGCAAATCGGGCGAATGGCGAACGACGCCGGTCAATCTGCTCCGCTACAACGGCGCTGCGTACCTGGTCGCACCGCGCGGTCATACGCAATGGGTCAAGAATCTGCGCGTGAGCGGTCACGGGCGACTGCTTGTTGGCAGGCGCAGCGAATCGTTCACGGCGCTCGAGCTCACCGACGATGAGAAGCCGCTCATCTTGCGGGCCTACCTGGCGAAGTGGAAGCTCGAGGTCGCGGCGTTCTTCGCTGGCGTCGGCCCGAACGCCACCGATGACGAGCTTCGCCATCTCGCGCCAGACCATCCCGTCTTCCGCTTGACGATTGGCTAGCCGCCACTCGGGGGATCGCGTCGGGGCGCGACAGGGATCGTCACACCGCAGTGCCCGGGAGAACGTACCGTTGCATGCCGTCTTCGTCGCCGTGCAGCGCGAACCCAAGGCGCTGCAGCACACGCCGAGAGGGAACGTTGCCACGATCGACACGCGCTGTGATGGCGCGGACGCCGGGTTGGCTCCGCGCCCAGACGACGAGGAGTTGTGCAGCTTCGTGAGCGAAGCCCGCACCGCGCGCGGCCGGCACGAGCGCGTACCCGATCTCGACCTCTCCGCCAGCGCTGGGCGGCCCATGGAATCCCGCATCGCCGACCGCCACGCCGTCGGATTGCCGGATGATGACGTACGCCGTGAACGGTCCAGGCGAGCCGCTCGCCGACGCGATCGTCCGAGCGATGTCCAACACCGGCGACATCGGGAAGCCGTCCTCCCACGGGAGATCCGGGCGCGGCCTACCGGCCAGCATCGCGCGGGCCAGGCGCGAATCAATCGGCTCCAGGCGAACGCGTTCACCCACGAGCACAGGCCCCCAACGACCGGCAATCGCGCCCATCGCTTCATGCTCGCACGGCTCCGCGGCTTTTGTTCGCCCGAACGCCTTGGCGCCGTCGCCGCCGCAGCTCAGGCAACTAGATGAGTGGTGCGTATCCGGTTCGTTCCGTCTGGGGTGACGTGTAGTTTCGCGAGGTGCCGCGGCCTTCGTACCCTTTGAGCATCTTGGAGTTCCAGGATCGGTTCGCGAGCGAAAGGGCTTGCCGCGAGTATCTGTTCGCCTCACGCTGGCCGGATGGGTTCGTCAGTCCGGCGTGTGGGTCAGTGCGGGCGGGCGAGATGCACCGCGGCCGGCTGCTGTGGCAGTGCAAGGACTGCGCTCAGCAGACCTCTGCGACGGCGGGGACGGTGATGCACGGGACACACACGCCGCTGCGGACGTGGTTCTGGGCAGCCTATCTGGTCGCCACGCACCATCCGGGGATCTCCGCCAGGCAACTCCAGCGCCAGCTCGGTCTGTCGCGCTACGAGACTGCTTGGTTGATCCTCCAGAAGCTGCGCCGTGCGATGGTCGCCCCCGAGCGCGAACTCTTGAAGCATGAGGTCGAGATTGAGCATTCTGGCTCGGTGGCTACGAGGAAGGCCTCAAGGGCAGTCGCCAGCGCGGCAAGAAGGCGCTTGTAGGGGTCGCGATCGAGGTCCGCGGGGCCGGCTCGGGGCGCCTGCGGCTGGCGGCGCTGCCCGACTCCTCCGGGCCGACGCTGCGCGACTTCACCCTCACCACGACCGAGAAGGGCGCGATCGTCCACACCGACGGGCTACAGTCCTACCGCGTCCTGACCAAGCACGGCTACGACCACCGACGCCGGCCTCAGGGGGCTGCGGCGCCCGGCGAGCAGCTCTTGCCGCGCGCCCATCGAGCGATCTCCAACCTCAAGGCGTGGATGCACGGCACCCACCGCGGCGTCAGCGACGAGCACCTGCCCGTCTACCTCGACGAGTACGTCTTTCGCCACAACCGCCGCGACACTCCAATGGCCGCCTTCCAGACCCTCCTTGGACTGAGCGCCGTACACCCGCCCACGACCTACCGCCAGATCACCCGCCGTGCCGCCTGACCGAAACGGAATCAACCGGATACGCACCACTCATGTAGTAGTCCATTGAGCAAGGCCGTAGCCACAGCCACTACAGCCCTGGCTCTCCGTTGGACTCAAAATAGGATCTTCCTCGAAAAGGTTTCCGAGGATCGCAGCCGTCTGAATGGCGGAAAATTCGGGTCTCCTCGCGGTTGGGTGGTGAAGTGACGCGCTGAGCTGGGCGTTGTGCCTGCTCGCGGGGTGGTTTGGGGGCGTGGCGAAGTGTTCGGTGGTTGCGCAGAACGCGGTGACGCGC